>CAZTXP010000020.1:0-117926 GCA_964617355.1 uncultured Enterobacteriaceae bacterium
CTCGGGCCACGACCGGCTGCAGGAGAGCGCGGGCATCGACACCGTGTTCTTCGGCGGCGGGCTGCGGCGCGACGACGTGACCTTCCGGCAGAAGAGCTGGAACACGCTGGAAGCCAGGATCCTCGCCACCGGCGAGACGCTCGACTTCGAATGGGGCAGCCTCGGTTCGGGCGGCCTGTCGCTGGGCGGCATCGAGGAGGTGCTGTTCTCCGACGGGAGCCTCTGGACGCCGCAGGAGCTCGCGGCGGCGACGTCGAACGCCGATTCTCTGTGGGGCACGGCCGGCAACGATGTCATCGATGGCCTCGCAGGCGACGACACGATCGACGCGCTCGGCGGCAACGACGTTATCGCCGGCGGCGAGGGCAACGACCTCGTCCGCCCCGGCGCGGGCGACGACGTGATCGACGGCGGTGCGGGGGACGACACGATCGAGTCGAAGGCGTTCTTCCCCGCGAGCGGCGCGGACACCTACCGCTTCGGCTACGGCGACGGCGCGGACACGATCATCGACGCGGGTGCGTTCGGCACGGGTGCGGACACCATCCTCTTCAAGCCCGGCGTGCGGCCCGGGGATGTCTCCGCGACCAACGAGGGTCAGGACCTCGTGATACGGCTCGCGGGGTCGACGGACCGCATCACGGTGAAGGACCACTTCGCCGTCGGCGGCGCCTTCGCCATCGAGCGGCTGGCGTTCGCCGACGGCACCGTACTCCCGGTGGCGGACGTGGCGCGCGTGACGCTCGAGGGTACGCCCGGCGACGACAGCCTCCTGGCGTACGACGGATGGGCTACGCAGGTGCGCGGGCGCGAGGGCAACGACGCCATCGCGGGCGGCTCGCTCGCCGATCGGCTCGACGGCGGCGAAGGCGACGACGTGATCACCGGTGGCGAGGGCAGCGACATCCTGCTGGGCGGCGCCGGCGACGACCGGTTGCGCGACGCCGGAAGCGCGTTCGAAACCGAGGTCAACACGCTCGACGGCGGCGAGGGCAACGACCGCCTGGAAGGCGGTCGATCCGACGATGTGCTGCTGGGCGGCGACGGTGATGACGTGCTCGCCGGCGGACATGGGTCCGACGTGTACATCGGGGGCAAGGGCAACGACCGGATCGAGGAGCCGCTGCAGCGCACCGACTACTCCCTCGGCGCCGACGTGTTCGTGTTCGGGCGCGGCGACGGGCACGACGTCGTCGCCGGTTCGAACGTGCTCGCCTCGCGCTGGCCGGATCTCCTTGGCCCGAATGGCGAACCGATCGTCCCGCCCGTGGCGATCGACGATGTGCTGCGCTTCGCGCCCGGAATCGCGCCCGGCGACGTGACGGTCGTCGCCGATCGCAGCGTGCCGCCGGGGCACTGGGGAGCGGCGAGCGCGAGGCTGGAGATCGCCGGCGACCCGTCGTCCTCCGTCACGCTGGAGGCCTTCATGGGGGCGTACCAGCAGAACGGCATGGTGCGCTTCTCGTCCGTGGGGCGGGTCGAGTTCGCCGACGGCACGGTCTGGACCGCGGGGGACCTTCACGACCGCGTGGTCTGGCGCGGCACCGATGGCGCCGACGTGATCTCGGCCGGGTATGGCCGCGACCTTGTGCTCGGCGAGGCTGGCGCCGACACGCTGTACGGCCTCGACGGCGATGACACCATCGTCGGCGGCGACGGCGACGACTTCATCCGTGGCGGCGAAGGCGCGGACGCGATCGATGCCGGCGCGGGCGACGACCGCATCCGCGTCGGCGACGCCGGCAGCGACCGTGTCGATCCGGGCGCGGGGAACGACCGCATCGGGCACTTCGAGTTCGAGCGCGAGGAAGAACTCCTGCGCTACGGGCGCCCGTCGGAGCTGGCGGGCGACGTGACGATCCTCTTCGGTCCGGGCTACGGCCACGACGTCGTCGCACTCCCCAACGCGCGTGCGGACTCGAGCGACGTCGTGCGGCTCGCCCCGGGGCTTTCCCCGGGGGACGTGAAGCTCTCGCGCGAGGGCTCCGACCTGCTGCTGCGGCTCCCGGCCTCGGGCGACTCGCTGCGCGTGCGGCAGTGGTTCGCGGACTACGTGGGTGCCTGGGATGGCGTGCGCATCGAGCACCCGTACCGGGTCGAGTTCATCGAGTTCGCCGACGGCACGCGCTGGGACGCGGAGCGCATCCGCGACGAGGTGCTCGTCGGCACCGAGGCTGCCGAGCGACTCGTAGGCTACGCGACCGGAGACCTGCTGGCGGGCCTGGGCGGCGACGACGTGCTCGAGGGCGGCGACGGCGACGACGTGCTCGATCCGGGCGCGGGCGACGACGTCGCTTCCGGCGCAGGCGGCGCCGACACCTTGCGCTTCGGGCATGGCGACGGCCACGACGTGTTCTTCGCCGGGCCAGGCGTGCAGGACACGGTCGAATTCAAGGCCGGGGTATCGCCGGATGACGTCGCGGTGCGGCGGGTCGAGGGCGGCGTCGCGTTCGTGCTGGCGGGCGGGGCCGACGTGCTGCGCGTCGCCGGCGATGCGCCGGTCGCGGTGCGCTTCGCCGATGGCTCGGTGTGGGACTTCGACGAAATCCGCGCACGCGCCGTGCGGGGCGGGGACGGCGACGACGTACTCGCGGGGTACGACGACCGCGCCGACCAGGTGGTCGGCAGCGGCGGCGACGACGTGCTTGCGGGCGGCGGCGGAGACGACCGCTACGCCTACGCGCCGGGCGACGGCGCCGACGTGGTGTTCGACGCCGGCGGCGAGAACGATGCCATCGTGTTCGGCGAGGGCATCGCGCTGGCCGACGTGGCGTTCGACTCCGACGGCGCCGACCTCGTGCTCTCGTTCGCCGGGGGCGGCGAGGTGCGCGTGCTCTCGGGCCTGTTCGAGCCGCTCGCGGACGGGGTGATGCCGCACGCGATCGAGCGCATCGAGTTCGCCGACGGTACCCGCCTCTCGCGCGAGGCCATCCTCGCGCGCGTGGATCGCAGCTTCGGCGCCGGTGCGATCTTCGGTACGGAAGCGAGCGAACGCATCGACGGCAACGACCTCGACAACGAGATCCTGGCCCTCGAAGGCGACGATGTCGTCTACGGCGGCGCGGGCGATGACGCGATCGAAGGCGGCGGGGGCGACGACATCCTCGTGGGCGGGGCCGGCGACGACCGCCTCGAGGGTGGATCGGGCGCGAACACGTACCTCGTCGCCGAGGAGGACGGGTTCGACATCATCGTCGCGGGAGGCGACGTGCAGGGGCACCCGCGCCGCGACGATTTCGACGAGGCCTGGACCGCGCTGCAAGACCAGCTCCCGGAGATCGGCCAGGACGGCGCCGAAGCGTACGCCACCGACTTCTGGTACCAGGCCAGCATCGATGGCGACAGCGCATGGCCGGGCGAGATTCCCGACGCGATCCTCGATCCGCTGGTCGCGCTGCGCTTCGGCGCCTCGAACGAGGACGCGCTGGCGGCGCTCCACGCGCTGGAAGCCTGGCTGAACGAAGAGGTGACCGTCACCCACGGCGACGATTTCCCGGAGGCGGTGCAGGCGGCGCGCTCGCAGCTTGCCGCGCTCGAGGAATACGCCGACGACCAGAACTTCGTCGATTCGACGTGGCATCGCCAGACCGATGGCGGCTGGGTGGTGGGATTGCCGGAAGATCTGCTGGCCCCGCTGGTCGCGTTCCGCAACGGCGTGCCCGCGGGCGAGGCCAGGGCCGCGCTGCTCGCGTTGCAGGCGTGGCTCGACGCCGGCATAAGTGCCCCGGCCGACGATGCGGTGAGCATCGGCGTGGCCCTGGAGGATGTCTCGGTGCAGGTCACCGGCGGGCGCGTCGCGATCGGCTGGTGGGGCGACAACGGCGTGCTGCTCGACGGCGGTGACTCGCTCGAGGGCGTCGGCGTCGAGCGCGTGGAGTTCGCGGGCGGCGTCAGCCTGACACTGCAGGAACTGGTCGATCTGGCCGGCGACGGGGTCGTCGGCGAGCAGGTGGGCACGGCCGGTGCCGACCGCCTTGCCGGCAGCGCCGCCGCCGACGCGATTGCCGGTGGTGCCGACGACGACGGCATCGCCGCGATGGCAGGCGACGATCGCCTCGATGGCGGCGCGGGCGACGACCGGCTCGAGGCCGGCGCCGGGGACGACCTGCTCCTCGGTGGAGAGGGCGACGACCTTCTCGCGGGCGGGGCGGGCGACGACTGGGTTGCCGGCGGCGCGGGCAGCGACGTCTACGCATTCGACGCATACGAAGGCTTCGACGTCATCGACAGCATCGGCGACGGCTCGGGCACGGACACGCTTTCGCTCGGCGTCCTCGCGGGGCCGGATGCGACCTCGGCGTGGCTCGATGCCGCGGGGCGCCTGCATTTCGCCGTCGAAGAGGGGCATGCCGTCGTGCAGTGGGACGATCCCGCCGCGCCCGGGTCCGCGCTCCCCGGACGGGAGTTGCACCGGCTGCAATTCGTCGACGTGGACGGCGCCGTGCGCGTGTTCGATCTCGAGGCCTTCGTCGATGCCCGGCGTGCACGGCTTGCCGCGGCCGACGCCGACCGACCGCTCGGGCTCGCGGCCACGGGGCTCGACGCGTTCGAAATCACCGGCCGTGTCGCGCCGGCGGGCGGCGACGTCGCGATCGCCTACGCGCAGACGGGCAGCCTGTTCGAGGAGGCGTTCGTTGCAGCCAACGCACCGAGCGCAGGCGGCGACGCGCTCGTGGGGGGTGCGGAGGACGACGAGATCGACGCAGGCGACGGCGACGACGTGGTCTCGGCAGGCGCCGGCGACGACCTGGTCGCGGGCGGCGGAGGTGCGGATGCCCTGGCCGGTGGCGCAGGCGCAGACCTGCTCGAGGGCGGGTCCGGCGACGACCTGCTGGAGGGAGGCAGCGGCGACGACGTTCTCGCGGGCGGGGTTGGCGACGACATCGCGCGCGGCGGGGAAGGTTTCGACACCTACGTCTACGAGCGTGGCGACGGGGAGTTGTCGATCGAGGACGCCGGTGCGAATGCCCTGCGCTTCGGGCCCGGGATCCTGTTCGACGAACTCGTGCTGTCGCGCGAAGGGGCCGAGCTCGTCGTGCGGACGGCGGCGCCCGGCGACACGATCCGGGTGGCGGGATTCGACCCCGCGGATCCGCTCGGGAGCCTCGCGATCGCCGAATGGCGCTTCGACGAGGACGGCTCGTCCCACGACAGCGCCGCACTGCTGGAGCGCGGATTCACCCTCGAGGGCGGCGAGGGCGCGGATCCGCTGGAGGGCACGGCCCTCGTCGATCGCATCTCCGGCTTCGAAGGCGCGGACGCGCTGCAGGGCGGACCCGGAAACGACCGGCTCGACGGCGGCGAAGGCGCGGACACCTACCGGTTCGACGTGGGCGACGGCATCGACGTGCTTGTCGATCGCGAATCCGGCCTCGGTGCGAACACGGTGAGCTTCGCATCGGGCGTCGACCCCGCGTCGTTGTCCGTGTCGATGGATGCGGGTTCGCTCGTCGTCCGCTACGGCCCGGGCGGCGACGCGATCGTCACGCCGGACGTCGCCCTGGGCGATCTTGCGCGGCCGCTGCCTTTCGACACGATCCGTTTCGCGAACGGCACGCAGGTGTCGCTCGCAGCCATCGTCGACGGCGGCATCGAGATCCGCGGCAGCGCCGGTGACGACATGCTCGTCGGCGGCGCGGGCGCCGATACCTTCGCGGGGCTGGGCGGCACGGATCGCGCGGCGGGCGGAGCGGGCGACGACCGCTACGTCTTCGCGGCAGGCACGCTGACCGTCTCGGATGCGGCCGGCACGAACGTGCTGGCGTTCGCGGATGCCGCATGGACGCCGCAGGGCGTCGTGCTCGCCTGGAACGCGGCGTCGCGCACGCTGGTCCTCTCGCACGAGTCCGCGCCCGGCACGGTGCATCTCGAAGGGTTCGACCCGGCCCGGCCCCTCGAGCGTCCCGCCATCGGGTCGGTCGAGTTCGCGAACGGGACGCGCCTGACGTTCGCCGAGCTGCTCGATCGCGGGGTGCGTCGCGACGGCACCGGCGACGACGACGTCATCGAGGGCGGATCGCTGCGCGAGCGCATCTTCGCCGGCGACGGCGACGACGTGATCGATGCCGGTCCCGGCGGGGACTTCCTCGATGGCGGCGCGGGCGACGACTACTATCGCTACGACCGCGGCGACGGCGTGCTGACGATCGCCGACGAGCGTTCGACGGCGCCGGGCAATGCGCTCGGCTTCGGGCCGGGGATCACGTTCGACGGGCTGCGTAACAGCCTGCGCTTCGAGCCCCCGGCGCCCGGATTCCCCGGTGCGCTGGTGATCGACCTCGGCGGCGGGGACCGGGTGCGCATCCTCGGCTTCGACCCGGCGAACGCATTGCTGGGCGAGCACGCCGTCGGCACCTTCGTGTTCGCCGACGGCACCACGGTCGGCTGGCAGGAACTGGTGTCGAGCACCTTCGTCGTGCAGGGCGACACCGGCGACGACGCGCTCGCCGGGACGGATATCGCGGATCGCCTCTACGGCTTCGAGGCGAACGACGAGCTTCGTTCGGGCGCCGGCGACGATACCCTCACCGGCGGTGCCGGCGACGATCTGCTCGTCGGCGGCGCGGGGTCGGACCTGTACGTATTCCAGCGCGGCGACGGTCGCGACACGCTGCGCGATGCGGCCACGACCGCGGAGCAGAACACGATCGCATTCGGAGACGGCGTCGGCCCCGAAGACCTCGCGTTCTCGCTCGAAGGCGACACGCTGACGATCGCGTATGGCCCGGGCGACGAGGTCGTCGTCGAGGACTTCGATCGCGCTTCGCCCGCGATCTCGGAGATCGCGTTCGCCGACGGCACGCGCCTGTCGATCGACGCCGCACTGAACACGATCCCCACCATGGCCGCGTCGATCCCGGATGCGGGCGCGCAAGAGGACCAGCCGTTCTCGTTCGTGCTGCCCGCCGGAGCGTTTTCCGACGACGGGGCCCTGGCCTGGTCGGCGACGCTTGCCGGCGGTGCGGCGCTGCCGTCCTGGCTCGGGTTCGATCCCGCGACGCGGTCGTTCTCCGGCACGCCCGAGAATGCCGACGTCGGCGCGTTCGATGTTCGGGTCACGGCGACGGACGCGTTCGGCGCATCGGCGACGCAGACCTTCACGCTGACGGTGGCGAACGCGAACGACGCACCGGCGCTGGCCATCGCGATACCGGACGTCCTCGTGCAGGAAGATGCACCCTTTGCTCTGTCGATCCCCGCCCGGATGTTCGTCGATGCCGATGTCGGCGACGCCCTCAAGCTGTCGGCGAGCCTCGCCGGCGGCGGTGCATTGCCGTCGTGGCTGTCGTTCGACGCCGCGAGCGGCACGTTCGAGGGTACGCCCGGCAACGAAGACGTCGGCGTCGTGGACGTGCGGGTCACCGCGACCGACGAGGCGGGCGTGCAGGCGCACCATGTGTTCGCGATCGCGGTGGTGAACGTGAACGACGCGCCGTTGGTCGACGTCGCGCCGGGCGCGCAGGTCGCGACCGAGGATGCCGCTTTCCATTTCGCGTTGCCGGACGGCACGATCACCGACGGCGACGACGGCGACGCGCTGGTCTACTTCGCGACGCGCTCCGACGGGTCGCCGCTCCCGGAATGGCTGTCCTTCGATCCGGATACGCTCGCGTTCTCCGGGACGCCGGCCAATGCAGATGTCGGCGACATGGTGGTCCGCGTCACCTCGGTAGACCGGGCGGGCGTCGCGGTCGCCGCGGAGTTCCCTCTGTCGGTGGCGAACACCAACGACGCGCCGGTTGCGTCGCGGGCGCTCGCGGATGCGATCGCCCTGGAGGACGAGGCCCTCGTGCTCGCGTTGCCCGCGGAGGCGTTCGCGGACGTGGACCTCGGCGATGCGATGGTGCTGTCGGCAAGCCTCGCCAGCGGCGGTGTGTTGCCGGCCTGGCTGTCGTTCGACGCCGCCACGCGCACGTTCGCGGGCACGCCCGGCAACGAGCACGTCGGTTCCGTGCGCCTTCGCGTGACCGCGACCGACGCCGCCGGCGCGAGCGCCGATTCGGAGTTCACGCTCGACGTGCTGAATACCAACGATGCACCGTTCCTCGCGACGGCGCTCGGGGACCTGCAGTCGACCGCCGGGACGGCGCTCTCGTACACCCTGCCGGCGACCGCGTTCGGCGATGTCGATCCCGGGGATACGCTCACCTATTCCGTCTCCCGGGAGGACGGCTCGGCGCTGCCGGGCTGGCTGGCATTCGATGCGGCGACTCGCACGCTGTCGAGCGTCGCGACCGAGGCCGGTGCTCTGGCTCTCCGGGTAACCGCCACGGATACGGCGGGGGCGAGCGCGACCGATACGTTCACGCTCGATGTCGCCGCCTCGGATGGCGGCCTGACGGTGATCGGCACGGACGGCGACGACGTGCTCGCCGGCGGCCTCGGCGACGACCTCATCGACGGGCGCGACGGGCGCGACCGGATGTCCGCAGGGCCGGGCGACGATACGTACTTCGTCGACGCGGGCTGCGGCGGTGCCGACCAGGTGATCGAGAACCCGGGCGAGGGCTACGACACCGTGCATGCCGAGGCGAGCTTCGTGCTGCCGGTGAACGTCGAGGAGCTGCACCTGCTCGGGCGTAGCGACCTCGAGGCGAAGGGCAATGCGGCGGACAACGTCCTCGTCGGGAACCGCGGGGACAACCGCCTGCGCGGCGAGGGCGGGGACGACCTGCTGCTCGACGATCGCGGCGACGACCTGCTGGAGGGCGGATCCGGCAACGACGTGCTCGATGGCGGCGCCGGCGACGACCAGCTGCGCGGCGGGTCGGGCAACGACCTCTATGTGCATGCGGTGGATGGCGGCGACGACGTGATCGAGGATTCCGGCGGCGTCGACGTGCTGCGCTTCGGTGCAGGTATCGCGCCGACGGCGGTAAGCGTGCGGCGCCACGGGCACGACCTTGTGCTCGATGCCGGACGCAACGGCCGCGTCACCGTGGAGGACTGGTTCGCCTCGGCGGCAAGGCGCGTGGAGCGTGTCGAGTTCGCCGACGGCACCACGTGGGACGAGACGGCGATCCGCGATCGCGCCGGATCGCACGGCGACCATGGCCGCGACGACGATGGGGGTGCCGACTGCGGTCCGGCGTTTCGCGGCTCGGACCATGGGAATGAGCCGCGCGGCTTCGCCGGAGACCGGCACGACGGAGGTCATCACCGGGATCACGGGCACGGCGCCGGCCGCGGCGACGCGGTGCACGACGCGATCACGGCGCGTCTCGCGCGCGGTGCGGCGTTCGACTTCACCGCGCTGGCCGCCTACCTCGCGCGCGAGTCCGGGGGCGGGTACGGAGCGATGACCCCGGCGCAGATCGCGAACGGCTGGAAGGACGTGCAGGAACGCGTCGCGGGTCTTGCCGCCGAGGACGAATCCGCGCACGGCCACGATGCCTCCCCGGGCTGGCGCCCGCGCTTCTCGGACGGGGATGGCAGCCATGGCTGGGGCCATGCGGGCTCGACCGGGCGGCACGGTGCGGCCGGCGGCATGGACGCCTTCGCCGGGCTCGCCGAAGGATTCCGCCGCCTCTGATGCCTTCCCCCGCGTCGCGCCTCGAATCGGCGTTGCTGCGCATCGGCGAGCGGATCCGGGCCGATCCGCACGACTTCCGGCCCGCGATCGTGCGGCTGGAATCGACGCCGCCGAGCCCGCTCGGGCGGCGTTCGCTGTGGGTCGCGCTCGCCTTCCTCGCCGCATTGCTTGCGTGGGCGGCGATCGCGCAACTCGACATCGTCGCGGTCGCCGAGGGGCGCCTGGTCCCCGCGAGCTACCTGAAGATCGTCCAGCCCGCCGACGCCGGCGTGGTGAAGGAGATCCTCGTGCGCGAAGGCGAGCGCGTGCGGACCGGGCAGGTCCTGATGCGCATGGACGCCGCCTTGTCGCAATCCGACTTGCGGACCCTCACCGCGGACTACCACGCCAAGCGGCTCGCCGTTCGGCGCATCGATGCGCAGCTCGCCGCGATGCCGTTCGCGCGGCGCGCCGACGATCCGCCGGATCTTTTCGCGCAGGTGCTGGCGCAGTACGAAGCCAACCGGCGCGCGCACGAGAACGCGCTGGCGCAGGAGCGGGCGACGCTCGAGAAGGCGAAGAGCGACCTTTCCGCCGCCGAGGCCATACGACGCAAGCTCGTCGAGGTCCTGCCACACTATCGCGAGCAGGAGGCGGCCTTCGCCAAGCTGGAACGGGACGGCTTTGCCGGCCGCCTGATGGCGACCGACAAGCAGCGCGAGCGCATCGAGAAGGAGCAGGACCTCGCGGCGCAGGAGGCGGTGATCGCGGCAGCGCGCGCCGCCATCGCGCAGCAGGAGATCCGTATCGGCCAGATCGCCGCGGACTACGCGCGCAACCTGCGCACGGAGCGCTTCGATGTCGTCAACCAGCTCGAGAAGGCGTCGCAGGACCTCGCCAAGCAGGAGCATCGCCATGGCTACCTCGACCTGCGTGCGCCGCAGGACGGGCTGGTCAAGGACCTCGCCACGCACACCGTGGGCACCGTCGCGAGTCCGGGCACCATCCTGATGACGCTGGTGCCGCAGGAAGAGCGCCTTCGTGCCGAGGTCTGGGTCAGGAACGACGACATCGGCTTCGTGCGCGAGGCGCAGCCGGTGAGGATGAAGTTCGCCGCCTTCGCGTTTCAGAAGTACGGCATGGTCGAGGGCCGGGTCGCGCACCTCAGCGCCGATGCGACCGAGCAGGGTCCGTCGCCGGCTGCCGCGGGCGGCCCTGTGGCGAAGGCCGCACCGATGCCGCTCGCCTACCGCACGCTTGTCGACCTTGATCGCGATGCGCTGGTCGCGGACGGCGTGCGCTACCGGCTCGCGCCCGGCATGCAGGTGGCGGCGGAGATCCATCTGGGAACGCGTACGGTGCTGGAGTACCTGTTGTCGCCCGTGCGAAAGGCGTTCCACGAGGCAGCCAGGGAACGTTGACTGTGGTGCGGCTTGACGATCGTATCCATATGGATACACTGGGCGCGTGCTTCAGGTCCGGCTAACGTCCGAATTCGAGGCGTGGCTCGATGGCCTGAAGGACCGCAAGGCGCAGGTCCGCATCGCCGCTCGCCTGAGGCAGGCGGAGGCCGGAAACCTCGGTGACTGGAAGGCGATCGGAGGACGCCTCGCGGAAATGCGAGTGGATTTCGGCCCGGGCTACCGCTTGTACTTCACGCGCAGGGCGAACGTCGTGATCGTGGTGCTCGCCGGAGGCGACAAGTCGTCCCAGGAGCGCGATATCCGGAGAGCGCAGCGAATCCTCGAGGAACTGGAGTTGCAGCCATGAAGAAGTCGAAAGCCCGCCCCCTTCCACCCCGGCTCGTCGCGTTCGACGCCGCGAAGTACCTCGTCGACGACGAGGCGGTCGCGGAGTACATGAACGCGGTGCTGGAGGCCGACGACCCCGATCTCCTGCTCCTCGCGCTCGCGGACGTCGCACGGGCACGCGGCATGGCACAGGTCGCGAGGGACGCAGGCCTCGGTCGCGAGAGTCTCTACAAGGCGCTCGCGCCCGGCGCGAAGCCGCGATTCGATACCGTGGTAAAGGTCGCCCGGGCACTGGGGGTTCGACTGGCGGCGCACCCGATTGAACCTGCGTAGGCTGAAATTCGGGACTCGGGGTCCGAGGTATCAGGGGTCCCGAGCCGAGGCAGAGGCTGCCGCTCCCGCGGCGGAGAGCCGGCGCAGCGCGGTGTCCACGCAGGCGCGCAATCGGGCGCGGGTGTCGGCCGCGGCTGCCTGCGCATCGAAGCGGCATCGATAGTGCAGCGCCAGGGCCTCGCCCGCCGCGTGCGCGAGCGTCGGGTCGGGGTGAACGCGCTCGAGCCACGCCGAGAACGTCTCCCCGGGCGCACGCGCCCCATGCAGCGCCGCGATCGCCCGCTCCAGCGCGTAGAACTCCGAGTCCGCGCCCGGCCACTCGCGCGGTGCGCGCGCTGCGGCGGCGGCTGCCGCGGCCTGCGCGGTCCGTCGCCCCTTCACGATGCGCCACGCGAGGATGACGAAGAGGATCGCCACCACCGCGTACCAGCCGTCGCTCATCCCGCCGCCCGAGCGCTGCGACCAGCGGTACGTGCCCCAGCGCAAGAGGTCGGCGAGCGGCTGCCAGAACGGCGCCTGCCGCGCTTCTTCCTCGAACCACGACGGCGGCGTCGGGTCTAGGTCCACCCAGCGGCCGTCGACCCAGGCGCGCGTCCAGGCGTGCGCGTGCCTCGCGCGCACGAGCCATGCGCCCTCGAGGTCGCTGTACTCCAGCACCGCGAAGCCGGTGGCGTAGCGCGTCGGCACGCCGGCGGCACGCAGGAGCAGCGCAGCGGCGGCGGCGAAGTACTCGCAGTGCCCGGCGCGCGAATGCTCGAGGAAGTCCGCGAGCGCGGTGCGATCGCGCGGGATCGCGCCCTCGCGGAACGTCGAGTAGCGGAACCCGGCGAGGTGCGCCTGCACGCGCGCCACCGCCGCGGCGGGGGCGAGCCCGGCGAGGCCGAGCGACGCGGCGACGCGTTCGATCGTCGCGCGTTCCGAGCCCGGCAGCGCGACGTCGTCGTTCGCCGGCGCGCCGTAGCCGGCCATGCCGTCGGCGTAGCGCACTTCGTAGCGCACCCACGGCGCCGGCACCTCCACGAGCGTGGCGCCGAACTCGTTCGCGCGCAGCGACGGCGTCGGCAGGTCCGCCACGCGCCGTGCGCCGGCGGGCAGCGGCAGCATCGCACGGCCGGCGTCGGTCTTCGCCACGACCTGCAGCGAGCGCGGCGCTTCGCCCGCAGCGAGCGTCCACGTCGAACCGTCGGCCTCGGGCTGCAGCGGCGCGAGCGGCGCGTTGCGAACCTGCCACGCGTTGGCGGCGAAGACGTTGAAGCTCGCGCGATGCAGCAGCCGGAAGCCGGCGCCGTCGCCGCGCGGCGCGTAGACGCGCGCGAGGATCGCGTCCTGCTGCTTCAACCGGCCGAGGGACCCCATGTCGGTGGAGGCGCGCGACGGGTCGGTGCTCTGGCGCAGCTGCCACTCGGAGACGAAGTCCTCGAGCGCCTCCTGCAGGCGGTTCAGGCCGACGTGGCCGGCGTAGCCGAGCGTGCCGGCCAGCGCGACCAGCCCGACCCAGGCCCACGGCCGCGCGTGCGCGGGGCGGCGCGCCCACAGCGCCCACGCCGCGAAGACGAGGATCGCCAGGTAGTAGTTCGGCCCGCGCTGGTTGGCGACGCCCGCCGCGAGCAGCGTCGTGGCGAGGAAGGCCGGGCCGAGGTCGATCCACGGGTCCTCGGTGGAAGGGTCGCGCTGCTTCTGCTTGCGCAGGTAGCGAAAGAGCGCGGAGAGCCGGATGCGCCGCGGCGTCGAGGCGTACTGCGCGACGAGGATCGGCATCAGCGTCGCCGGCACGAACTGGAACCCGGCGAGGATGCCGTGCGGCAGGCCGCGGTTCGCCGCCATCACGCCGACCAGCGCGACGAAGGCCACGGTGCAGAGGTCCGACAACCGCTCGTAGCGCTGCGGCTCGAGGTCGAAGCGCGCCTCGTAGCGCCGGAAGCCCTCGGCGAGCAGCGCGAGCGCGATGCCGATCGCGAGGTTGCCGGTCTCCCAGCCCCAGAACGCGAGTGCGGCGCCGACGATGTAGGCGGGCAGCGTCATGCGAGCCTCGCGAGCCCTTCCTCGATGCGGCCGGGATGCACCGCGAGCAACTGCGGCGGCAGGCCCTCGGGCTTGGCGTCGCAGACGAGGATCGCGCGCACCTCCAGCCCGCCGCCCGCGAGCGCCTCCACGAGCTTGCGGCGCGCATCGTCCCACTGCACCAGCACGAGGATGCACGAGGTCAGCGCGCCGCGCCGGCCGACCACGGCGCGCGCGAGCGCGTCGAATTCCGAAGGACGGCTCGGCGCGAGCCCGGCGAGGATCTCCAGCATGTGCGCCGCCTGCAGCTGGCCGCGGCCCGCGGTGTACGACTTCACCTCGCCGCCGACGAAGAGCAGGTCGAGCAGGCATTCGAGCGTGTCGATGGTGTAGACGAACGACGCGGCGATCGCCACCGCGTCCTCGAAGACCGCGTCCTCGCCCTGCGCGCGCGCGGTGTCGAGGATCAGCGCATGGCGCTCGAAGAACTCGTCCTGCATCTCCTTCACGATCGGCACGCCGACGCGCGCGAAGCTCTTCCAGTGCACGCGCTGCAGCGGGTCGCCCGGGCGGTAGTCGCGCAGCGCGAGGAACTCCTCGGAGTCGCCGATCGACGCCGCGAGCGTGACGCCGCCCTGCTGGAACTTGCGGTTGCCCGGCAGCGCGAGTGAGGGGATGCGGTAGCGCTTCGGCAGCGCGATCACCTTCGCCGGCGCCGCGATGCGCGCGAGCCCGCGCACGAGGCCGAGCGGGTCGGTGCGCGCGAGCGTGAAGCCGTCCATCGCGAGGCGCCCGCGGCGCCGCGCGCGCAGCGTGAGCTTCACGGTCTCGCGCCGGCCCGGCGCAAGCGGCGGCAGCGGTGCCTCCTCGGGCGGGCTCGGCAGGCGTCGCTCGATCAGCCAGCGCCAGCGGAAGTAGCCGGTGCGGCGGTCGAACCAGTTGCGCCGGCCCTCGCCGGGCTCGGGCGTGGCGAGCCACTCGTCGTAGCCGGGGCGCGGGTCGGCGAAGCGCTCCTTCAGCGTCGCGCCGTCCACCGGCTTGCCGCCGCGGTTCTCGAGCGTCACGCGGTAGGTGAAGGGCTCCCCCGCGGTGACGTAGGGCGGAAGTTCCCGCGTCGCGACCACGCGCGCGCGGAACGCGAGGCTCGCGAGCCACGCAAGCAGCACCAGCGCGACGAGGAAGGTAAACGCGCGGTAGGTGACCGTCTGGTGGGTGTCGACGCCGGAGACGGCGGCGACCATCGCGGTGGTGAGCGCCACCCAGCCCGCCATGGTCAGGCGGTCGCGCGCCCAGCGGTCGACCGTGCCGACCAGCCGGATGAGCAGGTAGACGAGGCGCTTCACGCGGGCCGCGTCAGGCCGGAACCGGGACGTCCTTCAGCAGCTCGGCCACCAGCCCGGCCGCGGTGACGCCGGAGAACTTCGCCTGCGGGTCGAGCACGAGGCGGTGCGCGATCACCGGCACCGCGAGCTCCTGCACGTGCTCCGGGCGCACGAAGTCGTCGCCGTCGAAGAGCGCGAGCGCCTTCGCGGTGTGCGTGAGCGCGATGGATGCGCGCGGCCCGCAGCCGAGCAGCACCTGCGGCAGCGAGCGCGTGCGCCGCACCAGCTCGACGATGTAGTGCTTCAGCTCGTCGGCGAGGCGCACCTCGCGCACGCGCGCCTTCAGGCGCGACATCTCGTCCACGGTGACCACGGCCTTCGCTTCCGCGAGCGGGTGGCCGCGCTCCTGCGCGGTCAGCACCGCGACCTCGGTGTCGGCGTCGACGTAGCCGAGCGACATGCAGAGCGCGAAGCGGTCCATCTGCGCCTCGGGCAGCGGGTAGGTGCCGCGGAACTCCACCGGGTTCTGCGTCGCGACGACGAAGAACAGCGGGTCCATCGCGTGCGTGCGGCCCTCGATCGTGACCTGCCCCTCGGCCATCACTTCCAGCAGCGCCGACTGGGTGCGCGGCGACGCGCGGTTCACCTCGTCGGCGAGCAGGATCGCGGTGAACACCGGCCCGGGCCGGAACTCGAACTGCTGTTCCTTCTGGTTGAACACCGACACGCCGACGATGTCCGAGGGCAGCAGGTCCGGCGTGAACTGCACGCGCGAGAACTTCGCGCCGATCGACGCGGCGAGCGCCTTGGCGAGCGTGGTCTTGCCGGTGCCGGGGTTGTCCTCGATCAGCACGTGGCCGCCGGCGGCGAACGCGGCGAGCAGGCGCCGCACCGCGGGCCGCTGCCCGCGCATCACCGTCTCGACGTTGGCCGCGAGGCGTCCGAAGACGTCGCGGGCGGCGGCGGCGTCCATGCCGGCGGGGTTCAGTCTTCGGTGCGGCGTTCGCGGATCGCGCGCGCGAAGTCGAGCACGGTGCGCGCGAGGCCCTGGCGGTCGTCGGCGTTCTTCATCACGGTGCGGGCCGTGATCACGTCGATGCCCGACGACAGTATCCCGTCGGCCTGCGCCTCGTCCTCGCCATCGATGACGAAGCCGTCGATCAGGCGCAGGTACTCCAGCGCCACCGCGCGCGGCGACACCTCGTGGCCGAGCTCGGTCATCATCTTGCCGGCGGTGCCCTTCAGCGCCTTGCCGCCGACGATCGGCGACACCGCGATCACCGGCGCGCCGCGCTTTCGCAGCATCTCGCGCATGCCGCCGACCTCGAGGATGGGGCGGATGACGTGGTATGGGTTCGACGGGCCGATCACCACCGCCTCGAGGTCCTCGGCATGCAGCGCGTCCATCACCTCGTCGGGAATGCGCGCCTCGGCCGCGCCGCCGTAGAGGAAGCCCTTCACCGGCGGCTCGCAGGCAAGTTGCGTGAAGTAGTCCTGGAAGGTGACCGCGCCATCCTCGAGCTGCACCAGCGTACGCACGGTGTCGTCGCTCATCGGCAGGATGCGTGCCGTGACGCCGAGGTGGCGGCAGAAGTCGAGCGAGATTTCCGACAGGCGCCGGTCGTTGCGCAGTCCGTCGGCACGCAGGATGGCGAGCGCCGCGGCCTGGTCGCCGACCGGGATGCGGTCGGGTCCGCCGAGCGACTTCAGGCGGTGGAAGAGGTTGTGCGTCTCGCCCTGCGGCTCCCAGCCGGCGCTCGGGCTGGCGATGCCGGCCAGCGCGAAGAGCGCGGTATCGAGGTCGGGCGCGAAGTGCAGGCCGAGGTGCTCGTAGTCGTCGCCGGTGTTCACCACGACGACGAGGTCCTTGCCGCGCAGCCGATAGAGGCCTTCGGCGAGCTTGGCGCCACCTACCTGTCCCGCAAGCGTCACGACGGTTCCCATGCGAACGATTCTAATCGCATCCCCTGCGAACCGGGTCGGGCAGGATTGCCAGCCGGTTGCCACCCGGGCGGCATAATCGCCGGATTGCTCATTCCGGCACAGGAGCCGATCCCGATGACGCGCAGCACCGGCCGCGACGCTTTCCTCTCCATCCTCGCCGACGAGGGCGTGACGCACGTCTTCGGCAATCCCGGGACCACCGAGCTCGCCATCATGGAGGCGCTCGGCGAGCAGGAGAAGCTGCGCTTCGTCCTCGGCCTGCAGGAGAGCATCGTGCTCGCGATGGCCGACGGCTACGCGCGCGCCTCGGGCCGCATCACCGCGTGCAACGTGCACGTCGCGCCGGGTCTCGGCAACGCGATGGGCGCGCTCTACAGCGCCGCGTTCTGCCGCTCGCCGGTGATCGTCACCGCCGGCCAGCAGGAGCAGGGCCACGGATTGCAGGAGCCGCTGCTCTACGGGCCGCTGGTCGAGATGGCACGCCCGCTCGCGAAATGGGCAATCGAGGTGACGCGCGCGGAAGACCTGCCGCGCATCCTGCGCCGCGCCGCGAAGATCGCCACCACGCCGCCCTGCGGCCCGGTGTTCATCAGCCTGCCAGGGGACGTGCTCGACGCCTCGGTGGAGATCGACTTCGGCCGCTCGACGCGCGTCGAGCGCGCCACGCGCCCCTCCGACGAGGCGATCGAGCGACTTGCGCGGCGTCTGCTCGCCGCCGAGCGTCCGGTGATCGTCGCCGGCACCGAACTCGCGACGTACTCGGCATGGGCCGAGGCGGTCGCGCTCGCCGAACTGCTCGGCGCGCCGGTGCACCAGCAGTCGGTACCCGACGCAGCGCATTTCCCCAGCGACCACCCGGCGTACATGGGCACGCTGTCGCGCGACCAGAAGAAGGTGAACGCCACGCTCGCCGCGCACGACCTCGCGGTCTGGCTCGGCGGCGATGCGCTGCGCATGTCGGTCTACAGCCCGGTCGAGCCCCTGCCTGCGGGCCTGCCGGTGGTACACATCACGGAAGCCGACTGGGACCTCGGCAAGAACTTCGCCTCCGAGATCGCACTGCACGCGAACGTGAAGGACACGCTCGCGGCATTGCTGCCGAAGGTGCGCGCCTTGCAGTCGCCCGCGCAAGCCGCAGCGGCGAAAGCGCGTCTCGCCGCGTGCGAAGCGAACAACTGGAGCGCTCGCCGCGCGACCCTCGCCGCCGAATTCGAGAAGAGCGCCGGCGCGACGCCGATCGATCCAAGGCTCCTGATGAAGCGCATCGCCGACGCGGTGCCCGCGAACGCGATCGTGGTCGAGGAGGCGCTCACCGCCACGCCGCCGCTGCTGCAGATGCTGCGCTACCGGGATCCGCAAGGCTTCATGGGCATGGCAAGCGGCGGCATCGGCTTCGCGGTGCCGGGTGCGGTCGGCGCCTCGTTCGGCGCGCCGGGCCGGCCGGTGGTCGCGGTGGTGGGCGACGGCAGCGCGATGTACTCGATCCAGGCGCTGTGGACGGCCGCCAACGCGAAGCTGCCGGTGACCTGGGCGATCGTCAACAACTCGAGCTATCGCATCCTGAAGGAGCGCATGGTGTCCTTCCGCGGCAAGCGCTCCTTCGGCGGCATGGACATGCGCCAGCCGGCGATCGACTTCGTCGCGCTCGCGCAGTCGCTCGGCGTCAAGGCGGTGCGCATCTCCGACCCGAAGGACATCGACGGCGCGATGCGCGAAGCCACCGCCGCGGGCGAGCCGCGGCTGGTGGACTTCTCGGTGCAGGACGGCTTCGGGGCCTGAGCCTGCTATAGCGAGGCCGCCAACTCGGCGCCTTCGAGCATCGCTCGCTTGGCGTCGAGCTCCGAGGCGAGCTTCGCGCCGCCGATCAGGTGCGGCTTGCGGCCGGCCTGCTCGAGGGCGTCCGCCAGCTCGCGCTTGGGCTCCTGCCCGGTGCAGAGGATCACGGTGTCGGCCGGGACCACGGTTTCCTTGCCGTCCACGACCACGTGCACGCCCGCGTCGTCGATGCGCTTGTACTCCACGCCCTTCACCATCGCGACGCGATTCCTCGCCAGCTCGGTGCGATGCACCCAGCCGGTGGTCTTGCCGAGCGTGCTGCCGAACGAGGACGGCGAGCGCTTCAGCATCGTGATGCGATGCGCTGGCGGCTCGGGCGCGGGATCGCCGGCGAGCCCGCCCGGCGCCGAGACCTTCATGTCGATGCCCCAGTGCGTGGAGAACGCCTTCGCCTCCAGCGGCGCGCGGCTCGCGCCCTCCAGCAGGTACAGCGCGACGTCGAAGCCGATGCCGCCGGCGCCGAGGATGGCGACGTTCTTCCCGGGCTTCGCGCGGCCGGCGATCACGTCGACGTAGCTCACCACCTTCTTCGAATCCACGCCCGGGATCGCCGGCACGCGCGGGTCGATGCCGGTGGCGATCACCACTTCGTCGAAGCCCGCGAGGTCGGCGGCCTTCGCTTCCGCACCTAGCCTGACCTGCACGCCGGCGCGCTTCACGCGTTCGGCGTAGTAGGCGATCGATTCGCCGAACTCCTGCTTGCCCGGCACGTGCTTCGCGAGGTTGAACTGGCCACCCAGCATCGCGGACTTCTCGAACAGCGTCACCGCGTGGCCGCGCTCGGCCGCGATCGCCGCACACGACAGGCCGGCCGGCCCGCCGCCGACGACGGCGACGGTCTTCCTGTTCGCCGCCGGCGGGAAATTCAGCTTCGTCTCGCGTCCGGCGCGCGGATTCACGAGACAGCTCGCCGGCTGGCCGGTGAAGATGTGGTCGAGGCACGCCTGGTTGCAGGCGATGCAGATGTTGATCGCCACGCGGTCGCCCTTCGCCGCCTTGGCGGTGAAGGCCTCGTCGGCGAGCATCGGGCGCGCCATCGACACCATGTCGGCGTCGCCGCGCGCGAGGATCTCCTCGGCGGTCTCGGGCGCGTTGATGCGGTTCGACGCGATCACCGGGATCTTCACCGCTTCCTTGACGCGGCGCGTGGCCCACGAAAAGCCGCCTCGCGGCACCGCCTGCGCGATCGTCGGGATGCGTGCCTCGTGCCAGCCGACGCCGGAATTGAGGAAGTCCGCGCCGGCCGACTCGAGCGCGCGCGCGAGCACGACGATCTCGTCGCCCGAGAGCCCGCCCTCGACGAGGTCGAGCACCGAGATGCGGAAGAGCAGCAGGAAGTCCTTGCCCGCGGCCGCGCGCACCGCCTTCACGGTCTCGACCGCGAAGCGCATGCGGTTCTCGAACGCGCCGCCCCATTCGTCCTGCCGGTGGTTGGTGCGCGAGGCGAGGAACTGCGTGATCAGGTAGCCCTCCGATCCCATCACCTCGACGCCGTCGTAGCCGGCTTCGCGCGCGAGCGCCGCGGCGCGGCCGAAGTCCTGCACCGTCTGCGCGACTTCCGCGGTGGCGAGTTCGCGCGGCGCGAACGGCGTGATCGGCGACTTGATCGCCGAGGGCGCGACGTTCTTCTTGTGCGCGCCGTAGCGGCCGGTGTGCAGCAGTTGCAGCAGGATGCGGCCGCCCGCGTCGTGCACCGCCTGCGGGATCACGCGATGGCGGTCGCGGTCCGCGGCGCTCGCCATCTCGGCCGGGTGCTCGTAGAAGTTGCCTTCCGCGTTGGGAGAGAAGCCGCCGGTGACCATCAGCGGCGTGCCGCCCTTCGCGCGCTCGGCGTAGAACGCCGCGAGCCGCTCCATGCCGCCGGGCCGTGCCTCGAGGCCCGTGTGCATCGAGCCCATCATGATGCGATTCGGAAGGGTGATGGCGCCGACCTGGATCGGCGTGAAGAGCTTCGGGTAGGCGTTCATGCGCCGATTCTAGCGGCGCGGGTCGTTCAGCTCCTGCGCCGCGAGCTCGACTTGCGGCGCTCCAGTTCCAGCAGCGCGCGCTTGCGTTCGAGGCCCCACGCGTATCCGCCGAGGCCGCCATCGGCGCGCAGTGCGCGGTGGCACGGGATGACGAGCGCCGCCGGGTTCGCGCCGCAGGCCGATCCCACGGCTCGCACCGCGCGCGGCTTGCCGATGGCGCGCGCGATGTCGCTGTAGGTGCGCGTCTCGCCCGAGGGGATGCGGCGCAATTCCTCCCAGACGCGGCGCTGGAACACGGTGCCGCGCACGTCGAGCGGCAGCCGCGCGAGCGTGGCGTCGCCGGCGAGGTACGCGCCGACCGCGTCGAGGTACGTCGCGAGCGCGCCCGCGTCGCGCCGCCGCGTGGCGCGCGGGAACTCCTCGGCGAGGTTGCGCTCGAGTTCGCCGGCGCTTGCGCCGAGTTTCACCGCGCAGACACCGCGTCCGGTGGCGGCCACCAGCACGCGACCGATCGGAAACGCGCGCACCGCCCATGCGATGTGCTGTCCTTCGCCGCGCGCGCGGTAGTCGCTGGCGCGCATGCCGAGGCGCCCGGCGGCCTTCTCGTAGAAGCGGGACACCGAACCGTAGCCGGCCTCGAACACCGCGTCCGTCACGCGCCCGCCCTTCGCGATCAGCTTCTTCGCCGACTCGAGGCGCCGCTCGCGCTGGTAGTCGCGCGGCGAGAGCCCGAGCGCGCGCTTGAACTCGCGCTGCAGGTGGAAGGGGCTCGCGCCGACCGCGCGCGCGAGCTCTTCGAGCGTGACGCGGTCGGACGGCTTGCCGTCGAGGTAGGCACGGGCGCGGGAGACGAGGGCTTGCATGGCCGCTACTGTAGCGGCGGCCTGCGCGGGCGGCTATCCGGAACTTGCGGTCAATCCACGCCGCGCCCGCGCAGCCAGGTCGCGAGCTCGCGATCGCTGTGCGCGATGTGCTGCGTGAGCCACGAGGCGAGGAAGCGCACCGCCTTCAGCGCCTCGGGCGGATGCAGGCCGCCGAGGAGGTGCTTGGCGAAGCGCCGCAACTGGTCGAGCAGTTCGGTGTGCTGCTCGTCGTGCATCTCGGCGTCGGGGAAGGCGTGGCGGCGCATCAGCCCGTGCTCGGTGCCGAAGTGCAGGCCGGTGAAGGCGACGAGTTCGTCCACCGGCGCCGCCAGCTCGCGTGACTCCTTCGATGCGCCGAGCAGTCCGGTGACCTCGCGGGTGCGGTCGAAGAGTTCCTCGTGCTGCCGGTCGATCTCGCGTACGCCGACGGCGAGGCTCGGTGTCCAGACAAGGGGCGATTCGGGCGTGCGGTCCATGGCGGCCTCCTGCAAAACCCTCTCTCCCATCGCCGCTTTTGTCCGGCTGTCCGCCCAGTGTGAGACGGGAATTGCTCCGCGTCAACGCCTCGGCGCAGAATCGCGCGCCCTGCTTGCGTGGACGCTGGTGCGCCGGCTGGTCGAGCGAACGCGCTAAGCTCGCGCCATGGCGGCGATCGACGACCTGTTCCGCGACAGCCCGGTGGCGCGAGCGCTGGTGGACTTCGACACGCATCGCTTCGTGACCGTGAACGCGGCCTGGGAGCGGCTCTTCGGCTACACCGCCGAGGAGGCGCGCGGGCGCAACGGGCGCGAGCTCGGCCTGTGGGCCGACGAGCAGGTGCGGCTCGACTACGTGCGCGAGATCGAGTCCTCCCGGCATACGCAGCTGCGGGTGGTGCGCCGCCGGCGTCGCGACGGCACCTTGTTCGACTCGCTGTCCGGCGCCGAGGAATTCGAGGTCGAGGGCCGCCGCTACCACCTCACGGCCGTGGTCGACATCACGGCCGAGCAGCGCGCGAACGAGATGGCGCGCACGCTCGCCGCGGTGTTCTCGGCGAGCCCGGTGGCGCACTCGATCATCGACGCCGAGCGCGGCGTGTTCCTCGACGTCAACGCCGCCTGCGAGCGCATGTTCGGCTACGCGCGCGAGGAGTTCATCGGCCGCACCGGCCGCGAGATGGGCTTCTGGCCCGACGAGGACGAGTACCGCCGCTTCGTCGAGCTTGTGAAGCCCGGGACCGAGGGACGCGAGTACGTCGGCCGCCGCCGCCGCAAGGACGGCACGATCTTCTTCGTGCGCGTGTTCTGGAGCAGCCTGCAGCTCGAGGGGCGCGCCTTGCGCCTCTACTCGCTGCTCGACATCACGGCCGAGGTCCATGCGCGCGGCGCGCAGGAGCTGCTCGCCACGTTCTTCCGCTCGAGCCCGATGGCGCACGGCATCACGCGCCTCGCCGACAGCCGCTTCGTCGAGGTGAACGACGCCTTCCTGCGCATGTACGGCCTGTCGCGCGAGGCGGCCCTCGGCGGCACCGCGGCGAGCCTCGGGCTGTGGTCGGAGACGGCCGACCGCGACACCTTCCTGCGCCTGCTCGCGCGCGACGGCCGCGTCGAGAACCTGCAGCACCGCAGCCGGCGCAAGGACGGCTCGAGCTTCGTCGCGCAGATCTCCGGCGAGGTGGTGCAGCTGCCCGAGGGCCCGCATCTCTTGTGGTCGGTGGCCGACGTCACGCCGCTGGTCGAGAGCCGCGATGCGCTCGAGCGCCGCGTGCGCGAGCGCACCGCCGAGCTCGAGGCCGCGAATCGCGAGCTCGAAGCCTTCAGCTACTCGGTGTCGCACGACATGCGCGCGCCGGTGCGCGCGATCGCCGGCTTCGCCACGCTGCTCTTGCAGGAGCACGGCAGCGAGCTGTCGGCCGAGGCGGTGCGCATGCTCGAACGCATCGCGTCCTCCGCCGCCCACATGGGCGCGCTGATCGACGCGCTGCTCGACCTCTCGCGGCTGATGCGCCGGCCGATCGAGCGCGTGGCCTTCGACCTCACGCTGCTCGCCACGCGCCTGGTCGAGGAAGCCCGCGAGCGCCATCCCGGCCGCCGCATCACGGTGACGGTGCAGCCCGGGCTGGTGGCGAACGCCGACCCGGTGCTGGTGCGCGGCGCGCTCGAGAACCTGGTCGACAACGCAATGAAGTACACCGCGCGGCGCGAGCATGCGCAGATCGAGATTGGCCGCGAGGGCGGCGAGTTCTACGTGCGCGACAATGGCGAGGGCTTCGACATGGCCTACGCGGCGAAGCTCTTCAAGCCCTTCGAGCGCCTGCACGCGCCCGAGGAGTTCCCCGGCACCGGCATCGGCCTCGCCACCGTGGAGCGCATCCTGCGCCGCCACGGCGGCAGCGCCCGTGCCGTCGGCGAACCGGGCAAGGGCGCGACGATCTTCTTTACCCTGCCCGACTAGCCCTTGCGCTTGTCGATCACTCGTTTCGCCTTGCCGATCGAGCGCTCGATCGTGGAGAGCGGCACGATCTTCACGTCGGCCGTCACCCCGATCATCGACTTGATGTTGTGCGCGAGCTGGGCTTCCGAGTTGCGGTCGCGCGCGCCGGGGGCGAGTTCGACCAGCACCGTCATGTGGTCCAGCGGGCCGTCCTTGGAGAGCTCGATCACGTAGTGCGGCGCGAGCTCGGGCTGCTTCAGGATCAGCTCCTCGACCTGCGTCGGGAACACGTTCACGCCGCGGATGATCATCATGTCGTCCGAGCGGCCGGTGATCTTCTCCATGCGGCGCATGGTGCGCGCGGTGCCGGGCAAGAGGCGCGTGAGGTCGCGCGTGCGGTAGCGGATCACCGGCAGCGCCTCCTTGGTGAGCGAGGTGAAGACCAGTTCCCCCGCCTCGCCGTCCGCCACCGGCTCGCCGGTCTGCGGGTTCACCACCTCGGGGTAGAAGTGGTCCTCCCAGATGGTGAGGCCGTCCTTGGTCTCGGCGCATTCCTGCGCCACGCCCGGGCCGATCACTTCCGACAATCCGTACAGGTCCACTGCCGAAAGGGACGTCCGTGCCTCGATCGAGCGGCGCATCTCGGCGGTCCACGGCTCGGCGCCGAACATGCCGATGCGCAGGCTCGCCTTCTTCGGGTCGAGGCCCTGGCGTTCCATCTCGTCGGCGATCGCCAGCATGTACGAGGGCGTCACCGTGATGATGTCGGGCTTGAAGTCGTTGATCAGCTGCACCTGCCGCTCGGTCATGCCGCCGCCGAGCGGGATCGTCACGAGGCCCAGCCGCTCCGCGCCGTAGTGCGCGCCGAGGCCGCCGGTGAAGAGGCCGTAGCCGTAGGCGTTGTGCACCTTGTCGCCGGGCCGCGCGCCCGCGGCGCGGTACGAGCGCGCCATCAGGTCGGACCACATCTCGATGTCCTTCGCGGTGTAGCCCACCACTGTCGGCTTGCCCGTGGTGCCGGACGAGGCGTGGATGCGCACGATGCGATCCATCGGCACCGCGAACATGCCGAACGGGTAGGTCTCGCGCAGGTCCGACTTGGTGGTGAACGGGAAGCGCGAGAGGTCTGCCAGCGACTTGCAGTCCGAGGGCTTCACGCCCGCGGCGTCGAACTTCTTGCGGTAGTGCGCGACATTGTCGTAAGCGTGCTGCAGCGACCACCTGAGGCGCTCCAGCTGCAGCGCGCGCAGCTCGGCGACCGGGGCCTTCTCGATGGGTTCGAGCGGGAACGATGCCATGCCTTCCTCCTCCTTCGATCTCGTCCTGCGTTCTAGCGGAGCCGCCCTCCCGGCGCCGCGCGAGCGTTGTCGCCGGTCAATTTCCCGAGAAGCGCGGCTTGCGCTTCTCGAGGAAGGCCGCGACGCCTTCGCGGAAATCCGTGCCGCGCCCGACTTCGCGTTGCAAGTCGCGTTCCAGCTTCAGCTGTTCCTCGAGCGAATGCGTGCCCGAGGCCTGGAACTGGCGCTTGATCATGCCGAGCGTGCGCGTCGGCCCGGCGGCGAGCGAACTCGCGAGCGCGGCGGCCGCGGGCGCCAGCTTGTCGTCGTCCACGCACTTCCAGATCATTCCCCACTGCTCGGCGTCTTCGGCGGAAATCTTCTCGCCGGTCATCGCGAGGCCGAGCGCGCGGGCGTTGCCCACCAGTCGCGGCAGGAACCAGCTGCCGCCCGCATCCGGCACCAGCGCGATCTTCACGAAGGCCTGGATGAACGAGGCCGAGCGCGCCGCGAGCACCAGGTCGCAGGCGAGCGCGAGGTTCGCGCCCGCGCCGGCGGCGACGCCGTTCACTGCGCACACCACGGGCTTCTCCAGCGCGCGCAGGCGCAGGATCATCGGGTTGTAGAGCGACTCGAGCGTCGCGCCGAGGTCGGGCTGCGCGTCGGCGCCGAGCTTCGCGATGCTGCCTTCGGCGAGGTCGGCACCGGCGCAGAAGCCACGCCCCGCGCCCGTAAGTAGCAGGCAGCGCACCTGCGGGTCGGCCTCCGCGTTCGCGAGCGCATCCGCGATCCCGCGCACCACCGCGGGCGTGAAGGCGTTCAGCTTGTCGGGGCGGTTCAGCGTGATGCGCATCACGCCCGCTTCGATAGAAACGAGGACGGGATCCATGGGCGGCGATTAAAGCATGGAAGGCTGGGTAGAATGGGCCGATGGTGCGCTGCTATTCGATCGACGGCATCACGCCGGTGGTGGACCCCACCGCGTTCGTGCATCCCACCGCAGTGCTGATCGGCGACGTCATCGTCGGCCCGGGCGTCTACGTCGGGCCGCTGGCGAGCCTGCGCGGGGACTTCGGCCGCATCGTCATCGAGCGCGGCTCGAACATCCAGGACTGCTGCATCCTGCACGCCTTCCCGGACCACGACCTCGTGGTCGAGGAGGACGGCCACATCGGCCACGCCGCGATCCTGCACGGCTGCATCGTGCGCCGCAACGCGCTGGTGGGCATCAACGCCACGGTGAACGACAACGCCGAGGTCGGCGAATCCGCGTTCGTCGCCGCGCAGGCCTTCGTGCGCGCCGGCTTCGTGGTGCCGCCGCGCTCGCTCGTGGCGGGCATCCCCGCGAAGGTGCTGCGCGAGCTGTCGGACACCGACCTGCAATGGAAGCGCGGCGCGACGCGCCAGTACCAGGAACTCGCGCGGCGCAGCATCGCCACCATGACCGAGACGGTGGCGCTCGCCGCCGTCGAGCCGGGCCGCAAGCGCTACAGCGACCCCAGCGTCCTCCCCCTCTCCGAAACGAAAGCGAAGAAATCATGAACTACGAATGCCTGATCGTCGCGACCAAGGGCCGCGTCGGCACCATCACGCTCAACCGCCCGAAGCAGATGAACGCGCTCAACCCGCGCCTGATGCAGGAGCTGGGGCAGGCGTTGCAGGGCTTCGATGCCGACGACGGCATCGGCTGCATCGTCATCACCGGCAGCGAGAAGGCCTTCGCCGCCGGCGCCGACATCGGCGTGATGAAGGACTGGGGCTTCCAGGACGTCTTCAAGGACAACTACATCACGCGCGACTGGGAACACATCCGCTCGACCAGGAAGCCGGTGGTCGCGGCGGTGGCCGGCTACGCGCTCGGCGGCGGCTGCGAGCTGGCGATGATGTGCGACATCATCCTCGCCGCCGAGTCGGCGAAGTTCGGCCAGCCCGAGGTCAACCTCGGCATCCTGCCGGGCGCGGGCGGCACGCAGCGCCTGCCGCGCGCGGTCGGCAAGGCCAAGGCCATGGACCTCTGCCTCACCGCGCGCATGATGGACGCCGCCGAGGCCGAGCGCGCCGGCCTCGTCTCGCGCGTCGTCGCGAACGACAAGCTGATGGACGAGGCGATGGCGGTGGCCGAGAAGATCGCCGGGTTCTCGATCCCGGTGGTGATGATGATCAAGGAGTCGATCAACCGCGCCTACGAGACCACGCTCTCGGAGGGCGTGCACTTCGAGCGCCGCATGTTCCACGCCGCGTTCGCGCTCGATGACCAGAAGGAAGGCATGGACGCCTTCGTCTCCAAGCGCAAGCCGGCCTTCCGCCACCGCTAGGTCGCGCGCCGCATGCCGCTCAAGGACCTCCTCGGCAAGGCCGTGCGCTCGCTCAGCCTCGATCGCGCGAAGCGCCCGGCCGGGCCCGACCGCCTGATGCCGATGCACGAGGCCGCCGAGAAGGTCTACAACGCGCTCGACGGCACCACCTTCCCGATGAACCACTCCGGCCCGATGGAGGCCCGGCTCGCCAGCATGGCGACGATGCTCGCCGCGCGCATCCCGGTGCGCGGTGCGCGCGTCGCGGGCGGTGCGCTCGAGGTGGTGCCGCGCGAGGAGCTGCAGCGCGGCATGTTCCGCGATGGCGGCAAGGTGTTCCGGCGCCACGCCGAGACCGCCGACGCCTGGGTGGACCTCGCCGTGATGGAGAGCGACGTGCAGGAAGCGATTCGACTGCTGGTGGCCAAATGATGAAGCGACTGCTTGCGCTGTCTGCGTTCCTCCCCCTCGTCGCGCTGGCGCAGGCGCCGGGCGAGTACGTCACCGAGGGCGGCTGGGGCACGCTCGTCATCAGCCCCGCGAAGGGCGGTGCCAGCCCGTTCAAGCTCGACGCGCTCGGCAGCAACTTCCACGTCTGCGGGCTCGAGGGCGAGATCCGCGGCGGCAAGGCGACGCTCGAGGGCGATGAGCCGAAGAAGCCCTGCATCGTCACCTTCACGACCTCGGCCAAGGGCATCGAGGTCAAGGGCACCGAGGGCGCCTGCGGCCAGTACTGCGGCATGCGCGCGCAGTTCGAGGGCAGCTACCTGAAGCCGGCCAAGGGCTGCGCCGCGAGCGAGATGAAGGCCACGCGCGCCGCCTTCAAGCGCCAGTACGACGCCAGGAAGTTCGACGAGGCGCGCGCGTTGCTCGAGCCGATGCATGCCAGCTGCGGCAAGATGCTGTTCTGGATCGACGAGGGCTGGGTGCGCAACGACCTCGCGATCACGCAGTACCGCCTCGGCGACCGCGCCGGCTGCCTGAAGACGCTGCAGCCGCTGTCCGAGGACGCCGCGAAGACCGACGCGCAGCTGAAGGACGACTACCCGCCGTCGGACTGGGACGTCTACAGCCGCGTGGTGCGCGCCACGCGCGCCAATCTCAAGCTCTGCAAGTCGGCCGCGAAGTAGGGGGAGGTTCCATGCGCATCGTGCTCGCGGCGCTCGCCGCTTTCCTGCTCTGCTCCTGCGCCGGCGTGCCGGCGATCGACGAGGCGACGAAGGCCGAACTCGCGCCCTCGGGCACGCTGCGCATCGGCATCAACTACGGCAACGCGGTGCTCGTGCAACGCAACGCCGCGACCGGCGATCTCACCGGCATCGCGCCCGACCTCGCGCGCGAGTTCGCGCGCCGCGCAGGCCTGCCGTTCGTGCTCGTGCCCTTCGATGCCGCGGGCAAGATGGCCGACGCGGTGAAGCGGGGCGCGTGGGACGTCGCCTTCCTCGCCGTCGACCCGGTGCGAGGCAACGACATCGGCTTCACCGCGCCGTACCTCGAGATCGAGGGCGCGTATCTCGTGAGGAACGAATCCCCGATCCGCGCCAACGAAGAGGTGGATCGCCCGGGCGTGCGCATCTCGGTGGGGGCGAAGAGCGCCTACGACCTCTTCCTCACGCGCGAGATCCGGCGCGCGACGCTGATGCGTGTGCCGACCTCGGCCGCCGCGATCGACGAGTTCCTCGCCAGGGGCTACGAGGTCGCCGCCGGCGTGAAGCAGCCGATCCAGGCCGCCGCTGCGGCGACGCCCGGCCTGCGCGTGCTGCCGGGACGCTTCATGGCGATCGGGCAGGGATCCGGCGTGCCCAAGGGGCGCGAGCGCGCGAGGCAGTACCTCGCCGCGTTCATCGAGGACGTGAAGGCCTCGGGCTTCGTCGCCGCGTCGATGGAGCGGCACGGCGTCAAGGGCGCCAGCGTGGCGCCGCCGGCACGCTAGCTCGCGAGGAACGGCTCCAGCGCCGCCAGCACTTCGTCGGGGCACTCCTCGGCGAGGTAATGCCCCGAAGGCACGCCGCCGCCCGTCACCGGGCCGGTCGCGTTGTCGCGCCAGATCGCGAGCGCGTCGTACCACTGGCCGATCTTGCCCTTGGTGCCCCACAGGCAGAGCAGGGGGCACTGCACCTTCACGCCGCTCGCGCGGCTCTCGCGGTCGTGCACCAGGTCGATGGTCGCGGCAGCACGGTAGTCCTCGCACATTCCCCGGATCATCTCCGGCGAATGCACGTGCTTCAGGTAGTCGGACAGGGCCTTGGGCGCGAAGAAGCCGGGGGGCTTCGGCTCGCGCGAGGTGTGCGCGCGGAACCATGCATCCGGCGCGGCGCTGATCACGTTCTCGGGGAACGGATGCGGCTGCGCGAACCAGAACCAGTGGTAGTAGCCCATCGCGAAGTCCATGTTCGCGCGCTCGAAGTGCTCGAGCGTCGGGATCACGTCCATCAGCGCGAGCTTCTTCACGCGTTGCGGATGGTCCAGCGCCAGCCGGTGCGCGACGCGCGCGCCGCGGTCGTGCGCCACGACGAGGAAGGTCTCGTGGCCGAGCTTCTGCATCAGTTCGACCATGTCGCGCGCCATCGCGCGCTTGGCGTAGGGCGCGTGGTCGGCCGTCACGGGCGGCTTGAACGAGCCGCCGTAGCCGCGCAGGTCGGGCGCGACCACGGTGTAGCGCTGCGCGAGGCGCGGCGCAACCAGGTGCCACATCGCGTGCGTCTGCGGGTTGCCGTGCAACAGCAGCAGCGGCGGCCCCTCGCCGCCGCGGCGCAGGCGCAGTTCGCCCTCCGACACCGCGACGTGCTCCAGCGTGAATCCGGGAAAGAAGTCGTCGGCCATGGGCCGGAGCTTAACCCCGCGCGATCGCTAGAGCACGCAGGCCGGGTCCGGCTTCGCCGTGCCCCGCTCCACCGCGCGCACCAGGTCGCGCAGCTTGCGATTCGCCGGCACCTCGCGGCCGAGCTCCGCGGCGCGATCGACGACGTAGCCGTTGATGAAGTCGATCTCGGTGCGCCTGCCCTTTCGCATGTCCTGCCCCATCGAGGCCACTTGCCCGTCGGCGCGTTTCGCGGCGTGGCCGAGCAGGACCTCCTCGGTATGCGCGAGGTCCTTGGCGTCGCCTTCCGCCGCTCGCGCGAAGCGGTCCGGGTCGATGCCGACCACGGGTTCCAGCTTGTGGCCGAGCGCCTGCCCGGTGCGGATGGTCTCCGCCGCGAGCCGGATCTGGAAGCGCCGGTGCGGTTCCGACCTCGCGATCGCGTTGCCGCTCATCCCGGTGCAGGCCGACATGCCGTTCTCCATCGCGTTCGCGGCCAGCTTCGCCCAGCGCTCGCCCCAGAGGTTGGCGGTGGCCTTCGCGCTGTCGGCGCAGGTCAGCGCCTCGGCGATCGCCTTCGCGCGCTCGGTGATGCGGCCGTCGTGCTCGCCGACGCGGAACACGGTGTACGAGGGCCCGCCCTTGCCGACGCCGCGGATCACGCGGCCCGGCTCGACGAGGTCGACGAGGATGCGGCTCGCGATGCAGCCGAGCGCGCGACCCTTGCCGACCACGCCTTCGAGGCGCGCGTCGTTCATGCAGTTCTGCAGAGACACCGCGCAGCCGTCCTCGCCCAGGTATTCGCGCACCAGCGTCGCCGCCCACTCGGTGTCGTAGGACTTCACGCAGACGAAGGCGACGTCGAACGGCGCCTCGCGCGCGAGCTGCTGCACGTCGGTGACGTGCAGCGCGCGCACCGGCGTGGTGAAGGCTTCCTCCGGCGTCACGCCCTGGATCGACAGCCCGTCGCGCCGCATCTTCTCGACGTGCTCCGGCCATGCGTCGATCAGCACCGGCTCCATGCCCGCGCGCGCCATGTGCGCGCCGACGTAGCCGCCGACTGCGCCCGCCCCCGCGATCACGATCCTGAGCTTGCCCATGTCAGTCCGCCTTGATGCCCGCTTCGCGCACGACCTTCGACCAGCGCTCGATCTCGGCGGCGACGAAGGCCTGCGCTTCGGCCGAGGTGCTGCCGATCACTTCGAAGCCCTGCTCCTGTACCTTCGCCGTCATCTGCGGCGACCGCAATCCCTTCGCGGCGTCGGCCTGGATGCGCGCCACGATCTCCGGCGGCGTGCCCGCCGGCACGAGGAGCGCGGTCCAGTTGGTGATCGACAGGCCCGGCATGCCGGCCTCGGTGGTGGTGGGCACGTCCGGCACCAGCGAGTGGCGATTGCGGCTGGTGAGCGCGAGCGGGCGCAGGCGCCCGCCCTTCACGTGGCCGATCGACTCCGGCAGGTTCGAGACGATGAAGTCCAGCTGTCCGCCGACGAGGTCGGTGAGCGAGGGCGCGCCGCCCTTGTAGGGTACGTGCGTGGCCTTGAAACCGCCGGTCTGCCGGTACTGCTCGAGGCCCATGTGCGGCGGGGTGCCGTTGCCGCTCGAGCCGGCGTTCAGCGGCTTCGATTTCGCCAGCGCGGTGAGTTCCGCGAGCGTCTTCGCGGGCGACGAGGGATTGACCACGACCAGCATCGGGCTCGAGGCGAGGATCGACACCGCGATGAAGTCGCGCCGCAGGTCGAACGGCGCCTTCGGGAACAGCGTCGCGTTGATCGCGTGCGTCAGCGTGATGGCGAGGAACGTGTACCCGTCGGCCGGCGCCTTCGAGGCGAGTTCGGCGCCGATCAGCGCATTGCCGCCGGCGCGGTTCTCGACCACCACCGGTTGTCCCCATGCGTCCGACAGCACCTGCGCGACGTTGCGCGCCATGATGTCGGTTGCCCCGGCGGGCGGGAAGGGCACGATGTAGCGCACCTGCCTCGCGGGGTAGGACTGCGCGTGCGCGAGCACCGGCAGGGCTGCGGCCAGCAAGAAGGCGATCAGGCGTCGTCGAATCATCGGGATGGTTCCTCCTGCGGCCGATGTAATCGCGCGGTTCCCGCACTGTCAATGCGCGTTCCGCTGCCGCCGTCGCGGGTTCGCTGCCGCGATTGACGCCGCGCCGCCGTGCTCGCTATCGTGCGCCGACCCGTTCAGGAGGAGATAGCCGCATGCCGCGCGCCGTGGTGCTGCACAAGGAAGACAACGTCGGTACGCTGATCGATTCGGCGCGCAAGGGCGAGGCCTGCACGCTGCAGGGCGAACGCACCGGCAGCGTCACGCTCGCCGCGGACATCGCCTTCGGGCACAAGGTCTGCATCGCGGCCGCGGCCGCGGGCGCGGACATCCTCAAGTACGGGCAGGTGATCGGGCGCGCGACCAAGGCGATCGCGGCGGGCGAGCACGTGCACGTGCACAACGTCGAATCCGGCCGCGGGCGCGGCGACAAGGCGGGAGCGTGACCATGGCGAAGACCTTCCTCGGCTACGCGCGCGAGAACGGCGCGATCGGCATCCGCAACTGGGTCGCGGTCATCTCGATCATGGACAACTGCAACCCCGTCACGCGCGCCATCGCGCAGGCGGTGGACGGCACCATCCCGGTGACCACGCTCTTCGTGCGCGGCCAGTACGGCCGCGACCTCGAGATCACGCTGGATACGCTGGGCGGCATGGGCGCGAACCCGAACATCGCCGGCGTGCTGCTGGTGGGCCTGGAGAACGAGATCACCGAGATGGTGGCCAAGCGCATCCGCCCCACCGGCAAGCCGGTCGACGCGGTGACGCTGCAACCCGGCGGCACCATCAACTGCATCGCCGAGGGCACGCGCCGCGCGGCGAAGATGGTGCTGCGCGCCTCGAACCTGCGGCGCCAGAGCTGCCCCGCGTCGGCGCTGATGGTCGGCGTCGAGTGCGGCGGCTCGGACACCACCTCGGGCCTGACCTGCAACCCGGTGATCGGGCGCCTGTCGGATCGCCTCGTGGACGACGGCGGCACGGTGATCATCTCCGAGACCTCCGAGTTCTTCGGCGCCGAGCACCTGTTCGCCGCGCGCGCGAAGGACGAGGCGGTGAAGCGCGCCTTCCTCGACAAGGTCACGTCGCTGGAACGCGACGCGGTGGCGCGCGGCATGGACATCCGCGGCACCAACCCGACGCCGGACAACATCCGGGGGGGCTTGAGCACCATCGAGGAGAAGGCGCTCGGCGCGATGGCCAAGGCCGGCACGCGCGCGCTCTCCGGCGTGCTCGGCTATGGCGAGAAGCCGACGGGCAAGGGCCTGCACTTCATGGACGCGCCCGCGCCCGCGGTCGAGAACCTCACCGCGTTCGCCGCAGCCGGCTGCCAGCTGATCTTCTTCGGCACCGGCGTCGGCAATCCGATCGGCAACATGGTGTCACCGACCGTGAAGGTCAGCGGCAACGTGAACACGCTGCGCACCATGGCCGACAACATCGACTACGACGCCACCAGCATCCTCGAGAAGGGTGCCAAGGTAGCGGACCTCGGCGACGGCCTCTACGACTACGCGATGGAGGTCGCCTCCGGTACGCGCACCACGAGCGAGGTGCTCGACGTGCGCGAGACCGCGATCAGCCGCTTCCAGCCCACCATCTGAGCGCGGCGATGGCCCGCCACGACGTCGCGCGCCTCACGCAGTGGACGGCGAAGGTCTTCGCCTCGCGCGGCATGCCGATGGCGGATGCCGAGGAGGCGGCCGCGCTGCTGGTGCGCAGCGACCTGCGCGGCTACACCACGCACGGCATGGCGCGCGTGGTGTCCTACTGCGCGCGGCTCGACTCCGGCGAATTCAACGCCAGGCCGCGCCTGCGCGACCAGCGCTTCCCCGGCGGCATCGTCTACGACGCCGACGGCGCGATGGGCCACGTCGCGTTGCCGCGCGCGCTGCGGCTCGGCCTCGAGGCACTGAAGGAAACCGCCACCGTGCTGGTGGCGATCCGCGAGTGCGGCCACCTTGGCGCACTCGGCATCCATGCTCTGCCCGCGGCCGAGGCGGGTGCGTTCTGCCTCGTCGGCCAGCGCGTGCCGCCGATCCTCGCGCTGCCCGGGTTCAAGAAGGCCGCCATCGGCCACAACCCGATCGCCTTCGCGTGCCCGATGCCCGGCGCCGCGCCGATCGTCTTCGACATCGCCTGCAGCGTCGCGGCGCGCGGCCACATCCTGCTCGCGGCGCGCGAGGGCAAGCCGATTCCCGAAGGCTGGGCGGTGGACGAGGACGGCGAACCGACGACCGACGCCGCGCGCGCGCTGAAGGGTTCGCTCGTGCCCATGGGCGGGCACAAGGGCATCGGCATCGCGATGATGGTCGAGGTGCTCGCCGGCGCGCTCGCCGCCACCGCGGCCTCGCTCGATCCGTCGCGCAACCAGTTGTCTGAAGGCGGCGCTTCGTCGCGGCAGGGCGCGTTCCTGTGGCTCGCGAAGCCCGGCGCCTTCGACCTCGACGGCGGGCAAGCCGACTACATGCGGCACTGGACCGATCTCTACCAGTCGGCCGCTCAGGGCACGGCGCGGCTGCCCGGCACGCGCGGCGAGGCGCTGGAGCGCGAGGGCCTTGCGAAGGGCGTCGAGGTGAAGCCCGCGATCGAGAAGGAACTCGTCGCGCTCGGCGAGAAGCTGGGGATCCCGTTCCTCAGCTGAGGCGCAGCGGCAGGCTGCGCAGCCGTTTCCCGGTAAGGATGTACAGCGCGTTCGCCACGGCCGGCGCCAGCGGCGGCACCGACGGTTCGCCCACGCCCGCGGGCGCGCGCGTGCTCGGCACGATCACCGTCTCGACCGCCGGCGCCTGCGCCATCGTCACCACCGGCTGCGCCGCGAACGAGCGCTGCTCGACGCGCCCGCGCCGGATCGTGATCTCGCCGAACAGCGCCGCCGAGAGCCCGAACATCACGCCGGATTCCACCTGTTGCACGATGATGCCGGGGTTCACCGGCACGCCGCAGTCGATCGCCGCCACCACGCGGTGCACGCGCGGCGCGCCGTTCTCCACCGACACCTCGGCCACCTCGGCGACGATCGATCCGAAGGATTCCGCCAGCGCCACGCCGCGTGCGCGGCCCGCCGGCGTCGCGGCTCCCCATCCGGCCTTCTTCGCCGCGGCCTCGAGAACCGCCTTGTGCCGCGGCGCGCGGCCCAGCATCCGCAGCCGGAAGGCGAGCGGATCCGCGCCCGCGAGCGCTGCCATCTCGTCGATGAACGATTCCATGAAGAACGCGTTCATCGAGTGTCCGACGCTCCTCCAGTACCCCGAGGCTACCGGGCACGGCACGTTCACGTGCGCCATGCGCTGCTTCGCGATGGCGTACGGGATGTCGTAGAGCCCTTCGACCTGCGTCTTGTCGGGCGGCGTCGCCGTCAGCCACGGCGCATTGCGCTCCAGCCACTGCGGCGTGATCGCATCGCCCGCAGTGTGAGAGGCAAGCGCGTCGAGCGAGCCATCCGCGGCGAGCGCTCCCGCCATGCGCGCCACCTGCATCGGGCGGTAGAAGTCGTGCGCGAAGTCCTCCTCGCGCGGCCACAGCAGCTTCACCGGCCGACCGCCCGTGTCTCGCGCGAGGCGCGCCGCCTGCACGATGACGTCCACCTCCAGCCGCCGGCCGAATCCGCCGCCCAGCAGCAGCTCGTGCAGCGTCACCGCGTCCACCGGGATGCCGAGCGCGTGCGCGACCGCGTGCCGCGCGAACGCCGGTACCTGCGTCGAGGTCCATACCGTGCAGCGGCCATCCTTCAGCTGCGCGGTGGCGTTCATCGGCTCCATGGTGGCGTGCGCGAGCAAGGGCGCCGAGTACCACGCTTCCAGCTTCTTCGCGGCCGCGGCGATCGCGCCATCGGCGCCACCGCTCGAGGTCAGCGCGAAGCCGCGCCGATTGCGTATGGCCGCGGCGAGCGCTTCGCGATGCGCATCCGAATCGAAGCTCGCGTTCGCGCCTTCGTTCCAGGCGATGTCCAGCTTGTCGAGCGCCTGCCGCGCCTGCCACCACGACCGCGCGATCACCGCGACGCCGCCCGAGGCGCCGCGCTCGGGCGGCAGCACCGACACGCGGAGCACGCCGGGCATCGCGGTCGCGGCATCGCTCTGCACGCCGCCGACCGCGCCCCCGCGCACCGGGCAGAAGCGCACCGCGGCGTACACCAGGCCCTCGGGCTTGGCGTCCGCGCCGAACACCGCCGCGCCGACGACCTTCGCCGGCGTGTCGAGGCGGCGCGCCGGCTTGCCGATCAGCGTCCAGTCCTTCGGCGCCTTCAGCGCGACGCTCGAGGGCGCGAGCGCGGCGAGGTCCGGCGTCGCGCGCACGATCTCGCCATAGCCGAGGCTGCGGCCGCTGGCGCTGACCTTGCCGTCGGCGCAGCGGCAGTCTTCCGGCTTCGCGCCGAGCATCTTCGCGCCCGCGGCGCGCAGCGCCTCGCGCGCCACCGCGCCGGCGAGGCGCATCACGTCCCACGCGTCGGCCACCGAGCTCGAGCCCCCGGTCGCGATCACGCGCGCCTCGCGGCCGAAGCGCGCCATGCCGCGCCGCGCGAGGCTGGCGACGATGCCGTCGTCGGCCGGGTGGAAGGGCAGCCCGGCCTCGAGCATCGCGATGTTGCCGTAGATCGCGTCCATCGCCGGCGCCGGCATCACGCGCACGCGCGCGAGCGGCACCTCGAGTTCCTCGGCCACCAGCATCGCCAGCGCGGTGTGCACGCCTTGCCCCATTTCGGCGCGCGGCACCACGACGCTGACGAGGCCTTCTGCGTCGATCTTCACCCAGCCGTTGAGCGCCGCCTCGCCCGCGCGCGGCGCGAGCAGGGCGCCCGCGCCGAGCCGGCTGCGCACCGGGGCGGCGAGCCAGCCGACCAGCGCCGCGCCGGCGAGCGCGCCGCCGCCGAGGATGAACCTGCGGCGCCCGCGCTTCATAGGGAGAAAAGGACCATCGGTGTAGACTAGCCGATAAACCCTCTGGAGGAGGCGCGATGGACCGCATCTGGCTGAAGTCGTACCCGCCCGGCGTGCCGGCGGAGGTGAAGTGGGACGGCTACGCTTCGCTCGGCGACCTGTTCGAGCAGTGCGTGAAGAAGTACGCCGCGAAGCCCGCGTTCCACTGCATGGGCCGCACCATCAGCTATGCCGAACTCGACGCGATGACGCGCGCGTTCGCCGCGTGGCTGCAGGCCAAGGGCCTGAAGAAGGGCGACCGCGTCGCCATCATGATGCCGAACTGCCTGCAGTACCCGGTGGCGCTGTTCGGCACGCTGCGCGCCGGCTGCACCGTGGTGAACGTGAACCCGCTCTACACGCCGCGCGAGCTCGAGCACCAGCTGAACGACTCCGGCGCGACGGTGATCGTGATCGTCGAGAACTTCGCCAATACCCTGCAGCAGGTGCTCGCGAAGACGCCGGTGAAGCACGTGGTGCTGACGGGCCTCGGCGACCTGCTCGGCGGCCTGAAAGGGATGATCGTCAACTTCGTGCTGCGCCACGTGAAGAAGATGGTGCCGGCCTACGAGTTGCCGAACGCCCAGCGCTTCGGCGACGTGCTCGCCGAGGGCGAGGGCAAGCCGATGACGCCCTTCCCGACGAACCACGACGACATCGCCTTCCTGCAGTACACCGGCGGCACCACCGGCGTGTCGAAGGGCGCGATGCTGCTGCACCGGAACATCCTCGCCAACATCCACCAGTCCGAGGAGTGGCTGATCCCGGGCCTGAAGGGCCAGGACGCGGTGATCGTCACCGCGCTGCCGCTGTACCACATCTTCTCGCTGACGGTGAACTGCCTGCTGATGCTGAAGATCGGCGGCATGAACATCCTGATCACCAACCCGCGCGACATCCCGGGGTTCGTGAAGGAACTCGCCAAGCACCCCTACAACGTCATCACCGGCGTGAACACCCTCTTCAACGCGCTGATGAACAACCCGGAGTTCGGCAAGCTCGACTTCTCGAAGCTGCTGATCACCGTCGGCGGCGGCATGGCGGTGCAGAAGGCGGTGGCCGACAAGTGGAAGCAGATGACCGGCGCCACGCTGCTGGAAGGCTACGGCCTCACCGAGACCAGCCCGTCGGCGACCATGAACCCGCTGAACCTCGCCGAGTACTCCGGCTCGATCGGCCTGCCGATCCCGTCCACCGAGATCGCGATCCGCGACGACGACAAGAAGGACGTGCCGCTCGGCGAATCCGGCGAGATCTGCATCCGCGGCCCGCAGGTGATGAAGGGCTACTGGCAGCGCCAGGACGAGACCGACAAGGTGATCGGCCCCGATGGCTTCTTCTACACCGGCGACGTCGGCATCATGGACGAGAAGGGCTTCACGCGCATCGTCGACCGCAAGAAGGACATGATCCTCGTATCGGGCTTCAACGTGTACCCGAACGAAATCGAGCAGGTGGTCGCCATGCACCCCGGCGTGCTGGAAGTCGCCGCGATCGGCGTGCCCGACGTGCACTCGGGCGAGGTGCCCAAGGTCTTCATCGTCAAGAAGGACCCGGCGCTGACCGAGGAGCAGGTGCTCAAGCACTGCGCCGAGCAGCTCACGGGGTACAAGAAGCCGCGGTATGTCGAGTTCCGCAACGACCTGCCGAAGACGAACGTCGGCAAGATCCTGCGGCGGGCGCTGCGGGACGACAAGAAGTAGCCGCGGCGCTCGGACGCCACGCTTCGCGTGGCGCCGGGCCGCGTCCTCGCGATCGAACCGGCGCGCAGGGCGCGCGGTCATCGCTCGGTCGATCCGAGTGCCTAGCTTTGGGCTGACGAGTTCGCCGCGTTAGTCAACATGGTGGCTAGAGCTCCGCTTACCCGACCATTTGCGATGCCGTCGGTGCAGAAAATCACGTGAATATTCAATGTAGGTGTGACAGCGGTTGTCTAACGACCTAGTATTTGGCTCAATTCCGAGAAAGTGAATTTCTATTCATTGAGCGATGAACTGCTGTTGTTTGGCTGCGCGTAAGAGCGAGTTCAAAAAGCGAGTGCTCGATGGCAACTGCCGCAACTGTAGTCGGGTTGATCTTTCTGCTGGCCGTGATCATCTTTGTTCCATTGTTCGGGCCAACTGCTCTAGTCGTCGCCGTCGCGACGTTTGCAACCATCAAACTAGCAAGTCGGCCCATTCCGCGGCTTTTCTTGTTCATTGGTGTTTGTGGCCTGATGTCTCTGAACGTGAGGATTCTTACCTGGATGCAGGGCGATCCAAATGAGGTCCGAACCAACATTGCCGGTGTAGCCGCCATTGGGCCAGACGAGAGGATTGTTCTCGATTCAGATAGTCAGTACATCTATTTTCGCCGCAGATCGGATCCGCCTAGGTTCGGGCTCCGAAACGACTGGGGCATCGGCTTCATTCCACTCGAGACAGTATACGAAGAGCCCTCGCGAATACTTTCCAACCTTGGGATCGGGCATCGATCTGGAACCGACGGCAAGACCGTCTTGCGGATACGAACCACCGAGACAGGCGGCGTATTGCGAGTAAGCGCGAGTGTTCTGATCGACGGTCGCTTCGCGTCGGAATATACGCACACAGTTCGGAAGTCCTATCCGCTTGAACAATTCGATTACCTCGGGAATTTCAAGGACGGCGATTGGGTGACCGGGTTGCTCTATCTCACGCAGAGTACGCTCTGGGCGTCTCGTCGCGAGCTTGTTCCGGCGACATACCGACCATTGCATGAATTCCTAAAGGCGGCAATTGAGCAGCGTGGCATTTCCGAGGACGGGAGATCTATCAAACCAGTCATCGATGGACTAGATATGCCCCGGCGCTTGCGAAAGGTGGATGTCACTCCTGATCTTACTCGCCTGCAGCCAGATGCCTTTCCTGCGCAGGTTAGTCACGTCTGTCTGGGCAAGGATTCCGACCAAGAATTTCGAGTGGTGGCGCCTGAAACGGTCATTTGGAAGGACAGCGATCTACCGCCGATGACCATTCCGCGTTCATGGATCGATGGTTACTTAGTTTTGCCTTGGGGAATTGCGTGCGACAAGGAACCGAATCGTTTTTGGCTGGGCGCCTATCATGTTGGCAAGGTAAATCTCTGGCAATACCGCGTTGATTATCTGGGCCGTTCGCTCCGTTTGGAGCGCTGGCTGCAGGCAGAGGTATCTTCCGAGGCGAGAAGAGAGTTTGACGGGCTTCGCCCACGGGTTTTTCGGATTGGCGAAGTTCGGAACTCGTTCGTGGAGGTTTTTATTTTGAAGGCAGATACCGATAATTTCGGTAGATCCGTCGTAGACCACGGATACAAGATTCAGATCGCGACCAACTAGCGCATTCTTCGGCTCCGGGGTTAAATTTTCAGTGGGTGATCCACCTACGCACGATCGGGGTCGGGTACTGCGTCGCGCTCGCGGTCGTCGCCGGGTCGCTCGGCTTCCTGTGGTGGAGCGGCGACCGCACGTGGCTGGTCGGGGCGCTTGGCACGGCGCTCGCCTTCGGCACGATCTTCGCCGCGGCGCTCTATGTCGTGCAGCTGCGCGGCACGCTCGCGCGCTTTCGCGCGATGGGCGCGCCCGTGGCCACGCTCGCGCTCGGCGACGCGTCGTTCACGGTGGCCTCCGGCGCCGGCAGCGCCACCTTGCAGTGGTCGACGGTCACCGAGGTCTGGCGCTTCCCGGGGTTCTGGCTGCTGGTCTTCACCCGCTCGCAGTTCGTGACGCTGCCGCTGGCCGGCATCCCGCCCGACGCGCAGGCGTTCATCCTCGGCAGGGTCGCGGCCGCCGCAGGGCCACCGCCTCGCCATGCTCGTCCCTAGCCTGGTCGCGCTCGTCGTCGGCGGGCTGCTCGCCGCGCTGTGGCTTGCCATGCGCGCGCCCGGCAGCGCGGTGGCGGCCGTCGCGTGGCTCGTCTACGCCTTGTACGAGTACCTGATGCACGCGCGGGTGCTTTGCTCGGGCGAGTGCAATATCCGCGTCGACCTGCTACTGCTGTGGCCGCTGCTCGCCGGCATCGCCCTGTCGGTGCCGGTGCGCATGCTCGTGCGGCGCCTGCGGTCGCCGCGCAAGGGGTAGAGTGCGGCCATGATCACGCGGGCCTTCGCGGAGGCGTTCGCGGCCGAGTGGATCGCGGCCTGGAACGCGCACGACCTCGAGCGCATCCTCTCGCACTACGGCGACGACCTCGTGTTCTCGTCGCCGTTCATCGCCATGCGCTTCGGCGAGCCTTCGGGCGCGCTCGCGGGCAAGGCGGCGGTGCGCGCCTACTGGGCCGACGGCCTCGCCCGCCAGCCGGCGCTGCGGTTCCGGTTGCGCGCCGCGTATATCGGCGTCGCCTCGGTGGTACTGCACTACGACCGCCACGACGGCCGCGTCGGCGCCGAGCACTTCGAGTTCGGCGCGGACGGGCGCGTGGTGCGCGCGTCGGCGCACTACGTCGACGAGGGTTGCTGAGTGCCGGCGCGGCGCCCGTGGTGGTACGTCGGGGCGGCCTGCGTCGCGCCTGCGCTCGCGCTCGCCCAGGCGATCCCCGCCGATGCGCCGAACTGTTCGCTGCAGGATCCGCCCGAGGCGGCGGCGCACGGCTTTCGCCCGCCGCATCGCGTGCCGACGCGGATGTTCCCGGTGAATCCGGGCGCCGGCTACACGGGCTGCCAGTGGATCTGGACCGCGTACGCCTACGCCGGGCTCTGGGACTACCGCGCCGTGACCTACTACGAGCGCGGCGTGCCGAAGGCGCAGCGCGTGCGTTTCCCGCCGCTGCCGGTGCAGGCCACCGTGCAGGAGTGCACCTACGCCGCCGACGGCCGCGCGACGAAGCGCCTCGAGGGCTACGACTGGCAGCAGGACTGCCCGTCGGCGCAGCGCCTGCAGGACCTGCTGCGCGCTGCGCCGAAGGAGAACGACGTCTGGGATTTCCTGTGACCGGCGCAGGGGCGCTATGCTGCCTGCTTGCGGGCCGCGTGGCCCGCGCATGCGAGGGAGCGTGATGTCCAGGTTTCGATCGATTGCCGTGCTGGCCCTCGCGGCCGCCGGCGCCAGTCCCGCGGCGCACGCGCTGCTGCCGTCCATCGAGTGGAACTGCTGCCAGTTGCCGGCGTTCGGCGAAGGTCGGCCGGAGTGCAAGGCGTACCCGCGCACCGCCGAGCGCTGCGCCCAGGTGACGAAGTCGTTCGCCGAGACCGCGCGCGCGTTCGAGGCGGCGCAGAAGCGCGCGATGGCCGGCGCGGCCGCGCCCGGCAGCGGCCTGCGCGACTCCAGCGGCGCCGTGGTGCAGAGTGGCGCTGGCCAGGGCTGGACGGTGCCGTCGATGGCGCCCTGAGCCCGCGGCGAAGCCGAGTCCGCGCGATGCCCGCCTTCGTCGTCACCGCCGAGCACCTCGCCGCGATCGCCGGCGCGCGCACCAGGCTGATGCCGGCGCTCGCGCAGTGGCTGAACGCGACCTGCCCCGGCTACGAGGTCGACACGCCGCAGGAGTACGCGCACTTCCTCGCGCAGGCCTGCCACGAGACGGATCACTTCCGCACGCTGCGCGAGTACGCGACGGGGCAGGACTACGAGGGCCGCGGCGACCTCGGCAACACGCAGCCGGGCGACGGCCGGCGCTTTCGCGGGCGCGGCATCTTCCAGACCACGGGTCGCGCGAACTACGTGGCGCTCGGCCTGAAGAAGGGCCGGCGCGACCTGTTCGTGAACGCGCCCGAGCTGCTGGAGCAGCCGGAGAACGCGGTGTGGAGCGCGTGCGAGTACTGGAAGACGCGCGGCCTGAACGACATCGCCAACCAGCCCGATGCCGTGGTGCTGAAAAAAAGACTGCGCAACCAGGTGCTCGACGTGTCGCCGGTGGAGTTCATCGGCATCACCATCAACGGCGGCATGAACGGCATGGAGCAGCGCAAGGCGTTCTACGCGAAGGCGAAGCGGGTGCTGGCGTAACGGCCAGGTTCGCCTGGCCCGGAGGTCGCGCAACGCAAGCGCGGCTTCAGAGATCGAGCAGCGCCAGCGCGGCGAGCGTGCGCTCCTTGCCTTCCGAGAGTTCCAGCAGCGCGTCCGCGGCCGCGGCCTCCAGCGCGATGAACGAGCCGCCGGGCACGAACTCGGACCACACGTGCGCCCAGCGGTTGCCGCAGGCGATGCAGCGGCCGAGCAGGATCTCGAAGGCGTGCGCGCGGCCGAGGTCGGCGTCGAGCCGCCAGCGCGCCTCGCCGCAGCACGCCTTGTCGAGTCCGTTCGGGAACGACATGCCGCACATCGCTCAGCCCACCGCGTAGGCGCCGCTGCCGGTGGCGATCAGCTCGCCTTCGTCGTTCTCGAGGTCCATGTGCACCACCGCGATGCGGCTGCCCTTCCTGACGATGCGGCCGGTCGATATGAAATGCTTGCCTCGCCCCGGGCGCAGGTAGTCGATGCGCAGGTCGATGGTGCCCATGTTCGGGAAGGTCTTGTGCGGCTCCTTCGCTTCCTCGTAGAGCCGCAGCATGATGGCGTAGCCGCCGGTGACGTCGAGCGTCGCCGAGATCACGCCGCCGTGCAGGATCTGCCGCGTCGGGTTGCCGACCAGCTCCGGGCGCATGTCGAAGCGCAGCTTCGGTTCCTTGGGGTCGAACGATTCCACGCGCAGGCCGAGCACCCGGTTGAAGGCGATGGCTTCCTCCATCACCTTGCGCATGGCGGCCTGGAATTCCTTCGTCTGCTTCATGGCGCGATTCTGCCCTACCAGCCCAGCTGCCGCGCGGCGAGGTCCTTCATGATCTCGGTGCTGCCGCCGCCGATCTGCATCACCTTGGCTTCCCGGTAGATCCTCTCGGCGCGCGTGCCGCGCATGAAGCCGGCGCCGCCGAGCACCTGCACCGCGCCGTCGGCGCAGTACTGCATCGCGTCGGTGGCGGTGTTCTTCAGCAGCGCGAGCTGCGCGATGAACGCCGGCTCGCGCGGCGCCTGCGAGAGCTTCCACGCGGTGTCGTAGAGGAGCGCCCGCGCCGCATGGACGCGCCCCTGCATGTCCGCGAGGCGGTGCCGGATCGCCTGGTGGCGGATCAGCGGCTCGCCGAAGGTCTTGCGTTCCTGCGCCCACGCGAGCGCGTCTTCCAGCGCGGCGCGCGCGAAGCCGACCGCGCCGGCCGCCATCGACAGCCGCTCGGAATTGAAGTTGCGCATGATGGCGCGAAAGCCCGCGTTCTCCTCGCCGACGAGGTTCGCCGCCGGCACGCGCACGGCATCGAAATGCAGCGTCGCGGTGTCCGAGCACCACCAGCCCATCTTGTCGAGCTTGGCGCGCGTGAAGCCGGGGCGGTCGCGCTCGATCAAGAGCAGCGACACGCCGGCCGCACCGGGTCCGCCGGTGCGCACCGCCACGGTGTAGAAATCGGCGCGCATGCCGGAGGTGATGAAGGTCTTCTCGCCGTTGACGACGTACTCGCCACCCTCGCGGCGCGCCTGGGTGGCGAGGTTGGCGACATCCGACCCTCCGCCCGGCTCGGTGATGGCGAGCGCGCTGATCGCATCCCCCGAGATCACCGGCGGCAGCACGCGCGCCTTCAGTTCGTCCGAGCCGACGGCCGCGATCGGAGGACAGCCGATGGTGTGCGAGAAGAGGCTCGCCGACACGCCGCCGCAGCCCGCCTGAGCGAACTCCTCGGCGGTGACGATGCGAAAGAAGCTGTCGGCCGGCGTGCCGCCGAATTCCTCGGGGAAGCCCATGCCGAGGATGCCGGCCGCCGCCGCGGTCTTGTAGAGCGTGCGCGGGAATTCGCCCGCCTCGTCCCACTGCGCCGCGTACGGGGTGATTTCCTTGGCGACGAAGCGGCGCACCGTCTCGCGCCAGGCCTCGTGCTCGGGCGTCAGCGCGGGGTGCGCCGGGATCACGCGCCGGCCTCCGGGGCGACCTCGAGTTCGATGAGCAACTGCCCGGGCGACACCTGCGCGCCTTGCGCGACGTGCACCGCCTTCACCGTCGCCGCTGCGGGGGCGACAAGCGCGTGCTCCATCTTCATCGCCTCGAGCACCACCAGCGTCTCGCCGGCGGCAACCGTGGCGCCGGGCTTCGTGGCGACGGCGGCGACGCGGCCGTTCATCGGCGCGAGGATGCGTCCGTCCCCGGCGCCGGCCGCACGGCGCGCAGCGGGCGCGTGCAGCACGTTCTCGAGCGCGAGGCTCTTGCCGTGGCGCGCGAGGTGGATGGTGTCGCCGGCGATGCAGTAGTGCACCGTCTCTTCCAGCTCGGCGCGGATCTCGACGCGGGCCCGCGTGCCGTCTGCCGACACGAGGCGCACCGCGATCGGTTCGCCGTCCACGTGCACGCGACAGCCGTCCGGACCGTTCTCGATGCCGACGTCCATGGACTCGCCCGCGCCCTCGAGCCTGAGGCGCTGCAGGCGCGCCGGGTTGTTGCTCCACGAGGCCCATTCGCCGTAGCCGGCGCGGCGCGCGGTCTCGTCGGCCGACAGCAGCGCGGCGATCGCCGCGTCCTCGCGGTCCGGCGGCGTCGGCTGCCAGCGCGAGAAGCGCCGCGCGAGGAACTCGGTGGTCGGGCCGCGGCGGCCGAACACCTCGTCGCGCAGCACCGCGGAGAGCAGCGCCTTGTTGGTGACGAGGCCGAGCGCCACCGTGGCGTCGAGCGCGGTGGCGAGCTGCTCGCGCGCCGCGTCGCGCGTCGGCGCGTGCACGATGATCTTGCCGATCATCGAGTCGTAGTACGGGGGCACCTCGGCGCCGGCCTCGAGCGCGTGGTCGCTGCGCGCGCCCGGCGGCTCGATCCAGCGCGCCAGCGAGCCGCTCTGCGGCAGGAAGTCGCGCGCCGGATCCTCGGCGCAGAGACGTGCCTCGATGGCGTGGCCGTTGAAGCGGATGTCGTCCTGCTTCGCCGGCAGCGGCTCGCCCATCGCCACGCGCAGCTGCCACTCGACGAGGTCGAGGCCCGTGACCATCTCCGTCACCGGGTGCTCGACCTGCAGGCGCGTGTTCATCTCCATGAACCAGAACTGGCCCTCGTCGCCGAGCAGGAACTCCACCGTGCCGGCGCCGACGTAGCCCGAGGCGCGCGCCGCGGCCACCGCCGCCGCGCCCATGCGCGTGCGCAGCGCCGTGTCGACGGCGGGCGAGGGCGATTCCTCGATCAGCTTCTGGTGGCGGCGCTGCACCGAGCAGTCGCGCTCGCCGAGGTGGATGCACTGGCCGTGCTGGTCGGCGAACACCTGGATCTCGACGTGGCGCGCGGCGAGCAGCGCGCCCTCGAGCAGCACGCGGTTGTCGCCGAAGGCGTGCTTCGCCTCGGAGCGCGCCTGGTCGAGCGCGGCGGGGAAATCGTCCAGCTTGCGCACCAGGCGCATGCCGCGCCCGCCGCCGCCGGCCGCGGCCTTGATCATCAGCGGGAAGCCGGTGCGGATCGCGGCCTGCGCGATCGCGTCGTCGGACTGGTCGGCGTCGTCGTAGCCGGGCAGCACCGGCACGCCGGCGCGGCGCGCGAGGCGCTTCGCCTCGGCCTTGTCGCCCATCGCGCGCACCGCGGCGGGCGGCGGGCCGACCCAGGTGAGTCCGGCCGCGATCACCGCTTCGGCGAACGCCGCGTTCTCGGCGAGGAAGCCGTATCCGGGGTGCACCGCCTCGGCGCCGGTGCGCTTCGCCGCCGCGATGATCGCGGGGATGTTCAGGTACGAGTCGCGCGGCAGCGGCCCACCGACGCGCGCGGCGAGGTCCGCCTCGCGCGCGTGGCGCGCCTCGCGGTCGGCGTCGGAGTAGATTGCGATCGTGCGCAGCCCCATCCGGCGCGCGGTGCGCTGGATGCGCAGCGAGATTTCGCCGCGGTTGGCGATGAGGAGCGAACGAAAGACCGGCATCGCGCGGCTACTTGCCGGCCTTCCGGGGGAGGGTGCCCATGTATTTGCAGATGATGCCCAGCATCACCTCGTCCGCGCCGCCGCCGATGGAAGCGAGTCGCCCGTCTCGGTACATCCGCGACACCGGGTTGTCCCATGTGAAGCCCATGCCGCCCCAGAACTGCAGGCAGGTGTCGGCGACTTCGCGCGACAGGCGCCCGCACTTCAGCTTCGCCATCGACGCGAGCATGGTTGCGTCCTCGCCCTTCATGTACTTCGCCACCGCGCGGTGCGTCAGCGCGCGCAGCGACTCGACCTCGGTCTGGCACTCGGCGAGCTTGAAGTGCACCCACTGCTGGTCGAGCACCGTGGAGCCGAAGAGCTTGCGTTCGCGCGTGTAGGCGATGGTCTCGTCGATGCAGCGTTGAAGGCCGTGCAGGGCCTTGGAGGCCGCCCACAGGCGCTCCTCCTGGAACTGCAGCATCTGGTAGGTGAAGCCCATGCCTTCCTCGCCGATGCGGAAACGCGCGGGCACGCGCACGTCGTCGAAGTGGATGAGTCCCGTATCCGACGAATTCATGCCGATCTTGCGGATCTTCTTCGCGATCGACACGCCCTTGGTCTTCATCGGCAGCACGATCAGCGTCTTGTTCTTGTGCGGTGCGCCTTCGGACGTATTGGCGAGCAGGCACATCCAGTCGGCCTGCAGGCTGTTGGTGATCCACATCTTGCCGCCGTTGATCACGTATTCGTCGCCGACGCGCTTCGCGGTGGTCTTGATGCTCGCCACGTCCGAGCCCGCGCCCGGCTCCGAGACGCCGATGCAGGCCACGTGCTCGCCTGCGATCGCCGGGGTGAGGAATTCCTTCCTCAGTTCGTCCGAGCCGAAGCGCGCGAGTGCCGGCGTCGCCATGTCGGTCTGCACGCCGATCGCCATCGGCACGCCGCCGCAGTTGATGTGGCCGAGCGTCTCGGCCATGACCAGCGAGTACGAGTAGTCGAGGCCGCTGCCGCCGAACTGCTCGGGCTTGGTGAGGCCGAGGAAGCCAAGCTTGCCCATCTTCCCGAAGAGCTCGTGCGCCGGGAAGATGCCGGCCTCCTCCCACTCGTCGACGTGAGGATTGATCTCGTTGTCGATGAAGCGCTTGAGGTTGCGCTGCAGCTCTTCGTGCTCGTGCGTCAGTTCCACGATCCCCTCCCTAGGGCCTTGCCACTCCACCAAGCGGCCTCACGGCCGCGCTACTCCGAATTGCATCGGTCGCAGGACTCGCGCATCCGCCTCGCGGCACACCGACAGCACGAAGCCGAGCACGTTCCTCGTGTCGCGCGGGTCGATGATGCCGTCGTCCAGCATGTGCGCGCTCGTCACCAGCGCGGCCTGCTGGCGCTCGAAGTTCTCGACGATGCGCTTCTTCATCGCGTCGATCGAAGGCTGGTCCACGGGCAGGCCCTTTCGCTTCATGCCGACCTCCATGACGATCGCCATGGTGAGCGCCGCCTGCTCCGCGCCCATCACCGCGGTCTGCGCGTTCGGCCACGAGAAGAGGAACCGGGGCTGGTACGCGCGCCCGCACATGCCGTAGTTGCCGGCGCCGAAGGACGCGCCGCACATGATCGTCACCTGCGGCACGGTGGCGTTCGACACCGCCTGGATCATCTTCGAGCCATGCTTGATCATGCCGGCCTCTTCCGAGGCCTTGCCGACGATGTAGCCGGTGGTGTTCTGCAGGTAGGCGATCGGGATGCCGGCCTGGCAGCAGGCTTGTATGAAGTGCGTCGCCTTCGTCGCGCCCGCCGGGTCGAGCGGGCCGTTGTTGGTGACGATGCCGATCCGCTGCCCCTGCACCGCGGCGTGGCCGCAGACCGTGGGCGCGCCGTAGTCTGGCTTGAAGTCGAGGAAGTCCGAGTCGTCGACGATGCGCGCGATGACCTCGCGCATGTCGAAGGGCTTGCGGTAGTCCTCGGGCAGGATGCCGAGCAGTTCCTCGGGCGAATACCGTGGAAGCGCGCCCTGCGGCGCGGGCGCCGCACCCCAGTCCAGACGGCCGAGGATCTCGCGCGCGAAGCGCACGCCATCCGAATCATCTTCCGCGAGGTATTCGCCGAGGCCCGAGACGTGCGTGTGCATCACCGCGCCGCCGAGTTCCTCGTCGGTGGCGATCTCCCCGGTCGCGGCCTTCAGCAGCGGCGGCCCGGCGAGGAAGGCCTTGGCACGGCCGCGCACCATGACCACGTAGTCGGAAAGCCCCGGCATGTAGGCGCCGCCCGCGGTCGAGGAGCCGTGCACCACGGTCACTACCGGGATGCCGGCCGCCGAGAGCTTCGCGAGGTTGTAGAAAATCGCGCCGCCGTGGATGAAGCCCTCGACGCGGTACTTGAGCAGGTTCGCGCCCGCGGACTCGACGAGGTGCACGAACGGCAGCTTGTTGGCGAGCGCGAGTTCCTGCGCGCGCAGCAGCTTCTCGCGGCCCATGTGCTGGATCGCGCCGGCGTCGATGCCGGAGTCGCTCGCGACCACGATGGACCGCACGCCCGACACGTAGCCGATGCCGGCGACCATGCCTCCGCCCGGCACCGATTTCTCGGGGTCGGGGTTGTCGAGGCAATACCCGGCAAGGCTGGACAGTTCCAGCCACGGCGCGCCGGCGTCGAGCAGGCGCGCGATGCGCTCTCGCGGCAGGAGTTGCCCGCGCTTGTCGAACAGCGGCTTTGCCTTCTCGGAGGCCGCGCGCGTGCGCGCCTCGAGCTCCCGCACGCGCGCGATCAGCGCGAGCTGGCGCTCGCGATTCCGGGCGAAGGCTTCGCTCGCGGTGTCGATGCGGCTCTGGATCGCGGGCATCGATCTACCTCAGGACCTTCGGCGTTTGCGCGAGGTGGAAGCCGTCGAACTGCGGTGTGCGGCCCGCCGGCTTGAACGGGCGCTTCGCGTTCGGCACCGCGCCGTCGACGCGCAGGCACGAGCCCGACACGAAGCCCGCGGCGGGCGAAAGCAGGTAGACGATCGCCGCCGACACCTCGGATTCGGTGCCCATGCGCCCGGCTGGCGCCTTCCCGGGCAGCGAGCGGATGTGCTCGGCCATTTCGGGCGGATAGTGGTCCATGCCGCTCGACGCGATCCAGCCCGGCGCCACCGCGTTCACGCGCACCGGCGCCCATTCGAACGCGGCGGTCTCGGTGAAGTTCAGCATGCCTGCGCGCGCCGCGCCCGAGTGGCCCATGCCCGGCATGCCGTGCCACATGTCCGCGATGATGTTGACGATCGCACCGCCGCCCGCGGCCTTCATGCTCTGCGTGTAGCACTCGCGCGCCATCAGGAAGCCGCCGGTGAGGTTGGTGCGCACCACGGTCTCCCAGCCCTTCTGGGAGATGGTCTCCAGCGGCGCGGGGAACTGACCGCCCGCATTGTTGACGAGGAAGTCGATGCGCCCCGCGTCGTCGCGCAGCGCGGCGACGGTCTTCCTGACCTGCTCTTCCTCGCGGATGTCGCAGGGGTAGGCCTGCGCGACGCCGCCCGCGGCCTCGATCTCGGCCTGCACCGCGGCGAGCTTCTCGGGCTTTCGGCCGACAAGCGCCACCATCGCGCCGAGCGATGCGAGTTCGTGCGCGGTGCAGCGGCCGATGCCGGAGCCGCCGCCGGTGACGAGGGCGACGCGGTCCTTGAACAGGCCGGGGGCGAATATCGAACGGTAGGAACCCACGGCCGGGATTCTACGTGGCCGGCGTCGCCGGGCCGGGATCAGTACGCGGCCTTCGACTCGCTCGCGCCGGACGCGCCTTCGAGCGCCCACGCAAGGTCGTCGAGATATTGCGTCACGACCGGCTCGTGCAGCAGGTTCAGCATCAGGTGGATGCCGCGCGGTTGCGCGAGGCGGCTGACGAACCAGCCGCGCGTGGCCAGCCGGTCTCCGGCGGCATAGATGTCCTTCGTCGCGTGGCCGAAGGCGGTGATGCCGAGCTGCGGCGTGCCGATCACGTGGCAGCCGAGCGCCGCGGCGCCGCGCTCGATCGCCTCGCGCGTGGCGAGGATCCGCTCGACCACCTTCAGGTAGCCCGCCTCGCCGAGGTAGTTCATCACCGCCCAGGCCGCGGCGATCGCGCCGCCGGCGCGCGTGCCGGTGAAGGTCTGCGTGAAGTAGCGCCCGCGCGGCCAGCCCGAGAAATCGTAGGCGAGGTGCGAGAACGCGGCCGCGTCGCGAAAGAGGAGCGTCGATGCGCCCTTCGCGGCATAGCCGTACTTGTGGCAGTCGGCCGAGATCGTCGTCACCTCGGGGATCGCGAAGTCGAAGTCCGGAATCGGGCGGCCGAGCTTCCTCGCGAACGGCGCGATGTAGCCGCCGACGCAGGCATCCACGTGCAGCCACAGGCCGTGCTTCGCGGCGAGCGCGGCGTAGTCACGCACCGGATCGACCATGCCGTACGGATAGTTCGGCGCCGAGGCGACCAGCGCGACGGTGCGATCGTCTATCGCCTTGGCGATGCCTTCGAGGTCGGGCGTGAGATCGGATCGCACCGGCACGCGCGTCACCTCCATGCCGAGCAGGTGCGCCGACTTGTCGAAGGCGGGGTGCGCGGTTTCCGAGCACACGATCTTTGACGTCGCGCCCCCGCGATTCGCCGCGCGGCCCCAGTCCCGCGCCGACTTCATCGCCAGCAGGATGCTCTCGGTGCCGCCGGTGGTCATCGTGCCGCGCACGCCGGGACCGCCCGAGAGCAGGCCGGCGGTCATCTGCACCACCTCGCGCTCGAACTTCGCGAGGCTCTTGAAGGCCGCCGGCCCGAGCCCGTTCTCGGTGAAGAACATCGCGTAGGCCTTCTTCGCGACCTCGAGCACGTCGTCGCCCGCATAGTGCACGAACACGCCGAGGCGGCCGCCGCGCCAGTCGGCGTCGTCCTTGCGCGCCTCCTGCATCGCGGCTTCGAGCGCGTTCCAGTCCGATCCTTGGGCGGGCAGCGTGGCGGGCATGGCGGTCCTCAGAGTTCGAGCTTCAGGCCGAGCGCGCGGATGCGTTGCGCGTTCGCTTCCGCGTCCCTGGCGAGGAACGCGGCGAATTCGGCGGGCGTGTCGGCGACCGGGTCGTAGGCGAAGGGCTGCACGAACTTGGCGAGGAAGGTGCGATCGAGCACCGCCTTGCGCGCTTCCACCGCGAGGCGCTCGACGAGCGCGGCGGGCGTGCCGGCGGGCGCGGCGAGGCCGAGGTAGAAGCTTGCCTGCGTGCCCGGGAAGCCCGCTTCCGCGAAGGTCGGCACCTCGGGCAGCGCGAGCGCGCGCTTCGCGCCCGACACCGCGAGCACGCGCACCTTGCCCGAGGCGAGGTGGCCCATCGCGGCGGTGGCGCCCGCGAAGAGCGCGTCCACGCTGCCGCCGAGGAGATCCTGCATCGCCGGCGCGATGCCCTTGTAGGCGACGTGCCGTAGCTCGAAGCCGCCCTCGCGCTTCAGGCTCTCCATCGCGAGGTGCGTGGTGCCGCCGGCGCCCGCGGAGGCGTAGTGGCGCTCGTGGCCGTCGGTCTTCATGCGCGCGACGAACGCGCGCAGGTCGCGCTCCGGCAGGTTGCCGCGCACGATCAGCACCATGTTCACGTGCACCAGGCGCGATACCGGCACGAAGTCGCGGCGCGCGTCGTAGGGGAGCTTCGCGTACAGGAACGCGTTCTGCGTGAAGGCGGCGTCGGTGGCGAGCAGCAGCGTGTGGCCGTCGGCCGGCGCCTTCGCCACCGCGGTGGCGGCGACGATCTCGTTCGCGCCGGCGCGCGTCTCGACGAGCACCGGCTGGCCGAGCAGGGGCGCGAGCGTCTCGGCGAAGCCGCGCGCAAGCGCGTCCACCGGCGCGCCGGGCGGGTAGGGCACCACCAGCCGCACCGGCTTCGACGGGAACGGCTGCGCGCACGCCATGCCCGCGAACAGGGCGGCGATCAGGATCGCGAAACGGCGCAGCGCGTGCATGGCGGGCAAGGTTGAATCCACGGGGGGAAGGCGGTAGCGTGCGGCGAGGCCGCGTGCGATGCAGCTTACGAGCCGGCCCGAAACCCCGTCAAGGAGAGGCGATGGCCACGATGGTGGACTGGAACACCCTGCCGCGCGAGTTCGTGCGCGAGGGCATCGAGCGCTGCGGATTCCGCGGCGAGAACGTGATCATGGTGATGAACTTCGTGCAGCCGAAGGTGCAGGTGCGCCCGCACCAGCACGACTTCGAGCAGCTCGCGATCTGCATCTCCGGGCGCTTCAACTACCACGTCGGCGACGAGGTCCATGCCATGACGCCCGGCTGCATGGTGCGCGTGCCGGCGCACACGATGCACTACATCGAGCCGACCGGCGACGAGGTGGCGCTGAACCTCGACGTCTTCGCGCCGATCCGCGACGACTACAAGCACCTGGTGGAGTATCAAGCGGCGGAGTTCGCGCCGCCCAAGGGGAAGGCCTGAGATGGGCGCCGCCGCTCCCGACTGGCGCACCGCGGACCCGGAGCTTCCCGCGCGGCTGCTGCGCGGCGCGATCGACCTGCACTGCCACAGCGGCCCGTCGGTGATGCCGCGCTACTTCGACCACTACGACGCCATGCAGGAGGCGTCTTCCGCCGGCATCCGCGCGCTGCTGGTGAAGGACCACTACTACTCGGCGACACCCGCGACGGAGATGCTGAACAAGCACTTCCGCCACCTCGGCGTCACCATGCTATCGGGCGTGCCGCTGAACAACACCACCGGCGGCATCAACGTGTTTGCGGTCGAGCACGGCCTGAAGCTCGGCGCAAAGCTCGTCTGGATGCCGACCTTCTCGGCGAAGAACCACATCGACCAGCACCGGAAGGATCACGACTTCAAGGACAAGTTCCCGCAGACGAAGAAGGCGATGCTGGAACCGGTGCCGCTCGTCGCCACCGACGGAAGCGGCCGCCTCCTGCCCGAAGTGCTGCCGGTGCTCGACCTCGTCGCCGAGCACGACGCGGTGCTCTCGTCGGGGCACCTGCACGTGGACGAGATCTGGCCGCTCTTCGAGGAGGCGAAGCGCCGCGGCGTGATGCGCCTGCTCTGCAACCATCCGACTTACGTCGTCGGCGCGTCGCTGGACGACATCCGGCGCCTCGTCGGCATGGGCGTCTACGTCGAGCACTCGATGTGCATGTTCGTGCCGGGTTCGAAGTTCAAGTTCTACGACCCGCCCGAATTGCGCGCGATGATCGAGGCCGGCACCGTCGAGCGCACCATCCTCGGCTCCGACCTCGGGCAGGTGGGCAATCCGAAGCTGGTGGATGGCTTCCGCAGCGTGATCGAGACGTGCCTCGACCTCGGCTACGACGAGGCGCAGGTGCGCCGCATGGTGTCCACGAACGCCGCCGAGCTGGTCGGCCTCTGATGGCTTCGCTCGCGATCCGGGTCGGCGCGCTGGCGCTCCGGAACCCGGTGATCTGCGCCTCGGGCGAGCACGTGATGACCGAGGCCGGCATTCGCGCCGCGCTGGCGCAGGGCGCGGCGGTGGTGGTGGCGAAGTCCACCAACGAGAGCCAGCCCGCGCGCGCGCAGCTCTCGCAGGCCGACTACGCGACCTACGGCGCCGACTGGCGCGCGCGCGATTGGCACGGCGCGGGCGAGGCGAGTGTGCTTTGTCGCTCGGGGCTGCAGCCGCGCGCCGCCGAGGAGTGGCTCGGCGCCATCGCGGCGCTCGATCGCGAGGCCGGCAAGCAGGGCGCGTATGTCGCCGCGAGCCTGATCCTCGCCAAGCTCGATGAGGCGGTGCGCCTTGCGCGCGTCGCCGAAGCCGCGGGCGTGCGCTTGCTGGAGTTCAACGTCGGCACGCCCTACGGCGACGAGGCCGCGCACGGCGGTGTCGCCACCGAACGTGCGGCGGCGAAGATTCGCGAGCAGGTGGCCGCGGTCTGCGGCGCGGTGAAGATCCCGGTGTGGGTGAAGCTCACCGGCCAGAGCGAGAACGTGGCCGCGCTCGCCGAGGCGGCGCGCGAGGGCGGCGCGGCGGCGGTGATCATGATCGGCCGGATGATGGGTCTCCTGCCGGACCTCGACACGCAGGCGCCGGCGCTCGGCACCAACCTCGGCTACGGCGGCCCGTGGGCGCTGCCGCTCGCGTGCTACTGGCTAGCGCGCAGCAGGAAGCGCCTCGGCGCCGGCTACCCGCTCGTCGGCACCAACGGCGCGCGGAGCGGCCACGACGCGGCGCGCATGCTGCTCGCCGGCGCGAGCGCGGTCGAGTACTGCTCGGCGGTGATGACCGGCGGCTTCGGCGTGCTCGGCGCCGCGATCGCGGAGCTGCAGGCCTACTGCGACGCGAAGGGCACGGACGCCGCCGCGCTCGTCGGCCGCGCCGCGGATCGCGTCGGCGACTACGCCGGCCTGCCCGCCGAGGACGGGCGCTGGAAGAAGTTCGTCCCCCGAGAGACGCTGGCCAGGTGACGCTCCGGTACAGGTGACGCTCCGGTATATTGGCGGCCCTTCACACGAATCGAGCTCGAGGAACCCTCCATGCGCATGAACCGCGTCAAGCGCCTGTGGCGCGAAGGCAAGCCCGCCGTCGGCGGCTTCCTGTCGATCCCGCACGCCTTCTCCGCCGAGATGATGTCCCACACGGGGCTGGACTGGTTGTGCGTAGACCTGCAGCACGGCGCGGTCGACTACGACGACGCGGTGAACATGCTGACCGCGATCTCCACCACCGCGGTGACGCCGTTCGTGCGCGTGCCGTGGAACGAGCCCTCGATCATCATGAAGGCGCTGGACGCCGGCGCCTACGGCGTGATCGTGCCGATGGTGTCGAACCGTGCGGAGGCCGAGCGTGCGGTGGCCGCGTGCCGCTACCCCCCGACGGGCATGCGCTCCAACGGCCCGAACCGCGCCTCGCTCTACGGCGGCGCCGACTACCAGAAGCACGCCGACCGCGAGATCGCCTGCGTGGTGATGATCGAGACCACCGAGGGCATCGAGAAGATGGACGAGATCATCTCCACGCCCGGCGTGGACGCGGTCTACATCGGCCCCACCGACCTCGCCCTCGCGCTCGGCCTGCCGCCGGTGATGGACAACGACGATCCGAAGCACGTCGCCACCGTGAACCGGATCCTCGAGACCTGCCGCAAGCACGGCGTGATCCCCGCGATGCACACCATGAGCGCGAAGTACACGCAGCGCTACATCGACCAGGGCTTCAAGATGATCATGCTGGTGGCCGACCGCCTCGCGATGTCGAACTACGTGAAGGCCGAGATCGCGAAGCTCACCGGGTGGACGCCGCTCAACCCGAACGAGGCGCCCGAGCGGAGTGCCTGACGAGAAGCGGGATCCTCCAGCGGCGGGCTGGAGGCCTTGGTGGCGCCGCCTGCGCTGGGCGGTGCTGGTGCTCGGCGGCGCGTACCTCGCGCTCGCGTTCGGCGTCTATGGCTGGCGGTACCTCGAGCTGAAGCTGTCGATGTCGGAGGCACGCGCCTCGCTGCAGGCTGCGCGCTGGGAAGACCCGGCGCTGCGCTGCGGTGGCGGTGCGCGGCTCGGACCGCACTTCGCGAAGCTCCTCGGCAAGCCGGAGATCTTCGTGACGAGGATCCTGTGGGACCAGCGGCCGCCGCGCCTCGAGTTCTACGTCTCGGGCATGGCCAGCCCGCGCGAGGGCATCACGCCGCGGCACCTGCTGATGACCATCGAACTGATGCCCGACGGCGACGCGATCCCGACCGCCGCGGTGTTCGCGGGCGAGCATGATCGCCTCGAGAGCGCACGCGCGCTGCTCGTCGCCGCCTGCGCGAAGAAGGGCTGATTCGCGCCCGGCGTTGACATCGGTCAACTTTGCCCCGAGAGTCCTCCGACGGTAATCCCGGAGGAGGCCCCCTTGAAACGACTCACCCACGCCCTCGCGGCGATGGCCCTCGGCGCGCTTGCGATCGGCGCGGCGCCCGCGCAGGCGCAGGGCGCGTTCCCGAATCGCGCGGTGCGCGTCATCGTGCCGTTCCCCGCCGGCGGTTCGGCCGACGTGCTGGCGCGCATCGTCGCCGAGAAGATGTCGGCGAAGTGGGGCCAGCCCGTGGTGGTCGAGAACCGCGCCGGCGCCGGCGGCAACATCGGCGCCGAGTCGGTGTTCCGCGCCGATCCCGACGGCTACACCATCCTGTCCAGTCCCCCGGGGCCGCTGGCGATCAACCAGAGCCTCTACAAGGTGCTGAACTTCGAGCCGCCGAAGTTCGTGCCGGTGACGGTGCTCGCGATCGTGCCCAACGTCATCACGGCGCGCGCCGACCTGCCGGCGAACACGATGCGCGAGCTGATCGCGATGGCGAAGGCGAACCCGGCGAAGATCGTCTACGCCTCGCAGGGCAACGGCTCGACCTCGCACCTCTCGGCGGCGATGTTCTCGAGCATGGCGGGCGTGGACCTCGTGCACGTGCCGTACAAGGGCGAGGGCCCGGCACTCGTCGACATCGTCGCGGGGCGCGTGGACATCTTCATCGGCAACATCGCCGCGGCCTTGAAGCACCAGCAGGCCGGTCGCGTGAAGTTCCTCGCGGTGACGAATGCGAATCGCTCCGCCGTGGCGCCCGACGTGCCGACCAGCGCCGAGGCGGGCCTGCCCGGCTTCATCGCCAGCGCGTGGTTCGCGATGGCCATGCCGCCCGGCACGCCGCCGGCGATCGTGCAGGCGATCAACGCCGCCGCCGTCGAGGGCCTGAAGATGCCCGACGTGCGCCAGAAATACCTCGAGCAGGGTGCCGAGCCCGTGGGCGGCACCACCGCCGAGACGGCGGGCTTCATTCGAGACGAGGTGGCGCGCTGGCAGAAGGTGATCCAAGATGCGAAGGTCACGCTGAACTGAGGTCGACGATGGGCACCAACGACGTTCGAACCATGGCGCGGGCCTGGCCCTCGGAGGGCCTCACCCGCGTGCCGTTCTGGGTGTACCAGGACGAGTCCTGGGCGCTGGAGGAGCAGAAGCGGCTCTTCGAGGGCCCGGTGTGGAACTTCCTGTGCCTGGAGCAGGAGCTGCCGAAGGAAGGCGACTACCGCACCACCTTCGTCGGCCGCATGCCGGTGATCGTGTCGCGCGACGCCGACGGCGCGATCTACGCGTTCGAGAACCGCTGCACGCACCGCGGCGCGTTGATCGCGCTCGAGAACGGCGGCAACGTGAAGAGCTTCCAGTGCGTCTACCACGCGTGGACGTACGACCGGAAGGGCAACCTCAAGGGCGTCGCGTTCCAGAACGGCGCCGGCGGCAAGGGCGGCATGCCGAAGTCCTTCTGCATGGAGCAGCACAATCCGAGGAAGGTGCGCACCACGGTGCTCTGCGGCCTCGTCTTCGGCACGCTGTCGGACGCCGCCCCGCCGATCGAGGAGTACCTCGGCGAGGAAGTGCTCGGGCGGCTGCGGCGCGTGCTCAGGAAGCCCACCGAGGTGCTCGGCCGCTTCACGCAGGCGCTGCCGAACAACTGGAAGCTCTACGCCGAGAACGTCAAGGACACCTACCACGCGAGCCTCTTGCACTCGTTCTTCGCCACCTTCCGCGTCACGCGCCTCACGCAGGCGGGCGGCGTGCTGGTGAGCCCGAACGGCGCGCACCACGCGAGCTACACCATCGACAAGAAGGAGACCGGCTCGGCGTACCAGGAGCAGGGCCTGAGGTCGGAAAAGCAGGACTTTCGCCTCGCCGACCCGAGGATCCTCGACGCGGTGGACGAGTTCGGCGACGGCATCCAGCTGCAGATCCTCACCGTGTTCCCGGGCTTCGTGCTGCAGCAGATCCACAACTGCCTCGCGGTGCGCCAGATCCTGCCCAAGGGCATCGACCGCATGGAACTCAACTGGACCTACTTCGGCTTCCAGGACGACACGCCCGAGATGCGCCAGCGCCGCCTGCGGCAGTCGAACCTCGTCGGGCCGGCGGGCTACGTGTCGATGGAGGACGGCTGCGTCGGCGGCTTCGTGCAGCGCGGCATCGCCTCGGCCGACGAGCAGCTCTCGGTGGTCGAGATGGGCGGCGCCGGCACCGAGTCGCAGCAGGGCCGCGCCACCGAGACCTCGATCCGCGGCTTCTGGAAGGCCTACCGCGGCTGCATGGGGGTCTGAGCGTGGACAGCCTGCGAGACCGCATCGCCGCGCTGAACGCGGACTACGCGCGCGCCATCGACGACGACCGGCTGGAGGAGTGGCCGGCGTTCTTCGAGGACCCGTGCCTCTACAAGATCACCTCGGCCGACAACCACGCGCATGGCATGCCGGCGGGGCTGGTGTACGCCGATTCGCGCGGCATGCTCGCCGACCGCGTGTCGGCGCTGCGCGAGGCCAACATCTACGAGCGCCAGCGCTACCGCCACATCGTCGGCCTGCCGTGCGTGCTCGGCGAGGAGGGCGGCGTGGCGCGCGTCGAGACGCCGTTCCTCGTCATGCGCATCATGCGCGACGGCACGATGGACGCCTTCGCCTGCGGCCGCTACCTCGACAAGGTGCGCGCGAATGGCGCGCTGAAGCTGGTCGAGCGCATCGTGGTCTGCGACAGCGCGCGCGTGGACACGCTGATCGCGATTCCGCTGTAGGCGGCACGCCGTGACGCGCATTGCGATTGCGGTGGGCGATCCCAACGGCATTGGCCCCGAGATCGCCGTCAAGGCGGCGAAGGCCGCGCCGGCGGGCATCGAGCCGGTGCTGGTGGGCGATCCGCACGTGCTGCTGCACTACGGCGCGGGCGGACTCGACGTGCATCCGGTGGATGCGCTGCCCGTCGAGGCGTTCAAGCCGGGGACTTGCGATCCGCGCGCCGGCCGCGCGACCGTGGAGTACGTGCGCGAGGCGGTGAAGCTCGCGCAGTCGGGGGAGGTTGCGGCGATCGTCGCCTGCCCGCAGTCCGAGACCGCGATCAACGGCGCCGGCATCCAGTTCTCGGGCTACGCCGGGCTGCTCGCGCAGCTCACCGGCACGCCCGACGACAAGGTCTTCCTGATGCTCTGCGCGGCCGGCCTTCGCATCGCGCACGTCACGCTGCACGAGAGCACCGCGTCGGCGCTCTCGCGCATCACGGTCGAGCGCGTGGTGAACGCAGGGCTCGCGACCGTCGAAGCGGTGAAGCGCCTCGGCGTCGCCGCGCCGCGGCTCGCGATGTTCGGCATCAACCCGCACGCCGGCGAGGACGGCCTCTTCGGAGACGCCGACGAGAAGATCACCAAGCCGGCCGCGGCCGAGCTGCGCCGCCGCGGCATCGCCTGCGACGGCCCGTTCGGCGCCGACCTCGTGCTGTCGCAGCGAAAGCACGATGCCTATCTCGCGATGCTGCACGACCAGGGCCACATCCCGGTGAAGCTGCTGAGCCCCCTGCGTTCCAGCGCGCTGTCCATCGGTACGCCGGTGCTGTTCTCGAGCGTCGGCCACGGCTGCGCCTACGACATCGCCGGCAAGGGCGTCGCCGATCCGGCCTCGGTGGCGGAGACGCTCGCGCTCCTCGGCGCCGCTGCGCGGTGAGCGTCCTCTTCCTCACGCGGCCGCAGCCGGCCGAGGTGTTCTTCGGGCCGATGGCCGCGATCGCGCCGGAAATCGAGTGCGTGGGCTCGCTGGATGCGCCGGGGCTCGATAAGGTCGAGGCGGTGGTCTGCTACCGGCTGCCGGCCGGCGCCTGCGCGAAGCTGCCGAACCTGAAGCTCGTCTGCGCGTCGTCCGCCGGCGTGGACAAGATCCTCGGCGTCGAGGGCCTACCGCCGCAGCTGCCGGTGGCGCGCATCGTCGATCCGGCGCAGAACCTGCAGATCGCGCAGTACGTGGCGATGATGGCGCTCGGCCACGTGCGCCAGCGCGCGCTGTACGCGGCGCAGCAGGTGTCGAAGGCGTGGACGCGCCACCCGATCCACGCGCCCGGTTCGGCCACGGTCGGCGTCCTAGGCATGGGCGAGGCGGGGCAGGTCACCGCGGGCGTGCTGCGCGCGCTCGGTTTTCGCGTCGCGGGCTGGAGCCGCAGCGCGCGCACGGTCGAGGGTGTCGAGATGCACCACGGCGCCGCCGGCCTCGGCGAGTGCCTCGCGCGCGCCGACGTGCTCGTCTGCCTGCTGCCGCTCACCGCCGACACGCACGGCCTGCTCGACCGCGCGCGCCTTTCGCGGCTGCCGAAGGGCGCCTGCGTGATCAACGTGGCGCGCGGCCAGCACTTGGTCGAGCCCGACCTGCTCGCGCTGCTGGACGAAGGCCACCTCGCCGGCGCGGCGCTCGACGTGCAGGGCACCGAGCCGTTGCCCGCGGATTCGCCGCTGTGGACGCACCCGAAGGTCACGGTGACGCCGCACGTCGCCTCGCAGCCCACGGTCGAATCCGTGGCGCGGCAGGTGGCCGAGAACGTGCGCCGCCTGCGCGACGGCCGGCCGCTCTTGAACGTCGTGGACCGCGCGCGCGGCTATTGAACCCGGAGGACCCGATGGACCTGAACCCGACCCTCGCGCGCCTGAAGCCCGCCGGCATGGCCGACGAGGAGTGGGGCGTGCGCCTCGAGCTCGCGGCGATGTACCGGCTCTTCGTCCATTGCGGGTGGGTGGAGATGATCTACAACCACATCACCGCGCGCGTGCCGGGGCCGGAGCGGCACTACCTGATCAACCCGTTCGGCCTCAACTACGACGAGGTCACCGCGACCAACCTCGTGAAGGTCAACCTCGCGGGCGAGGCGGTGGACGGCTCGCCGCACATGGTGAACAAGGCCGGATTCGTGATCCACAGCGCGGTGCACGCGGCACGCGAGGACGCGCACTGCCTGATCCACACGCACACCACCGCGATCATGGGCGTCGCCTGCAAGCGCGAGGGGCTGCGCTACGACAACTTCTACAGCGCGCAGCTGCATGGGCTCGTCGCCACGCACCCGTTCGAGGGCATCACCACCGACGTGGGCGAGCAGAAGCGCCTCGTCGCGAACCTCGGCGACAAGCCGGTGCTGATGCTGAAGAACCACGGCGTGCTGGTGGCCGGGCCGCACATCCCGCAGGCGCTGACGCTCTACTGGACGGTGCAGCGCGGCTGCGAGGTGCAGTTGGCGGCGGACTCGCTGCGCGGCGACAACGAACCGGTGGGGCAGGCGGTGCTCGACGCGATCCCTGCGCAGGCGCAGTTCTTCCGAACCGGCGCGGGCGGCGGGCCGCGGCGCGGGCAGCTCTTCTTCGACGCGCTGATGCGCCGCGCCGGCCTGCGCTACGAGGATCTCGCCTAGCGCGCGACGCCCGCCCCCGCCCTAGGCGGGCACCGGCTTGATCGCGTTCTTCTGCTTGCCGAGGCCCTCGATCTCCGCCTCGACGAAGCCGCCGGCCTTGAGGAAGTCGATGGTGGCGAAGGTCCACGGATCCTTCGCCGGCACCGTGCCGCTCGAGATGATGTCGCCCGGCTCGAGCGTGTGCGAGCGCGACAGGTAGCTCACCAGGTACGCGGCGCTGAACATGTGGTCGGCGCTCGTGCCTTCCATGCACATCGAGCCGTTCAGCCACGCGCGGTAGTTCAGCTTCTGCGGGTCGGGCACGTCGTCGCGCGTCACCAGCCACGGGCCGAGCGGCGCGGTGCGCTCCAGGTTCTTGTAGCGCCCGGGGTAGGAGAGGCGCTCCTCGTTCGGCTTGCCCGGGTTCACGATCACCCACTCCGAGGTGCGGCGCATCTCGTGCGCGGTGACGTCGTTGTGCGTCATGTAGCCGTAGACGTGCGAAAGCGCCTCGGCCTCGGGGATGAAGCGCCCGCCCTTGCCGATCACGATCGCGACCTCGATCTCGGAGCCGACCTGCCCGACCGGCGGGATCTCCACCGGGTCGTAGGGGCCGACGATCGTGGTGTGCAGCTTGATGAAGTAGTGCGGGTTCGCCTCCGCGCCCGGCGCGCGCTTGCAGCGCTCGAGCATGCGCTTGTTGTTGATCGCCACCGAGAAGAACTTCGGCGGCCGCGTCATCGGCGCGTGCACGTGCACCGCGGCCATCGGGAACACCGTCGGCTCGCAGAGCGACCCGGCGTTCGCCTCCAGCCACTTCGCCGCCGCCTTGGCCGCGGCGAGGCCGGTGTCGCCGTCGGCGATCAGCGCCTCGGTGCTGCGCGGCATGTCGTAGTCCGACGCCGTGCCAGCCTTCACCGCGCCGACCAGGCCCGCGGCGAGGTCGCCGATGCGGTCGCCCGACAGGCCCGCGCCCAGGCGCGGCCGCCCGCCGCCCACGCTGTATTGGCAAAGCTTCATCGGGGTGTCTCCTCGTTCACGCGAACGGTTGGTCGAAGGTATCCGCCCGCCGCGACAGGTCGGCGAGCACGTCGTCGATGCGCTTCACGAGCGGGTCCTTGGGGTACAGGTTGTAGAACATGCCATAGAGCCGCACCGGGTCGCCGGTGTAGTAGCGCTCGTAGAGCTGCTGGCGGCCCGAGAACGTGGACATCGACGCGTCCAGCGCGAGGCGGAAGAGCTTCACGCGGTGCTCCGCGTCGCTGTTGGCGGACTGCAGGTACTTGCGCACCATGTCGCCCGCCTCGCCCTGCAGCTCGGCGTTCGACGGCACGGCCACCAGACCTCCGGCGCCGAGGAGCTGCAGGATCTCGCAGCAGCGAATGAACATCTTCGGGAAGTTCATCCGGTTCACCCACAGCGGCATGCCGTCGGGCACCAGCGTGCCCCACTGGCTCTGCTTGGCCTGCGTTTCGCTCGCGACGATCAGCGCCTTGATGTTCTCGACGAAGAGCATCATCTCGGCGAGCATGCCCTGCACGTGCAGGTGCTCGGTGATCGCGGTGGACTTCGCGATCGACACGGCGAGCGCCAGCATGAACTCGGCCTTCGCGAGTGCCCGCACCGCGGATTGCGTCGCGGTGTGGCCGCCGGCCTGCGTGCGCGCGTAGAGCTGGTTGCACATCGCCGGGTCGCGATGGATGAACACGCGCTCCCAGGGCACGAACACGTTGTCGAACACCACCACCGCGTCGGACTCGTCCAGCCGGTACGACAGCGGGTAGTCGAGGAACGAGCCGCTCTTCTGCGGAAGGACGGAGGGGCGCGCGATGTAGCTCATGCCCGGCGCGTTCGAGGGCAGCGCGCAGCCGAAGGCGTAGTCGAGCGCGTCCGCGCCGGTGTGGATGTAGCTGGACGGCATGACGATGATCTCGTCGGCGAACGCGGCGAGCGTTGCCACCATGCGCGCGCCCGAGATCGTGATGCCGCGATCGTCTTCCTTGACGATCTTGGCCGCGAGGTCCTTGTCCTGCAGGTTGACCGGCTTGGAGCGGTCCACCTGCGGATTGACGAGGACATGCGTCATGACGATGTCCTTCTCGCGGCACCACTCGTAGTACTTGCGCAGGTTGGCGCCGTACGCGCGCTGCTCGCGATCGAAGGCGGGCGCCGCGCTCGCCACGCCAGCGACCATCACGTTCATGAAGTCCGGGCTGCGGCCGAACATGCCGTAGGTCGCGTCGGCCCAGATCTTCAGGGCTTCGCGCCGGCGGCGCAGGTCCTCGGGCGTCTTCGGCTCGAGGAACGACAGGCCGACGGCGTCGCCCGTGGTCGGCGAGGCGTAGGTCATCCGCGGCTTCAGGTCGGGATGGTGCTGCATGTCCATGAGCTCGGCCACGGTGCGCGCGGCGTGGCCGAGGCGCGGGTCGCGCGTCACGTCCGCGACCTTCTGGCCATCCATGTAGAACACGCGGCCGTCTCGCAGGCCGCGCAGGAACTCGTCGCCGGTACGGATGCCCATGGAACCCCTCGCTTGGCGGCCGTTCACGCTGGTGGAACGGCATCTTGGAGCGCGGAACGATAGGGGGCGTGCGTGCAGGTGTCAACGGCGCGCCTAGAATGCCGGCCCATGGTTCGAAAAACGCGCACCGAGGCCGACGGCAACCAGTCCGTCGCCGTGTCCGTGGCGGTGCTGGAAGCGCTGGCCGACGCCGGACGCCCCCTCGGCGTGACCGAGCTCGCCGCGCGCCTGGGCGAGTCCAAGGGCCGCACGCACCGGCACCTCTCGACGCTGCGCGCGCTCGGGCTGGTGGCCCAGGACGAGACCTCCGACCGGTACCTGCTCGGCTGGAAGACATATCGCCTGGGCATGGCGGCGGCGTCGAACTTCAGCCTGTCGCGCATCGCCGAGCGCCACATGGCGCGGCTGCGCGACGCGGTGCAGCAGACCGCGGCGCTGGCCATCCCGGCGGGCGACGATGCGATCGTCATCGCCTCGGTACCGAGCGACAACCCGATCACGCTGCACGTGAAGCACGGCTGGGTGGTGCCCTCGAACGCATCGGCGCTCGGGCGCACCATCCTCGCCTTCGCCGCGCCCGAGGCGCAGAAGCGCGTGCTCGCCAAGCCGCTGCGGCGCTTCGAGGGCCGCGCGATTGCCGACCCCGCGGCGCTCGCGCGCCGGCTCGCGGTGGTGCGGCGGCAGTTCTACGAGACCGCGCTGAACGAGACCTCGTACGGCGTCGGCGCGATCGCCGCGCCAGTGTTCGACGAGCGCGATGCGATCGCCGGCGCGGTGGCCATCGTCGGCTCGCCGCAGCACGTCACCTCGCCGCCATCGAAGGCGATGCTGAAGGCGGTGCAGGAATGCGCGGCGGCGATCTCGGTTGAACTGAACTCGCGCCGATGGGATGCGAGGGGCGCTGCGCCCCCCTCGCGCACCCCTGCAAGAAGAATCTGAAGCGAGGCGAGCCTAGGTCGGCTCGAGCGCGAGGAGCCCGTAGCCCGTCAGCATCGGCGCCCAGTAATGCCGGTGCACGCGCCGGAACTTGCGGCCGGAGAGCGCGCCGCGCATCGCCAGCCACAGGATCACCTCCACGCCCTCTGCACCACCGCGATCCATGTAGTCGTCGTGCGTGAGCGCGAGGAGCGACTCGGGATCGCGCTCTAGGCGATCGAGGAACTCCAGATCCCATTCCGGGTTCACGAAGCCGAAGTCCGGGCCGTGCAACTGGTGCGACAGGCCGCCGGTAGCCATGACGACGACGCGGGTGTCGTCAGGGAAGCTGGCCACGCCTCGGGCAAGCGCCTCGCCTAGCTTCCAGCAGCGGCGCGCGGTCGGCAGCGGGTGCAGCACTACGTTCGCCGCCACCGGGATCACCTTCATCGTCCACGGCGGGTCGTCCAGCAGCGGCAGGATGCACATCACGCCGTGGTCGAGCGCGAGCTCCTGGCAGAGCGCGGGGTCGAACTCGTCGGCCACGAGGCTGCGCGCGAGATGCCACGACAGCGCCGCGTGCCCCGGCACCTCGGGCAGCGCGCGCGGACCGCTGCCCTCGTCGGCCACCGGGTAGCGGTCGGCGCAGCCGAGCGCGAAGGTCGGGTAGGCGTCGAGCTTGAAGCGGTTGAAGTGGTCGTTGTAGACCACCAGCAGCACGTCGGGCGCGAGGCCCTTCAGCCAGGCCTTGACCGGCTCGTAGGCGTCGAAGAACGGCTTCCACTCGGCGCGGTCGCGGTGGCCCGCGTCCCACGCGAACGAGATCGACGGCGCATGCGAGGAACCGATCGCGCCGACGATGCGGCCGGCCACGTCAGCCCCGCACCGCCGTGCCGAGGGCGAGCGGGCGCGAGGCGAGGAAGGCCTCGACCGTCTCGCCGCGCATGCGCGCGCCGGCGTCCACCAGCGTGAAGCCGAGCGCGCGCCCGGCCTTGCCGAGCGCGTAGATGGCGACGCCGCGCTCGAGTAGCGCATTGAACTCGCGCGCGTGCACGAGGGCGATCTCCTCGTCGCTGAAGCCGGCCGCGCGCATCGCGCCGTCGGGGTCGGCCTTGAACGCGGCGCGCGCCGCCGGGTCGGTCAGCGACGCGAAGAGCCTGGTCATATGGTAGCCCCGGCGCGACTGCTCGCCGGTGTAGGTGACGCGCCGCGGCGCGCCGGCGCTCACTTCTGCTGCGCCCGCAGGCCGAATCGCTCCACGACTTCCTTCTCGACGAGGAACTGCTTCCTCGCCCAGGCGTAGAACTCCGGCGCCGGGATGTACTGCGTGGTCTGGTGGATCTTGTCCAGCGCGGCGCGGAACTCCGGGTCCTCGGTGATGCGCTTGAAGGTGCCGTCCAGGAACTTCACCACCTCGGGGTCCATGCCCTTGGGCCCGCCGATGCCCACCACGACGTGCGCGCGCACCGGGTAGCCCGCCTCGGCGAAGGTCGGCACCTTCGGGAAGCGCGGCACGCGCTTGTCGGTGAGGAAGGCGATCATCTTCACCTTGCCCGAATCCACGTACTGCTGGAAGGCGCCGCCCGCGACCGCGAGCTCGAGGTGGCCGCCGGCGACGTTGTTCAGCGTGTCGGGGTCGCCCTTGAACGGCACGTGGCGCATCTCGATGCCGGCGAGCTGCATGAACTCGACCATCGGCTGGTGCGTGAACTGGCCGTGGCCGATGGTGCCGAAGGTGAGCTTGCCGGGGTTCGCCTTGGCGAACTTCACCAGCTCGGCCAGCGTGTTGTAGGGCTGGTCGGCGCGCGCCACCAGCGCGAAGTACGAGCCGGCGATGCCCGAGACGTAGGTCAGGTCCTCGACCGGATTAAAGCCGATGCGGCCGTCCTGCACCCAGTAGGTGGTCATCGCGCCGCGGCCCATCACCGACAGCGTGTAGCCGTCCGGCTTCTGCTGGCGCAGCGCGTTCAGCGCCACGGTCGAGCCGCCGCCGGGCCGGTTCTCGATCACCATGTTCTGGCCGGTGATCTTGCGGAAATGCTCCGCGAGCGTGCGCATCGTGATGTCGGTGACGCCGCCGGCCGGGAAGGTGACGTACAGCGTCACCGGCTTGGACGGGAACGGCTGGGCCTGCGCGGCGAGCGCGACGGCGGCGGCGAGCGCGGCGGCGAGCGCGCGCAAGGGGCGGTAAACGGACATCGGCGGGCGCTCCTGCTTCGGCAGTGGCCCCAGCGGCGTTCCAGCCACCGGAACCGTGTTCTAGAGCGGCTGACCTTAGCGCACGCCGTTGACGAGCGTCAAGAACGCGTTCAGCGCTGCTGCCAGATGAAGTATTCGAGGACGAGGCTGGGGATGATCGAGATGATCCCCATCGTCAGGTCGCGCGTGACCAGCGCGGTGCCGCCCAGGATGGTGAAGCAGGTGCCTGCGACGAACAGGCGGGAGAAGACGGCAGGATCCATCTGGGAATGAAGCGAGTGCGACATGCGGCATTCTGCCGCGCGCGCGCGCGCAGGACCGTGACGTTTTGCAAAATCCGCCGGACGGCGCCCTCCGGGGCGGCCGCGGTCGTCGCTGGGCTAGAATGAAATTTCACTTTTTGCCAATTCCGGAGACCGCCCCGGTGATCCCGCGCACCCTCTTCAAGCCCGAGCACGAAACATTCCGCGACAGCGTGCGTCGCTTCATGGAGACCGAGGTCGCGCCGCACGACGACCAGTGGCAGGAGCAGGGCTACGTCGACCGCTCGGCGTGGAAAAAGGCGGGCGACAACGGCTTCCTGTGCTGCTCGATGCCCGAGGCCTTCGGTGGCGCCGACGCCGACAAGCTGTACAGCATCATCCTCATCGAGGAGCAGGCGAGGATCAACAATTCCTCGCTCGGCTTCGGCCTGCACTCCGAGATCGTCGCGCCGTACCTGAACAACTACGGCACCGAGGTCTTGAAGCAGAAGTACCTGCCGAAGATGGCCTCCGGCGACATGATCGGCGCCATCGCCATGACCGAGCCCGGCACCGGCTCCGACCTGCAATCGGTGAAGACCAATGCGGTGAAGAAGGGCGACAAGTACATCCTCAACGGCGCGAAGACCTTCATCACCAACGGCTGGAACGCCGACCTCGTCATCGTCGTTGCCAAGACCGACCCGTCCAAGGGCGCGAAGGGCACCAGCCTGATCGTCGTCGACACCACCATGAAGGGCTTCTCCAAGGGCAAGCGGCTGAAGAAGCTCGGCCTGAAGGGGCAGGACACCGCCGAGCTCTTCTTCGACAACGTCGAGGTGCCGGCGGAGAACCTGCTCGGGCAGGAAGGCAACGGCTTCATCTACCTGATGCAGGAACTCCCCTGGGAGCGCATGCAGATCGCGATCGCCGCGGTCTCCAAGTGCGAAGCCGCGATCCAGTGGACCATCGACTACGTGAAGAACCGCAAGGCCTTCGGCAAGCCGGTGGCCGGGTTCCAGAACACGCGCTTCAAGCTCGCCGAACTCGCCACCGAGACGCAGGTGATGCGCGTCTTCGTCGACCGCTGCATCGAGCTGCTCCTCGAGAAGAAGCTCGACACCGCCACGGCGTCGATGGCGAAGATGTGGTCCACCGACGTCGAGGGCAAGATCATCGACGAATGCCTGCAGCTGCACGGCGGCTACGGCTTCATGTGGGAGTACCCGATCGCGCGCGCCTACGCGGATGCGCGCGTGCAGCGCATCTACGGCGGCACCAACGAGATCATGAAGGAAGTCATCTCCCGGTCCATCGGGCTGGGCGAACTCAAGGAGGGGAAATAGCCATGGCTGAAGCCTTCGTCTTCGAAGCGATCCGCACCCCGCGCGGCAAGGGCAAGAAGGACGGCTCGCTGCACGAGGTGAAGCCGATCACGCTGCTCACCGGCGTGCTCCGGGAACTCCAGCGCCGCCACGACCTCGACACCGCGCAGGTGGACGACGTCGTCATGGGCTGCGTCACGCCCGTCGGCGAGCAGGGCTCGTGCATCGCCAAGACCGCGGCGCTCGCCGCCGGCTGGGACTACCGCGCCGCGGGCGTGCAGCTGAACCGCTTCTGCGCCTCGGGCCTCGAGGCGGTGAACCTCGCCGCGCAGAAGGTGCGCTCCGGCTGGGAAGACCTCGTCGTCGCCGGCGGCGTGGAGTCGATGTCGCGCGTGCCGATGGGCTCGGACCGCGGCGCCTGGGCGGCCGATCCCGAGACCAACCTCGATCTCGGATTCATCCCGCAGGGCATCAGCGCCGACCTGATCGCGACGCTGGAAGGCTTCACGCGCGAGGAGGTGGACCGCTTCGCGCTCGGCTCGCAGAAGAAGGCCGCCGCGGCGCGCGAGGCCGGCCATTTCAAGCGTTCCATCGTGCCGGTGCACGACGCCGTAGGCGACGTCATCCTGATGGAAGACGAGTTCATCAAGCCGCACACCACGCTCGAGGGCCTCGGCTCGCTGAAGGTGTCCTTCGACAAGATGGGCGAGATGGGCTACGACGCGGTGGCGATCAAGCGCTACCCGCAGGTCGAGCGCATCCAGCACGTGCACACGCCGGGCAACTCGTCGGGCATCGTCGACGGCGCCGCCGCGGTGCTGCTCGGCACCGAGGAGAAGGGCAAGGCCCTCGGCCTGAAGCCCCGCGCGCGCGTGCTCGCCACCGCGCTCTCCGGCTCCGACCCCACCATCATGCTGACCGGCCCGATGCCGGCGGCGAGGAAGGCACTCGAGAAGGCCCGGATGACGATCGACCAGATCGACCTCTTCGAGGTCAACGAAGCCTTCGCAGTGGTGCCGATGAAGTTCATGAAGGAGATGGGCGTGCCCGCCGAGAAGGTGAACGTCAACGGCGGCTCGATCGCCATGGGCCACCCGCTCGGCGCGACAGGCGCGATGATCCTCGGCACGCTGATCGACGAGCTCGAGCGCAGGAAGCTCAAGTACGGCCTCGCCACGCTGTGCGTCGGCGGCGGCATGGGCATCGCCACCATCATCGAGCGAGTCTGAGGATGCCGGTTCGATACGAAGCGGGTGCCGACAAGATCGTCACCCTGACCCTCGACGCGCCCGGCGCGCCGGTCAACACCATGACCGAGGCCTGGCAGAAGGCCTTCGGCGACGCGGTCGCGCGCCTCGAGAAGGAGAAGGAATCCATCGCCGGCGTGATCCTGTGCTCGGCCAAGAAGACCTTCTTCGCCGGTGCGGAGTTGAAGGACGTGCTGCAGTTCGGGCCCGACGACGGCCCGAAGGTGTTCGAGTGGGTCGAGGGCACGAAGAAGCTCTTCCGGAGGCTGGAAAAGCTCGGCCGCCCGGTGGTGGCGTGCCTCGAGGGCGCGGCACTCGGCGGCGGCTGGGAGTTCGCGCTCGCCGCGCACTGCCGCATCGTGCTGGACGATCCGCGCATCCAGCTCGGCACGCCCGAGGTGACGCTCGGCCTGATCCCCGGCGCGGGCGGCATCACCAAGACCGTGCGCCTCCTCGGCCTGCAAGCCGCGTTCCCCTACCTGATGGAAGGCAAGACTTTCGGCCCTCAGGAAGCGGCGAAGCTCGGCCTGATCCAGGGCCTCGCGGCGACCAAGGACGACCTCTTCCGCATGGCGCGCGAGTGGATCGCCGCGAACCCCGGCGCGAAGCAGCCCTGGGACGACGAGAAGCACAAGATCCCCGGCGGCGGCGCGAACCACCCGGCGGTGATGCAGATGCTCGCTATCGGCCCCGCAATGCTGGTCGAGAAAACGCGAGGCCTGTACCCCGCGCCGGAAGCGACCATGGCCGCGGCGGTCGAGGGCAGCATCGTCGACTTCGACACCGCGCTGCGCATCGAGTCGCGGTACCTCGCGAAGGTCGCGGTCGGCGGCGTGGCGAAGAACCTGATTACCCTTTTCTTCAACAGCACCGCGATCCGCTCGGGTGCCTCGCGTCCCAAGGATGTTCCCAAGTGGAAGCCGGCGAAGGTCGGCATCCTCGGCGCCGGCATGATGGGCGGCGGCATCGCGTGGGCGCACGCGAACCGCGGCATCCCCTGCGTGCTGAAGGACGTGTCGATGGAGAAGGCCGAGGCCGGCAAGGCCTATACGGCGAAGCTCCTAGAGAGGCGCATGAAACAGGGTCGCATGGACGCCGCGAAGGCCGAGAAGGTACTTTCCGCGATCACGCCCGCGGCCGACGCGGATGCGCTGAAGGGCTGCGACCTGATCATCGAGGCCGTGTTCGAGAAGCGCGACCTGAAGGCGCAGGTGACCAAGGAAGCCGAGCCCATGCTCGCGGCGGGCGGCGTGTTCGCGTCGAACACGTCCACGCTGCCGATCACCGGCCTCGCGACCGCCTCGGCCAGGCCGGAGAACTTCATCGGCCTGCACTTCTTCTCGCCGGTGGACAAGATGCCGCTGGTCGAGATCATCAAGGGCGCGAAGACCTCGCCCGAGACGGTGGCGAAGGCCTACGACACGGTGCTCGCGATCGGCAAGACGCCGATCGTGGTGAACGACTCGCGCGGCTTCTTCACCAGCCGCACCTTCGGCACCTTCGTGCAGGAAGGCTGCGCGATGCTCGCCGAGGGCATCCCCGCGGCGGTGATCGAGAACGCCGGGCGCCTCGCCGGCATGCCGGTCGGCCCGCTCGCGGTGATCGACGAGACCTCGATGTCGCTCTCCGTGCACGTGATGGAGCAGACCAAGGCCGACCTCGAGGCCGAGGGCAAGGTCTTCGAGTCCAACCCCGGGCAGGACGTGATCTTCCGCATGGTGAAGGACCTGAAGCGCCCCGGCCGCGCGGGCGGCGGCGGCTTCTACGAGTACCCGAAGGACGGCAAGAAATTCCTCTGGCCCGGCCTCGCGAAGGAGTTCGGCAAGGGCAATGTTGCCTACGACTTCGAGGAGCTGAAGGAGCGCCTGCTGGTGCGCCAGGCGGTCGAGACCGCGCGCTGCCTCGAGGAGGGCGTGCTCACGACCTTCCACGACGCCAACATCGGCTCGATCCAGGGCATCGGATTCCCGGCGTGGACGGGCGGCGCGCTGCAGTACATCAACTGGTTCGGCGTGGCGAAATTCGTCGCGCGCGCCGACGAGTTCGCGGCGAAGTACGGCAAGCGCTTCACGCCGCCCAAGCTGCTGCGGGACCTCGCCGCGAAGAACGGAGTGCTCGCCTGATGTCGCTGCCGCCGATCCTGCAGAAGCTGAAGCTGCCGGTGGTCTGCGCGCCGATGTTCATCGCCAGCAACCCGAAACTGGTGATCGAGCAGTGCAGGGCCGGCATCGTCGGCTCGTTCCCGGCGCTGAACGCGCGCCCCAAGGAGACGCTCGACGCGTGGCTCGACGAGATCGAGGCCGCACTCGCCGCGCAGCCCGACGCGGCACCCTTCGCGGTGAACCAGATCGTGCACAAGTCGAACGACCGGCTGGAGCACGACGTCGCCACGTGCGTGAAGCACAAGGTGCCGATCACCATCACGAGCCTGCGCGCGCCGAACGAGATCGTCGGCGCGGTGCACTCGTACGGGGGCATCGTGCTGCACGACGTCATCAACGTGCGCCACGCCGAAAAGGCGCTCGAGGCGGGCGTGGACGGGTTGATCCTCGTCTGCGCCGGCGCGGGCGGCCACGCCGGCACGCTGTCGCCGTTCGCGCTGGTGTCGGAAGTGCGGCGCTTCTTCGACGGCCCGATCCTGCTCTCGGGGGCGATCGCCACCGGCGACGGCATCCTCGCCGCGCAGGCCGCAGGCGCGGACCTCGCGTACATTGGCACGAGGTTCCTGGCCACGCCGGAGGCCAGCGTGCCGGATCGCTACAAGGACGAGGTGGTCAAGGCCACCGCCGCCGACATCGTCTACACCGACCTCTTCTCCGGCGTGCACGGCAACTACCTGAAGCACAGCGTGGTGAACGCCGGCTACGACCCGCTGAACCTGCCGAAGTCCGATCCGAGCAAGATGAACTTCGGCTCCGGCGGCGGCGCGGAGAAGAAAGTCTGGCGCGACATCTGGAGCGCGGGGCAGGGCGTAGGTCGCATCGACTCGGTGATCCCGACCGCTGAGGTGGTGGCGAACCTGTCTTCCGAATACGCGGCTGCGCGACGCCGCCTCCAGATGAACTAGAGGGGGAATCGTGGAAAACAAACGCATCGTCATGGCGAGCTACCCGCAGGGTTGGGTGACGCCTGAGAACTTCCGCCTCGAGACGCTGCCGGCGCAGAAGCCGGCCGACGGGCAGGTGCTGATCAAGGCCCACTGGCTGTCGCTCGATCCGTACATGCGCGGGCGCATGAGCCAGGCGAAGAGCTACGCCAAGGGCGTGGAGCCGGGCGACGTGATGACCGGGGAGGTCGCGGGCGAGATCGTGGAATCCAAGCACGCCGGCTTCAAGGTCGGCGACAAGGTTACCGCGCGCAGCGGCTGGCAGCTCTACGGCTGCATTTCCGGCGCCGAGGTGACGAAGGTCGATGCGCAGCGCGCGCCCCTTTCCTACTACCTCGGCTGCCTCGGCATGCCGGGGCTCACCGCGTACTTCGGCATGAAGGAGATCGGCGCGCCGAAGCCGGGCGACACCGTGGTCGTTTCCGCAGCCTCCGGCGCCGTCGGCAGCGTCGTCGGCCAGCTCGCCAAGGCGTGGGGCTGTCGCGCGGTCGGCATCGCAGGCGGCAAGGCGAAGTGCGACTACGTGGTGAAGGAACTCGGCTTCGACGCCTGCGTCGACTACAAGGCCGGCAACCTGCGGCGCGACCTCGTCGAGGCCTGCCCCAAGGGCATCGACGTCAACTTCGAGAACGTCGGCGGCGAGATCCTCGACACGATCCTCACCTTGATGAACCCGTTCTCGCGCATCATCGTCTGCGGCATGATCTCGGACTACAACCGCACCGAAGGCTACGCGCTCAGGAACATCCGCGCCGTGCTGGTGAACCGCATCCGGATGCAGGGCATGATCGTGTTCGACTGGCAGAAGCGCTATCCCGAGGGCGTCGAGGCGCTGGCGACGCTCGTCGCGCAGGGCAAGCTCAAGTACCGCGAATCGGTCGCCCAGGGCCTCGAGAATGCGCCGGCCGCGTTCATCGGCATGCTCAAGGGCGAGAACTTCGGCAAGCAACTGGTCAAACTGGTCTGAACGCGAAGGGGAAGGCGATGATCGATCTCTACACCTGGGCGACGCCCAACGGCCACAAGGTCCACATCATGCTGGAGGAGACGGGCCTGCCGTACAAGGTCATCCCGGTGAACATCGGCGAGGGCGACCAGTTCAAGCCGGAGTTCCTCAAGATCTCGCCGAACAACAAGATGCCGGCGATGGTCGACAGCGACGGCCCCGGCGGCAAGCCGATCTCGATCTTCGAGTCGGGCGCGATCCTGCTTTACCTCGCCTCGAAGACCGGGCGTTTCCTGCCCGAGGACCTGCGCGACAAGTGGTCCACGCTGCAGTGGCTGATGTTCCAGATGGGCGGCGTCGGCCCGATGCTCGGCCAGGCGCACCACTTCCTGCAGTACGCGCCCGAGAAGATCGAGTACGCGATGAACCGCTACCGCAACGAGGCCAACCGCCTCTACGGCGTGATCGACCGGCGCCTGAAGGAATCGAAATACATCGCCTGCGACGAGTACACCATCGCCGACATGGCCATCGTGCCGTGGCTGCGCATGCCCGAGCGGCAGGGCGTGAACGTCGACGACTACCCGCACCTGAAGAAATGGCGCGACGCGATCCTCGAGCGCCCCGCGGTGCAGCGCGGCGTGAAGGTGCTCGCCGACCTGCGTCGTGCCGGCCCGCATTCGGACAAGGAACGCGAGATCCTCTTCGGCTCGAAGCAGTACGCGAAGCGGTAGATGCGCAGGATCGCCTGTGCGGCGGCGCTCGCCGCGGCGTCGTTCGCGGCCGTCGCGCAGCCCGTGATGGAGCCCGGCGCCTGGGAGCTGCAGACCGTCATGACCGCGCAGGACCCGGAGGATGGCAGCCCCGTGAAGCTCGGCGAGACCACGCTGAAGAACTGCCTGACGAAGGAATACCTCGCGCGCAACCTCTACCTCACGCCCGAGAACGACGAGGAGAAGATGCGCCAGCGCGGCGCGAAGTGCACCGTGTCGGACGCGAAGCGCGGCGAGGCCTCGGCCTCGTGGCGCATGATCTGCGAACTCGCCGACGGCAGCCGGATGGACATGACGATCCGCAACACCGTGTCGCGGCACGAGCTGGTGTCGGAACTGAAGCAGCTCGTCTCGCGCGAGGGACGCGACATCCCGATCCAGGTCGTCGCCCGTGCCCGCTTCATCGGCGAGTGCACGCCCGACATGCCGAGGCGCTAGCCCATGGACGGCCCGGCGCCCGCACCCAAGGCTCCGGCACAGCGGCGCGGCCCGTGGCTCGCGCTGTCGATCGCGTTCGCGGTGCTGGTGCCGGTGACGTTCCTGCTCGCCACCGTCACCGCGTCCGCGGCGCAGGGCCCGTGCGGCGGCGCGTTCGCGGTATTCCACGAAGTGTCGCGCTGCCGCTGGCCGGCGATCTTCGGCAAGCTCTCGGTGGCGTGCATCCTCGGGCTCGCGGTTTCGGTGGGGCTCGCGATTCGCGCGCGACGCAAGGACCCGGCGTAGCCGTGACCCGCGTCGAGCGCATCGTGCAGGCCGGCTCGCCGGAGGACTGGCGCACCGCGCGCGCCATGATCGAGGAGTACGCCGCGAGCCTCGGCGTGGACCTCTGCTTCCAGGGCTTCGCCGAGGAGATGGAGCACATCGCCGACGAATACTCCCCTCCGCGCGGCGCGCTGCTGCTGGCGAAGGAGGGCGAGGCCATCCTCGGCTGCGTCGGCCTGCGCCCTTTCGGAGATGCGGGCGATTGCGAGATGAAGCGCATGTACGTGCCGTCCGCGGGCCGTGGCCGCGGCATCGGCCGCAGGCTCGCGGAGGCGATCGTCGCGGAGGCGCGCAAGGCGGGCTATGCGCGCATGCTGCTCGACACGCTGCCGCATCTCGAGGCGGCGCAGTCGCTGTATCGCTCGATGGGGTTCGTCGAGATCCCGGTGTACCGGCACAACCCGGTGCCGGGTGCGCTTTACTTCGCGCTCGACCTTCGCCGATGATGGCGGTCCGTCGTCCACGGACCGAGGCATCCCGATGCTCCAGCTGCGCCCGAACTGCGAATGCTGCAACCGCGACCTGCCGCCCGAATCCACCGAGGCGGTGATCTGCTCGTTCGAGTGCACCTTCTGCACGACCTGCGCGAACGTGAAGCTGCACGGCGCCTGCCCGAACTGCGGCGGAGAGCTGGTGCGGCGTCCCCGGCGCCCGGCCGCCAAGCTGGAGAAGTACCCGGCCTCCAGCGAGCGCAAGGTCAAGCCCGAAGGCTGCAAGGCCGTCGCGTGAGCGCGGCGCGGTGAAGCAGATCGGCCTCCTCGGCGGCACGAGCTGGCCGTCGACCCTCGATTACTACCGCATCCTCAACGAGCTCGCGCAGGAGACGCTCGGGGGCCACCACTCGGCCAACCTGCTCCTGAAGAGCATCGACTACCACGAGATCAAGAGCCGCTACTACGAGCGCTGGGACGAGATCCCGGCGCTGCTGGGCGCCGAGCTGCGCGAGCTCGCGGCGCTCGGGCCGGCGTGCATCGTGATCTGCAACAACACGCTGCACAAGGCCTACGACGCCATCGCGGCGCAACTCGCGCTGCCGATGCCGGTGATCCACGTCGTCGAGGCCACGGCGCGCGCGGCGCTGGCAAGGGGCGCGAAGCGCGTGCTGCTGCTGGGCACGAAGTTCACGATGGAGGACGGCTTCTACCATCGCGGCCTCGAACGCCACGGCCTCTCGGTGAGCACGCCCGGCGAGGCCGACCGCGTCGAGATCCAGCGCATCCAGTCGCGCCTCGCGCGCGGCGAGATGCAGCCGGAGTTCCGCGCCTTCCTCGCCGCGCTCGTCGGCCGCCACGACGCCGACGCGGTCGCGCTCGCCTGCACCGAGTTGCCGCTCGCGCTCTCGCAGGCCGACGTCGCGATGCCGGTGGTGAACCCGACCGAGGCCCAGTGCCGCGAGGCGTTCGCCTTCGCCACTGCCTAGAATCCCCGACTTTTCCCCACCGAAAGGAAGACCATGCCCTTCATCCACGTCCGCCTCTTCGAAGGCCGTTCCACCGACCAGAAGCGCGAGTTCGCGAAGGCCGTCACCAGCGAGGCGGTGAAGATCCTGAAGTGCACGCCGGAGTCGGTGGACATCGTGTTCGACGACGTGAAGAAGTCCGACTGGGCGCACGCCGCGAAGCTCGCCTCCGACCCCGCCTAGCGTGGTCACGGAACGGACCGCGTGACCGCGGCCGGTGCCGACGGCGCCCTTGTCGCCGCGGTCGCCAGCACTTTCTGCTTCGGCGCGGGGCTGATCACCGCGCGCATCGGCCTGCGCAACATGGACGCACGCGCCGGTGCCGCGCTGTCGGTGCCGACCGCGACGGTGCTGTTCGTGCTCGCGTCGCCGTTCGCGCTCGACCTCGCGGGCTTCACTCTCCAGGCCGCGCTGGTGTTCGCGGTGGTGGGGCTCTTCTTCCCGGCGGTAGTGACGCTGCTCACCTTCCGCGCCACGGCGTTGCTCGGGCCGACCATCACCAGCTCGGTGTCGGGCACGGCGCCGCTCTTCGCCATCGCCGCGGCATGGCTGATCCTCGACGAGCGCGTGCCGGCGAAGGCGGCGATCTCCGCCGTCGGCGTGGTCGCCGGCGTGGCCTTGCTCACCTGGCGCGCAGGCGAGGCGCGCAAGGTGCGGCTCGGGCGCGCGCTCGCGTGGCCGATCGCGGGCGCGATCGTGCGCGGCATCGCGCAGGTCGGCGTGAAGGCGGGCCTCTTGCTGTGGCCCAATCCCTTCGCCGCGAGCCTGATCGGCTACGTGATGTCGACCGCCACGGTGGCGGGTGCGGACCGCCTGCGCGGCGAGGCGCGCGCGAAGCGCACGCCGAAAGGCATCGCGTGGTTCATGCTCACGGGCCTCTTCAACGGCAGTGCGATGCTGCTGATGTACACCGCGCTCGCGGTGGCGCCGGTATGGAAGGTCGCGCCCATCGTGGCCTCGTACCCGCTGGTCACCGCGCTGATGGGCGCGCTGCTGCTGCCCGATGAAAAGCTCACGCCGCGCACGGGATTCGGCGCGGCGCTGACGGTGGCGGCGGTCGCCTATCTCGTCGGCGCACCGGCCGCGGGCTGAACGCGCTACGCTTCGCCGATGGATGAGAAAGCTCTCGCCGAACGCATCCGCGCCGCGTGCCTGAAGGCGCTGCTCGAGGCGCACGAAGACGCCGGCGTGCAGGGCCTGTGCGCCGAAGGCCGCTGGGAAGCGGCCGTCAGCGCGCTCGAGCGGCTCGACGTGTCCGAACTCGTCGAGCCGTCGCCTTCGAAGCCCGTCCGCTAGCGCAGCGCGCCGTCGAGGAAGGCCACTACTTCGTCGGCCAGCGTGGCGAGGAAGGCCGGGCGATCGAAGCCGGGCGGGTTCGCGGCGGGGTCGCCCGCGTCGCTGCCCAGCGATTGCGTGGGTTGCGCCATGAACGCGAAGTGGCCCGCGCCCTCGATGCGGCGATACGTCGCCCGAGGCATCGCGGCCGCGAGCGCGTCGCCGTGGTACTTCGGCACCAGCACCGCGTCCAGGCTCGCGGCGTACAGGCGCACAGGCACCTTGATCGCGGCGAGCGAGGCCGGCTTGAACACCACGCCCACAGGGGCCATCGCCACCACGGCGCGGATGCGCGGGTCGCTCGGATCCGAAGGCGCAGCCGCGGCGCGTGGGCCGGCCTCGAGGCCCGCCTTGCCGAGCGCGCAGAAGCCGGCGTCGTCGGTCACCGAGCGGCAGTGGGCGGCGATGCGCGACGGATCAGGTTGGCCGCCCGCGAGCGCGAGCACCGTGTAGCCGCCCGCTGAATGGCCGATCGCCGCGATGCGCCCGGCGGGAATGCGCGAACTCCACTCCGGGCTCGCGAGCAGCGCGTCGAGCACGCGCGAAGCCTGCCTCGGGCGCTCGTCGAAGTAGCGGCCCTCGGCCACCAGCGTGCGGCCGTCGCGCCAGTTGTCGCCGGGATGGCGCGGCGCGGCGACGAGGTAGCCTTCCTTCGCGAGGCGCGTCGCGAGGTCGTGGTGGCCGAGCTCGGTGCCGCCGGTGCCGTGCGAGAGCAGCACCAGTCCCTTCAGCGGCTGGTCCGCCGGAGCGCCCCACGCGACCTGTACCGGGAACGGTCCCATCGGGATGCGCGCGGCCGGCGCGCTTGTCGGGTAGTAGAGGGCGACCGTGATCGGCGCCGCGCCCGGCACCTCGATGTTGCGAAAGCCCGCATCGGCCGCGATCGCGCGGCCCTGCACGACCTGCAGGCTGGTGACGAGGGCGAGGGCGGCGAGGTGGACGAGTTTCATGGCGGGCTCCGGTGCGTGTTCGATGGAGCCATGCTGCGCCTGCCCGGTCGCCGCGACGAGCGACTTGCGACGAAACGCCGGAATCGGGGGCCGAATCGCCGGCCGCGCCGGACCGACGCGCCCCGGTGGGGCGACTCCGGGGCCCCTCAGCCGACCTTCAGCACCAGCTTGCCGAAGTTCCTGCCCTCGAAGAGCATGTTCAGCGCCGAGGGGAACTGGTCGATGCCTTCGACGATGTCCTCGCGCGACTTGAACTTGCCTTCCTTCATCCACGTCGCGATCTGCTTCATCGCCTCGGGATAGCGGTCGGCCCAGTCGAACACCACGATGCCTTCCATGCGCGCGCGGTTGACCAGCAGCGAAAGGTAATTGGACGGTCCCTTCACCGGCGTGGTGTTGTTGTACTGCGAGATCGCGCCGCAGATGACGATGCGCGCCTTGCGGTTGATGCGCGTCAGCACCGTGTCGAGGATCTCGCCGCCGACGTTGTCGAAGTAGACGTCCACGCCCTGCGGGCAGTGCGCCTTCAGGCCCTCGCGCACCGACTCGTTCTTGTAGTCGATGCAGGCGTCGAAGCCGAGCTCCTTCACCACGAAGTCGCACTTGTCCTTGCCACCGGCGATGCCCACCACGCGGCAGCCCTTGATCTTCGCCACCTGGCCCACCGTCTGGCCGACGGCACCCGCGGCGCCCGACACCACTACCGTTTCGCCGGCCTTCGGCTGGCCGGTCTCGAGCAGGCCGAAGTACGCCGTCATGCCCGGCATGCCGAGCGCATTCAGCCACTGCGACGCGCTGCCGAAGCGCAGGTCGACCTTGTTCAAGGCCGCGCGCTTCACGCCCGCTTCGTCGAGCAGGCAATGGGTCTGCACGCCGAAGCCGCCCGCGACTGCGTCGCCGGCCGTGAAGCCCGGATGGTTCGAGGCCACCACGGTGCCGACACCGATCGCGCGCATCACCTCGCCGATGCCCACCGGCGGGATGTAGCTCTTGCCCTCGTTCATCCATCCGCGCATCGCGGGATCGAGCGACACCATCTGCACCTTCACCAGCACGCCGCCAGGGCCGGGCTCGCCCACCGGCTCTTCGGTGACCTTCCAGTCGGAGGGCTTCGGCAGGCCGACGGGGCGCGCGGCGAGGCGGTACTGGCGGTTGGTGTCGGCCATGGGAATCACCTTGGGTACGTTAAGAGTGCGCGAGTGTACCGGCCCGCGTGCGTCGTGACGCCGCGACTGCGTAGCAATACCTATACGTAGTCCCCACGAGTCAGGGAAGGGGTGGTCCCTCGTCTAACGATCCATGACCCGCGCATCGTGCCCGGGCCATCCAACGAAACCCAAGCCAAGGAGCAACACCATGAAACGCACCCTCATCGCCGCCGCCCTCGCCCTCCCGTTCGTCGCGCAAGCCGCGCCGGTCGCCTCGTTCAACGACCACGCCGAGCACTACACCAAGCAGGCGGTGCAGTCCTCGGGCGCCGGCACCGCCGTCCGCGTCGCGCCGTCGTTCAACGACAACGCGCCGATCGCCGGCACCAGCGAAGTGGCGAACACGGTCGTGCTGGCGAAGGCCGACTTCCACTACCCGGCCTTCTGATCGTCCCCCGGTTCCGGGCGGAATCCCCTCCTCCCCTCCCCCGTCCGGAGCCAGCCCCGCGCGAGCGATCGCGCGGGGCTTTTTCGCTATGTCGCGCGTCGGCAAAGCCCACGCCGCTAGTATTGCCGCACAACAAGAGGGAGGGGAGACCATGGATCGCGACACGAAGCCCGCACCCGCGGGGCGGCGCAAGTTCCTCACGGGCGCGGCCGCGCTCGGCGGCGCCATCGCCGCGCAGGCTGGCGGCGCACGCGCGCAGGAAGGCAATCCGCCGGCGGTGCCGAAGTGGATGAAGGAGCCGGGCGCGCCGATCCGCTCCAACATGTACGGCTCGCCCGCCGCGGCCGAGAAGAACGTCATCCGCCGCGACCGCGGCGACAACGTGCAGCCTGGCGCCGGCATCTCGCTCACGCCGCTGCAGGACCTGAACGGCATCCTCACGCCCAGTGGTCTCGTCTTCGAGCGCCACCACGCCGGCATCCCGGACATCGACCCGGCGCAGCACCGTTTGATGGTGCACGGCATGGTGAAGCGCCCGCTGGTCTTCAACATGGAAGAACTCCGCCGTTTCCCGTCGGTGTCGAAGATCCATTTCCTCGAGTGCTCGGGCAACACCTCGCGGCAGTGGAAGACGCCGTCGTCGCGCTCTCTGCAGGTGAGCCACGGCCTCTTGTCGTGCTGCGAGTGGACCGGCGTGCCGCTCGCCACCGTGCTCGAGGAATGCGGGCTCGACGCGAAGGCCGCGTGGGTGCTCGCCGAGGGCGCCGACGGCGCCGCGATGACGCGCAGCATCCCGATCCAGAAATGCCTCGAGGACGCGCTGCTCGTCTGGGGGCAGAACGGCGAGGCGCTGCGTCCCGAGCAGGGCTATCCGCTGCGGCTCTTCCTGCCGGGCTGGGAAGGCAACATGAGCATCAAGTGGTTGCGCCGCCTCAAGGTTGGCGACCAGCCCTTCCAGACGCGCGAGGAAACCTCGAAGTACACCGACTCGATGCCCGACGGCACCGCGCGCCAGTTCACCTTCGACATGGAAGCCAAGTCCGTCATCACCTACCCGGCGATGGACCACAAGCTGAAGGGCGCCGGCTTCTACGAAATCTCCGGCCTCGCATGGACCGGCAAGGGCCGTATCCAGCGCGTCGACGTTTCGGTGGATGGCGGCCGCAACTGGAAGCCGGCCACGCTGCAGGAGCCGGTGCTGTCGCGCTGCCTCACGCGGTTCCGGTTCCCGTGGCAGTGGGACGGCAGCCCCGCGATCCTGCAGAGCCGCGCGATCGACGAGACCGGCTTCGTCCAGCCGACGCACGCGCAGCTGGTCGCCGCGCGCGGCACCAACAACCTCTACCACTACAACGCCATCCAGAGCTGGTCGGTGCAGGCGAACGGGGAGATCAAGAATGTCCACGCCTAAGGTGATTGCGATCCTCCTCGCGCTGGCGGCGACGCCGGCATTCGCGCAGGGCTACGGCTTCGGCAAGCCCGCGTCCGCCGCGGAGATCCGCGGCTGGGACATCGACGTGCGCGCCGACGGGCAGGGCCTGCCGCCGGGCAACGGCAACGCCACCGAGGGCAAGGCGATCTACGAGCAGAAGTGCGCCGCGTGCCACGGCATGAAGGGCGAGGGCTCCAAGATCGGCGAGCGCCTCGCGGGCGGGCAGGGCACGCTGAAGAATCCGTCGCCGGTGAAATCCATCGGCAGCTTCTGGCCGCACGCGACGACGATCTTCGACTACGTGCGCCGCGCGATGCCCTACGACCGGCCGCAGTCGCTGACCGACAACGAGGTCTACTCGGTGACGGCGTACCTGCTGCACCTGAACGGCATCGTCGCGGCGGATGCGCCGATGAACGCCGAGGCGCTGATGAAGGTGAAGATGCCGAACGCCAACGGCTTCACGGGCGACCCGCGACCGGATATCGTCGCGGTACCCTGCCGGAGCGACTGCAAGTAGCGCAGCGCGCGCCAGCCGGCGTCGCGTTCACCAGCGGAGGAGCACGCATGGCCAGCGAACCGCAATTGCGCGGCATCCGTGCCTGCGTCTTCGACGCCTACGGCACGCTCTTCGACTACGCCTCGGCGACGCTGCGCTGCCGCGATGCGCTCGGCGGTTCCTTCGAGCGCGTCACCGCGCTCTGGCGCGACAAGCAGCTGCAGTACACGTGGCTGCGCGGGCTGCAGGGCCGCCACGCGGACTTCCTGCGCGTCACCGGCGACGCGCTCGATTTCGCGCTGGAGTCCTGCGGCATCGCCGACGACGGGCTGCGCGCGCGCCTGCTGCAGCTCTACCTCGAGCTCGATCCCTTTCCAGAAGTGCCGGCCGTGCTGGCGCGGCTGAAGGCCGCCGGCCTGCGGCTGGCCATCCTCTCGAACGGCACACCGGCGATGCTCGAGGCCGTGGTCGCGCATGCCGGCCTCGCGCCGCTCTTCGATGCCGTGCTGTCGGTCGAGGAGGTCGGCGTGTTCAAGCCGCACCAGTCGGTCTACGCGCTCGCCACCGGGCGCCTCGGTGTCGCCGCCGGCGAGATCGCGTTCCAGTCGTCGAACTCGTGGGATGCGTGGGCCGCGTCGGCCTCCGGCATGCGCGTCGCGTGGTGCAACCGCTACGGGCAGCGGCGGGAGCGCCTGCCCGGCCAGCCCGACGCCGAGATCCGCTCGCTCGCCGAATTGCCCGCGCTGCTCGGCCTGCCGGCCGCGTAGCGCGCCCGGGCGAGGCGCGTTCTGCCGATATCATTCGCCCACCCCATGCAAACCTCCTCGCTACCTGTCCTTCGCGACATCGTCCTCGTCGGCGGCGGGCACAGCCACGTCGGCGTGCTGCGCATGCTCGGCATGAAGCCGGTGCCCGGCGCGCGCATCACCGTGATCTGCCGCGACACGCATACCCCGTACTCCGGCATGCTGCCCGGCTACATCGCCGGCCACTACGGCTACGACGACGTCCACATCGACCTGCGCAGGGTCTCGCAGTTCGCCGGCGCGCGCTTCTATTCCGACGAAGCCATCGCGATCGACCGCCGCGAGAAGAAGGTCGTCTTGCGCGGCCGGCCGCCCGTGCCCTACGACGTGCTGTCGATCAACATCGGCTCCACGCCGCGCGTCGACGACGTGCGCGGCGCGCGCGAGCACGCGGTGCCGGTGAAGCCGATCAACAACTTCAACGCGCGCTGGCTGGCGCTGCTAGAGCGCGTGAAGAAGCGCGGCGGGCGCACGCGCATCGCGGTGGTCGGCGGCGGCGCGGCCGGCGTCGAGATGGTGCTGGCGATGCAGTACCGGCTGCGCAACGAGCTGCGCCAGCTCGCGCGCAACCCCGACGACCTGGAGTTCACGCTGCTGAACGCGGGCGGCGACGTGCTGCCCACGCACAACGACTCGGTGCGCAGCAAGTTCCGCTCGGTGCTGCTCGCGCGCGGCGTGAACCTGAAGGACCGCGCGCGCGTGGCCGAGGTGAGCGAAGGGCTTCTGCGCATCGAGGACGGCGGCACCGTCGAGGCGGACGAGATCGTCTGGGTCACGCGCGCGAACGGCGCCGCGTGGCTCAAGGACACCGGCCTCGAGGTGGACGACGACGGCTTCCTCAAGGTGCGCGAGACGCTGCAGACGGTGACCGACCCCGAGGTCTTCGCCGCCGGCGACTGCGCGACGATCGTCGGCCACCCGACCGAGAAGGCCGGCGTGTTCGCGGTGCGCCACGGCCCGCCGCTGGCGCGCAACCTGCGCAACGCCGTCGAGGGCCGCGCGCTCGAGAACTACCAGCCGCAACGGAAGTGGCTCGCGCTCGTCACCACCGGCGACCAGTACGCCGTCGCCTCGCGCGACTGGCTCTATCTCGCGGGCGGCTGGGTCTGGGCCTGGAAGGACTGGATCGACCGGCGCTTCATGCAGAAGTTCTCCGACCTGCCGGCGATGGACGAGAACGCCGCGCCCGCATCCGCGCCCGCCGCCATCCCGCTCGCCGACGACGAAGCGAAGCAGGCCATCTCCGCGATCGCGATGCGCTGCGGCGGCTGCGGCGCGAAGGTCGGCGCGACGGTGCTGTCGCGCGCGCTGAGCCAGCTCGCGCCGGTGGAGCGCGGCGACGTGCTTATCGGACTGCACGCCCCCGACGACGCCGCCGTGGTGCGCGTGCCCGCCGGCAAGGCGATGGTGCACACGGTGGATTTCTTCCGCGCCTTCATCGACGACCCGTACGTCTTCGGCCGCGTGGCCGCGAACCACGCGCTCGGCGACATCTTCGCCATGGGCGCCGAGCCGCAGACGGCGACCTCGGTGGTCACCGTGCCGCCGGGGCTGGAGTCGAAGACCGAGGACCTGCTCTACCAGATGATGACCGGCGCCGTGGAGGTGCTGAACGACGCCAACTGCGCGCTCGTCGGCGGCCACACCGGCGAGGGCAGGGAGCTCGCGCTCGGCTTCGCGATCAACGGCCTCATCGACGAGACCCTCGCCGGCGTGATGACCAAGGGCGGCATGAAGCCCGGCGACGCACTGATCCTGACCAAGCCCATCGGCACCGGCACGCTCTTCGCCGCGCTGCCGCGCCTCGCGGTGAAGGGCCGCTGGATCGACGCGGCGCTGCAGTCGATGATGGTCTCCAACCGCCTCGGCGCGCGCTGCCTGATCGAGCACGGCGCCACCGCCTGCACCGACCTCACCGGCTTCGGTCTGCTCGGCCACCTCGTCGAGATGACCCGGCCCTCGGGCGTGGACGCCGAACTCGTGCTCTCCGCGCTACCCGTGCTCGAAGGCGCCGAGGACACCGCCCGCGCAGGGATACTCAGTTCGCTCGCCCCCGCCAACGTGCGCCTGCGCCGCGCGATCCGCAACCAGGAAGAGATGGTCAACCACCCGCGCTACCCGCTGATCTTCGACCCGCAGACCGCGGGCGGCCTGCTGGCAAGCGTGCCGAAGGACAAGGCCGACGCGTGCGTGGCGGCGTTGCGGGGGTTGGGGTATCCGCACGCGGTGGTGATTGGGGGGGTGAGGGAGCAGGGGGATGCCCTTGAGCCGATTTCAATAGTCCAATAGCCAAGAAGTTTGGGATGCCAAGCTTGCGCGCGTCGAACGCAACTCATTGGAAATAGGGACTCACAATGTCTACCTGCCTAAAAGGAACGCAAGACAGCATCCATGCAGGACATCGTCGCCATTACAAATGGCCAAATGCAGTTCATAGTCGATCTATTGCAAGTGGTACTGTGCCAACATTAGTCACTCCGACATCAGAGATTTCGTCTTTACCGCTGATACGCTTTAGAAGCGAGTTGTCATTGGACGGAGTTGCACAGTTTTCTGCTGCGATATTTTCCTTCGTCGCGGCTGTGATCGCCGCGCTCGCGCTTCAGGAGTACTTGAAGACAAACGAGTTGGCGGCCTACGCTCAACTCATTGATCGGGACAAGGCAATTGCGATACTGCCACTCGAAAAAGACCGTGCGCATGTTGATGCCCTTTGGGTCGAAGTAGCTGAAGCTGATCGTGCGACGCCAAAGAGTCTTGCCAATGCGCGCTTGCGCGCGATACTGCGGGCGACGAATGAATCGTCTGACGGAGAGCGGCGTGATTCAGCAAAGGCCCAGCGCCTGAGTATTCCGGAATGGAAGAATCTGGAGGACCTGAATCAAATTCTCTACTCCGAAAGCGCATTTCAAAGTGCCGATCTGCGAAAGCTTCGTGACGCATATACGCTATGCGAGCTGATCCTCTATCTAGCAAATGACGCCTACTACGCGCAGCGCAGTAAGACCGTCAAGCCGGATCAGGCTGAAACATTCTTTGGCTACCTTGATGACATTGGAGATCATCCAATCTTCTTACTTGCGGTCTGGTTCGGGCATGGCGGAGGGCACATGACTACAGATTTCGCGCAATTTTTGCGCTCCCGACTATTGAAAAACGAGCGTACCGTAGCGCTCGCTAAAGAAATCTTTCCTGCTTTGCTCCAAGACTCCTGGGCAACTGCTGTTGGGACTCGTCCGCACCTTAGACGGAGCTCGGGTAGATAGAGAAGAATTGCGCCCCCCACCAAAGCGATTGCCTTGTGAAAAGCTAAGGCCCCGTTCCGAGATCCCAATGGGCAAAGGGAAGAAAGACAAACAAAGGCGGCGCCACAATTACTCTCCAATTCGGCACCACAAGCGAATTGGAAAGGAACTCGTACCGCCGCTCAATGCAATGGAGAAGATGAGTCTCTCCTCCTGGAGAGACGATCATGCTCCGGAAATGCTGTGGGCATTCTTGTTGGCCGTCGTTATGCCCCGTACCGACTACTTTCGCATCTTCCGGGCGATTGCGACGTGGACAAAGGAGGCATTCCCTCATGAGCAGGAACCGAAAGCAGGCACCTCAAAGGAATCGATCGCTACAACAGAAGGTGCGCTTAACCTGGCGTGCGAGGTAGATCACACTTGCATTGCCGGTTTTTCTGACAACGATTTCGCGCATTTTGTTGGGTTCGTCGTCAAGCATCCGCTCGGATACGGTGCATTACGGCCGCTACTGCTCCTCGATGCGTTGCCCGGGATAGACCGCTGGCGTGAGGTTCTCGATGTTCAGCCGACGAATGCGGATTGGTTCACGCTTGCAGATGCGGTTGCGCATTCGTTCGATCATCAATCGGAGAAATCTACAGATGTTCGCTGGCTAAAGATTGTCGTGAAGATGATCTCCGGAAAATTGATGTTCGCTCGTGAGATGCGGGAGCGTGCGGAGGAGGTGTTCCTTTTTCCGGACAAGGGAGACTTGCGTAGCGTGCGTCCGTTCATTCGGGCATGCGAGATGAACATTCGCAGGAATCCTAGTTCCGAATGGATCGCCCAGTATTGGGCCCAATTGATGGGACAGACTAGCTGTTTGGATGGATCCAAGGAGCAGGATTACGCGAAGTTGGCACCGCTGATCTTGGAACTTCGGCCAATCCTCGATTTGCGGAGTGCAATCGTTGAGAGATTTCATGCTTCCAAGACGCCGACACGAACGGATGCACGACTGGATGCGACATTTGGCCTCGCGCTTTACGCGATTTCATTACTTGAGGAGATTGCTGCGCCACCAGTATCTCAATTGATTTTGAGTCGAATGGGATTGCGCGCCCTAGTCGAAGTTGTCATCACGCTTTCTTATTTGATCAAGAAGGATGCCCCGAAATCTTGGCAGGCGTACCGCAACTACGGAACGGGAGTTGCAAAGCTAGCCTTCCTAAAGCTCGAACAAGCATTGGGGGATGCGCCCTCGTTCGTTGATCCGAATACTTTGGAGGAGATTGCAAATGAAGATGTGTGGCAAGAGTTCGTAAATGTGAACCTGGGCCATTGGGCTGATCGGAATCTACGCGAACTTTCGATCGAAGGTGATACCAAAGACCTGTACGACGCGTACTACGACTGGACTTCGACCTTTAGTCACTCACAGTGGGGTGCGGTGCGGGATTCAAATTTCATCACTTGCCACAACCCATTGCATCGGCTTCATCGAATTCCGCGCCCAATGCACCGTCTCCTTCCTTCAGTTGTGCCTGATGCAGTGAGGCTCGTGAATCGTACTATTGACTTGCTTGAGCGTGCCTATCCTCAGATCGAGAGGCTCCCGCGAATTGTTGCCGAATCGGCAAAAGAGAGGGCGGGACGCTGAATCCGCGTCGCCTTGTCACGTCTACAAATCTGGTTTGTAGCGCTGTAACGGTCTTTCCACCAATAGGCAACAGCTTGCGTCGCAGCGTCCAGCTCTCGATGACGATTTCCTTCCACCCACTTACGGAAATTCGAGGCATGCCTATGGCGAGATCGTATTAGCGAAAATTTGGGGTTGATTCACGCCGACGTCTTCTTGGGCGTCCGTGTCAGTCATAAACTCCACTCATCATGGACCACTCCCGCTTCACCCTCACCGGCGGCTCGTTCCAGTGGGACGACCCGCTCCTCCTCGAAGAATCGCTGACCGACGAGGAGAAGCTCATCCGCGACACCGCGCGCGCGTACGCGCAGGAGAAGCTCGCGCCGCGGATCCTGATGTCGAACCGCCACGAGACCTTCGACGTCTCGGTGATGAAGGAGATGGCCGAGCTGGGGTTCCTGGGCGCGACGCTCGAGGGCTACGGCTGCGCCGGCATCGGCTACGTGGCCTACGGGCTCGTCGCGCGCGAGCTCGAGCGCGTGGACACGGCCTACCGCTCGGCGATGGGCGTGCAGTCCACGCTGTCGATGCTGCCGATCTTCGCCTACGGCAGCGAGGAGCAGCGCCAGCGCTTCCTGCCGCGGATGGCGAAGGCCGAGCTGCTCGGCTGCTTCGGCCTCACCGAGCCCGACCACGGCTCGGACCCCGGCAGCATGAAGACCCGCGCGCGCAGCGTGCCGGGCGGCTACAAGCTCTCCGGCACCAAGACCTGGATCACGCACGCGCCGATCGCCGACGTCATGGTGGTGTGGGCGAAGGACGACGGCGGCGTGATCCGCGGCTGGATCCTCGAGCGCGGCATGCAGGGCCTGTCGACGCCGAAGATCGAGGGCAAGTTCTCGGTGCGCGCCTCGCCTACCGGGCAGATCGTCATGGACGAGGTCTTCGTGCCCGAGGCCAACCTGCTGCCCAACGTCAGCGGCCTGAAGGGCCCGTTCGGGTGCCTGAACAACGCGCGCTTCGGCATCTGCTGGGGCGCGCTCGGCGCGGCCGAGTTCTGCTGGCACGCGGCGCGGCAGTACGCGATGGACCGCAAGCAGTTCGGCCGCCCGCTCGCCGCGAACCAGCTCGTGCAGAAGAAGCTCGCCGACATGCAGACCGAGATCGCGATCGGGCTCCTCGCCTGCCTGCAGGTGAGCCGCCTGCGCGAGAAGGGCCTCGCCACGCCCGAGATGGTGTCGTTACTCAAGCGCAACTCGGCCGGCAAGGCGCTCGACATCGCGCGCATGGCGCGCGACATCCACGGCGGCAACGGCATTTCCGACGAATACGGCGTCATCCGCCACCTGATGAACCTCGAGACCGTGAACACGCTCGAGGGCACGCACGACATCCACGCGCTGACGCTGGGGCGCGCGCAGACGGGGATTTCGGCGTTTACGGGCTAAGGGGGGCGGCCCCGGCTGCGGGCGCTACAGCGTGCGCAGGAGCTTGGGGTGCTTGACTGCGACCTTCAGCAGCGTGCGCGCCGCGCCGGTCGGCTCCCGTCGACCTTGCTCCCAGTCTTGAAGCGTCCGCGCCGAAACGCCCAGCAGCTGCGCGAATTCCTGCTGCGACAGGCCCACGCTCGCGCGTGCCTCCGCGGCCGCAGGGAGCTTCACCTTGGTGACGCGCGCGGCTTGCCCGCGACGCATCTGCTTCACCGATGCGAGGAGATCGGCCTGGAACTTCGCCTTGTCAGATTGCATCTTCGATCCCTTTCCGCAGTTGTGCCAGGAACGACGCCGGCAGGTCGTCGAACTTCGCCTTGGCGTACACGATCAGCAGCCAGATCGCGTCGTCGGCGGCGAGAAAGTAGATGACCCGCACCCCGCCCCGCTTGCCCGAACCCGACCGCGCCCATCGAACCTTCCGGCAACCGCCCGATCCCCGGATGATGTCGCCGGCCTCCGGATTGGCCGCGATGAAGCTGATGAACTCGTGGCGCTCTGCGTCGGACCAGACATCGGCCGCGTAGCGGGCGAAGACCGGGGTCTCGGCGACCGTGCGCATGCCGCAATATACGGCAATGCCGTATAACGTGCAATCCATGACCCGGAACGAACATCGACCGCAGGCAACGCGGGCCTTCCGGTTATCCTTCCGCCCGACACCACAGGGAGGACGCATGAACCGCACGATCAAATGGAATCTGGCCGGGGCCGCGCTGCTGGCGGCGATGATGGTGGCGCCGCACGCGGGCGCGCAAAATGCCATCGAGCGCAAGGGCGGGTCGTGCCCTAGCGGCTACAGCCAGAGCGGCAACTACTGCAACCCGGGCTCGGGCGCGAAGCCCGCGATCCATCGCATCGGCGGCAGCTGCCCCTCGGGCTACAACCAGAGCGGCGACTACTGCGTCGGCTCGAGCTCGTCGGCCAAGCACGCGATGCACCGCTCCGGCGGCTCGTGCCCCTCGGGGTACTCGCAGAGCGGGAGCTACTGCGTGAAGAACTAGGCCCGCGGGCCGGCTTCGGCGAGCAGGGCGCCGATCGCGGCCCCGACCGCCATGTCTTCCTCGGCGCCGAAGGCGTGCCGGCGCAGGTCGCCGCGCCGGTCGATGAGCAGCAGCGTCGGCGTGCCGCGCATGCCGTAGGTGCGCATCGTCATCGGGATCGGGTTGCCTGCGTCGTCCGAGGGCTGGTCGATGCCGACCGGGAACGCGATGCGGTTCTCGTGCAGGAACGCGCGCAGCACCGCCGGGCCCATCGCCTCGTGGTGCTCGAACACGGTGTGCAGGCCGAGCACGACGAGGTCGCGCTCCGGGAACATCTCGCGCATGCGCTTCGCCTGCGGCACGCCGTGGTGCACGCAGCCGGGGCAGAGCAGCTGGAAGGCGTGGATCGCCACCACGCGCCCGCGCAGCGTCGCCAGAGAATCCGGCGCGCCCGCGCCCAGCCACGACGCCACCTGCAAGGGTGGCGCGGGCCGGCCGGGCGGGTCGAGCAGTGCGTTCACTTGCGATGCGCGGAGAACACGAAGTCGTTGTCCTTGCGCGAAGTATGGCACTGGTAGCAGGCAGTCGCGGCGTTCGCGCCGACGGCGCGCTCCGTCTTCGAGTCGCCCTTGAAGCCCTCGAAGCCCCAGCCGCCGGTGGCGGCGAATTTCTTCGCGTCCTTCTGCATCACGCCGACGACCTTGCGCGCGCCTTCCTGGATGGCGTTGTCCGCGGATTTCGCCTCGAGCAGGTCGAACACGATCACGGCGCCGTCGGGGAAGCGGCCCTTCGCGTAGCCCTGCATCGCGGCCTTGTTGGCGTACAGGTGGTGGATGCCGCCGAACGCCTCGTGCAGCGGGTGCCCGGGCTGGATCACCATGCTCTTCACGTGCGTCCAGTCTCGATAGCCTTGAGGGTAGGGCACCGAGGCGGTGTCGGCCGCGAAGGCGGTGGTCGAAGCAACGAGCAGGACGGGGAACAGTGTCTTCATGAGGGATCTCCTTTCCTGCACAATCATGTGCGTCGGGGCGTGCGCTCGCCAGCGAGCACGCATTCGTGCCCCGGGCACTTTCTGGTGACCATCGGTGAATCCACGCAGGAAATCCGTTTCGACGCCGCGCACCGCCTCGCGCATGGTCGAGGACATCGTCGGCTGCAAGTGGTCGCTCGCGATCCTCGGCCTCGTGCGCGACGGCGTGCGCCGCCCCGGCGAGATGGAGCGCGCGGTGCCGGGCCTGTCGAAGAAGGTGCTGAACGAGCGCCTGCGGAAACTGCAGCGCTTCGGCATCGTCGCGCGACGCGCCTACGCCGAGATCCCGCCGCGCGTGGAGTACCGCCTCACGCCGTTCGGCCGCAAGTTCTCGGGCCTGATGGACGGCGTCGAGGCGCTCGAGCGCGAGCTGGAGCGCGGGCGGTCCTAGTCGTGTTGGGAGAGAATTCGCTCCGATGACCCCGACCCTTCGCACCCTGCTGGCCCTTGGCGCGGCCGCCTTCTGCGGCGCCGCCTTCGCGCAATCGTGGCCGACGAAGCCGATCCGCCTCGTCGTGCCCTTCCCGCCCGGCGGCGGCACCGACATCATCGCGCGCAGCGCGAGCCAGGCGGTGGCGAAGGCCACCGGGTGGGCGTTCGCGGTCGAGAACAAGCCCGGCGCCGGCGGCAACCTCGGCGTCGACGCGGTGGCGAAGTCCGCGCCCGACGGCTACTCGATCGTCATCGGCCAGACCAGCAACCTCGCGATCAACCCGACGCTGTACCCGAAGCTGCCGTACGACCCGCGCAAGGACCTCGCGCCGATCGTGCTGCTCGCGGAGTCGCCGATCCTGATGGTGACGGGCGCGACCACGTCGCTGAAAACGGTGGCGGATGTCGTGGCCACGGCGAAGGCGAAGCCCGGCTCGCTCAACTTCGCGTCTCCCGGCAACGGCACGGTCGCGCACCTGACGAGCGAGATGTTCCAGAAGGCCACCGGCATCCGCACGCAGCACGTGCCGTACAAGGGCGCGGCGCAGGCGCTGCCCGACGTGCTCTCGGGCGCGGTGGACCTCTACATGTCGTCGGTGCCGTCGCTGCTCGGGCAGGTGAAGCAGGGCAAGCTGCGCCCGCTCGCGGTCACGTCGAAGAAGCGGACCGACGACCTGCCCAACGTGCCGACGGTGATCGAGTCGGGCTACCCGGGCTTCACCGCGCTGACGTGGTTCGGCCTGCTCGCGCCCGCGGGCACGCCCAGGGACGCGATCGCGCGCCTGAACGCCGAGTTCAACAAGGCGCTCAAGACGCCGGAACTCTCGAAGCACCTCGACAGCGAGGGCGCCGAGCCCGCCGGCGGCACGCCGGAGCAATTCGCGAAGCTGATCGCCGAGGACATCGTGCTCTGGGGCAAGGTGGTGAAGGAGTCCGGCGCGCGCGTGGACTGAGGAGGTTCGGAGCAGGTTCGCTGCGGTGCTCGTCCGCCCCGGCGCCGCGCAATAAACTTCCCGCGCCATGGAAAAGAACTCGCTCGCCCCGCTCGTCAGCCCGAAGTCCATCGCCATCCTCGGCGCGTCGGCCGACTTCGCCAAGATCAACGGCCGGCCGCTGAAGCACCTGCTCGACAAGGGCTACGCCGGCAAGCTCTTCCCGGTGAACCCGAAATACGACGCCATCGCCGGCGTGAAGTGCTGGCCGTCGGTGGCCGCGCTGCCCGAGCGAGTGGACCTCGCGGTGATCGTGCTGCCGGCGCGCGAGGTGGTCGCCGCGGTCGAGGAACTGGGCAAGGCGAAGGTGCCGGCAGCGGTGATCTTCAGCTCCGGCTTCGGCGAGATGGGCGAGGCCGGCAAGGCGGAAGAGGCGCGCCTCCTCGCCGCGGCGCGCGCGGGCGGCGTGCGCCTTTGCGGGCCGAATTGCCTGGGCTTCATCAACGCGTTCGAGCGCGTGATGGCCACCTTCACGCAGTATGCGGACGGCGAGGTGTCGCCCGGGCCGGTGGCCTTCGTCACGCAGTCGGGCGCGTTCGGCACCGCGATCGCCGCGCTCGCGCGCAACCGCGGCACGGGCCTGGGCTACTTCATGAACACCGGCAACGAGGCCGACGCCGGCTTCCCCGAGCTGATGCGCCACGTCATCGACGATCCGCGCATCAAGGTGGGCGCCGGCTACATCGAGGGCCTGAAGGACGGCGAGGGCCTCGTCGGCCTTGCGCGCCACGCGATGCAGATCGGCAAGCCGATCGTGGTCACCAAGGTCGGCCGCATGAGCGCGGGCAGCCGCGCCGCGGCTTCGCACACCGGCTCGCTCGCCGGCGAGGACCGGGTGTTCGACGCCGTCGTGCGCCAGTACGGCCTGATCCGCGCGCGCAACGAAGAACACATGCTCGACACCGTGGACGTGCTCGCCTCGTGCGCGCTTCCCGCAACGTGGGCGTTGCCCTTGGGCAAGGGCATCGGCATCGTCACGCAGTCGGGTGGCGCGGGCGTGCTGATGGCGGATCGCGCCGAGGAACTCGGCCTCGACGTGCCGGTGCTCGCGCCCGAGACGCAGAAGGCGCTGCAGGCGGTGATCCCGGGCTTCGGCGCAGCGGGCAACCCGGTGGACATCACCGGCCAGTTCCTCGCGCAGCCCAGCCTCCTTACCGAGAGCGCGCGCATCGTCATGGAAGACCCGAAGGTGCACGTCGGCATCTTCTGGCTGCAGCTGATGCACGCGCACACCGACAAGCTGGTCGCGGTGTTCGCGGAGATCAAGGCGAAGGCCACCAAGCCCTTCGTCGTCGCCTGGGTCGCGGCGCCCGAGGCGGGCATGAAGAGGCTGCGCGAGATGGGCATCCCGGTGCTGCGCGGCGCGGAGCCCGCGGTCGAGGCGGTCGCGGGGCTGATGCAGTACGCCGACGCGCGCCGACGCTGGCAGGCCGACGCCGCCGCGCGCGAGGCCGCGAAGCCGCTGTCGCTGGCGTTGCCCCCGGCGCAGGGCGCGGTCGGCACGGCGGAGGCGGTGGACCTGCTCTCGAAGGCCGGCGTGCCGATGGCGCCGGTGAAGCTCGCGAAGGACGCCGATGCCGCGGCGGCGGCGGCCGAGGCGCTCGGCTGGCCGGTGGCGGTGAAGATCGAGTCGCCCGACATCCTGCACAAGACCGAGGCCAAGGGCGTGAAGCTCGGCCTGAAGACGAAGGACGAAGTCCGCGCCGCATTCGCCGAGCTGATGGCCTCCGCGCGCGCCTACAAGGCCGATGCGAAGCTCGACGGCGTGATCGTGCAGAAGATGGCCGCGGGCGGCGGCGTCGAGGTGGTGCTCGGATTGCAGAACGACCCGGTGTTCGGACCGGTGGTGATGGCGGGCCTCGGCGGCGTGTTCGTCGAGGTGCTGAAGGATGTCGCCTTCCGCCGCTGCCCGGTGTCGGCCTCCGAAGCCGGCGCGATGCTGGATGAACTGCGCGGCGCGGCGATGCTGGGCGCGGTGCGCGGGCGCGAGGCGGTGAATCGTGCCGCGCTCGTCGATGCAATCGTCGCGGTGTCGCGCTTCGGCGCGGCGGCCGGCGAGCGTCTAGCGGAACTCGACCTCAACCCGGTGATGGCGGGCGCGACCGCCGTGTCGGCGGTCGACGCGGTGATGGTGCTGCGCGAGGCCTCTCGCTAATCTGCTTTCGCGCCGGAGGCCTTCACCACCGGGGCCCAGCGCGCGACCTCGGCCTTCACGAAGTTGCCGAATTCGTCGGGCGTCGTCGGCACGAAGCGCAGGCCCTCGTTGGCGAGGCGCGCCTGGATCTCCGGCAGGCGCATCGCCTTCTGCACCTCGGCGTTCATGCGCGCGACCACGGGCGCGGGCGTGCCCGCGGCGGCGAAGAGGCCGGTCCAGTTGTTGACGTCGAAGCCGGCGATGCCGGCCTGCGCGACCGTCGGCACGTCAGGCAGCGTGGTGGAGCGGCTCGTGCCGAGCACCGCGATCGCGTTCAGCTTGCCGGCCTTGACGTGCGGCAGCACGGTCGGCAGCGTCGCGAACACCATCGAGGTCTGCCCGGCGAGGAGGTCGGTGATCGCCGGCACGTTGCCCTTGTAGGGAACGTGCGTGATGTCGACCTTCGACAGGGTCTTGAAGAGCTCGCCGGCGAGGTGGCCCGTGGTGCCCGCGCCCGCCGAGCCGTAGGTGAGCGGCCGGCCCTTGGCCAGCGCGATCAGCTCGGGCACCGTCTTCGCGGGGATCGACGGATGCGCGACCAGCAGCCCCTCGGCCTCGACCACGAACGCCACCGGCGCAAAGTCCTTCACCGGGTCGTAGGGCAGCCGCGTGAACAGCGTGGCGTTGATCGCGTGCGTGCCCACCGTGCCCATCACCAGCGTGTAGCCGTCGCCGGGGCTCTTCGCGACGATGTCCGCGCCGATGTTGCCGCCCGCGCCGGGACGGTTCTCGACTACCACCGACTGGCCGAACGCGGTGCCGAACTTCTCGCCGAGGATGCGGCCGAAGACGTCCGAGAATCCGCCGGGCGGGAACGGGATCACCATGCGGATGGGCTTCGTCGGCCAGGCCGGTGCCTGCGCTAGCACGGCACAGGCGGTGGTCGAAAGGACAAGGGCGGCGAGCAGGCGGCGGGCGGTGGCGTGCATGGGAATCCTTCGCGATGCGTCGCGTGGATTCTATCGCCCGCGCGCTGCGATCCTGCCGTTTACGCGCGCCGCGTCTTGCCGGTAATCTCCGAGGGAAACCTCAACGGAGACACACGCATGCGCAGGGATGCACACATGCGCTCGAAGGTGGCGGTGGTCGGCTACGGCCGCACGCCCTACAGCCGTGCCAAGGCCGGCGAGCGCATCTACACGGTGGACGAGTACCTCGCGTGGGCCGCCGACCTGGCGCTCGAGCGCGCGGGCATGTCGAAGAACGACTTCGACGGGCAGGCGATCGGCGTCGCGCACGCGGAAGCCAGCCACACGGTGAACTGGTCCGCGGCGGTGGCCGAGACGCTGGGCATCTCGCCGCGCTGCCTCATCCGCGCCGACCAGGGCGGCGCCTCGGCGGCGGCGATGCTGATCCGGGCCTCGGCCCTGATCGCCGCCGGCATCGTGGACCGCGCGCTGATCATGGGCGCCGACACGCCGCTCACGATTCCGTCGATCGCGCCGGGGCTGCCGCTGTCGCCCGAGCGCACGCGCGGCGTGTTCTGGGACTTCCAGGGCCCGTTCGGCGTGATGGGCGCGAACGCGCAGTTCGCGCTGGTGCAGACGCGCTACATGGACAAGTACCCCTTGCGCGACGAGCAGCTGGGCAAGATCTCGGTCACCGCGCGGTACCACGCGTCGCTCAACCCGGGCGCGATCTATCGCAAGCCCTACACGATGGAGGAGTACCTGGCCTCCGAGCGCCTGTCGTGGCCGGTGCGGCTCTTCGACTGCGTGCCGATGGTGAACGGCGGCCTCGCGTACATCGTCACGCGCGCGGACGACGCGAAGGCGATCACGCCGAAGCCTGCCTACCTGCGCGGCTTCGCAGAGGTGAACAACTACTACTCCGGCTCGCGCACCTTCCCGGACATCACCGACACGGGCTTCCTGCAGACCGCGCCCGAGGCGTTCGCGATGGCCGGCATCAAGCATGCGGACGTCGGCTCCTTCCAGCCCTACGACGACTACCCGATGGTGGCGCTGATCCAGATCGAGGATTACGGATTCGCGAAGAAGGGCGAGGGCGGCAAGTTCGTCGACGAGCACGACCTCACGATCCACGGCGATTTCCCGATGCTCACCGACGGCGGCCAGCTCTCGGGCGGCCAGCCCGGCGGCGCGATCGGCGGCTTCCAGCCGCTGATCGAGGCGGTGTCGCAAGTGCGCGGCGAGGCCGGCGAGCGGCAGGTGAAGAAGAACGCCGGCGTGTCGGTCGCCTCCGGCTTCGGCGGCATGACCTATGCGAGGAACAACCGCAGCTGCGCGACCCTGGTGTTCGGAGCGGAGGCCTAGATGAGCGACATGAAGATGGATGCCGCGGGCAAGCCGATGCCCGACATCACCGATGCCACGCGCCCCTTCTGGACCGCGGCGAAGCAGAAGAAGCTCGTCGTGCAGAAGTGCGGCAAGTGCGGGCAGATGAACTTCTTCCCCAAGCCGTGGTGCATCGAGTGCGGCAGCCGCAAGCTCGAGTGGGTGGAAGTCTCGGGCAAGGCGACGATCTACTCGTTCACCACCGCCAACAAGGTGATGATGAATTTCCCCGGCTGGAAGGCCGACCTGCCGGTGACGCTGGGGATCCTCGACTTGGAGGAGGGCGCGCGCATGTACGGCCAGCTCGTCGGCGCGAAGCCGGAGCACTGGAAGATCGGCATGAAGGTGAAGGCGACCTTCGAGGACATCAGCGCCGAGGCCGGCATCCCGAAGTTCGTGCCGGCGTAAGGCCTAGCCCGGTCCGAGGGTGAACCAGAAGGTCGCGCCCTTGCCGGGCGCGCCCTCGGCCCAGACGCGGCCGCCGTGGCGCTCGGCGACGCGCTTCACGATCGCGAGGCCGATGCCGGTGCCGGGGAAGTCCGCCGGCGCGTGCAGGCGCTCGAAGGCGCGGAAGAGTTTCTCGACGTAGGCCATGTCGAAGCCGGCGCCGTTGTCGCGCACGAACCATGCGGCCTTCGAGGCGTCCCAGCCGACCTCGACCAGCGGCTCGGCCGCGCGCGCCGAGTACTTCACCGCGTTCTCGACGAGGTTCGCGAGCAGCTGGCGCACCAGCTGCGGGTCGGCGTCGGCCGTCGGCAGCGCGCCGGCGACGCGCACCACGACGCCGCTCGCGCGCTCGCCCAGCGACTCCAGGATCTCGCGCGCGAGCGTGCCCATGTCGAGCGGCATGCGCTGCAGGTCCGCGCGGTTGACGCGCGCGAGCGCGAGCAGCGCCTCGACCAGCTCGCCCATGCGGCGGGCGTTGTCCTCGATCACCGCGAGCTTGCGGCGGCCGTCCTCGCTGAGCGCCGGGCCCTCGTCGTCCACCACCATGCGCGCGAAGCCGCCGATCGCGCGCAGCGGCGCCTTCAGGTCGTGCGACACTGAGTACGAGAACGCCTCGAGCTCGCGCACCAGCTCGGCGAGCTGGCGGTTGGTCTGCTCGAGCTGCGCGGTGCGCTCGCGCACGCGCTCTTCCAGTCGCTCGTTGAGCGCCAGGATCTCGGCGCGCTGGCGATCGCGCTCGATGGCGGTCGCGGCGATCGGCGCCAGGGCCTCGAGCATGCGCAGTTCCCACGCGCCGGGTTCGCGCGCCTCGTTGGCGTAGAGCGCGAAGGTGCCGAGCACGCGGCCGTCGCCGGCATGGACCGGCTGCGACCAGCAGGCACGCAGGCCGAGCGGCAGCGCCAGCGCGCGGAAGTCGCTCCACAGCGGGTCGCTGGCGATGTCCTTCACCACGACGCGCTCGTTTCGCCACGCGGCCGTGCCGCAGGAGCCGGCGTTCGGGCCGATCGCGAGGCCCTCGATGGCGGCATGGTACGAGGGCGGAACGCTGGGGCCGAGGCCGCCGCCCAGGCGCCCGCCGGGCAGCAGGCTGAGGAAGGTCGCGCGCACGCCGCGCACCAGCGACTCCGCTCCGAGCAGGAGCGCGACCAGCACGTTCGCTGCGGGCTCGTCGCGCGCGATGCGCTCCAGCAGGCTGCGCTGCAGCTCGAGCAGCGACTGCACGCGGCGCTCGGCGGTGACATCGACCACCACGCCGCTCATCGACAGCGCGCGCCCCGTCTTCGGGTCGCGGCGCGTCACCGTGCCGCGCGTCGAGATCCACATCCAGGAGCCGTCGGCCTTGCGGAAGCGATACTGGAAGGCGAGGCGCTGCGCCGGATCCTTCAGCGCGGCGATCAGCGCGCCGCGGCCGGCGGCGAGGTCGTCCGGGTGCACGTCGGCGTAGAGCGAGCGCACCGGGATGCGCGACGGTGCCGGCGGGCCGCCGACCATGCGGCCCCAGCCATCGCTGAGGTAGAGGTCGCCCCGGTCGTTGCCTTCCCAGAGCACGGCTTCGGCGCCGTCCAGCGCGCGACGCAGCCGCGCTTCGGCGACGTGGCGGCGCTCGTCCGCCTCGTGCTGCTCGTGCACGTCGACCGTGACGCCGACCATGCGCAACGGCCGGCCGTCGGCGTCGGCCTCCGCGCGGCCGCGCGCGTGCAGCCAGCGCACGACGCCGTCGGTGCGGCACACGCGAAAGCGCACGTCGTAGGGCGCGGTGCGCTGCGCGGGGCCGAGGCGCGCGAGCGTGTTCTGGCCGGCGGAGCGGTAGGCGGCGAGGTCGTCGGGATGCACCAGCGTGCGGAAGTCGGGGTACTGGCCCGAGACCGGCGGCGGGCCGAGCAGGCCGTCGGGCGGCGTCATCCAGTAGAGGCGATCGCTGGCGACGTCCCAGCTCCAAGCCCAGACGTGCGCGGCCTCGGCGGCGAGGTCGAACTGGCGTCGCTGCAAGCCGGCATCGCGGCGCGCGGGGGCCTTTGTCGGCGCTTTCTTGCGCGGCGCGCGGGCGGTGGGGGGCTTGCGCCGGGCGGGCATGGTCGCGCCATTTTCGCATCCGGCGGAGGCCGAAGGGGGTATCGGTCGCGTCGATTGCGGTCGTTTGACCGGGCGCAAGCCTTGGCGCGCCCGGGGTTCGAGAATTCCGTCCCACCATGCGCCTCGCTTCCGACCCCGTCGCCCGCATCCCCTGGTATCTCAAGCCGCTCTTCTGGCTGCAGCGCCGCCGCTGGGGGCAGGTGCTCGTGCCCGCCGCCACGTGGGCCCGCGTGCCGCCGATGTACCTCGCGCTGCTCGCGTTCTACGCCGCGATCGACCGGCGGAGCTCGCCGCTCGAGCCCGCGCTGCGCTCGCTGGTGCAGGTGCGCATCTCGCAGCTCGTGCACTGCGCGTTCTGCGTCGACCTCAACGCGTCGATTGCCGCCGAGCGCGCCGGTTCGATGGAGAAGGCGATGGCGGTCGACGGCTGGCGCGAGAGCCCGCTCTTCACGCCGCGCGAGCGCCTCGCGCTCGAGTACGCCGAGGCGATCACCGCCGGCGAGGTCGACGACGCGCTGTCGGCGCGCGTGCGGGAGGCCTTCGGCGAGGAAGGGCTGGTCGAGCTCACCGGGCTCGCCGCGTTCCAGAACCTGTCGGCGCGCTTCAACGCCGCGCTCGACCTGCCGCCGCAGGGCTTCTGCCGGATGCCGGGACGATGAGATGCAGGGATGCCGCCGCCATCGCGGGGGCCGTTCGCCCAGATTGTTGACAATCGGCAATCTGCACGGTCCAATCCCGGTTCCATGGCGACCGCCGGCGACGCGATCCAGCTCCTGCAGCAGCACTCGCTCACCACGCTGGTGCAGCGCGAGGTCGAGCGCCGCATCCTCGAGGGCGAGCTCGCGCCCGGCGCCAAGCTGAACGAGGCCGACCTCGCCGGCGAACTGCGCGTGTCGCGCGGCCCGGTGCGCGAGGCCTTCCGCGCGCTCGAGCAGTCGGGCTTGGTGCGCACCGAGAAGAACCGCGGCGTGTTCGTGCGCCAGGTGTCGCTCGACGAGGCGAACGAGATCTACGAGGTGCGCGCGGCGCTGGAGGGCATGATCGGGCGCCTCGCCGCGAAGCGCGCGCGGCCGGCGCAGCTCGAGGCCCTGCGCGCGCTGGTGAAGAAGATGCACGCCGTCGGCAAGGCGCGCGATGCGTCTGCCTACTACCCCCTGAACGTGCAGTTCCACGCCTTGCTGCTCGAGGCCGCGGGCAATCGCGCGCTGGCGGCCAACTACCGCCGCGTGGTGAACGAGCTCGACCTCTATCGCCGCGAGACGCTCGCGCGCAGCGCCGAGAACATCCCGATCTCGACCCGGGACCATGACGCGATCGTCGAGGCCGTGGCGCGCGGGGACGAGAAGCTCGCCGAACGGCTGCTCTTCGAGCACGTGATCGACAGCCGCGAGCGCCTGCACCGGGCGCTCGCGAAGCCGCCTGGCGCGAAGCCGCGCCGCGTGGCCTGAAGCCCCCTCAACGCAAGGACCGGAAAGGCATCGAGCATGAGCGCAAGGCCCGACGTGGACGTGAACGGCGTGAAGTACCGCTGGCCGGCGAAGCCGGTGGCGGTGGTGTGCATCGACGGCGGCGATCCGGCCTACCTGCGCCGCTTCCTCGCCGAGGGCGCGATCCCGAACATCGCGCGCTTCATGCAGCAGGGGTTCAGCACCATCGCCGAGGGCACGATGCCCTCGTTCACCTGCCCGAACAACATGTCGATCATCACCGGCACGCCCGCGTCGAAGCACGGCATCTCGGGCAACTACTACCTCGACGTCGCGACCGGCCAGCCGGTGGTGATGACCGGGCCCGAGCTGCTGCGCGGCGACTCGATCCTGACGAAGTTCGCCGAGGCGGGCGCGAAGGTAGTGTCGATCACCGCCAAGGACAAGCTGAGGAAGCAGCTCTCCAAGGGGCTCGACGTGTCCAAGGGCCACGTGTCGCTGTCCACCGAGTTCGCGCACAAGGCGACGCTCGCCGAGAACGGCATCGAGGACGCGCTCGGGTTCGTCGGCTGGGAGCAGCCGGGCATGTACTCGATGGAACTGTCGTGGTTCGTGCTCGAGGCGGGCGTGAAGCTGCTCGAGACGCGGCGCCCGGACCTGCTCTACCTCTCGCTCACCGACTGGGTGCAGCACAAGTACGCGCCGGAGGAGCCCGAGGCGCGGCGCTTCTACCAGAAGCTCGACGCCTACTTCGGCCGGCTGGAGGCGCTCGGCGCGCGCGTCGCGCTGACGGCGGACCACGGCATGAGCGACAAGTCGAACGACCGGGGCGAGCCGAACGTGATCTGGCTGCAGGACATCCTCGACGACCGCTTCGGCAAGGGCGACGCGACCGTGATCTGCCCGATCACCGACGCCTTCGTCGCGCACCACGGCGCGCTCGGCGGCTTCGTGCGCATCTGGTGCCGCGGCAAGGCCACGCCGCGGCAGGTGATCGAGGCGATCGCGCCGATCGAGGGCATCGAGCAGGTGCTGTCGAAGGCCGATGCGTGCCGCCTCTACGACCTGCCCGCGGATCGCGAGGGCGACGTGGCGGTGATCGCGCGCGCCGACTGGTGCGTCGGGTCGACCAAGGCCGCGCACGACCTCTCGGGGCTCGCCGGGCACCGGCTGCGCACGCACGGGGCCACCGCCGAGGCGAAGGTGCCGTTCATCCTCAGCGAGCCGCTCAGCGAGGCCTACCGGCTGCGCGCCGGGTCGAGCACGCTGAAGAGCTACCAGCTGTTCGACTACGCGCTCAACGGCACGGCGGCCTGAGCTCGCCGCGGGCCGTCTGCAGGATCCTGATTCGAAGCGTATATTTCAGGACGAAGACACCCGCGGCTATCGCCTGACGTGCAGACCCTCCTCAACATCCTCGCCGGCATCGCGCTCCTCGTCTGGGGCACGCACATCGTGCGCTCGGGCGTGCTGCGCGTGTACGGGGCGAACCTGCACAAGGTGCTGCACGCGAGCACCTCGAACCGCTTCAAGGCCTTCCTCGCCGGCATGGGCGTCACCGGCCTCGTGCAGTCCTCGAGCGCGACGGCGATGATCACGAGCTCGTTCGTGAGCCAGAACCTGATGGGCCTCGCGCCGGCGCTCGCGATCATGCTCGGCGCCGACGTCGGCACCGCGCTGATGGTGCAGCTCTTTTCGCTCGACCTCTCGTGGCTCGCGCCGCTGGCGATCGCGATCGGCGTGGTGCTGCACCTTTCCCGCAAGGGCACGCGCGTCGGCCACGTCGGGCGCATCTCGATCGGCGCGGGCCTCATCATCGTCGCGCTGCAGATGATCCTGTCGGCGGCCAAGCCCTTCACGCAGGCCGCGGGCGTGAAGGTCATCTTCGCCACGCTCACCGGCGACCCGATGCTCGACCTGCTGGTCGGCGCGGTGTTCGCGGTGGCCGCGTGGTCCAGCCTCGCGGTGGTGCTGCTGGTGTCGGCTTTCGTCGCCGGCGGCCTGATCTCGCTGAAGGTGGCCCTGTTCCTCGTGCTGGGCGCGAACCTCGGCAGCGGCATCCTCGGGCTGGTGGCCACTGCCGGCTCGACGCCGGCCGGCCGGCGCGTCGCGCTCGGCAACTTCTGCTTCAAGGCCATCGGCTGCGCGCTGATGGTGCTGGTGCTGCCCACGGTCGAGGGCCTGCTCGCGCTGCTCGACCCGACGCCGCAGCGGCTGGTGGTGAACTTCCACGCCGCGTTCAACCTGCTGCTCGCCGCTTCGCTGATCTTCTTCACCGAGCCGATCGCGCGCTTCGCCACGCGCATGATGCCGGACGACCCGGCGAAGGACACCCGGATCCGGCCGAAGCACCTCGACCCGGCGGCGCTGGATTCGCCCGCGCTGGCGACGTCGAACGCGTCGCGCGAGGCGCTGCGCATCGGCGACATCATCGAGACCATGCTCGCGGGCGTGATGACGGTGATCAAGACCAACGACAAGAAGCTCGCCGACGAGATCCGGCGCATGGACGACGACGTCGACGAGCTCTACACCGCGGTGAAGATGTACCTCACGCAGATCAGCCGCGAGGAGCTCGACCCCAAGGAAGGCCGGCGCTGGGCCGAGATCATCGCGATCACCATCAACCTCGAGCACGTCGGCGACATCGTCGAGCACATCGTCGAGGACGTGAAGTCGAAGAAGATCGCGCACAACCTGTCGTTCTCCGACGCCGGCATGCAGGAGATCGAGGAACTGCACGGCCGCCTGATGGCGAGCCTGCGGCTGGGCCTGAACGTGTTCCTGAACGGCGACCTGAAGAGCGCGCAGCGCCTGCTCGCGCAGAAGGTCGAGTTCCGGGAACTGGAGCGCGCCTACGCCGACACGCACCTGAACCGCCTCGCGTGGCAGACCGCGCAGTCGATCGAGACGAGTTCGCTGCACCTGGACATCATCAACGACTTCAAGCGCATCAACTCGCACATCGCCGCGATCGCCTACCCGATCCTCGAGGAGGCCGGGGCGATCGCGCCGTCGCGCCTGCGCGAGGACGTCGTCGCCGGCGCCACTCGCACCGGCAACGCCTGACCGGGGCAGCGGCGTGCGCATCGGCGTTCCCCGCGAGATCAAGTCGAACGAGCACCGCGTCGGCCTGACGCCGTCGTCGGTGCGCGAGTGCGTCGCGCACGGCCACGAGGTGCTGGTCGAGGCATCCGCGGGCGCCGGCATCGGCGCCGCCGACGCGGCCTACGAGAAGGCGGGCGCGCGCATCCTCGCTACCGCGGCCGAGGTCTTCGAGCGCGCGGAACTGGTGGTCAAGGTGAAGGAGCCGCAGTCCGACGAGCGCCGGCGCCTGCGCGAAGGCCAGGTGCTCTTCACCTACCTGCACCTCGCGCCGGATCCGGCACAGGCCGAGGACCTCGTCTCCTCGCGGGCGGTGTGCATCGCCTACGAGACGGTCACCCAAGCCGGCGGCGGATTGCCGCTGCTCGCGCCGATGTCGGAAGTCGCCGGCCGCATGGCGGTGCAGGCGGGCGCGCACTGCCTCGAGAAGCACGCGGGCGGCATGGGCACGCTGCTCGGAGGCGTGCCGGGCGTGCCGCCGGCGAAGATCGTGGTGCTGGGCGCCGGCGTCGTCGGCACGAACGCGGCGCAGATCGCGGTCGGCAGCGGCGCGCACGTGGTGGTGGTCGACCGCAGCCTCGACGCGCTGCGCCGCATCGAATCGCGCTTCGGCGCGCGTGCGGTCACCGTCTACTCGAATCGCGACAACGTCGAGTCGCACGTGCGCGGCGCCGACCTCGTGATCGGCGCGGTGCTGGTGCCGGGCGCGGCGGCGCCGAAGCTGGTCTCGCGCGCACTGGTGGGCACCATGAAGCCCGGCGCCGTGATCGTCGACGTCGCCATCGACCAGGGCGGCTGCTGCGAGACCTCGCGCCCGACGACGCACGCGCAGCCCACCTTCGTCGTCGACGGCGTGGTGCACTACTGCGTGGCCAACATGCCGGGCGCGGTGCCGCGCACCTCGGCCTACGCGCTGAACAATGCCACGCTGCCCTTCGTGCTGAAGATCGCCGACCAGGGCTGGAAGCGCGCGCTCGCCGCCGACCCGCACCTGCGCGCCGGGCTGAACGTCTGCGCCGGCCGCGTCACGCACGCCGAGGTGGCGGCCGCCGTCGGCCTGCCGTACTTCGACCCGGCGCCGCTGCTGGCCGCCTGAGCCCGGGCGCACTCTTGGAGCTGACGCCCGGCATCACCCTCGCCATGCTCGGCGCGGCGCTGCTGCACGCGAGCTGGAACGCGATCATCAAGTCCTCGGCGGACAAGCTGCTCGACACCGCGATCGTCTGCGGCGGCGGCGCGCTGCTCGTGCTGCCCGGGCTGTTCGCGCTGCCGGCGCCGGCAGCGGCGTCGTGGCCGTGGCTCGCCGCGTCGTGCGTGCTGCATGTCGCCTATTTCTTCGCGGTGGTGGGCGCCTACCGCGCGGGCGACCTGTCGCATGGCTACCCGATCATGCGCGGCCTCGCGCCACTTGCCGTGGCGCTGGCGTCGATCGCATGGTTCGGCGAGGCGCCCGGGGCGGCGGCATGGACGGGGATCGGGCTCGTCTGCGCGGGCGTGCTGTCGCTGGGCTTCATCGGCCGCCCGCAGCGCGCGGCGACGCGCTGGGCGCTCGCCAACGCCGTGATCATCGCCACCTACACGATGGTGGACGCGAGCGGCGTGCGCGTCGCGGGCGACCCGCTGTCGTACGTGGCCTGGATGTTCTTCGTCGACACCGCGCCCTTCGCGCTCGTCGTGCTCGCGCTGCGTCGCGGCGAGCTGCTGCGCTACGCCGCGGCGCGCTGGCCGCGTGGCCTTGCCGGCGGCGGGTGCTCGGCGGTGTCGTACGGGGTCGCGGTCTGGGCGATGACGCGCGCGCCGGTGGGCACCATCGCGGCGCTGCGCGAGACCTCGGTGATCTTCGGCGCGCTGATCGGCTCGTGGCTGCTGAAGGAAGGCCACGTGCGCGCGCGCCTCGCCGGCGCCGTGGTGGTGGCGGCCGGCGTGGCGATGCTGAAGGCCTGAACTACATCTTCAGCCCGAGCCGCTTCACGATCGCGCCTTCCTCCTCGAAGGTCTTCCTTGCCAGCGCGGCGTAGTCCGCGCTGTTCAGGTACGAGGGCTCCTGGTCGAGCCGGTCGAGTACCTTCAGGACGTCCGGGTCCTCGATGCCCTTCTTGAAGGCGTCGTGCAGCACCTTGACCACGGCAGGGTCCATGCCCTTCGGTCCGGCGAGGCCGAACGGCGACGTCGACACCATGTCGAAGCCGAGTTCCTTCAGCGTCGGCACGTCGGGCCAGCGCTTGGTGCGCTGCGCGCCCCAGGTGACCAGCAGCCGCGCCTTGCCGGCATTCACCGCCTCGGCCCAGCCGGTGGAGTCGGCGAGCGCCATGGTGTGCCCGCCGAGCAGCGACGCGAGGTTGTCCGCGCCGCCCTTGAACGGCACCTGCGTCCACTGGATCTTCTCGCGGATCGCGATCTGCTCCATGGTGACGTGCAGGCTCGTGCCGTTGCCCGGCGTGCCGTAGGTGAGCTTGCCCGGGTTGGCGCGCGCATAGTTCACCAAGTCCTGGAAGGTCTTGAAGGGCGAGTCGGTGCGCACGATCACGCCGAAGGTGTAGCCGGTGAGGTGGATGATCCACGTGAAGTCGCTCATCGGGTCGTAGGCGGTCTTGGTCATGTGCGGGTGCCGGAACACGGTGATCGGCATCTGCGCCACGGTGTAGCCGTCGGGCTTCGCGTTCTGCGCCAGGTGCTGCGCGCCCAGCGTGCCGCCGACGCCGGGCCGGTTCTCGATCACCACGCGCTGCGGCAGGTGCTTCGAGGTCGATTCGGCGAGCGCGCGCAGCGCGATGTCGGTGCTGCCGCCGGGCGGCCAGGGCACGATCAGCGTGATCGGCTTCTCGGGGAACTTCTGCGCGTGCGTCGCGCAGGCGACGGCGAGCAGCGCCGCCGCGAACAGGGTTCGCTTCAGGGTCATGGGGTCCTCCTCCTCGCGCGATTGTAGGCGCGCGCTTCGCGCCCTCGCGCGTGGACTGGCCACGGCGCGGCTGCTATCGTATCGGCCCTTCCAGAAAGCCCCCAAAGACGCCATGTCCAGCCGCCCCGACGACCGCCCCACCGAACCGGAAATGAATCCCGCCGACCTCTGGCTCGAGGAGGTCTACACCGACCGTCGCGTCGGCACGCTGCGCAAGATGACGCCGGTCCTCGGCGACGGCACGCCCGACCCGGCGCGCAAGGTGCAGTGGACCGGCGAGACGCAGGTGATGAGCACCATCGGCGCGCTGCCGATCAACTTCGCCATCGAGGCCGCGACGCTCGAGGAAGCGGCGAAGCAGTTCGGCCCGCTCGCCAAGGTCGCGATCGAGCGCACGGTGCGCGAGATCCAGGAGATGCGCCGGCAGGCGGCATCCTCGCTGGTGCTCCCGCAGGGCGGCATGCCGCCGGGCGGGATGGGCGGAATGGGCGGGCTGGGCGGCGGCGGAAAAATCCAGATGCCTTGATCGGCGAGCCGATCAAGGCTGGCCCGAAGGAACGAGGGTACCGGCGGTCCCCTCGTGCTCCCCTGGCAAGAAGAATCTAGGGCAAGAGCGTCGGGGCGGCAGGTGCCCCGCGCGAAGCTATTTCGCCTTGGGCGGGGCTTTCTTCTTGGTCAGTTGCCGGCCGGCCATGATCTTCTCGTAGCACTCGGCGCAGACTTCGCGGCGGGTCTTCAGGCCGGGCAGGGTCCGGAACGTGCTGCGCGGCTTGGAGTGCTGGCCGTGGAAGCAGTACTTCAGGGGGTCAAGGTTCACCATGGCTCCTCGACCGCCATTACGCCATGTCCGGCGGGGGACTGCAAATCGGGCTTCGCCAGGCCTACCGGCGGGCGGCGGCGAGGAACTCCTCCATCAGCGGCGAGCCGTCCATCAGTCCGGGGTCGGTATGGTCGAGGAATTCGGGGTGCCATTGCACGCCCACGAGGTACTGGTCGCCCGTGGCGCGCACCGCCTCGACCACGCCGTCGGCCGTCGAACGTGCCTCGACGCGCAATCCGCGGCCCAGTTCCTTCACCGACTGGTGGTGCAGGGAGTTGACGCGCGCCTTGCCGGCCCCGGGATAGAGCTCGGCGAGGCGCGAGCCGGGCTCGATGGCGATCTCGTGGAAGTGGTCGTCGTAGACCGAGAGGTCGCCATGCCGGCGGCCGCCCGGCACCTGCGACTCGATGTCCTGGTAGAGGCTGCCGCCGAGCGCGACGTTCAGCAGCTGGTGGCCGCGGCAGATGCCGAGCACCGGCTTGCCGGCGTCGATGAAGCCCCGCAGCAGTTCGAGTTCGTAGCGGTCGCGCACCGGGTCGCCGGCCCATTCGGGCCTTAAGGGCGACTCGCCGTAGGCTTGCGGCGCGATGTCGCTGCCGCCCTGCATCATCAGGCCGTCGAGTTCGCGCACGTAGTCGGCGAACGTGAGGTCGGTGTCGCGGTGGCCGGCCAGGTCGGGCACGAGGAAGGGCATGGCGCCGTGCGCGACGATGTACTGCACGTACGACTGCTCGATGTAGTAGACGTTCTTCTTCAGGTAGCCCGATTTCGATCCATCGCCGTACTGGATGCGCGCGGAGACACCGATTCGCAGGGGACGCGTCTTCATGGCCGGGGGCTTCCTATAATGCGGCGGATTATCTCAGGGGAGGCCGCATGGCGTCGTCGCTCAAGGGCAAGGTCGCGTGGATCACGGGCGGCGGCTCGGGCATCGGGCTCGCCGGGGCGCTCGAGCTCGCGCGCGCAGGCGCGCACGTGGTGATCTCGGGCCGCACCGCGAAGACCAACGAGTCGGGCCTCGCCGAGTTGAAGCGCGCCGGCAGCGCCGAGGCGACGCTGCTCGACGTCGGCGACAAGGCCGCGGTGGCGCGCACCGCGGCCGACATCGAGAAGCGCCACGGTCGCATCGACATCCTCGTCGCCAGCGCCGGCACCAACATCGCCGGCAACCGGCGCAACTTCCGCTCGATGGACGTCGAGGGCTGGGACGACGTCGTGCGCATCAACCTGAACGGCCTCTTCTACTGCTGCCACGCCGTGATCCCCGGCATGCGCGCGCGCAAGGACGGGCTCATCGTCAACGTCTCCTCGTGGGCCGGCCGCCACCCGAGCGCGCTCACCGGGCCGGCGTACAACGCCACCAAGCGCGCGGTGATCGCGCTCACCGAGTCGATCAACGTCGAGGAGTGCACCAACGGCATCCGCGCCACCTCCATCCTGCCCGGCGAGGTGGCGACGCCGATCATGGAGAAGCGCCCCGTGCCGCCGTCGGCCGCCGAGCGCGCGCGCATGACGCAGGCCGAGGACCTCGGCAAGGCCATCCTGTTCGTCGCCGAGATGCATCCGCGCACGTGCGTGAGCGAGCTGGTCATCGCGCCGACGTGGAACCGCTTCTACGTCGGCGGCCTCGAGCCCGCGAAGTAGGTCGCGCCTGGGCCAGTCGGTCTTGCTGCGGGTCAGCCTGCCGTTCCTCGCGGGCTTCCTCGTCTCGTACGTCTTCCGCTCGATCAACGCGCTGCTCGGGCCGCGGCTCGCCGCCGAGTTCTCGCTCAGCGCGTCGCAGCTCGGCCTGCTCACGGGGTCGTACTTCCTCGCCTTCATCGTCGTGCAGCTGCCGCTGGGCATGCTGCTGGACCGCTACGGGCCGCGGCGCGTGAACGGCGTGCTGTTCGTCGCCGCCTGCGCCGGCGGCCTGCTCTTCGCCGGCGCGCAGGACTTCGGCGACCTGCTCGCCGCGCGCACGCTGTTCGGCCTCGGCGTGTCGGCGGCGCTGATGGGCGCAATGCAGGCCTACGTGCTGTGGTATCCGCGCGAGCGCCTCGCGGTGCAGATCTCGGTGGTCTACGCTACCGGCGGCGTCGGCGCGCTGCTGACCTCGTTCCCGCTCGCCTGGCTGCTCGGCTTCACGGGCTGGCGCGAGGTGTTCACCGGCCTTGCGCTCGCCTCGCTCGGCGTCACCGCGGCGATGTTCCTGTGGGTGCCGGAGCGCACGGCGCCGCGCCGGCCGCTCGACCTGCGCTCGCAATTCGCTGGGCTCGCCGCGGTGCTGGCGGATCCCGGCCTGCGGCGCGTGGCGGTCGCGGTCACCACCGGCCAGTTCGTGGTCGGCCCCCTGATCAACCTCTGGGTGTCGACGTGGCTGCGCGACGTCGCCGGCTTCGGCGAGCGCGCGGTGGCGTGGATGCTCGCCGCCAACGCGGTGGCGATGATCGTCGGCTACCTCGTCTACGGCCGCCTCGCCGACGCGATGGTGCGCCGGGGCGGCACCGAGTTCAGGGTGTACGCCGGTTCGCTCGCCGCGACGCTCGTGATGCTCGCGCCGCTCGCGCTCGCGGGAATGCTCGGCACGGTGCCGCCCTGGGTCGCCGTCCTGCTGTGGCCCGCGTTCACCGCCTGCGGCATGGGCGCGGCGGTGGCGTTCTCGATCGGCAACCGCCGCTTCCCGCCCGAGTACGCGGGGCGCGTCAGCACCGTGCTGAACCTGTTCACGCTGATCGCGATGTTCATCGGGCAGTGGGCGGTCGGCGCGGTGATCGGCCTGTTCCCCGGCTCGGCGGCCGGCTACGCGCCGGAGGCGTACGTGGTGGCGCTCGGCGCCCAGTGGCTGCTGCTCGCCGCCGCGCTGGCGTGGCTGTGGAGCGGCCGGCGCCTGTTCGAGCCGCGGCGCGAGGCGGCGCCATCGACCTGACGCAGGTCAAGTCCGTGTCGCGCAGGCCGGCGAGAATGGCATCGGGCATCCAGCCCGGATTGGAGTTTCCACCATGTCCGATGCCACCCAGAAAGTCGTCGCCGACCTGCGCATCCTGCTCTCCGATGCGGAAGATCTCCTGAAGGCGCTGGCCGCGGACGGCGGCGAGAAGTTCGCCGGCGTGCGCGCGCGGCTGCAGCAGACCGTGGCCGAGGTGCGCCCGCGGCTGGCCGCGGCCGAGGCCGCGCTCGAGGCCAAGGCGCGCGCCGCCGCGAAGACCACCGACGACTACGTCCATGCCAAGCCGTGGACCGCGGTCGGCATCGCAGCGGGCGTGGGCTTGGTCATCGGCATGATCGCCTCGCGCCGCTAGGCCGCGCGCGCCTCGGTAGACTGGGCGTCCATGAGGATGCCCGGTCCGTTCGTCGCGTGCCTTCGCGGCGCGCTCGCCCTCGCCGCGTGGTGCATCGCGTCCTGCGCGGCCGCGCAGGGGCCGCTGCCGCGCACCGTCGCGGATGTCTTCCAGTCGCTGGAGCGCCAGCGCGAGCCCGAGGGGGCCACGGAGGCGCGCGCGCTGCTCGCCAAGCCGGCGCCCACCGGTGGCGACAAGGCGGCGCTCGTCGAGCAACACCTCGCGCGCGCGCGCGCCGCGGCCCTGCTCGGGCGAGTGGCCGACACGCTGCGCGAGCGCCGCCGGCTGGTCGAGCTGACCGAGGGCGAGCGCAACCAGCCCAAGCACCTGATCGACCTCTGCGTGAACGAGATGATCGCCGGCCACTGGGCCGAGGCCGAGGCGCTGGCGCAGCGCGCCGCGCGAGCGCCGACCGCATGGTGGGGCCAGGACATCGTCGCGGGGCTGCTGCTCGCGCGCATGCAGGCCTTCCTCGGCGACTTCGCCAACGCGCGCACCGCGACCGGTCGCCTCGACGGGCTGGTGCGCCGCGCCTCGCTGTATCCGCAGGCCGGCCCGTTCATGGACCTCGTGCGCTCGTGGCTCGCGTGGGCGCAGGCCGATACCCAGCTCGCCGAGGGCAACGCGCTCGCCGGCGAGCGTGCGCTGCGCCTCGCGCGCGAGCACGGGCTCGCCGACACCCGCGGCGCCGAGTCGCGCGAGCGCTCCGCCGACTACGCGCCCGCGTCCGACGTCACCTGGCAGGTGCTCGACCTGGTCGAGGCGCAGCTGGTGCGCCTGCATATCCAGCAGGGCCGGCCGCAGGAAGCCGAGCTCGCCGCGCGGCAGATGCTGTCGCGCAACCTCGGGCGCTTTGGCGGCGCCTCGCCGTCGGTGGCGGCATCGCTGGCGTCGCTGGGCGAGGTGATGGCCGCGCAGGGACGGTACCGCGAGGCGGGCGCGCTCGGCGACCGCGCGGCACAAGTGCTCGCCGCTGCCGGCGCCGGTGCGGCGTCGGGGTTCGCGTTCCACGCCGAGCGCGTGCGCATCGAGGCGCGCGTCGGGCGCCAGGCATGGACGGAAGCCGCGCAACGCGTCGATGCGGCGCGCGAGGCCGTCAAGGCCGACGCCTACCTCACGCGCGCCTCTGAACGCCAGCCGGCGTGGGCGCTGGCGATGCTGCGCGCCGGGCGCGCCGACGTGGCCGCGCAGTGGCTCGCGACGCTCGCCGCCGAGCACGAGCGCTCGCTCGGCGCCGCGCGCTACGAGACCGCCGAGGCGCGCGGGCTGCTCGGCGCGGCGCTGGCGGCGAAGGGCGATCGCGCCGGCGCCTTCGCCGCCTTCGGTGCCGCGTTGCCGGTGCTGCTCGGCCAGCGTCGCGGCGGCGACACCGAGGACGCGCTGCGCCTCGCCAAGCGGCGCGCGATCCTCGAGGGCTACGTCGGACTGCTGCACGACGCGCAGGGCGAGCGCGGCCCGCAGGCGATCGCCGAGGCGTTCCGGCTCGGCGACGCGATGCTGGGCGGCGCGGTGCAGGCGGCGCTGGCGGCGAGCGCCGCGCGCGCGATGGCCGGCACCTCGGCGCTCGGCACGCTGATCCGCCGCGAGCAGGACGCCAAGCGCGAGCTGGTGCAGGCGAACGACCGCCTGCTCGCGTTCGCGCTCTCGCCCGCCTCGGAGGCGCGCGACCGCGCGATGGCCGAGCTGCGCGCGCGCATCGAGGCCATGGAGAAGGAGCGCACGGCGCTGTTCGCCGAGATCGAGGCGAAGTTCCCGGACTACGCCAACCTCGTCAGCCCGCAGCCGGCGACGCTCGAGGACGCGCGCAAGGCGCTGCGGCCGGGCGAGGCGCTGGTGATGATCGTGCCGGGCGAATCGCGCACCTTCGTCTGGGCCCTGCACGCAGGCGGGCGCGCGTCGTTCCACGCCGCCCCGCTCGCGGCCGCGGAGGTCGCCTCGCTGGTGGCGAAGTTGCGCGCCGCGCTGGACCCCGGCGAACTGAGCCTCGCGCGCCTGCGCGCCTTCGATGTCGGCGCGGCGCACCGGCTCTACGCCACGCTGCTCGCGCCCGCCTCGGGCACCTGGGCCGAATCGCGCGACCTCGTGGTCGCCACCGGCGGCGCGCTGGGCCAGCTGCCGCTCGCGCTGCTGCTCACCGAGGCGACGTCGCCGGCGCCGGCGGCGGTGCCCTTCCAGGAGATGCAGGCGCTGCCGTGGCTCGCGCGCAAGGCCTCGGTGACGTCCGTTCCCAGCGTGAACGCGTTCGCGCGCCTGCGCGCGCTGCCGCCGGCCGGCGCGCAGCGCGCCGCGTTCATCGGCTTCGGCGACCCGGTGTTCTCGGAGCGCGCCGCCGCGCCCGCCGCAGGGAGCGGCACGCGGTTGCGCTCGCTGTCGCTCGTGCGGGTCACCGATGCGGTGGACGTCACGCAGCAGCAGGTGAGCCACGCCGACTACGCCACGCTCTCGCCGCTGCCCGACACGCGCGAGGAAATCGAGTCGATCGCGCGCACGCTCGGCGCCGACCCGGCGCGCGACGCGTACCTGGGTGCGCGCGCGAGCCGCCGCGAGGTGCGCGCGGCGGACCTGCAGTCGCGCCGCATCGTCGCCTTCGCCACGCACGGTCTCGTGCCGGGCGACCTGCCGGGGCTTTCCGAGCCGGCGCTCGCGCTGTCGGCGACGCAGGATCCGAAGGACTCGCCGCTGCTCACGCTCGAGGACGTGCTCGGCCTGCGGCTGGACGCCGACTGGGTGGTGCTGTCCGCGTGCAACACGGCGGCGGGCGACGGTGCCGGCGCCGAGGCCGTGTCCGGGCTCGGGCGCGGTTTCTTCTACGCCGGCAGCCGCGCGCTGCTCGTCACGCACTGGCCGGTCGAGACGGTGTCGGCGCGCCTGCTCGTCACCGGCATCTTCGAGCGCTACGCGGGCGATCCCGCGCTGTCGCGCGCGCAGGCGCTCAACCGCGCCATGCTCGCGCTGATCGACGGCCCGGGTTCGGGCAGGATGAGCTACGCGCACCCGATCTTCTGGGCGCCGTACGCACTGGTGGGGGACGGCGCGCGCTGAGCGTCCTGCGCGGACATTCGGATAGACTTCCGCCGGACCCGAATGCGCATCGCGATCCTCGAAGACGAACCGGTGCAGGCGGAGCTGCTGCGCGCGCTCGCGATGTCCGCCGGCCACGACTGCCACGTGTTCCGCGACGGCGACGCCGTGGTGCGCGAATGCCGGCGCGAGAGCTACGACCTGTTCGTGCTCGACCGGGAAGTGCCCGGCATGAGCGGCGACGAGGTGCTGGCGTGGCTGCGCGGCAACCTGCGCGAGCACGTCCCCGTGATGTTCGTCACCGGCCGCGACCGCGAGGAAGACATCGTGCGCGTGCTGCAGAGCGGCGCGGACGACTACATGACCAAGCCCGTGCGGCACGCCGAATTCCAGGCGCGCATGGCCGCGTTGCTGCGCCGCGCCTACCCGGCGCGCGAGGAGGGTCGGCAGGCCTACGGGCCCTACGTGTTCGATCCGGTCGCGCGCACGGTCGGCGTCGCCGGCCGCGACGTGCCGATGACCGAGAAGGAATACCGGCTCGCGGAGATGCTGTTCCGCAGCGCCGGGCGGCTGCTGTCGCGCGGCCACCTCGTCGCGGCGGCCTGGGGCCGCCCCGACACCGGCCAGTCGCGGTCGCTGGATACGCACCTGTCGCGCCTGCGCCAGAAACTCGACCTGCGGCCGGAGAACGGCTACCGCCTCGCCTCGGTGTACAGCTACGGGTACCGGCTGGAGAAGGTCGAGGAGTCGACCGCCTGAGGTCCGCTACAACCTTCCGCTGCGCTTGATGTCCAGGTAGCGGTTCACCAGCGCCACCGGCAGCTGGTCGGGCTCGACGTCGAGGCATACCGCGCCGCCGTGCTCCAGGCGCCGGAAGGCGAGTTCGCGGCGCTGCAGGTACTCCGCCGCCGCCGCGTGCGTCAGCGCGCGCTCGAAGTCGTCGACGCGCGCGCCGAGCGCCCGCGACAGGATCGCCTCGCGCAGCGACGCGAACAGCACCAGGTGGCGCGACTGCAGCAGCGCCAGCGCCGGCGCGAGCGTCTCGTCGTCCTCGTCGCGCAGGTTCGACAGCACGATGACGAGGGCGCGCTTTCGCAGCCGCTTCATGAGCGACAGCGCGCCGGTGGTGTAGTCGGTGGTGTGCAGCGTCGGCCGCAGGTCGTAGACGCGGTTCAGGATCGCCGACACCGTGGCCGCGGACTTCCTCGGCGCGAACCAGCGTTCCTCGCCCGACATGGTGAGGAACCCCACCGCGTCGCCCTGGCGCACGCCGACGTACGACAGCAGCAGCGCGGCGTTCAGCACCGCGTCGAAGTGGCTGAGCGCCGCGTCCTGCGCCGCCATGCGCCGGCCGCAGTCGATCAGCAGCACCACCTGCTGGTCGCGCTCGTCCTGGTACTCGCGCGAGATCAGCTTGCCCATGCGCGCGGTGGCCTGCCAGTCGACCTGCCGCGGCGTGTCGCCCTCGCGGTAGTCGCGCAGCTGGTGGAAGTCCATGCCCTCGCCGCGGCGTCGGCGCTGCAGGATGCCGATCTGCGACAGCCGGTTGTCGGTGGCGAGGAGCGCGAAGCCGGTGAGCGCGGCGAAGTTCGGGTACACGCGCACCGTGCCTTCCTCGCCCGAGAAGCGCTTCACCTGCCAGAGCCCGGCGCGCGAGCCCAGGCGCAGCTCGACGCGGCCGAAGGCGAGGTCGCCGCGCGCCACGGGCTTCAGGCCGTAGCGCAGCTCGGCCCAGCCGCGCGCCGGGATCGTCACGCGCTGCGGCAGCCCCTCGACCTCGGCGTGCGCCGGTGCATGGTCGTATGCCTCGATCGACAGCGACGCGCCCACCGGGTTCGCGAAGCGCAGCACCACCTCGTGACGCACGCCGAGCGCGAGCGAGCCCGGCACGAGGCGCTTGGCCGCCGGCGCCGCGATGGCGAGCGCGGCGACGCCGTCGATCGCGGCCAGCAGCGCACAAGCGCCAGCCACCAGCGCCCACGGCAGCGCGAGCGCCGGCCAGATCGCCGCGGCGATCGCCAGCACGAGCAGCGCGAACGCGCTCCAGAGGAGGCGCGGGGTAGGGATCAGCAGGGCACGCAAGGGCGAGTTGGGGTGGGGTAGATTCTTCTTGCGGGGGGCGTACGAGGGGGAGCGCAGCGCCCCCTCGTTCCTAGGTGCGGGG
>CAZTXP010000021.1:0-7604 GCA_964617355.1 uncultured Enterobacteriaceae bacterium
GAGCTTCATGCCGAGCGTGAGCCCGCGCGAGGCGAGCACTTCCTTGATTTCGTTGAGCGACTTGCGGCCGAGGTTCGGCGTCTTGAGGAGCTCGGTCTCGGTGCGCTGGATGAGGTCGCCGATGTAGTAGATGTTCTCGGCCTTCAGGCAGTTGGCCGAGCGCACGGTGAGCTCGAGGTCGTCGACCGGGCGCAGCAGGATCGGGTCGACCTGCGGCGACTTCGGCGCCTCGGTCGGCAGCGACGTGCCCTCGAGCTGCGCGAACACGGAGAGCTGGTCGACGAGGATGCGCGCGGAATAGCGCACCGCCTCCTCGGGCTCGATCGCGCCGTTGGTCTCGATGTCGAGGATCAGCTTGTCGAGGTCGGTGCGCTGCTCGACGCGCGCCGACTCGACCGCGTACGACACGCGGCGCACCGGGCTGAACGAGGCGTCCATGACGATGCGGCCGATGCCCTTGGTCTCCTCGGGCAGGTAGCGCATGTTGCCCGGGACATAGCCGCGGCCGTTCTCGACCTTGATCTGCATCTCGAGCTTGCCGCCGGCCGACAGGTGGGCGATGACGTGGCCGGGGTTCACCACCTCGACGTCGTGCGAGGGCTCGATGTCGCCCGCGGTCACCGGGCCGTCGCCCGACTTCTTCAGCGTGAGGATGGCCTCGCCGCGGTTGTGCAGGCGGAACACCACGCCCTTCAGGTTCAGCAGGATGTCGACCACGTCCTCGCGGACGCCGTCGAGCGTGGAGTACTCGTGCACCACGCCGGCGATCTGCACCTCGGTCGGCGCGTAGCCGGGCATCGAGGAGAGGAGCACGCGCCGCAGCGCGTTGCCCAGCGTGTGGCCGTAGCCGCGCTCGAACGGCTCCATCGTCACCTTCGCGTGGAAGGGCGAGAGGGTCTGCACGTCGACGATGCGGGGCTTCAGGAATCCGGTCTGCATGTGTGTTTCCTCGCGGGGGGAGGCGGGTTACTTCGAATACAGTTCGACGACCAGGCCCTCGTTGATCGACGACGGCAGCTCGGTGCGCGCCGGCAGGGCCTTGAAGGTGCCCTTGAGGCCCTTCGAGTCCACCTCGATCCACTCGGGAATGCCGCGGCTCTCGGCCGCCTCGGCGGCCGCCTTCACCCGCAGGTGCGCCTTGACCTTCTCGGCGACCTCGACGACGTCGCCCGGACGGCACTGGTACGAGGGGATGTTCACCCGCTTGCCGTTCACCAGCACGCCGTTGTGGCGCACGACCTGGCGCGCCTCGGTGCGCGACGCACCGAAGCCCATGCGATAGGCGACCGTGTCGAGGCGCGACTCGAGCAGCTGCAGCAGGTTCTCGCCGGTGATGCCCTTGCGGCGATCCGCCTCGGCGTAGACCTTGCGGAACTGGCGCTCGAGGACGCCGTAGATGCGGCGCACCTTCTGCTTCTCGCGCAGCTGCTTGCCGTAGTCCGACAGGCGCGCGCCGCTCTTCTGGCCGTGCTGGCCGGGCGCGTATCCGCGGCGCTCCACGGCGCAACGGTCGGTGAAGCACTTCTCGCCCTTGAGGAAGAGCTTCTCCCCCTCACGGCGGCATTGACGGCACTTGGCGTCGAGGTTTCGGGCCATGCGTTCTCCTTGATCCTTAGACCCGGCGCCGCTTCGGCGGGCGGCAGCCGTTGTGCGGCACGGGGGTGACGTCCGAGATGCTGGTCACCTTGATGCCGATGGCGTTCAGCGCGCGCACCGCGGACTCGCGGCCGGGGCCGGGTCCCTTGATGCGCACTTCCACGTTCTTCACGCCGCATTCCTGCGCCGCGCGGCCGGCCTTCTCGGCCGCGATCTGCGCCGCGAACGGCGTCGACTTGCGCGAGCCCTTGAATCCGGCGTTGCCGGAGGTCGCCCACGACAGCGCGTTGCCCTGGCGGTCGGTGATGGTGATGATGGTGTTGTTGAACGACGCGTGCACGTGCGCGATCGCGTCGGCGACGTTCTTCTTGACCTTCTTGCGGGCGCGCGTGCCGGCCTGCTGTTGCATCTGCTGCGCGGTGGGTGCGTTCTTGCTCGCCATGGTGTTCCCTTCTTAAGCCTTGCCGGCCGGCGTGTTCAGTTTCACCGCGGCCTTGCGCGGGCCCTTGCGGGTGCGGGCGTTGGTGCGCGTGCGCTGGCCGCGGGCCGGCAGGCCCTTGCGGTGGCGCGAGCCGCGGTAGCAGCCGAGGTCCATCAGCCGCTTGATCGACATGGAGACCTCGCGCCGCAGGTCGCCCTCGACCGTGAGCTTCTGGATGTGGTCGCGCAGGCGATCCATCTCCGCGTCGGTCAGGTCCTTGATCTTGCGGCTGGTGTCGACGCCGGCCGCGACGCAGATCGCCTCGGCGCGTGCGCGCCCGATGCCGTAGATCGCCGTCAGCGCGATGCCCGCGTGCTGGTGGTTCGGAATGTTGATGCCCGCAATGCGTGCCATGCTCGTCCCCGTGTTCCCGGCGCGCCCGTAAGGCACGCGAAAAACCGAAAATTATACCTGTTCCGTCAGTCCCTTAGTGGCCTTTCGGCCGCCTCAGCCCTGGCGCTGCTTGTGGCGCGGATCGGCGCAGATCACCCGCACCACGCCCTTCCTCCGCACGATCTTGCACTTGCGGCACATCTTCTTCACCGATGCACTGACTTTCATCGCCGTTCTCCCGCTGTGTTCAACGTGCCGTGAGGCCGCCCTTGAAGTTCGCCTTCTTGAGCAGGCTCTCGTACTGGTGCGTCATCACGTAGGTCTGGACCTGCGCCATGAAGTCCATCGTCACCACGACGATGATCAACAGGGACGTGCCGCCGAAGTAGAACGGTACGTTCCAGCGCAGGATGAGGAATTCGGGTAGCAGGCAGACCAGCGTGACGTAGACCGCGCCGACCAGCGTGAGCCGCGTGAGGATCTTCTCCAGGTACCGCGCGGTCTGGTCGCCGGGGCGGATGCCTGGCACGAAGGCGCCCGACTTCTTCAGGTTGTCCGCGGTTTCCTTGGGCGGGTACTGCAGCGCCGTGTAGAAGAAGCAGAAGAAGACGATCAGCGACGCGTAGAGCAGGATGTAGACCGGCTGGCCGGGCGACAGGGTGCCGGCGATGTCGCGCAGCCAGAGCAGGCCCTCGGTCGAGCCGAACCAGCCGAGCACGGTGGCCGGGAACAGGATCAGGGAAGAGGCGAAGATCGGCGGGATCACGCCGGCCATGTTGAGCTTGAAGGGGATGTGCGAGCTCTGGCCGCCGTAGACCTTGTTGCCCACCTGGCGCTTGGCGTAGTTGACCAGCACCTTGCGCTGCGCGCGCTCGACGAAGCAGACGAAGGCGGTGACCGCGACCACCGCGAGCGCGATCAGCAGCGCGACCAGCGGGTGCATGGCGCCGGTGCGCACCAGCTCGAGCGTGCCGGCGATCGCGTTCGGCAGGCCCGCGGCGATGCCCGCGAAGATGATCAGCGAGATGCCGTTGCCCAGGCCGCGCTCGGTGATCTGCTCGCCGAGCCACATCAGGAACATCGTGCCGGTGACGAGCGAGGTGACGGTCGTGACGCGGAACAGGAGCCCCGGATCCAGCACCAGGCCGGGCTGCGACTCGAGCGCGATCGAGATGCCGGTGGCCTGGAAGAGCGCCAGCACGAGCGTGCCGTAGCGCGTGTACTGCGTGATCTTGCGGCGCCCGGACTCGCCTTCCTTGCGCAGCGCCTCGAGCGGCGGGTACACCGTCGTCATCAGCTGCATGATGATCGACGCGGAGATGTACGGCATGATCCCGAGCGCGAAGATGGTGAAGCGCGACAGCGCGCCGCCCGAGAACATGTTGAACATGCCGAGGATGCCGCCCTGCTGGCCCTTGAAGAGGTCGGCCAGCGCGTTCGGGTCGATGCCCGGCACCGGGATGTGTGCGCCGATGCGATAGACGAGCAGCGCCCCCAGAAGAAACCACAGGCGTTTCTTCAGGTCTCCGTATCGCGCGGCCTTGCCGGCGTTGGGGAGGGTCGCCACTCTCGGATCCCGGGCCTCAGGCCGCCTTCTCGGCCGGCGCCTCGACCTTGCCGCCCGCGGCCTCGATCGCCGCGCGCGCGCCCTTGGTCGCGCCGATGCCCTTCAGCGTCACCGCACGGGTGACCTTGCCGGACAGGATGACCTTCGCCGCGAGCGATTCGCGCGCGATCACGCCGGCCGCCTTGAGGACCGCGAGGTCCACGTCGGCGCCCGGCAGGCGGTCGAGCTCGGACAGGCGAACCTCGGCGACGAGCTTGCGCGTCAGCGACGTGAAGCCGCGCTTGGGCAGGCGACGATGCAGCGGCATCTGGCCGCCCTCGAAGCCGACCTTGTGGTAGCCGCCCGCGCGCGCGCGCTGGCCCTTGTGGCCGCGGCCCGCGGTCTTGCCCCAGCCGGAGCCGACGCCGCGGCCGACGCGGTGCGCCGTCTTCTTCGCGCCCGGGGCGCGCTTGATGCCGTTCAGTTTCATCGTCATTGCTCGACCCGCACGAGGTAGAACACCTTGGTCACCATGCCGCGCACCTCCGGCGTGTCCTGCAACTCCACCGTGTGGTGCAGGCGCTTCAGGCCCAGGCCGCGCACGGTGGCGCGGTGGGAGGCCTTGCAGCCCGCGAGACCCTTCACCAGGGTCACCTTGATCTTCTTGTCAGCCATGTCGTTCCTCAGGCCGTGAGCTCTTCGACCTTCTTGCCGCGCTTGGCGGCGATCTCGGCCGGGGTGTTCATCGCGCGCAGGCCGTTCAGCGTGGCGCGCACGACGTTGTACGGGTTGGTCGAGCCGAAGCACTTGGCGAGCACGTTGGTCACGCCCATCACCTCGAACACCGCGCGCATCGGGCCGCCGGCGATGATGCCGGTACCGTCGGACGCGGGCTGCATCAGCACCTTGGCCGAGCCGTGGCGGCCGATCACCGTGTGGTGCAGCGTGCCGTCCTTCAGGCTCACCTTGAAGAGCTTGCGGCGCGCTTCCTCCATCGCCTTCTGCACCGCGACCGGGACCTCGCGCGCCTTGCCCTTGCCCATGCCGATGCCGCCGTCGCCGTCGCCCACGACGGTGAGGGCCGCGAAGCCGAGCACGCGGCCGCCCTTCACCACCTTGGTGACGCGGTTGACCGCGATCATCTTCTCGCGCAGGCCGTCTCCGCGCTCTTCGGGCTGCATCCGGGGTTGGAATTTCGCCATGCTGTGTTCCTTCCGCTCAGAACTTGAGGCCGCCCGCGCGGGCCGCCTCAGCCAATGCCTTCACGCGGCCGTGGTAGCGGTTGCCGCCACGGTCGAACGCCACGGCCTCGATGCCCGCCTGCTTCGCCTTCGCGGCGATGCGGGCGCCGACGACCTCGGCGGCCTTCTTGTTGCCGCCATGCTTCAACTGCGCGCGCACTTCCTTCTCGGCGGTCGACGCAGCGGCGAGCACCTTGTCGCCCGAGGGCGAGGTGATCTGCGCGTAGATGTGCGAGTTCGTGCGATGCACGGAGAGCCGGTTCGCGTTCGCTTCGCGGATCCGGTGGCGCGTCTGCGCGGCGCGGCGCCGGCGGGACTGGTTCTTGTCGAGCATGGGAGGCTCCGTCGGTCCTTACTTCTTCTTCGTTTCCTTGAGGACGATGACCTCGTCCGAATAGCGCACGCCCTTGCCCTTGTAGGGCTCGGGGGGCTTGTAGCCGCGGATCTCGGCGGCGACCTGGCCGACGAGCTGGCGGTCGACGCCGGTCAGCACGATCTCGGTCTGCGTCGGCGTCGCGACCTTCACGCCCTTGGGCATCTGGTGCACGACCGGGTGCGAGAAGCCGAGCGAGAGGTTGAGCTTCTCGCCCTGGGCCTGCGCGCGGTAGCCGACGCCGACCAGGGTGAGCTTGCGCTCGAAGCCCTTCGACACGCCGGTGACCATGTTGGCGACCAGCGCCCGGACGGTGCCGGACATCGCGCGCGCATGGCGCGAGTTGCCGAGCGCCTTGCACTGCAGGACGTCGGTGCCCTTGTCGATGCCGACGTTCGGGTCCATCGGACGCGCGATCGTGCCCAGCGGCCCCTTGACCGAGATCTGCGTGGGGGAGATGGTCACCTCCACGCCCTTGGGCACGGGAATCGGGTTCTTGGCGATGCGGGACATGTGCGGCTCCTCAGGCGACGTAGCAGAGGATCTCGCCGCCGACGCCGTCGTTGCGCGCCTTGCGGTCGGTCATCACGCCACGCGACGTCGAGACGATCGCCACGCCGAGGCCGTTCATGATCCTGGGGATGTCGTGGCGGCCCTTGTAGACGCGCAGGCCGGGCTTCGAGACGCGCTCGAGGCGCTCGATCACCGGGCGGCCGGCGTAGTACTTCAGGCCGACGCGCAGCTGGCGGTCCTTGCCTTCGCCGTTGATCGCGAAGTCCTCGATGTAGCCCTCGTCCTTCAGCACCTGGGCGATCGCGAACTTCAGCTTGGAGGCCGGCATCGCCACCTCCGCGTGCCCGGCGGTCTGGGCATTGCGGATGCGGGTCAGCATGTCGGCGATGGGATCGGTCATGCTCATGCGGGTCTCCTTACCAGCTCGCCTTGGTCACGCCCGGGACCTCGCCGCGCATCGCGAGCTCGCGCAGCTTGTTGCGCGCGAGGCCGAACTTGCGGAACACGCCGCGCGGGCGGCCGGTGAGGGCGCAGCGGTTGCGCAGGCGCGTCGGCGACGCGTCGCGCGGCAGCTGCTGCAGCTTGGCGCGCGCGGCGTCGCGGTCCTCGTCGGAGGCGTTCGGGTCGCGCGCGGCCTCGCGCAGCGCATCGCGCTTCGCCTTGAACTTGGCGACGGCCTTCTCGCGCTTCTGTTGCCGCAGCTTAAGGGCAAGCTTTGCCATGGCTGGATCCTTCGGTCTCAGGTCTTGAACGGGAAGCGGAACGCCTGGAGCAGCGCGCGCGCCTCGTCGTCCGTGCGGGCGGAGGTGGTGATGCTGATGTTCATGCCCCGGATCGCGTCGATCTTGTCGTACTCGATCTCCGGGAAGATGATCTGTTCCTTGACGCCGATGTTGTAGCTGCCGCGGCCGTCGAACGCGCGGTTCGAGATGCCGCGGAAGTCGCGGATGCGCGGGATGGCCACGTTCACCAGGCGGTCGAGGAATTCGTACATGCGCGCGCCGCGCAGCGTGACCATGCAGCCCACCGGGTAGCCGGCGCGCAGCTTGAAGTTCGCGATCGACTTGCGCGACTTGGTGACCACCGGCTTCTGGCCCGCGATCTTCGCCATGTCGGCGACGGCGTTGTCGAGGGTCTTCTTGTCGCCCACCGACTCGCCCACGCCCATGTTCAGCGTGATCTTGCGGATGCGCGGCACCTGCATCGTGGTCTTGTAGCCGAACTTCTTCATCAGGTCCGGCACGATCCTGTCGCGGTACTGCACCGCGAGGCGGGCCGGCGGCGCGGGCTGCTGCGGGCCGGACTCGACCGGCGCGGCCGTCGCGGGGGCGCGCCCCTTCTTCTCGGCGGCCGCCTTCGGCGCCTTCTTTTCCTGCTTGACGTCCTGCTGTTCCTTGGCCATGCGGTTTCCTTACGCGTCCACTTGCTCGCCGTTCGACCGGAACACGCGCACCTTGCGGCCGTCGTCGAGGACCTTGAAGCCCACGCGATCGGCCTGCTGCGTGGCCGGGTTGAACAGCG
>CAZTXP010000022.1:0-9742 GCA_964617355.1 uncultured Enterobacteriaceae bacterium
ATTCTCGGCGGGCGGCGGAACCGATGCGATGGCGCGCGCGATGAACCAGCGCATGGGCGAACTGCTGAAGGAGTCGGTGGTGGTGGAGAACCGTGGCGGCGCCGGCGGCGCCCTGGCCGCGGACCATGTCGCGAAGTCGCCGGCCGACGGCTATTCGGTGCTCTTCACGCTGAACAACCACTCGATCAACCAGGCGCTCTATCCGAAACTGCCCTACGACACCGAGCGGGACTTCCGCGCCGTGACCTACATCGGCTCGCTGCCGCAGGCGTTCGCGGCGCATCCGACGGCGGCCGCAAACACGCTGCAGGAGTTCCTCGCGCTGGGCGCGAAGAACGACCCGAAGCAGCGTGTCTACGCGAGCGGCGGCGTCGGCTCTCCCGGTCTTTTCGCCGCGGCCTACCTGGAGTCGCTTGCCGGCGTGGAGTTCACGCACGTGCCCTACCGCGGCGCCGGCCCGGCGATCACCGACGTCATCGGGGGGCAGGTGCCGTACATCCTGTCGACGCTCACCGGCCTCTTCCCGCACATCAAGGCGGGCAAGATCAAGGCCATCGCGCTGACCTCGCCCCAGCGTTCGCCCTTGCTGCCGAACGTGCCGACCATCGCCGAGAGCGGCTTCGCGGGCTACGACATGGACACGTGGATCGGCATGTTCGTGCCGAAGGCGACGCCGCCGGCCGTGGTGGCCACGCTGCACGCCGCCACCATGGAGACGCTGAAGTCGCCGCTGGTGCGCGAGCGCGTCGAGGCGCAGGCCGGCCGCATCGACGGCGGCCCGGGCGAGAAGCTCGACGCCATCGTCGCCGAGGACATCAAGCGCTACTCGAAGATCGTGAAGGAGCGCAACATCAAGGCCGAATGAGAACGCCTCGCACGCGCCGCGGGTGCCGGCTCGCGGCGCGGTAGACTTCCGGTCCCACTTCGGAAGCGACCACGCGGAAGCGACGACGCGATGAGCGTGCACACCCCGGGCGCCGGCGCGCCCCCTTGCCCCGGGTTCGACCCGAACCCGCATCCGCCCAGCCAGAAGCTGCCGGCGGGCACCTGCGACTCGCACCACCACGTCTTCGGCCCGTACGCGCGCTGGCCGATGCAGCCGGTGCGCAGCTACACGCCGCCCGAGGCGACGCTCGAGGACTTCCGCCGCATGATGGCGACGCTCGGCATCGAGAGGAGCGTGCTGGTCCACCCGAGCATCTACGGCACCGACTTGCGGTCGCTGGTCGCGCTGCTCGAGGAGTGCGGGCGCTGGATGCGCGGCGTCGCGGTGATCGACGAGTCGATCGCCGATGCCGAGCTGGATCGCCTCGATCGCCTCGGCGTACGCGGCGTGCGCTTCAACGTGCTCTTCAAGGGCGGCACGCCCCTGTCGAAGGCCCGCGACATCGGCCGGAAGGTCGCGCGCCTCGGCTGGCACGTGCAGCTGCTGATCGACCTTTCGGAACACCCCCGGTTCTACGACGACTGGAAGGACTTCCCGGTGCCGATCGTCGTCGACCACATGGGGCACTTTGCCGCCTCGCACGGCACCGGGCTGCCGGGCTTCCAGGGTCTCCTGAGGCTCGTCTCGGAAGGGCGCGCGTGGTGCAAGCTCTCGGGCTCGTACCGCATGTCGGTCGCGGGTCACCCCTGGCGCGATGCCGCGCCGTTCGCCGAGGCGCTGGTGCGCGCGAACCCCGAGCGCCTCGTCTGGGGCACGGACTGGCCGCACCCCTCGGTGCAGGTGATGCCGAACGACGGCGACCTCGCCGACGAGGTCTTCGAATGGCTGAAGACGCCGGAGCTGCGCCAGCGAGTGCTGGTCGACAACCCGGCGAAGCTCTACGGATTCTGAACACGATACGCAACCCCAGGAGGAACACCGCATGAATACCCGTCGCCACGCGCTCGCCGCGATCACGCTCGCCGCCCTCGGCCTCGCCTTCGCCGGCCCGGCGGCCGCGCAGCAGAAGCACGTCATCAAGATCGGCTGGGTCACGCCCGACAGCCCGCAGGACCCTTACGCCACCGGCGCGCGCACCTTCAAGCAGGCGGTCGAGCGCCAGTCGAACGGCCGCATCGAGGTGCAGCTGTTCCCGAACCGGCAGCTGGGCGACGAGAAGCCGATGCTCGAGGGCCTGCGCTTCGGAACGGTGGACGCGGCGGTGATCACCAACGCCGTGGTCGCGCAGATCGAGCCCGCCTTCCAGGTGAACGACCTGCCCTTCCTGTTCGCCAGCGAGTCGCAGGCGCACAGGGTGCTCGACGGCAAGGTCGGCCAGGTGCTGGCGAAGAAGCTCGAGTCGAAGGGCATCGTCACGCTCGGCTTCATGGAGGGCGGCTTCCGCCACATGATCAACAACGTCCGCCCCGTGACCAAGCCCGAGGACGTGAAGGGCGTGAAGTACCGCGTGATGCAGAACCCGGTCTACATCGACATGTTCTCGTCGCTCGGCGGCAACGCCGTGCCGATGGCCTGGGGCGAGACCTTCACCGCCGTGCAGCAGGGCACCATCGACGGCCTCGAGATCCCGATCGCGGTGATCGACTCCTCGAAGTACAACGAGGTGACGAAGTTCCTCTCGCTCACCAACCACACCTACTCGATGATCGCGCTGCTGATCTCCAAGCGCACGCTCGACAAGCTGCCGAAGGACCTCCAGGCGGTGGTGCGCGAGGCCGGGCACACCGCGGTCGGGGCGCAGCGCGCCGCTGCCGGCGCCAATGCCAAGGCCCTCGTCGACACGCTCGCGGGCAAGGGCATGAAGGTGAACAAGGTCGCCGACGTCGCGCCATTCCGCGCCTCGGTGAAGCCGGTCTACGACAAGTTCAAGGGCACGATCGGCGCCGACCTGATGAACGACGTCCTCGCCGCGGTGAAGTAGCGCCTTGCTGGCGCGCGTCAACGCCGTCGCGGCGGCCGTCCTGAAATGGACGGTCGTCGCGATGGTTGCCGTGATGACCGCGGCGCTCGCCGCGCAGGTGGGCCTGCGGTACGTCTTCAACGTCACGCTGTCCTGGAGCGAGGAGCTCTCGCTCGGCCTGTTCACGTGGACGGTGCTGCTGATGGCGGCGCTCGGCGTGCGCGAGGGCTTCCACGTGCGCATGGCGCTCGCGGTAGAGCGGCTGCAGGGCCGCCCGCGCCGCGAGGCGGAACGCGCCATCCACGTCGCCACCGCCGCGGTCGGCGGCTTCCTCGCGTGGGCGGGGTGGCGCTACGTGGCCGAGACGCGCGGCGGCACCTCGGCGGCGATCGGCTATCCGATCGAACTGCTCTACGCCTCCGGCGTGGCCTGCGGCGTGCTGATCGTGCTGTTCGCGCTCGAGGCGGCGATCGAGGGCCGCGTGCCGGCGTCCGATGCGCCGGCGTCCCGGGACCCGGGCCCGCCTTCCGCCTGAGATGTCGGCGACCGCCTGGATCCTCTCCGCGGGCTTCGCGCTGCTGCTGGTCGCGGGCGTGCCGTTCGGCTTTGCGCTGCTGGTCTGCACGGCGGCGGCGCTGCTGGTCGCCGACATCGAGCCGATCCTCCTTGCGCAGACGCTGATCGCCGGCACACAGTCCTTCAGCCTGCTGGCGATCCCGTTCTTCATGCTGGCGGGCGAGATCATGTCCGCGGGCGGGCTGTCGCAGCGCCTGATCCGCGTCGCCGACGTGCTGGTGCGGCACTTGCCGGGCGGCATGGGGCACGTCACGGTGGTGTCGGCGTGCATCTTCGCCGCCATCTCGGGGTCGGCGCCGGCGACCACCGCGGCGATCGGCTCGATCCTGATCCCGGCGATGGTCGCCAAGGGCTACGACAAGGCCTTCGCCACCGCGCTCGCGGTGAGCGCCGGCGTGCTCGGACCGCTGATTCCGCCGTCGATCGCGGCGGTGATCTGGGGCGTGATCGCGGAGCAGTCGATCGCCCGGCTCTTCATGGCCGGGGTCGGGCCGGGGTTGCTGCTGGCTGCAGGCCTGATGGCGATCGTCTGGGTGCATGCGCGCCGGCACGACATCCCCCGCGAGAAGCGGGCCACCTGGCCGGAAGTGAAGAAGGCGTTCCGCGAGGGCGTCTGGGCGCTGGCGGCGCCGCTGGTGGTGCTCGGCGGCATCTACGGTGGTGCGTTCACGCCGACCGAGGCGGCGATCGTGTCGTGCGTCTACAGCCTGCTCGTGGGCGTCTTCATCGAGAAGCGCCTGCGCTGGCGCGACCTGCCCGAGGTGACGATGCGCGCGATGCGCATCACCGCGGTGGTGATGTTCATCATCGCCGCGTCCGCGGGCTTCGGCTGGCTGGTGGCGCAGGAGCAGCTGGCCCTGAAGCTCGCCGGCTGGCTGTCGGAGCACGTGCACGAGCGCTGGACGATGCTGCTGCTCGTCAACGTGTTCCTGTTCATCATCAGCGCGGTGATGGACGAGATCGCGGTGATGGTGATCCTCGGGCCGCTGCTGATCGCGCTCGCGTCCAAGTACGGCGTCGACCCGATCCACTTCGGCTCGCTGATCGTCACCAACGTGGCGATCGGCATGGCGGCGCCGCCGATCGGCTACTGCCTCTTCGTCGGCATGGCGATCTCGGGCCTGACCCTGGGGCAGGTATCGCGCGCGATCTGGCCGATGGTGGTGCTGATGATGGCGGTGCTGATGCTCACCACGTACGTCCCGGCCTTCGCGCTCTGGCTGCCGGGCCTCGTCTATCGCTAGCTAGCTCCCCGCCGGCGTGTCGAGAAGGCCGGGGACCAGCGCCTCGGCCGCGAGCGCGCCGCTGATCGCGACCGCCTCGATGCCGGCGCCGTGCGTCGCGGCGCCCGCGAACACGAGGCCGGGGATCGGGCTCTTCGTCGCCACCGCGTCGCCCTTCGAGCCGTAGATCGCGCCGACGCTCGACCAGTCGTAGCGCCGGAAGGTCAGCGGGCTGGCCTCCGCGCGGCAGACGATGCGCGAGGCGAGGCCCGGCAGCGCGCGTTCGGCGATGGCGATCATCTCGTCGCCGATCGCGGACTTGCGATCGAGGTAGTCCTTCGCGCTGCGCGTCTTCGTGTCGTCGGTGAGCGCGGCGTCGCGGAACCACGCCTTGGCGTCCTTGTATGGCACCAGCCGGATCAGTTCGACCGTGCTGTAGCCGGCGGGCGCGGCCGACGGATCCACCGCGGTGGGCACCACGATGCCGACGCTGCCGCGCGCATCGTGCACGTGGATGATCGGCCGCGCGCCGGGCAGGTCTCCCTTGATGCCGAGCGTCACGTAGTACGCCGAGCACGCCGGTTCGCGGCGCGCGAGGCTGGCGCGGAAGTCCGCGGGCCACAGCGAGGGATCGACGAGTTGCGTGGTTGCCTGCAGGAAATCGGCGTTCAGCACCACGGCCTTGGCGCGCACCACCTCGCCCGAAGCGAGTTCCACGCCCGCGGCGTGACCGTCCTCGACGAGCACGCGCTTCACCGGCGCGCCGAGACGCACGTCGCCGTCGTCCAGCGCGATCGCGTCGGCGAGCGCCTGCGCGAAGCGGCCCGAGCCGCCGGCCGGGTAGGCGCCGCCGTGCAGGTAGTAGCCGAAGAGCGGCACCATCGCACCGACGGTGACGCCTTCCGCGTCGTCGGTGACGTAGCCGGTGAGCGAGGCGAGGATTCGCCGCGCTTCGTGGCCGAGGCCGTGCGAGGCGAGGAACTGCGCGAAGGGCTTGTCCATCCAGCGCACCACCAGCGGATGGTTCTTCGCGTACGCGAGCATGCCTTCCACCGTGCGCGGGCTGCCGGGGATGCCGCTATGCTTCGCGCCCTCGGAGTACATGCCCTCGAAGATCGCGCGGATGTCGGCCATGGTCGCGCGGATCGCCGCGGCGTCGTTTGGCACCTGCGCGACCAGCGCGTCGACGTACGCGTCCCAGCCGCGCGGCACGTCGAAGGGCCTCTCGTCCAGCATGAAGCGGTGGTCGAGGCGCTTCCACTCCAGCGCATCCTCCAGCCCGAGGCGCGACTGGATGCCGTGCACCGGGCCGCCTGGCCAGTTGCCGGAGACGTCGTGCACGCCGGAGTCGAAGCGGAACACGGGTTCCGCGTCGCCGTCGCGGCCGGTCCACGTCCAGTTGTGCGCGAAGCCGCCGGGGATGGTGTGCTGCTCGGCGACCAGCACACGCTTGCCGCTGCGCGCGAGCAGCGCGCCGGCGACGAGGCCGCCGATGCCCGCGCCGACCACGACCACGTCGACGTCATCCGCCTTGGCGTCGAAAGCGGGCGGGGTCCATGGGTACGGCTCCTGCGCGTCGATCCTCGCCTGCAGTGCGCGGCGCACCCAGAAGCGCGGCAGCAGCGCCGACAGCGCCACGCCCGCGATCGACGGCAGCCACGACGCGATCGCTGGCAGGTGCATTGCGCGGGCCACCGCGAACCACAGGAAGAGCGCAGCCCACAGCGCGGACAGGAAGGCGTTGATGCGCAGGAAGAGCGGATCGGCTTCCGTGCCCTGGTACTGCGTGCGCGAGTAGTCCGCGGTCCACGGCCGTCCGAGGAGCACGCTCGCGCCAGTGCCGACGGAGAGGCCGAGGAAGCCGAGCGCCGCCGCGTCGCCCGGCGCGAGCGCGAGGCCGGCAAACCCGGCGAGCGCGATCGCGGCGAGCGTGGCGAGGATCGTCCACTCCAGCGCCGGCACCGGCGCGCGGCGACGGCGCCACAGCACGGCGGCGAGCGCGAGCAAGGCGCCGGCCGTGGCGCCGAGCGTGACGTGGCCGAGTCCCGCAGCGAGGCCGAAGACGGCCACCGGCACGAGGGCGAGCTTGACGGCGAGGATGGGGTTCATGGCGCGCTCCGGGGCGTTTGCTATGGCCCCAGCTTCGGGCTCCGCCGGGCCGTCGTCGACCGGCTTGCGACGAAACTAGGCCGCGGCCGGATGAAGCGCCGCCGGCGGCGACGAACGGCGCCCGCTCGCGGCCTCGAGCCAGTCCGCCAGCCGATCCACGCCGTCGCCGCTGGTGGCCGTGGTGCGCAGGATGTCGCGCTTCGGGCCGCCAACGCGGGCGTGCAGCATGGACGCCAGCCCCTTCTCGGTGCCATCCGCGCCCGGCAGGTCGGCCTTGTTGATGACGAAGAGGTCGGCGATCTCGAGGATGCCGGCCTTCAGCGCCTGCACGTCGTCGCCCAGCCCGGGCGGGCAGACGACCAGCCGCGTGCGTGCGAGCTCGACGATCTCGACGTCCGACTGCCCCGCGCCGACGGTCTCGACCAGCACCGTGTCGTATCCGGCTGCCGACAGCAGCGCGGCGACGTGGCCGGTGGCGCGGGTCAGGCCGCCCTGGTGGCCGCGCGAGGCGAGCGAGCGAATGTAGATGTCGTCGTGGCCCTGCACGTCGGCCATGCGCACGCGGTCGCCGAGCAGCGCGCCGCCGGTGAAGGGGCTGGACGGATCCACCGCAATCACCGCGACGCGCTGGCCGCGCTCGAGCAGCACCTTAGCCAGCGCCCCGACCAGCGTGGACTTGCCCGCGCCGGGCGGGCCGGTGACGCCGACCACGTGCGCGTGTCCGGGCCGGGAGACCAGGGAGCGCACCAGCGCCTCGCCCTCGGGCGTGCCGTCCTCGATCGCGCTGATCGCGCGGCCGAGCGCGCGGCGGTCGCGCTTCAGGGCGCGCTCGACGAGCAGCGACGGCGCGAGCAGCGCCGCGGTGTGTTCGCCGAGGAGCGGCGGCGGCGCGTAGCGCGTCTCGGCGCCGGCGATGCGGATCGGGTTCGCGACGGCGCGAATCGTGCCCTTTTCGCACGGGATCTCGGCCACCATGCGGCGTTCGCGCACGAGATCGGACTGCAGCGCATCTTCCAGTTTCTCGACCGGCGCGACGACCACGCCGAGCGGCGCGAGCCGCTGCATCCACGACGCGGTCGTATCCGACTTCAGCAGGGGCTCGAGTTCGGCGAGCAGCGCGTCGCGGTTCTCGCGCCGCACGGTCATCGTGGCGTAGCGCGCGTCGGTGATCCACGCGGGCTTGCCGGCCTCGGTGCAAAAGCGTCGCCAGAACTCGTCGTGCGACACGAACAGCACCAGCCAGCCGTCGCGGGTCTCGAACACCTGCGCCGGCACGATGTACGGATGCGAGGAACGCGGCATGCGCTGCGCCGCCTCGCCCGCATTGAGCCACGCGCCGGCGAGGTAGTTGAGTTGCGAGAGCATCGCGTCGTGCATCGAGACGTCGACCTGCCCGCCCTTGCCCTCGACGATCTTGGCGAGCAAGCCCAGCGCGCCCATGATGCCGACCGAGTTGTCGACCGCCGAATAGCCGGTCTTCGCCGGCGGGCTGCCGGGCTCGCCCGTGATCGCCATCACGCCGGCCATCGCCTGCACCACGTAGTCGTAGGCGGGGCGATCGGCATGGGTGCCGTCGAGGCCGAAGCCGGTGAGCGCGACGCAGACGAGCTTCGGGTTCGCGACCTTCAGCGCCTCGTAGGTGAGACCGAGCTTGCGGATCGCGCCGGGCCGCAGGTTGGTGACCAGCGCGTGCGCGCGTGCGGCGAGGGCGTGCAGCGCCCGCTGGCCTTCGCCGCTCGCGAGATCGAGCACCACGCTCTTCTTCGTGCGATTCAGGCTCGCGAAGTAGGCGTTGTGCCCGGCCACCACGTGCGGGCTGACGCGGCGGCCGATGTCGCCCTCGGGCGGCTCGACCTTGATCACCTCGGCGCCGAGGTCCGCCAGCAGCATCCCGCAGTACGGGCCGGCCAGCATGTGGCCGACCTCGAGCACGGTGATGCCGGCGAGCGGGCCTGCCATGGCCCTAGTGCAGCTTCGCCGCGAGGTCGTCGATCATCTGCGCGAGCGGCGTGTCGTTGGTGTAGACGCCCTTCACGCCGGCCGCGATGAGCGGGTCGCGGTCTTCCGGCGGGATGGTGCCGCCGACGAACACGGGGATGTCGCCTGCACCCGCGGCGCGCAGGCCCTCGATCACCTCGCGCGCGAGTTCCTTGTGGCTGCCCGAGAGGATGGAGAGGCCGACCGCGGCGACGTCCTCGTCGACCGCGATGCGCACGATGAAGTCGGGCGACTTGCGCAGCCCGGTATAGATCACCTCGGCGCCGGCGTCGCGCAGTGCGAGCGCCACTACCTTCGCGCCGGCGTCGTGGCCATCCAGCCCCGGCTTGGCCACCAGTATCCGCTTGCCCGAAAGGGGAGCGTTCATAGCCGCACCGGTTCCTGGAACTCGCCCCAGCAGCGCTTCAGGCGATCCACCATCTCGCCGACGGTGGCGTAGGCGTGGCAGCAGTCCACGAGCAGGGGCATCAGGTTCTCCTTGTCTTCGCGCGCCGCGGCTTCGAGCGCATCCAGCGTCTGCGCGACCTTCGCGTTGTCACGCGTGCGCTTCACGCTGGCGTGCTTCTCCAGCACGCGGCCGGCGATCTTCGGGTCCAGCCGGAACACTTCTCCGTAACTGTCGGCCTGCTCGGCGCGCCGATACTTGTTCTGGCCGACCACGACGCGCTCGCCGCGGTCGGTGGCGTCCTTCTTCTCCTTGGCGCGCAGGGCGATCCGGCGCTGCAGCCAGCCTTCCTCGATCGCCTTGACGACGCCGCCGTACTCGTCGATCTCGCGCATCACGTCGACCATGCCGGCTTCCATACGGTCGGTGAGCCACTCGACGTAGTAGCTGCCGCCGAGCGGGTCCACGGTGGCGGTGACGCCGGCCTCGTGCTGGACGATCTGCTGCGTGCGCAGCGCCAGTTCCGCGGAGAACTCGGTGGGGATCTGGAAGGCCTCGTCGTAGGCGCAGGTGAAGATCGATTGCGCGCCGCCGAGCACCGCGGC
>CAZTXP010000023.1:0-74475 GCA_964617355.1 uncultured Enterobacteriaceae bacterium
CGACGAACTCTTCAAGCAGGACAAGGTGAAGCATGTGCTCGTGCGCCATGAGCAGGGCGCCGCGCACGCAGCTGACGGTTATTCGCGCGCGAGCAACAAGGTCGGCGTGTGCCTGGTCACCTCGGGCCCCGGCGTGACCAACGCGGTCACCGGCATCGCCACGGCCTACATGGACTCGATCCCGATGGTGATCATCACCGGCCAGGTGCCCACCGCGGCGATCGGGCTGGATGCGTTCCAGGAAGTCGACACGGTCGGCATCACGCGCCCGTGCGTGAAGCACAACTTCCTCGTCAAGGACGTGAAGGACCTCGCGGCGACGATGAAGAAGGCGTTCTTCCTCGCCACCTCGGGCCGTCCCGGCCCGGTGCTCGTCGACATCCCCAATGACGTCACGATGCAGGCGTGCGAGTTCCAGTACCCCGAGACCGTGGCGATGCGCAGCTACAGCCCGGTGAAGAAGGGCCACGCGGGGCAGATCAAGAAGGCGGTGCAGCTGATCCTCGAGGCGAAGCGCCCGATGATCTACACCGGCGGCGGCGTGATCCTCGCCAACGCCGCCCCGAAGCTGACCGAGTTCGTGCGCCAGCTCGGCTACCCGATCACCAACACGCTGATGGGCCTCGGCGGCTATCCTGCGACCGACCGCCAGTTCCTCGGCATGCTCGGCATGCACGGCACGTACGAAGCCAACATGGCGATGCAGAACTGCGACGTGCTGGTGGCGATCGGCGCGCGGTTCGACGATCGCGTGATCGGCAACCCGGCGCACTTCGCGCAGAACCCGCGCAAGATCGTGCACGTGGACATCGACCCCTCGTCGATCTCCAAGCGCGTGAAGGTCGACGTGCCGATCGTCGGCGACGTCGGCGAAGTGCTCGACGAGCTGTCGAAGGCGCTGAAGGCCGCGGCGGCCAAGCCCGATGCCGCGGCGCTCGCGGCGTGGTGGAAGCAGATCGACGAGTGGCGCTCGAAGGAGTGCCTGAAGTACGACCGCGCCTCGGCGATCATCAAGCCGCAGTTCGTCGTCGAGAAGCTCTGGGAAGTCACCGGCGGCGACGCCATCATCACCTCCGACGTCGGCCAGCACCAGATGTGGGCGGCGCAGTTCTACAAGTTCGACAAGCCGCGCCGCTGGATCAATTCCGGCGGCCTGGGCACGATGGGATTCGGCCTGCCCGCCGCGATGGGTGCCGCGCTCGCCAACCCCGGCGTGCCGGTGGCCTGCGTGACCGGCGAGTCCTCGATCCAGATGTGCCTGCAGGAACTCTCGACCTGCAAGCAGTACCGCCTGCCGGTGAAGATCGTGAACCTGAACAACCGCTACATGGGCATGGTGCGCCAGTGGCAGGAGTTCTTCCACGGCAACCGGTACGCCGAGTCGTACATGGACGCGCTGCCCGACTTCGTGAAGCTCGCCGAGGGCTACGGCCACCGCGGCGTGCAGGTCACCAAGCCCGCCGACGTCGAGCCCGCGCTGCGCGACGCGTTCAAGCGGAAGGACGAGCTCGTCTTCCTCGACATCGTCACCGACCAGACCGAGAACGTCTACCCGATGGTGCCGGGCGGCAAGGGCATCTCCGAGATGATCCTCTCGGAGGATCTCTGATGTCGCGCCACATCATCTCGATCCTGCTCGAGAACGAGGCCGGCGCGTTGTCCAGGGTGTCGGGCCTCTTCTCGGCGCGCGCGTACAACATCGAGTCGCTGACGGTGGCGCCGACGGAAGACCCGTCGATGTCGCGCATGACCATCGTCACCACCGGCTCGGAAGACGTCATCGAGCAGATCACCAAGCAGCTGAACAAGCTGGTCGAGGTGGTGAAGGTCGTCGACCTCTCGGAGGCCGAGCACATCGAGCGCGAGCTGATGCTGATCAAGGTGCGCGCCGGCGCCAAGGAGCGCGAGGACATGAAGCGCATGGCCGACATCTTCCGCGGCCGCGTCATCGACGTCTCGGACAACACCTACACGATCGAGCTCACCGGCGACGGCGCCAAGCTCGACGCGTTCATCCACGCCATCGACTCGGCCAGCATCGTCGAGACCGTGCGCACCGGCGCGAGCGGCATCGGCCGCGGCAACCGGGTACTGCGGGTCTGAACGGCCGCGCCTCGCGGCGCCGCGACCCCGCCCTTTTTCTGCAGGTTCCATCCAGGGAGTGCAATCCATGAAGGTCTACTACGACAAAGACGCCGACCTCTCGCTCATCAAGGGCAAGAAGGTCACCATCCTCGGCTACGGCTCGCAGGGCCACGCGCACGCGCTCAACCTGCACGAGTCCGGCGGCAAGGTCACCGTGGGCCTGAGGAAGGACGGCGCCTCGTGGGACAAGGCGAAGAAGGCGGGCCTGAAGGTCGCCGAGGTCGCCGACGCGGTGAAGGGCGCCGACGTCGTCATGATGCTGATGCCCGACGAGCACATCGCCGCGGTCTACAACGCCGACGTCGCCCCGAACATCAAGAAGGGGGCGTCGCTGGCCTTCGCGCACGGCTTCAACGTGCACTACGGGCAGGTGCAGCCGCGCGCCGACCTCGACGTGTGGATGGTCGCGCCGAAGGCCCCGGGCCACACCGTGCGCTCGACCTACGCCGCCGGCGGCGGCGTGCCGATGCTGATCGCCGTGCACCGCAACGCGTCGAAGAAGGCGCGCGACATGGCCCTCTCGTACGCCGCGGCGATCGGCGGCGGCAAGGCCGGGATCATCGAGACCAACTTCAAGGAAGAGACCGAGACCGACCTCTTCGGCGAGCAGACCGTGCTCTGCGGCGGCTGCGTCGAGCTGGTCAAGGCCGGCTTCGACACGCTGGTCGACGCGGGCTACGCGCCCGAGATGGCGTACTTCGAGTGCCTGCACGAGCTGAAGCTGATCGTCGACCTGATGTACGAGGGCGGCATCGGCACGATGAACTACTCGATCTCGAACAACGCCGAGTACGGCGAATACGTCACCGGGCCGAAGATCATCGACGACGCCGTGCGCGCGCGCATGAAGGAAGCGCTGCACCGCATCCAGACCGGCGAGTACGCGAAGGACTTCGTGCTCGAGAACAAGGCGGGCGCCCCGACGCTGCTGTCGCGCCGGCGCATGACCGCGGAGCACCCGATCGAGAAGGTCGGCGGCAAGCTCCGGGACATGATGCCCTGGATCCGCAAGAACCGCCTCGTCGACACCTCGAAGAACTGAGCGCGACGATGCGCTGGCTGCTGGGGATGGCGGCGGCGATCCTGCTCTCGGGCTGCGGCGACAAGGTGCCGCAGTCCGGGGCCGCGAAGAAGGTCGGCGACCAGCCGAAGCAGGTGGTCGACCGCGCCGCGCAGGACGCGGCCAAGGTGCTGCAGCAGGGCGCCGACCGGACGGCGGATGCCGACAAGAAGAACTGAGCCATGCGCCCTCCCTATCCGCATCCCCTGATCGCGCGCGAAGGCTGGCCGTTCCTCGCCGGCTCGGTCGCGGCGGCCGTGGTCGTGCAGTGGCTCGCCGGCTGGTGGGCGATCCCGCTGTGGATCGCGGCCCTGTTCGTGCTGCAGTTCTTCCGCGACCCCCCGCGCGACGTGCCGGACGAGGCGGACGCGGTGGTCTCGCCGGCCGACGGCCGCATCGTCGCCATCGAGAAGGTGCGCGATCCGTGGCTGGAGCGCGAGGCGCTGAAGATCTCCGTGTTCATGAACGTGTTCAACGTGCACTCCAACCGCGCGCCGGTGGACGGCACGGTGAAGCAGCGCTGGTACCACGAGGGCGCCTTCGTCAACGCGGCGCTCGACAAGGCCTCGACCGAGAACGAGCGCAACGCGCTGTGGATCCGCACCAGGGGCGGGCGCGACGTCACCTGCGTGCAGATCGCCGGCCTCGTCGCGCGGCGCATCCTCTGCTACGTCGACCAGGGCGTGGAGCTGACGCGCGGCCAGCGCTACGGCTTCATCCGCTTCGGCTCGCGCGTCGACGTCTACCTGCCGCTCGACGCGAAGCCCGTGGCCGCGCTCGGCGACAAGGTGCAGGCGGCGAGCTCGGTGCTCGCCACGCTGCCGGCGAATGGCTGAATTGCCGGGCAACGGCGCGCAGCAGCCCGAGGGCGCACGCGTGCGCCCGCCGATGGGCCCGCGCATCAAGCAGCTGCGCCGGCGCAGCATCTACCTGCTGCCGAACCTGTTCACCACGGCGGCGCTCTTCGCCGGCTTCTACGCCATCGTGCAGGCGATGAACGGCAAGTTCGACGTCTCGGCGGTGGCGATCTTCGTCGCCGCGGTGCTCGACGGGCTGGATGGCCGCATCGCGCGCATGACGCGCACGCAGAGCGAGTTCGGCGCAGAGTACGACAGCCTCTCGGACATGGTCTCGTTCGGCGCCGCGCCGGCGCTCGTCATGTACGAGTGGATCCTGAAGGACATCGGCCGCTTCGGCTGGATCGCGGCCTTCGTCTACTGCGCGTCCGCGGCGCTGCGCCTCGCGCGCTTCAACGTCAACACCGACGTCGTCGACAAGCGCTTCTTCCAGGGCCTGCCCAGCCCGGGCGCCGCGGCGCTGGTCGCCGGCTTCATCTGGCTCGCGCACGACAACAAGATCCCGCTCTCCGAGTACGGCATGCCGTGGGTCGCCGGCCTCGTCACGCTGTACGCCGGCCTCACCATGGTGTCGAACGCGCCGTTCTACAACTTCAAGACGGTCAACTGGCGCAAGGCGGTGCCGTTCTCGGTGCTGCTGGTCGTCGTGCTGGTGTTCGTGCTGGTGTCGTTCAATCCGCCGGTGGTGCTGTTCCTGCTCTTCTGCGGGTATGGTCTTTCCGGCTGGGTGCTGTGGGTGATGGGCGTGCGCGCAAAGCCGCTGCCGCCCGGATTCTCTTGATCTGAAGCAATCCCACGACGCGCGCGGGTCGCTACCGTGCGCGCCGTGACCCTCGTCCGCATCGAAGAACCCGCGAAGCCGCCACGGCTATCCGGCAGCGCATTCCTCGCGCTCGGCTTCCGTCCCTTCTACCTGCTCGCCGCGGCGTGGTCCGCGCTCGCGATCCTCGCTTGGGTGCTGATGCTCTCCGGCCGGTTGCCGGCGCCGGCCGCGCACGCCGGCATCGAGTGGCACGCGCACGAGATGGTGTTCGGCTTCGCGCTCGCGGTGGTCGCGGGCTTCCTGCTCACCGCGGTGCGCGCGTGGACCGGCATCCCGACGCCGACCGGCGCCGCGCTCGCGCTGCTGGCCGCGATCTGGATCGCGGGGCGCGTCGCCATCTGGATCGGCTCGCCCTTGGTCGCGACGGTCGTCGACGGCGCGTTCCCGTTCGCGCTCGCGTTCGCCATCGGCCGCGTGCTGGTGCGGGCCGGCAATCGCCGCAACTACTTCGTCATCGCGATGCTGTGCGCGATGGGCGCGCTCAACCTCGCGTTCCATTTCGGCGCCGGGCTCGCGGCGGTCAAGGCCGCGCTCTACCTCGTGCTGGTGCTGGTGGCGGTGATGGGCGGGCGCGTGATCCCGTCGTTCACGCAGAACGCGCTGCCGCGCGTGCAGGTGGTGCGCCGGCCTTGGCTGGACAAGGCCTCCATCGGCCTCGCGCTCGCCGCCTTTGCCGCCGATGCGCTGTCGTTGCCGGGCCTCGTCGTCGCGCCGCTCGCCGGCGCCGCGGCGCTCGCCCACGCGGCGCGCCTCGCCGACTGGAAGCCGCTCGCGACCTTGCGCACGCCGATCCTGTGGATCCTGCATCTGTCATACGCGTGGATGCCGCTCGGCTTCGCGCTCCTCTCGGCGAGCGCGCTGGGCTTCATCGCGCCCGGCGCGGCGACGCACGCATTCGCCGCCGGGGCGATGGGCGGCGTGATCCTCGGCATGATCACGCGCACCGCGCTCGGCCACACCGGCCGGCCGCTGAAGGCGGGGCGCAGCGAGACCGCGTCCTACGTGCTGGTGCACCTCGCCTGCGGGCTGCGCGTCGCCGCGGCGCTGGCGCCGGCGCTCGGGTATGCAAGGCTGATCGAGATTTCGGCAGCGTGCTGGGCCGCCGCCTTCCTCGTCTACGCGGCGACCTACGCGCCGCGGCTCTGGAAGCCGCGTGCCGACGGCAAGCCTGGCTGAGTTGCGGGGCCCCTGAACACCCGGTATAGTGGGTCGATGGCCTCGGCCCACGACATCCTCGTGCTGTTCCGCACCCTGGCGCTCCTGCCCGGGCTGCTGCGCCTCGCGCGCTAAAACCCCCACCCCACAATTCGGCAGTGCCCAGCCCGCCCACGAGGCGGAAAGGGATCAATCCATCCAACGGGAAGGAAAGACCATGACCACCGACCAATTGATCATCTTCGACACCACCATGCGCGACGGCGAGCAGTCGCCCGGCGCCTCGATGACGCAGGAAGAGAAGCTGCGCATCGCCCGGGCGCTGGAGCGCATGAAGGTCGACGTGATCGAGGCGGGCTTCCCGGCCTCGTCGAACGGCGACTTCGAGTGCGTGCGCGCGATCGCCAACGTGGTCAAGGATTCCACCGTCGCCGGCCTGTGCCGCGCGAACGACCGCGACATCCAGCGCGGCATCGACGCGCTGAAGGGCGCGCCGTCGTGGCGCATCCACACCTTCATCGCCACCAGCCCGCTGCACATGGAAAAGAAATTGCGCATGTCGCCCGAGCAGGTGCTCGAGCAGGCGAAGCTCGCGGTGCGCTACGCCCGCAACGCCTGCCCGGACATCGAGTTCTCGCCCGAGGACGGCAGCCGCTCGGAGCTCGACTTCCTCTGCCGCGTGCTCGAAGCCGTGATCAAGGAGGGCGCGACCACCATCAACGTGCCCGACACGGTCGGCTACGCGGTGCCGCAGCAGTTCGGCGAGTTCATCCGCCAGCTCCGGGAGAAGATCCCCAACTCCGACAAGGCGGTCTGGTCGGTGCACTGCCACAACGACCTCGGCATGGCGGTGGCGAACTCGCTCGCCGCGGTGCAGATCGGCGGTGCGCGGCAGGTCGAGTGCACCATCAACGGCCTCGGCGAGCGCGCCGGCAATACCTCGCTCGAGGAAGTCGTGATGGCGGTGCGCACGCGCAAGGACTTCTTCCACCTCCAGACGCGCATCGACACCACGCAGATCGTGCCGACCTCGCGGCTCGTCTCGCAGGTCACGGGCTTCGTCGTGCAGCCGAACAAGGCGGTGGTCGGCGCGAACGCCTTCGCGCACGCCTCGGGCATCCACCAGGACGGCGTGCTGAAGGCGCGCGAGACCTACGAGATCATGACCGCCGAGGACGTGGGCTGGAGCACCAACAAGATCGTGCTCGGCAAGCTCTCCGGGCGCACCGCGTTCAAGCAGCGCCTGAAGGAACTCGGCGTCGAGATGGAGAGCGAGGATCGCGTCAACAAGGCCTTCCAGCGCTTCAAGGACCTCGCCGACAAGAAGGCGGAGATCTTCGACGAGGACCTCATGGCCCTCGTCTCCGACGAGTCCGCGTCGCAGGCCGAGCAGTACGGCCTGGTCACCATGAACCAGGCGAGCGGCATGGGCGAGCGCCCGCATGCCACGCTCGTGATCACCGATGGCGGCAAGGAGAAGAAGAGCGAGGCCACGGGCGACGGCCCGGTGGACGCGACCTTCAAGGCGATCGAGGCCGTCGCGAAGAGCGGCGCGGAGCTGCTGCTCTACTCGGTGAACGCGGTGACGCAGGGGACCGAGTCGCAGGGCGAGGTCACGGTGCGCCTCTCCAAGGGCGGTCGCATCGTCAATGGCATCGGCGCCGACACCGACATCATCGTCGCCTCGGCCAAGGCCTACATCTCGGCGCTGAACCGGCTCTCCAGCAAGGACCAGAAGATGAACCCGCAGCACCAGGTGTGAGGCGCGCCTTCCTCCTCGCAGGTCTTGTGCTGGCCGGCGCCGTGCAAGCGGCGCCGGTCTACAAGTGCGTCGACGCGAAAGGCGTGACGCAGTATTCCGAGAAGCCGGTGCCCGGCTGCCGCGGCACCGAGGTGGACATCCAGCCGCTGCCGCCGCCTTCGGGTGCCGAGCGGCCGGAAGCGCGCGACCTTGCCGAGCAGGAGCGCGGCTTTCGCCGCCGCCAGATCGAGCGCGAGGAGGCCGAGAAGAAGGCCGCCGCCGAGATGCAGCAGCGCGCGAAGCGCTGCCAGCAGCTGCAGTCGGAACTCGCGCGCTACACGCAGTCGCGCCGCGTCTGGCAGACCGACGCCAAGGGCGAGCGCTCGCCCATGGATGATGCCGAGCGCGAGCGGCGCACCGCCTCCCTGCGCTCCGAGATCTCGCGCACCTGCAGCTAGCCCGGGAGCCGGGCAGGGCGCGTCAATCTCGCGTAGGCCACCACGGACGCGAAGTACGCGAGGCTCAGCACGATCTCGCCGGCGGCGAGCAGCTGCGACACGCCGTGATCGGCCCACGCTCGCATCACGCCCTCGATGAAGTAGGCGAGGATGAACATGCTGGTCCACTGGTAGGTGTAGCGCCGGCCCGAGACGATGCCGGCCATCGGGATCAGCAGCGGCAGCGCCTTCAGCGCCAGCATCGAGCCGCCGGGGCGGATCGGCGCGAGCCACAGCTCCCACGCGAGGCAGAGCACGAACAGGGCGGCGAGCGCGGCCGCCGCGGCGAGGCGCAGGGGATTGAGGGACGTCAAGGTGCGCGCAGTATAGTGCGCCCGCCGCGCGTGGTTTCGCGCTTGCGGCGCCGGCGCCCGGGCGCGCGGTGAGAGAATCGCCGCATGCAGAACATCCGATTCGAGCCGGGCGAACTCCCGCCCTCGGCGCGCGCGCTGCGCGAGGAAGTGCGCGCATTCCTGCGCGAGGAACTGGGGCCGAAAGGCCCGACGCCGCGCGCATTCTCGTGGGGCACCAGCTTCGACCGCGCATTCTCGAAGAAGGTCGGCGCGCGCGGCTGGATCGGCATGACCTGGCCGAAGAAGTACGGCGGCGGCGAACGCAGCGCGCTCGAGCGCTGGGTGGTGCAGGAGGAGATGCTCGCCGCCGGCGCGCCGTGCATGTGCCACTGGCTCGCCGACCGGCAGTACGGCCCGATGCTGTTGAAGTTCGGCACCGAGGCGCAGCGCGAGGAGTTCCTGCCCGGCATGGTGAAGGGCGAGACCATGTTCTCGATCGGCATGAGCGAGCCCGACGCAGGGTCGGATCTCGCCGGCGTGCGCACGAAGGCCGTGCGCGTGGACGGCGGCTGGGAGCTCTCGGGCACCAAGGTGTGGACCACCGGCGCGCACCTCGCCGACTACGCGCTCGCGCTGGTGCGCACGGGCGGGCCGGAGACGCAGAAGCACGCCGGCCTGTCGCAGTTCATCGTCGACCTGAAGGGCCAGGGCGTGACCGTGCGGCCGATCTACGACGTGATCGGCCACCACCACTTCAACGAGGTGCACTTCGATCGCGCCTTCGTGCCCGACCACCGCATGGTGGGCGGCGAGGGCGACGGCTGGAAGCAGGTGACGAACGAACTCGCCTTCGAGAGGAGCGGCCCGGACCGGTACCTCGCCTCCGTGCGCCTCTACTTCGAGCTGATCCGCGCCGCGGGCGCGAAGCCGAGCGAGCGCAGCGCGGTGGCGATCGGCAGGCTCGCGGCGCAGCTCTCCACGCTGCGCCAGATGTCGCTGTCCGTGGCGACGATGCTCGAGGCGGGCCGCGACCCGGCGGTCGAGGCCTCGATGGTCAAGGACGTCGGCACGCAGCACGAGCAGTGGCTGCCCGAGGTGGTGCACGACCTGCTAGGCACCGAGCCGAGGCTCGACACCGGCGGCGACCTCGCGCGCTCGCACGCCTACATCGTCGTCAACGCGCCGACCTTCACCATCCGCGGCGGCGCCCGCGAAGTGGTGCGCGGCATCATCGCCCGCGGGCTGGGGCTGCGATGAGCGACACCATGCTGAAGGAGTCCTGCGCGCGGCTCTTCGCCGACCTCGCTACGCGCGATGCGCTGGAAGCCTCCGAGCGCGCGTTCCCGGCCGCGATGTGGGCCGCGGTGGAGGAGGCGGGGCTCGCGCGCCCGCACCTTCCCGAAGCGCAGGGCGGCGCGGGCGGCACGTGGCTCGACGCCGGCACCATCCTCTTCGAGGCGGGCCGCGCGCCGCTTCCGCTGCCGATCGCCGAGAGCATCGCGGGCGCGAGCCTGCTCGCCGCGGCCGGACTGAAGGTGCCGGAAGGTCCGCTTGCGGTCGCCCAGGACGCCAGCCTCGCGATCTCGGGCGGCAAGCTTTCGGGCCGCGCCGCCTCGGTGCCCTGGGGCGCGGACGCCGGCCACGTGGTCGTCGTCGCCGGCACGCGCGTGGCGCTGCTCGCGAAGGACGCGGCCACGGCGACGCGCGAGACCAATCTAGCCGGCGAGCCCCGAGACACACTCGAGTGGAAAAGCACTGCGGTGCTGGCGGAAGGCGCGCTGAAGGGGCTGGATGCGCGCACCCTCGGCGCGGCCGGTCGCGCGGCGCAGATGGCCGGCGCGATCGAGCGCGCGCTCGACGTCAGCCTCAAGTACGTGGTCGAGCGCAAGCAGTTCGGCCGCGCGCTGGCCGCGAACCAGGCGGTGCAGCAGGCGCTGGCGGTGCTCGCCGGTCATTCGGCGGCAGCGACGATCGCTGCGGAGCACGCCTTCCGCGCGCTTGCAGCGCGTGGCGATGCCAGCTTCGAGATCGCCGCCGCTAAAGTGCGCTGCGGCGAGGCCGCGAGCATGGCGACAAACCTCGCGCACCAGGCGCATGGCGCCATCGGCTTCACGCGCGAGTACGTGCTGCAACACGCCACGCGGCGCCTCTGGTCGTGGCGCGCGGAGTTCGGTGCGGACGCCTATTGGGCCGAGTGGCTGGGTCGCTACGTCTGCGAGCGCGGCCCCGAGGCCTTCTGGGCCGAACTCGTGGCGCGCTAGCGTCGGGGATGGTTGCCGGCGCCGGGCCGCGAGGCGCGTCCGGCGGCCGATTGATCGGCATCAAGGGTTAATCCCTTCGTCCGGCTTGAATGGATGGGTGGGACCGGGTTCGTCCAAAGGGCTTCACGGGCCGACGGCGCGCATCTACGCGATCGTCGCGATCATGGTCGCGCTGGCGGCGGTCGTCGCGTATGCACCATGGGCCCAGTACAGGAACGATCGGGATGCGGCGCTTGCCCAGGCCACGACGCTCGCCGAGCGACTGTCGGTCGCCGCGGGCAACCGCTATTCGGTATTTCTCCGCGTCGCGGACTCCACGATCCGAGTCACCCGCGAGATCTTCGGCAACGACCCTGCGCTGACGGCTCCGATGATGCGCGCCTACGTGCGCGGCCTGCCGGCACGGGGCGGCGTCCGCTTGATCGTCGCCGCGGCGGACGGCAGCATCACCTACGCCAGCCATGAAGCGGACCGCTCGCTGCGGGTCGACGCACTTGCGGCGTTTCGCGACATCCAGGATGGCAGCGACCGCCTCTATCACGGTCGCCCGGTCGAGGGCGAGACCGCGGGGCGCTGGCTCGTCTGGTATTCGCGGCCGATCCTCCGCGAGGGCCGGTTCGCCGGGGCGGTGCTGTTCGTGGTGAACGCGGAGTACATCAGCCAGATGCTTTCCGAGTTCGAACTGTCACCGGAGAACAACGTCGCCTTGTTCGATGCCGAAGGCTATTTCATTGGCCGCAACTACCGCGCCGACGAGGCGCTCGGCAAGAAGGTGAATCCTGGGCGCCCGTTCGTCCGGCCGGATGCCCCGAAGCAGGGGCATTTCATCGCCAATGCCACGGTCGGCGGCGACGAGCGCGTGTTTGCGTACACGAAGGTGGCGGGGGCGCAGGCGGTCGCGGTCGTTGGCCTGAATCTCGCCTCGGTGTACGAGCCCGTCGAGCGTCGCTTTCGCGAGCGGCTCTTGATCTACCGTGCGGCGGCCGCGATCCTGCTGGCGGCGGCGCTTGGACTCGCGGTCATGGCGACACGGTCCGCGCGGCAGCGCCGCGCCCTGGAGGCCAGCGAGGAGCGCTTCCGGGACCTGGTTGATGCCTCGGTCGACTGGTACTGGGAATCCGGACCCGACCACCGCTTCACGTTCCTCTCCAGCCAGGTCGGAAGCAACAGCGGCATCGACAGCGATTCGCACCTGGGCAAGACGCGCTGGGACCTTCCGGCGCTGAACCTGGGCGAAGCCGACTGGGCAGCGCATCGGGCGACGCTCGACCGGCACGAGCCGTTCCGTGATTTCGTGATGCGCCGTCCCGATGTCGATGGCCGCGAGTTCTGGGTATCGATCAACGGCAATCCGGTCCTCGATGCGGACGGGCGATTCCTCGGGTACCGGGGAACCGGGCGAAATGTCACGAAGGACATTCTCCTCGACCGCGCGCTGCGCGACATGAACCGCGAACTCGAGCAGCGCGTGGCGCAGCGCACCCACGACCTCGAGACGGCGTTGCGGGAGCTCGAGGCGTTCTCGTACTCGATCTCGCATGACCTGCGGGCGCCGCTGCGCGCCATCGCCGGGTTCGCGCACATGGCGGCCGACGGGGAGCGGCTGAGCGAGGAGGGTCGAAGGCTGCTCGACATCGTGGAGGCGAACGCCGTGAAGCTCGGCGTGCTGGTGGACGACCTGCTGGAACTCGCGCGACTGTCGAGGACCTCCGCGCCGTTCGACCGCGTGGACATGCGCGCTCTCGCCAGCGCGGTCGCCGACGAGTCGAGGCCGGGATATCCGCGCACCGAGGTCGAGGTGGGGCAATTGCCCGACGCCGAAGGGAACGAGAAGTTGCTGCGGCAGGTCCTGCGCAACCTGCTCGGAAACGCATTCAAGTTCAGCGCCAAGCAGGCGTCGCCGCGGATCTCGGTGCAGTGGAATACCGCCAGGCAGGCCTACGTCGTGCGCGACAACGGGGTCGGTTTCGACATGCGCTTCGTGGAGAAGCTGTTCGGGACCTTCCAGCGCCTGCACTCCGAAGCGGAATTTCCGGGCACCGGCATCGGCCTCGCGATCGTGAAGCGCATCGTCGAACGCCACCAGGGAAGCGTGTGGGCGGAGTCCGCGCCGGGCGTCGGCGCGGCGTTCTACTTCACGCTGGGTCGCGTGTATCCCTAGCCGCAGCGCGACCGGGCGCGGTAGAACCGCGCCTTCGCGAACTCGGTGATCACCACGTAGCCCGCGACGATCGCGAGCACAGTGGCGAAGAGCTGCGCGGGTAGCGGCACGAAGCCGAACGCGGTGGCGAGGCTGCCGGCGTAGGGGATCGCCAGCGTCAGCGCGGCCACCACCACCGTCAGCCACAGCAGCGTCGCGCTCGGCACGCTCTTCAGCATCGGCAGCCGCGTCCTCAGCACCAGCACCACCGCAAGCTCGGTCAGCAGCGACACCACGAACCACGTGGTCTGGAAGACCGATTCGCTTGCCTCGAAGACGAGCAGCAGCAGCGCGAAGGTCAGCAGGTCAAAGGCCGTGCTGACGAGGCCGAACACGATCATGAAGCGGCGCACCTCGGCCACGTCCCAGCGCTGCGCGGTGGCCACCGAAGACTCGTCCACGCGGTCGGTCGAGATCGCGATCGACGGGATGTCCGAGAGGAAATTGTTCAGCAGGATCTGCTTCGCGGCCAGCGGCAGGAAGGGCAGCACCGCGGCCGCCAGCGCCATGCTGATCATGTTGCCGAAGTTCGCGCTGTTGGTGATCGAGATGTACTTCAGCGTGTTGGCGAAGGTGCGCCGGCCGTGCTCGACGCCGCCGCGCAGCACGTCGAGGTCGCGGTGCAGCAGGACCACGTCTGCGCTCTCGCGCGCGACGTCGACCGCGCCGTCCACCGAGATGCCGACGTCGGCGGCGTGCAGCGCGGGCGCGTCGTTGATGCCGTCGCCCATGAAGCCCACCGCGTGGCCGCTGCGCTGCAGCGCGCGCACGATGCGCTCCTTCTGCTGCGGGTCGACCTCGACGAAGAGGTCGGTGCGGTCCGCGAGGTGCCACAGCGATTCGTCGCGCATCGCGGCCACCTGCTCGCCGGTGAGCATCGAGCGCGCGTCGAGCCCGATCGTGGCCGCGGCGTGCGCGGTGACGTAGCGGTTGTCGCCGGTGATGACCTTGATGCGGATGCCGAGCGCCGCGAGGTCGGCGAGCGTCTTCCGAGCCTCGGGCTTGGGCGGGTCGAGGAAGAGCAGGAACCCCTCGAACACCATGTCGCGCTCGTCGTCGTGGCCGTAGTGTTCCTTCGGCGGCGCGCGACGCGTCGCGAGCGCGAGCGCGCGAAAGCCCTGCTCGCCGCGCTCGCGAAAATACGCCTCCAGCCGCGAGCGCGCGGCGTCGTCCAGCGCCGCTTCGCCCTCGGCGCTGCGCACCGTCGAGCAGGTGGCGAGCACGTTCGCGAACGCGCCCTTGGTGACGATGACGTGCTCCACGCCATCGTGCTCGCGCGAGGTGACGATCGCATCGTTGCCGCTTGCGGCAACGATCGTAAGCCGCTTCCTCACGAAGTCGTACGGGATCTCGTCGACCTTGCGCCAGCCCTCGGAGGCGAGCCCCTGCGCGCGGCCGGCGGCGACGATCGCGGCATCCAGCGGGTTGTCGATGCCGGTCTCGAACGCGGCGTTGAGGTGCGCGAGGCGCATGACCTCCGCCGAGGGTTCCCCCGTCGGCGATACCGCGGCGTCGAGCGCGATCACGCCCTCGGTCAGCGTGCCGGTCTTGTCGGTGCACAGCACGTCGAGGCTGCCGAGGTTCTCGATCGCCTCCAGCCGGCGCACGATCACGCCGGCCTTCGCCATCGCGCGCGCGCCGTGCGACAGCGTCACGGTGACGATCGCCGGCAGCAGCTCCGGCGACATGCCGACCGCGAGCGCCACCGCGAACAGCAGCGACTCGATGCCGGGCCGGCCGAGCAGCAGGTTCACCGCCAGCACGAAGAACACCATCATCAGCATCACGCGCAGGAGCAGGTATCCGAACTCGCGGATGCCGCGCGCGAATTCGGTCTCGGGCGCGGTGTCGCCGAGCCGCGCGGCGATCGCGCCCAGCGCCGTGGCGCGGCCGGTGGCGACCACCAGCACCTCGGCCTCGCCGCTGCGTACCGAGGTGCCGAGGAACACGCAGTTGGTGCGCGCGCCGAGGCCCGTGGCCTCCGGCAGCACGCCGGGGTGCTTCTCGACCGGGAAGGATTCCCCGGTGAGGCTCGCCTCGCTGACGAGGAAGTCCTTCGCCGACAGCACGAGGCCGTCGGCCGGGACGAGGTTGCCGGCGGCGAGCACCACGACGTCGCCGGGCACGATCTCGCGCACCGGCGTCGGCTGCACGCGCCCGTCGCGCTTCGCGGGCACCACGAGCGCGAGGCGGCTGCGCAATTCGGCCACCGCGTTCGAGGCGCGGTACTCCTGCACGAAGCCGAGCAGCGTGCTGCCGAGCACGATCGCGAGGATGATCGCGGCGTCGACCCACTCGCCGGCCAGCACCGACACCACGGCGCCGAAGGCGAGGATGAGCACCAGCGGGCTGGCGAACTGGCGCAGCAGTTGCCGCAACACGGTTTCCTCGACCTGCGCGTCGACCGCGTTCGGGCCGTGCGTGGCGAGGCGGCGCGCGGCCTCGGCCGACGACAGTCCTCCGGCATCCGAATGCAGGGACGCGGCGACGGCATCGGCGTCGCGGTTCCAGTACGCGTCGCCGGGGCCGTCGCTCATGTTCAGCTCGCGAGCCTTCGCGCGACCTGCGCGAGGCGCAGGCCCTGCGCGACGCAGAGCGTGCGCTCCTCGGGCGTCACCGGCAGGTCGCCTGTATTGCCGGCGACGTGCGTCGCGCCGTAGGGGCTGCCACCGGAGCGAGTCGCGTTCAATTCGGGGTGGGTGTAGGGCAGGCCGACGATCACCATGCCGTGGTGCAGGAGCGGCAGCATCATGGTGAGCAGCGTCGTCTCCTGCCCGCCGTGCATCGTGCCGGTGGAAGTGAACACGCACGCGGGCTTGCCGGCGAGCGCGCCCTTCATCCACAGCGGCGCGGTGCCGTCCCAGAAGTACTTCATCGCCGCCGGCAGGTTGCCGAAGCGCGTCGGCGCGCCGAGCGCGAGGCCGGCGCATTCCTCGAGGTCCTTCAGTTCGGCGTAGGGCGCGCCGTCGGGCGGCACCTGTGGCTCGGCCTTCTGCACCACCGGCGATACGCGCGGCACGGTGCGAAGCCGCGCCCTCGCGCCGGGCTCGCGCTCTATGCCTTCGGCGACCAGCTCGGCCATGCGGCGCACCGAACCCTGCACCGAGTAGTAGAGGACGAGGATGTCCATGGCTGCCCGTATGATAATCCCCGCATGGTCGCCGCTCCCCGACGCTCGTTCCTGCGCTCGCTCTGGCTGGCGGTGCTGCGCTTCGACGAGGACCGCGGCTTCCAGAACGCCGGCAGCCTCGCGTTCACCACGCTGCTCGCGATGGTGCCGGTGCTGGCGATCGCGCTCGCGGTGGCCAGCGCCTCGCCCGTGTTCGACCAGTTGATCGAGACCGTGCGCCGCTTCGCCATCGCGCACTTCCTGCCCAAGGCGGGCGGCGTCGACGCGGCGGTCTCGCAGCTCGAGGTGTTCCGCGAGAACGCCGCCAGCCTCACCTTCATCGGCCTCGCCTTCCTTGCGGTCACCGCGGTGATGCTGATGCTCACCGTCGACGACGTCTTCAACCGCATGTTCCGCGTGCGGCGGCAGCGTTCGCTCGCGCGGCGCATCGTGCTCTACGCGGGCCTCGTGGCGCTCGGCCCGGTGCTGATCGGCGCATCGATCTCGATGACGTCCTTCCTCGTCGCGCACGCGCTGGGCGTCGCCGCCGAGATGGGCGCGCCGACGAAGTTCGTCTTGCGCGCGGTGCCGGGCGCGCTGACCTTCGTCGCGCTTGCGCTCACCTTCGCGCTGGTGCCCAACCGCACCGTGCGCGCGCGCCATGCGATCATCGGGGGGCTGGTCGGCGCGATCGGCTTCGAGGTCGCCAAGCGCGGCTTCGGCTGGTACATCGCGCAGTTCCCGACGTACGCGGTGATCTACGGCGCCTTCGCGGTGCTGCCGATCTTCCTGCTGTGGGTCTATGTCTCGTGGGTCGTGGTGCTGATGGGCGCCACCCTGGTCGCCGTGCTGTCGGAAGGAGAACCGTGAAATGAGCAGCCCCATCCCGCGCGAGGAGCGCCTGATCGTCGCGCTCGACGTGCCCACCGTGGACGAGGCCCGCAAGCTCGTCGAGCGCATCGGCGACGGCGCGCGCTTCTACAAGATCGGCCTCGAGCTGATGACCTCCGGCGGCTACTTCGAGCTGCTCGACTGGCTGGTGAAGCGCGGCAACCGCGTGTTCGCCGACCTCAAGTTCTACGACATCCCCGAGACGGTGCGCCGCGCGGTGGCCAACCTGCGCGACCGCGGCGCGACCTTCCTCACGGTGCACGGCCATCGCTCGGTGATGGAGGCGGCGGCGAAGGAGAAGGGCTCGCTGCAGGTGCTCGCGGTCACCGTGCTGACGAGCTTCGACCAGCGCGACCTCGATGAGATGGGCGCCAGCGTGACGGTCGAGCAGCTGGTGCTCGCGCGCGCGAAGGGCGCGGTCGAGTCGGGCTGCGACGGCGTGATCTCGTCGGGGCTCGAGGCGCCGGTGATCAAGCATGCCTTCGGTTCGAAGCTCAAGGTGATCACGCCGGGGATAAGACCCGTCACCAACAAGCCTTCGGACGACCAGAAGCGCACCGTGGACGTCGCGCAGGCCTTCGCCAACGGCGCCGACTACATCGTCGTCGGCCGTCCGATCCGCGACGCCGCCGATCCGGCAGCCGCGGCGCGCGGCATCCAGGACACCATCGCCGGGATCTTCAAGGCCTGAGCATGGCGCAGGCGGTCGCGGGCATCGCCGGGCTGGTCGCGATCGCGTGGCTGCTGTCGGAAGCGCGCGGCCGCGTGCCGTGGCGCACGGTGGTGTCGGGCCTCGCGCTGCAACTCGTGCTTGCCGTGCTCCTGGTGAAGCTGCCGGGCGCGAAGGACGCCTTCCTGTGGCTGAACGGCGCGCTCGGCGCGCTCGAGAAGGCCACCGCCGCGGGCACCGGCCTCGTCTTCGGCTACCTCGGCGGCGGGCCGGCGCCGTTCGTGGTGAGCGATCCCGCCTCGACCTTCATCCTCGCGTTCCGCGCGCTGCCGATCGTGCTCGTCGTGAGCGCGCTGTCGGCCCTGTTCTTCCACTGGGGCATCCTCACCGCGCTGGTGCGCGCGGTGTCCTGGGTGCTGGAACGCGTGATGCGCGTCGGCGGCGTGGTGGGGCTGTCGGCGGCGGCGAACGTGTTCGTCGGCATGGTCGAGGCGCCGCTCGTCGTGCGGCCGTGGCTCGGGCGCGTGTCGCGCGGCGAACTCTTCGTGATCATGGCGGGCGGCATGGCGTCGATCGCGGGCACCGTGCTGTTCCTCTATGCGAGCATCCTCGGGCCAGCGATCCCGGATGCGCTGGCGCACCTGCTGATCGCGTCCATCGTCTCGGCGCCGGCCGCGATCGTGGTCGCCGTGGTCATGGTGCCGCCGCAGGGCGAAGCCACGGGCGGGCGCCTGGAGCTGAAATCCGACGCGACCGGCGCGATGGATGCCCTTACGCGCGGCACCCTCGACGGCGCGCAGTTGCTGCTCAACATCATCGCCATGCTGGTCGTCTTCGTCGCGCTGGTCGCGCTCGTGAACATCATCATCGCGCCGTACACGTTGCAAGGCGCACTGGGCAGGGTACTCGCGCCGCTGGCGTGGCTGGCCGGCGTGCCGTGGGCGGAGGCACAGGCCGCGGGCGCGCTGCTCGGCACGAAGACGATCGTGAACGAATTCGTCGCCTACCTCGACATGGCGAAGCTGCCGGCAGGCACGCTGTCGGATCGCTCGCGCCTCCTGATGACCTACGCGCTCTGCGGCTTCGCCAATTTCGGCAGCCTCGGCATCATGATCGGCGGCATGGGCACCATGTGCCCCGAGCGGCGCGGCGAAATCGTCGCGCTGGGCCTGAAATCCATCGTCGCGGGCACCCTCGCGACCTGCTTGACCGCGGCCACCATAGGCCTCCTGATCTAGGGAACGAGGGGGCCTAGGGTGCGGGAGACGCGTCTCCCGCGGCCCTGATCGCTCCCCCTCGTGCGCCCCCCGCAAGAAGCGTCTAACGCTCGGCGAATTCTGCGTTTCGCAATGCAACACGCGAGAAGCGTTCTCGCGTACAATGCGCGTCCTTTTTCGCTTTTGGCTCAGATACATATGCCGCGCGCCATCCGCAACCTCGCCATCATCGCGCACGTCGACCACGGCAAGACGACCCTCGTCGACAAGCTGCTGCACGCGGCGGGCACCTTCGCGGCCCACCAGCACATCGCCGAACGGGTGATGGACTCCAACGACCTCGAGCGCGAGCGCGGCATCACCATCCTCGCAAAGAACTGCGCGGTGAACTACGAGGGCACGCACATCAACATCGTCGACACCCCGGGCCACGCCGACTTCGGCGGCGAGGTCGAGCGCGTGCTGTCGATGGTGGACAGCGTGCTGCTGCTGGTCGACGCGGTCGAAGGCCCGATGCCGCAGACGCGGTTCGTCACGCGCAAGGCGCTCGCGCAGGGCCTGAAGCCGATCGTCGTCGTCAACAAGGTGGACCGCCCCGGCGCGCGCGCCGACTGGGTGGTGAACCAGACCTTCGAACTCTTCGACAAGCTCGGCGCCACCGAGGAACAGCTCGATTTCCCCGTGGTCTACGCCTCGGCCCTGCTCGGCTGGGCGACCATGGAAGCGGGCGCGACCGGCACCGACATGCGGCCGCTCTTCGACGCCATCCTGAAGTACGTGCCGGTGCGCGAGGCCGATCCCGAGGGCCCGCTGCAGCTGCAGATCTGTTCGCTCGACTATTCCAGCTACGTCGGCCGCATCGGCATCGGCCGCGTGCAGCGCGGGCGCATCCGCTCCGGCCAGCAGGTCGCGGTGCTGAAGGGCCCGGACGCAGCACCCGTGATGGCGAAGGTGAACCAGGTGCTGACCTTCAAGGGCCTCGAGCGCGAGGTCGTGCCGCAGGCCGAGGCGGGCGACATCGTGCTCGTCAACGGCATCGAGGAAATCGGCATCGGCATCACGATCTGCGACCCGCAGGCGCCCGAGGCGCTGCCGCTCCTGCGCGTGGACGAGCCCACGCTGACCATGAACTTCCAGGTCAACACCTCGCCGCTCGCCGGGCGCGAGGGCAAGTTCGTCACCAGCCGCCAGATCCGCGAGCGCCTCGCGCGCGAGTGCATGTCGAACGTCGCGCTGAAGGTCGAGGAAACGGCGGACGCCGACATCTTCCTCGTCTCGGGCCGCGGGGAGCTGCACCTCACGATCCTGCTCGAGAACATGCGCCGCGAGGGCTACGAGCTCGCGGTTTCGCGCCCCCGCGTGGTGATCAAGGAAGTGAACGGCGTGCGCCAGGAGCCGTGGGAGATGCTCACGGTCGACGTCGAGGAGGCGCACCAGGGCGGCGTCATGGAAGAGCTCGGCCGGCGCCGCGGCGAGCTGCGCGACATGCAGCCCGACGGTCGCGGCCGCGTGCGTCTCGAGTACCGCGTGCCGGCGCGAGGGCTGATCGGCTTCCAGGGCGAGTTCCTCACCATGACGCGCGGCACCGGCATCATGAGCCACGTGTTCGACGACTACGACGCGCTCGCCGGCGAGATCGCCGAGCGCCGGAACGGCGTGCTGGTGTCGCAGGACCAGGGCGAGGCGGTGGCCTACGCGCTGTGGAAGCTGCAGGAACGGGGGCGCCTCTTCTCGTCGCCGGGCGACCCGGTCTACGAGGGCATGATCGTCGGCGTCAACAGCCGCGAGAACGACCTCGTGGTGAACCCGATCCGCGAGAAGAAGCTCACCAACGTGCGCGCCTCGGGCAAGGACGAGCACATCGACCTGATCCCGCCGATCCAGGTCACCCTCGAGTCGGCGGTGGAATTCATCGCCGACGACGAACTGGTCGAGATCACGCCGAAGTCCATCCGCCTGCGCAAGCGCCACCTCGCCGAGCACGAGCGGCGGCGCGCGGAACGCGCCGCGGCGTAAGCCCGTCGAATTGACCGGCGACAACTCCGTCGCCCGGTCCTTATCGCTGCATCGGACGAATCGATCACGCATTCGTTGATGCGCGTCATGAGCGCCGCAGCAATCACGCATCGGCTGCGGCTACCCTTCTGAAAGGCACAACCACAGAAGGGGATTGCAACATGCATCGTCTCGCCATGACCGCCGCCGTGCTCGCCGCCTTCGCGGCCCTGCCCGCGGTCGCGCAGGAAGGCAACTGGATGGTTCGCGGTCGCGTCGTGAACCTGAACATGAAGAACTCCGCGACGCAGGGGCAGGGCTCCGTCGTCACCGCGGCGGCGCTGCCGTCCGACGGCATCACCGTGAGCGACAAGACGATCCCCGAGGTGGACATCACCTACTTCTTCAGCAAGAACATCGCGGCGGAACTCATCCTCACGGTGCCGCAGCGCCACAACGTGGCCATCACCAAGGGCGTGGCCGCGCAGTCCTCGCTGGGCTCCTTCAAGGAACTGCCGCCGACGCTGCTGCTGCAGTACCACTTCATGCCGGACGGCACCTTCCGCCCGTACGTCGGCCTCGGCGTGAACTACACGAAGATCTCGAGCGTGAACCTGCGCTCGAACATCGCCGCCATCGGCCAGCTCGACCTCGACAACTCGAGCACGGGCCTCGCGTTCCAGGGCGGCTTCGACATCAAGCTCGACAAGCAGCTGTTCCTCAACGTCGACGTGAAGAAGATCCAGATCCGCACCGACGTGAAGCAGGTGAACAACGGCGAGAAGATCAGCGCGCTGAAGCTCGACCCGTGGGCGGTGGGCGTCGGCCTCGGCTGGCGCTTCTAGCCCTCGGTCGCCGCGCGGGGCGCGGTGCGCCTCAGTCGAGGAGCTTCAGCCCCGCCGGCGTCACCTCCACCAGCCGCAGCGACTTCGGGTCGTGCGAGCGGTGGTCGGAGGACCAGTACGTGAAGGTTCCGGTGACGCCGACGGCGTTGCGCGTCGCGTCCAGTCCCTGCCGCATCATCTCGAAGTCGAGGCTCTTCGCCGTGCGGATCGCCTGCGCGGCGAGCATCATCGCGTCCGCGGCGTAGCCGGCGGCGGGTGGGGGTGCCGCGCCGAAGCGCGCCGAGTACGCGTCGACGAATGCGCGGATCACCGCCTTCTGCGGATCGGCGTCGGTCAGCAGGTCGCGCACCATGAGCGGCGGCACGACGAGGCGCAGGCCGCCGACGCCCGCTGCGCCAGCGATGAACTCCGGCGTCGCGGCCGCGTGCGAGAGATAGAGCCGTGCCTTCGATCCGCTGTCGCGGTGCTGCCGCGCGATCGCGAGCGCAGGCTCGCCATAGGCCACCACGACGATCGCGTCGATATCCTTCGCGCGCGCAGCCCGCCCCAGCGCCTGCGCGGCGGCCGCAGCGTCGTTCGGCGCGAAGGCGATGTCGGCCGCGAGGTCGATGCCCGCCTTGCGGAAGAAGATGCTCGCGTGGTCGGTGTGCGCCTGCAGGTCGCGGCGCGCGGTGCGGCCGCTCTCGGTGTCCATGGTCAACGCGGCGATGCGCTTGCCGCCGCTGGCGGCGACGTCCTCGAGGATGCGCAGGATCGCCATCGACTCTGTCGGCGGCGTGCGGAACACCCAGCCGCGCATGCGCTCGGTGGTGCGGCTGCCGGTGGCGAGCGCGATGAACGGGATCCTTGCCGCCTGCGCGACCGGCACGATCGCCAGCGCGGTGGAGGTGACGCTGCCGCCGATCAGGATGTCGGCCTTCTCCGGCACCGCGAGCTGGCGCGCGAGCGCCTCCGCCTTCGTGGCGTCGGTGGCATCGTCCGCGGCTTCGAGCGCGACCGCGTGCGTGAGCAGCCCGCCGTCGCGATTGAGCTGCTCGACCGCCAGCTGAAGCGCCTTCAGCTGCGGCACGCCGACCTCGGCGCCCGGGCCGCTGGTCGAGAGGATCGCGGCGATGCGGATCGGGCCGGGGGCATGGTGGGCGAGGGCCGGTACGCCCGCGAGGAGCGTGCAGGCGAGAAGGACGAGCAGGGCAGCAGGGCGACGCATGGCGATCTCCCGGCGCAGGGGGCGCCTTCGCGGCCAGCGTGCGCCCTGTGCCTGGACCAGCCTTGACGAGGGTCAAGCGCGTGCGCGCGTCGGACTTTGGGATACTTCCGGCTTGCGCATGGCACCTCCGTCGCCGCTGACCCGATTCGCTCCCGCGCTCGCCTCGCTCGCGCTGGCGGGCATCGCCGTCGCGCTCTACGCGCGCGGACTCGGCTACCCGCTGGTGTTCGACGACGCCAGCCTCACCGAGGAGTTCCTGCGCGCGTACGCCGGCACGTTCCGGCTCGACCTGCGGCGCCTCGCGTACGTGTCGTTCGGCGCGACCTACGCGCTCTTCGGGCTGGACCTCGGATGGCTGCGCCTGGGCAATCTCCTGCTGCACGCCGCGGCGTCGATCGCGCTGTTCGCGCTCGGTGCGCGCACGCTGGGGCTGCTGGCGCCGGACGTCCCGGCGACGCGACGGACCGCGGCGGCCTTCGCGGGCGCCGCGCTCTTCGCCGCGCATCCGGTGGCGGTATACGCGGTGCAGTACCTGATGCAGCGCTCGATCGTGATGGCGACCGCATTCTCGCTCGTCGCGCTGCTGCTCTTCGTCGAGGGATTGGCGAGGCGGCGCGCGGCGTGGCATGTCGCCGCGGCGGCGGCGTACGCCTGCGCCGTGTTCAGCAAGGAGCACGCCGTGATGCTGCCCGCGGTGGCGCTGATGCTGGCGATCCTGCTGCGCGGGCCGTCGCGGGCCCTCGCACGCGAACTCGCGCTGCCGCTCGGCCTGATGGGTGTCGTCGCCATCGGCATCGTGCTGCTGCAGCGCGGCCTGGTCGGCGCGGCCTACGAGCCGCTCGCGCAGGCGGCCATCGCGCAGCTTGCGGAGTCGCGCCCGGCGGCATCGGCATCGGCGTCGGCCCCGGCCTCGTCGGCCTCGACCGGCGACAGCGGGCTGCACGCCGCGAGCATCGTCAACCAGGGCGCGCTCTTCCTGCGCTACGTCGCGACCTGGCTCGTGCCGTGGCCGGGCGCGATGGCGGTGGACCTGCGCACCGCGTTTCCCGCGGCGTGGCACGCGTGGCCGCAGCTGGCGGGCTTCGTCGCGTGGCTGGCGTGGGCCGTGGCGGGCGCGGCGCTGCTGCTGAAGGGCGGTCGGCGCGGCCTCGCCGGCTTCGCGATGCTCGCGCCGTGGCTGCTCGGCCTCACCGAGTTCGTCGCAGTGCGCATCGCAGAGCCCTTCGTGCTGTACCGCAGCTACCTGTGGATGAGCCTCGCGCCGCTCGCGGCTGCCGCGCTGCTCGCGACATCGGCCGTCCGGCGCGCGACGTGGATCGCGGCGGCGCTGGCGATCGCGCTGTGCGCCGCGCTCGCGAGCGAGCGCCTGTCGACGTTCTCGAGCGAGGTCGCGCTCTGGGACGACGCGGTGGCCAGGCTCGGCGGCGACACCAGCATGCCGCTCGCCGACCGGCCGGTGCGCTTTCGCGGCATCGCGCAGTTCCGCGCCGGGCGCGACGCCGAGGCGCTCGCCGACTTCGAGCGCGCGCTGGCGATCGCGCCGCGCGAGGCCGAGAACTGGCTCGCGCGCGGCACGCTGCTGATGCGCTCGGCGCGCAGCGACGCGGCGCTCGCGGACTTCGATCGCGCGCTGCAGCTCGAGCCGCGCCTGGCCGACGCGCTCGAGCGCCGCTGCGTGGTGCTGATGCGCTTGCGGCGGCTGGACGACGCGCTCGCCAGTTGCCGCCGCGCACTGGAGCTCGCGCCGCACACCGCGCTCAACCACACCAGCCTCGGCATGGCGCTGGCGCTCGCGGGCCGCGCGAACGAGGCCGAAGCCGCATACCGGCGCGCGCTCGCCATGGCGCCCTCCAGTGCCGATACGCGCTACCAGCTGGGCGTGCTGCTCGCGGGCACCGGGCGCGGCGACGCGGCGCGCGCCGAATGGCGTCTCGCCTGCGATCGCGGCCATCGCGCGGCGTGCGCGCGCCTCGAGTCGCGCTGAAGAGGCCTTGACGGAGGTCAACGCGCCCGCGGCGGCGCGCGCTAGGGTGGAGACACGATTCCACACCAGCGGGGAGACACCGTGATCCACGAAGTCGAAGGCGACATCCTCCTCTCGAAGGCGCAGGCGCTCGCGCACGGCGTCGCGCCGAACGACGATTTCAAGAACGGCCTCGCGCTCGCGCTGCGCGAGCACTGGCCGGGCATGTACAAGGATTTCCGCCACTACTGCCAGACCAAGCATCCCTCGGCCGGCGAGGCGTGGACCTGGGCCGGCCCGGGCGCGCCGAGGATCGTGAACCTCTTCACGCAGGAAGGCGCCGAAGGCAAGCACGGCGGCAAGCCGGGCCGCGCGCACGTCAACCACGTCGGCCATGCGCTGCGCGCGCTGCGGCTGGTGGTGGACCATGAGAAGTTCACCAGCCTCGCGCTGCCGCGCCTCGCCACCGGCGTCGGCGGCCTCGACTGGGCCGACGTGAAGCCGCTGGTCGAGCGGCATCTCGGCGACCTGAAAATACCCGTGATCGTCTATACGGTATTTCACAAGGGCATCGCGGCGCGCGAACCGCTCTGAGCGGCGGGCGCGGTGGCAAGATAGCCGGATGAGCAGCCGCAAGCCACGCCGCACGCCGCGCAAGGAACCTGACGCCACGCGGGACCACGGGCTCGAGCACGAACTCGCGCGCGCGCAAGAGCGCCTCGCGGTCGCGCAGGCCGGAGCCCTGCTCGGCGTCTGGGAATGGGACAGCGCGACCGGCCGCGTCGATTCCACGCCCGAGATGAAGGCCCTCTTCGGCCTGCCCCGTGGGCTGCAGACCGGGCGCGACCTGATGTACATCGCGCGCATCCATCCGGACGACCGCAAGGCCATTCGCCGTGCGCGCGACCGCGCGCGGCGCGAAGGCCGCGCGCCCGATCTGGAGTTTCGCGTCGTGCTGCCGGGCGGCAAGGTGCGCTGGATCGAGAATCGCCCGGTCAAGGCGATCGCCGGCCGGGCCGGCGCGCCGCCGAGGATGATGGGCGTGTGCCGCGACGTCACCTTCCGTCGCCAGCGCGAAATGGAACTCGCACTGCAATCCGACCGCCTGCGCGCGGCGCTGCGCGCCGAGGGGCTGGTCGTCCTGCACCAGGACCGCCGCCTGCGCTACACGTGGGTCGCGAACCCCGGGCTGGGGCTGGACCCGCAGGCGGTCCTCGGCCGTCGCGACGTGGATCTCGTGGATGCGCGTTCCGCGCGACTGCTGACGACGATCAAGCGACGCGTGCTGCGCACCGGCGTCGGCGAGCGACACCAGTTCCGGCTCTCGAGGGGCAAGGCCGAGGCGTGGTTCGACCAGTTCATCGAGCCGACCCGGGGCGCCGACGGGCGCGTCGACGGCCTGGTGAGCAGCGCGACCGACATCACCACGCGCATGCGTGCGCAACGGGCGCTCGAGGATTCCCGCCGACGCCTGGCGGACCTCGCGGAGCACCAGCGCGACGTGCTGGAGGCAGAGCGCACGGCGGTGGCGCGCGACGTCCACGACCAGGTCGGCGCCACGCTCACTGGGGTGCAACTGAAGCTCGCCGCGCTTGCCGCTCGCCTCGCGGACGCGGGCACGCGCGGGGCGCTGCGCGATGTCGCGGAATCCGTGAGACGCGCGCACGAGGCGACGCGCCGCATCTGCGCGCACCTCAAGCCGGTCGAACTCGAGGACCTCGGGCTCTCCGAGTCGTGTCGCGCGTATGCGGTCGAATGGGCACGGCTGGCCGGCATCCGCCTGCGATGCCGCTTTGCGCCGCTTCGGCGCCAGCCGCCGGTCGCCGTCGCCACCGATGCCTTCCGCGCCATGCAGGAGTTGCTCACCAACGTCGCGCGGCACGCGCGCGCGACGAACGTGCGCGTCTCGCTTGTCGAGCGCGACGGCCGTCTCGTGCTGCGCGTCGCCGACGACGGCCGCGGCCTGCCCAAGCGCGCGCGCGCGAAGGGCTTCGGGCTGGAAGGGCTGCGCGAGCGCGTCGCGCGGCACGGCGGCACGCTCGCCCTGGAGAGTTCCGCGGAGGGCGTGGATGCGCGCGTCGAAATCCCGCTGCGGAGGACTGCATGAAAGCCCGCCTGATCGTCGCCGACGACCACCAGATCGTGCGCGAGGGCCTGCGCAAGCTCGTCGAGCAGTCGCCCGACCTCGAGGTCGTCGCCGAGGCCGCCAACGGGCTCGAGGCCGAGCGCCTCGCGCGCGAGGGCAGGGCCGAGTTGCTGCTGCTCGACGTCGCCCTGCCGGGGCGGCGCGGCGTGCAGGTGCTGCAGTCGCTGCGCGCCTCCGGCGTCGGCCTGCCGGTGCTGTTCTTCTCGATGTACCCGCCCGAGCAGTACGCGGGCGTCGTGCGGCGCGCGGGCGCGCAGGGCTACGTGCCGAAGAGCGCGGACGCCGGCGAGGTGTTGCGCGCGGCGCGGCGCGTGATCGCGGGCGGCATGGCGTTTCCCGAGCGCGCCGCGGCGCCGAGGCCGAAGCGCGGGCCGCGCGACCCGTTCGCGACCTTGTCGCGGCGGGAAGCGGAGGTATTGCAGGGCCTGATCGCCGGAACGCGGCTCGATCGCATCGCGAAGGACCTCGGCATCGACGCGAAGAGCGTCTCGACGTACCGGCGGCGCCTGCTCGACAAGCTGGACGCGAAGAGCAACGCCGAGCTGATCGCGCTCGCTATCCGGCACGGCTACGCCTGAGCGCCACGGCTACGCCTGAGCGCCACGGCCAAGCCTGACCTTCATTTGCCATGAAGTAGGGGCCACCCTACAGACATCGGTTGCAGTGCCGTCAATCATGACGGCATGGCCCAAGGCGGTTCGTTCATCCGGCAGCATGGCGTCACGCTGCTGGTGGCGTTGGCGGGCCTGTGCGCGTCGGCCGGCGCGTTCTGGGCGCTGGAGCATCGCGCGCGCGAGGACGCGAGCCGCCGGCTCGTCGAGGTCTCGCAGGGCCTTGCGGATCGCCTGCGCGACACTGCGTTCGACCTGGTGCACGACGCCGAGGCGCTGGCGCTGCTGGTCACCGTGCAGCCGAACCTCGACGGCGAGCGCTATCGCGAAGCGGTGCGCTTCCATCGCGAGCGCCGCAGCCCGCTGGGCGCGATCCTGTGGATCGAGCGCGTGCCGGGCGCGGAGCGCGCCGCGTTCGAGGCGCGCATGCGCGAGCGCGGCGCCCCGGACTACCGGCTGACCGAGCGCGACGCCGAGGGCCGCGTGGTCCCCGCCGCGCCGCGCGCCGAATACTTCCCGAGCGTGTTCATGGAGCCCCGGCCGGCCGACGCGTCGGCGCAGGGCTTCGACCTCGGCTCGAACGTCGAGCGCTGGCGCGCGATGCGCCTTGCGCGCGACACGGGCCGGCCCGCGATGACCGGCCGGCTGCGGCTGAACACCGCGCCGAATCGCCCCGAGGGCTTCCAGATCTTCGTGCCGTTGTATGGCGGCGCCACCCGGCCCGCCAGCGAGATCGAGCGCCGCGAGCAGCTGCGCGGCTTCGTCTCGGTGCTGCTGCCGGTGGGCGAACTGGTCGACTACACCGCGCGCGACCGCCTGCCGGAAGGCTGGTCGCTCGAGTTGCGCGTGCCCGACGCGCCCGCGGACCGGCACGTGCTGCACGCCTTCGGCGACGCTGCCGGGCACGAGCGGGCGCAGCCGGTGTCGCTGCTCGGTTTCCGCTTCGACGTCGCGGTGCGCGCGCCGGAGGCCGGTACGAGCCGCGCGGCGCTCGGCGCGCTGCTCGCCGGGCTGCTGGCCACGCTGGTCGCGGCGAGCGAAGTCGCGCACCGCCGGCGTGCGCGCGAGCAGCGCGCGGAGACCGAGCAGCGCCACCGGGCGGCGCTGAGCAAGGTCGAGAAACAGTTGCATGCCGCGATGGACGCCGCGCCCGAGCCGATGGGGCTGAAGGACGCGTCGCGGCGCTTCGTGTTCGCGAACCGCGCGTTCTGTGCATTGCATGGACTCTCCCTCGAGGGCATCGTCGGCCGCACGGCGGCGGACCTGTTTCCCGGCCCGCTGGCGGAGCTGGCCGAGCGGCACGACCTCGAGTGCCTGCGCGAGGGCAAGCCCCGGCGCTACGAGTTCCGCCAGCGCGACGCCGAGGGCCACGAGGTGTGGATCGACCTCGTCAAGTCGCCGATCCTCGACGACCGCGGCGCGGTGGTCGGCCTCGTCAGCCTCGGACACGACATCACCGAGCGTCGCGCGGCCGAGGCGTCGCGCGACCGCGAGGCGCAGGCGCGCGTGCGCGAGGCGCTGGAGCGCTACCGGCTCGCCACCGAGGCGGCGGGCATCTGGGTCTTCAGCATCGACCTCGCGACGGACGCGCTGCGCGTGGACGAGGGCGCGCTGCGCCACCTCGGCTATGCACCCGGCGAGTTCCCGGCCACCAGCAATGCGTGGCGCGACGCCATGGTGCTGCCCTCGCACCACGCGGGGATGCGCGAGGCCCTCGTGCGCCACCTGCGCGGCGAAAGCGACCACTTCCAGTTCTCGGTGCCGATCCGCGCGCGCGACGGGCGCGAGATCTGGCTGAGGTCCCTGGGCCGCGCCGAGCGCGATGCCGCCGGGCACGCCGTGCGCATCCTCGGCACGGTGCACGACGTCACCGAGGGCACGCGCACGCGCATGGCGCTCGCCGAGGCCGAGCGGCGCTGGCAGTTCGCGCTCGACGGCGCCGGCCACGGCGTCTGGGACTGGGACGCGGCCACCGACAAGGTGTACTTCTCGCGGCGCTGGAAGGAGATGCTGGGCTACGCCGAGGACGAGGTCGGCGATTCGCTCGACGAGTGGAAGACCCGCGTGCACCCGGACGACCTCGCCCACTGCTACGCGGAACTCGAGCGCCATTTCGCGGGCGAGACGCCGCTGTACGCGAGCGAGCACCGCCTGCTCTGCAAGGACGGCGCGTGGAAGTGGATCCAGGACCGCGGGCGCGTGGTCGAGCGCGCCGCCGACGGCAAGCCGCTGCGCGTGATCGGCACGCACACCGACATCGACGCGCGCAAGTCCGCCGAGCAGGCGCTCGCCGACGCCGCCGAGCGCCAGCGCGCGGTGCTCGACAACCTGCTCGCCGCGGTGATCGTGATCGACGAGCGCGGCACGATCGAGAAGTTCAGCCGGCAGGCCGAGCGCATCTTCGGCTGGACCGAGGCCGAGGTGCTGGGCCGCAACGTGTCGATGCTGATGGGCGCGGACCTCGCGGCGAAGCACGACGGCTATCTCGAGCGCTACCGCGAGGGCGGGCCGGCGTTCATCGTCGGCTCGACACGCGAGGTGGTGGCCCGCCACAAGGACGGCCACGACGTCCCGATCGAGCTCGGCGTCACCGAGCACCGCTACCGCGGCGAGCGGCGCTTCACCGGCATGGTGCGCGACCTGTCCGATCGCCGTCGCGCCGAGCAGGCGCTCGCCGACAGCGAAGCCCGCTTTCGGCAGCTGTTCGAGCACAGCCCGGAACCGATCGTGGTGCACCAGTCGGGCTTCATCGAGTCGCTCAACCCGGCGGCGATGCGCATGTTCGGCGCGCGGCACGCCGAGGAACTTTCCGGGCGCAACATCGTCGAGTTCATCGATGCGCCGCTGCGCGGGCGTGCCGAGGCGCGCATCGCCTCGCTGATGGCGGCGCCCGGGGCGCTGCCGCCGACCGAGTACCTGCAGCACGGGCTCGACGGGCGCGACCTCGTGGTCGAGGCGACCTCGGCCTCGATGCGGCAGGGCGGGCGCATGCGCATCGTCTCGCTGTACCGCGACGTCACGGCGCGCAAGCGGGCCGAGGACGCGGTGGCGGCGAGCGAGCGCCGCCTGCGGCAGGTGATCGATCTGGTGCCGCACCTCATCTACGCCAAGGACCGCGAGGGCCGCTACCTGCTCTCGAACAAGGCGCACGCCGCGTTCTATGGCCGTACGCCGGAGGAGATGCTCGGCCTGCGGGTGCAGGACATCGGCCTCGGCGCCGAGGAGCTCGCCAATACCGTGGGGGGCGACGAGCGCGTCTGGGAGACCGGCGAGCTGCAGCGCCAGCACGACACGACGCGCATCCGGCCCGACGGCAGGAGTGCCGAGTTCGACATCGTGAAGATGCCGTTCAGCTACGCCGGCGGCGCGATGGACGCGGTGCTCGGCATCTCGATCGACATCACCCCCCTGATGGTCGCCCAGCGCCAGCTGAAGGCCTCGCTCGCGCTGCTGGAGGCGACGCTCGAATCCGTGGACAACGGCATCGTGGCCTTCGACGGCGCCGGGCGCGTGGTGCGCTGGAACGGTGCGGCGCCCGCCCTCATCGGCGTGTCGGAGTCGGTGCTGCAGGACGGCGATCGCGAGGCCATCCGCGCGACCACGCGCGATCGCATCGAGAACGCCGAGGAGATCTTCGCGATCGGCGCGCAGGCGGACGCCGATCAGTCGTTCTCGGGAACCTCGGTGGCGCGCTTCCGGGACGGCCGCTATATCGAGCGCGCGACGCGCCCGATCGTCGTCGACGAGTCGATCGCGGGGCGCCTGTGGAGCTTCCGCGACATCACGGCGCGCGAGCGCGAAAAGCAGGCCGCCGTGCTGCGCGCCTCGGAGCTGCAGCGCCTGGTGGCCGAGCGCACCGAGAGCCTCGAGGAGGCGGTGCGCGACCTCAACCTCTTCACCTCGACCGTGTCGCACGACCTGCGCGCGCCGCTGCGCGCCGTCGACGGCTTCGTGCGCCTCGCGCTCGACGCCGGGGAATCGCTCCCCGCGGAAGCGAAGCGCAACCTCGACCGCGTGGTCGCCGCCGTGCGCACCATGTCGGCGATGGTCGAGGGCCTGCTCGCGCTCGCCAAGCAGGCGCGCGCGCCGATCCACCGCAGCGCCGTCGACCTCTCGGCGACGGCGCGCGAGGTCGCCGACGAGCTGCCGCGCGAATCCGGCCGCGGCGTCGAGTTCCGCATCGCCGACACGCCGGCGGTGCAGGCGGATGCGGTGCTGATGCGCGTGGTGCTGCAGAACCTGCTCGGCAACGCGCTGAAGTACTCGCGCGACCGCGATCCGGCGGTGATCGAGTTCGGCGCCGAAGGGGCGGGCGCCGAGGTCGAATGGTTCGTGCGCGACAACGGCGCGGGCTTCGATCCGCGCTACGCCGCGAAGCTCTTCCAGCCCTTCGCGCGCCTGCACAGCCCGCGCGAGTTCGAGGGCACCGGCATCGGCCTCGCGGCCGTGCATCGCATCCTGGAGCGGCACGGCGGCGGCATCCGCGCCGAGTCCGAGCCCGGCAAGGGCGCGACCTTCCGCTTCCGCATCGGGCCGGGCTGAGCGCCCCGGCGATCCCCCGAGCAAGCGGGGAATCCGGGCGCTGATCGCGGCTCGCGGCCGCGCGTCGGACGACGAGAATGGCGCTCGGAGGCCCGGGAATCCCGCTTGACGATTGTCAAACTTCCGGGCGCGCGTCCTGAGCGACACTGTCGACCGGAATTCCATGGCCGTCCGCTTCGTCCCCTCGCCGTCCAAGACCCCGTTCCGCGACGCGCTGCGCCGGCAGGCGGGGGCTCTGGCCGTGCTCGTGCTGGGGCTGGCGATTACCGGTGCCGTGGCGACCTACCTCGCCCGCGGTCATGCCGACGCCGAGCGGGCAGCGTTCGAGAGCGCCGCCGCGCAGCGCACCGCGAGCTTGGACGCCAGCCTCCGCGACGAGGTCCACGACCTCGAGTCGATGGCGCTGCTCATCTCGGTGACGTCCCATTTCGATCTCGCGTTCTTCCGCGACGCTGCGCGCTTCCACCAGCAGCGACGGGGCGCGGTGGGCGGGCTGGTCTGGATCCCGCGCGTGCCGCATTCGCAGCGCGAGGCGTTCGAGGCGGCGGCGCGCGCCGAAGGATTCGAGGGCTTCCGGATCGTGGACCGCACGGCCGCCGGGGAACGGCAGGTCGCCCCGGCCCGGGAGGAATACTTCCCCAACCTCTACCGGGAGCCCTTGCCGGCGGGGCGACCGGGACACGGCCTGGACATCGGAAACGATCCTTCGAGGCGCGACGCGCTCGCGATCGCGCGGGATTCGGCCCGTACCGCGGCCACGGGCCGGGTCGCCGCCTTCTTCATCACCGGTGCGCGCAGCCCGAATGCAGTGCAGGCGTTCTTCCCCGTGTATCACGGCAGCGGCACCGAGGTTCCCGAGACCGTCGAGGCACGGCGCGCGCGCTTTCGTGGCGCGGTGGCGAACGTCCTCCCGGCCGAGGACCTGGTCGACGCGAGCCTGCCCGAAGGGCTGCCCGATGGTTGGACGCTGCAGCTCTCGGCCGCGTCGGGGACCCGAGAGGGCCGCGGCCTGCTCGAGCGCGGGCCGGCCATCGCGCCGGGTGCGCTGCGGTACGAGGCCTTGATCGGTCCGAACGAGCTTCGGATCGCGGTCGCCTTCGCGAAGCCCGCGCCGGCCTTGGGGGCCGCTCCGTGGACCGCGCTGGCGATCGGTGGCGTCCTGTCGCTGCTCCTGGCGATGCTCGTCGGGTCGCTCAAGGCGCGCCGCGAGGAAGAGCGCGAGGGCGAGGCACGCTTCGCCGCGATCCTCGAGGCCTGCCCCGACGCCATGGTGGTGAAGGACAGCGAATTGCGCTACCGGATGGTTAACCGCGCGTTCTGCGAGCGTGCGCGGCTGTCGTCGGCGCAGGCGATCGGCCGCACCAACGAGGAGCTCTTCGGCGACGCGCTGCCACCACACGTGCGCGAGGCCGAGGAGGCGTGTTCGCGCACGAGCCTGAAGCAATCGTATGAATTCCGCGCCGAGCGCGACGGCGATTCGACATGGTACGAGTCGGTCGTCGTCCCGCTGGGCGAGGGCCGGCAGCGCGACGGCAGCATCGTGGTCACGGTGCGCGACATCACCGCGCGCAAGGAACTGGAGACCGCCCGCGACGCGCGCGCGCGCGATGCGCTGCGCGCGAGCGAGGACCGCTTCCGGGCGCTGGCGATGCTCGCCTCCGACTGGTTCTGGGAGCAGGACGCCGAGCTGCGCTTCGTGCGGTCGAGCGAGGAGGAGACCCGCGCGATGCGCGATGCCCGGTGGCTCGGCGACCGCCCGTACGGCCTGCGGCGCTGGGAGATCCCCGGATTCGCCACCGCGCCCGAGGCGCTTGCGGCGCACCGCGCCACCCTGGAGCGCCGCGAACCGTTCCGCAACTTCGAGTACTCGGTGACTCGCGAGGACGGCGCGGTGCACTGGTTCAGCGCCAGCGGCGAGCCGGTCTTCGGCGCCGACGGCGCGTTCCTCGGCTATCGCGGCACCGCGCGCGACGCCACCGCGGAGCGCCTGCGCGAAGCGCGATTGCGCGAGAGCGAGGCGCGCTTCCGCGCCCTCGCCGACATGGCTTCCGACTGGTACTGGGAGCAGGACGCGCAGGGGCGCTTCACGGCGATCGGCTACGACGGCGACGGCAATCCGGCGACGCGCGGCATCGGCCCGCCGGGGGCGATGGGCCGCGCGCGCTGGGAGCTGCCGGGGCTCGTCGTCGATCCCGCGGCGCTCGCCGAGCATCGGGCGACGGTCCTCGAGCGCCATGCGCCGTTCCGCGGCTTCGAGTACGGCCTGCGGCTCGAGGGCGGCAGCATCAGCTGGTACAGCGCGAGCGGCGAGCCGGTCTTCGATGCCGACGGCACCTTCCGCGGCTATCGCGGCATCGGGCGCGACATCACCGAACGCCGGCGCGCGATGGAGGTCGAGCGCGAGCTCTCCGAGCAGCGCCGCGCGGTGCTCGAGAACCTGCTCGCCGCGGTGATCGTGATCGACGAGCGCGGCACGATCGAGACCTTCAGCCGCCAGGCGGAGGCGATCTTCGGCTATGCCGCGCACGAAGTCGTCGGCCGCAACGTGTCGATGCTCGTCCCCGAGCCCTACCGCCAGCGCCACGACGGCTACCTCGAGCGCTACGGACGGACCGGCGAGCGGCGCATCATCGGCGCCACGCGCGAGCTCTACGGCGTACGGAAGGACGGCCGCGAAGTGCCGATCGAGCTCGGCATCACCGAGATCGTGGTCGACGGCCGCCGCAAGTACACCGGCATGGTGCGCGACCTCACCGCGCGCCGCGCCGCGCAGGCCGCGCTGGTAGCGAGCGAGGAGCGCTTCCGCAGCCTGTTCGAGAACAGCCCCGAAGCGGTCGTAGTGCAGGACGGCGCGGCGATCCTGATGGCGAACGCGGCGGCCGCGGCCCTGTTCGGCGTCCCGGACCCGCGCGAACTCGTCGGCCACCGGATGCGCGAATTCATGGAGCGCGACGACGAGGTCCGGGAGGGGATCGTGCGCATGCAGCGGCTTATGGAGGCCGGCGGGATCCGGCTGCCGGTGCGCGAGTACCACCTGCGAGGCCGGGACGGCACGCGTCGCGTCGCCGAAGCGGTGTCCGCGTCGTACCGCACGGCCGACGGGGTGCGCATCGTCACCACCTACCGCGATGTCACCGGGCAGCACGAGGCGCGCGCGGCGCTGGCGGCGAGCGAGGAGCGCTTCCGCAGCCTGTTCGAGAACAGCCCCGAGCCGGTGATCGTGCAGGACGGGCGGCAGATCCTCATGATCAATCCCGCGGGGATGGCCCTGCTCGGGGCGGCATCGGCCGAGGAACTGCTCGGGCGCTACCTCGGTGAATTCGTGTTCGACGACGGCGAGCGCGCCGTGGGCGAGGATCGCCAGCGCCAGCTGCTCGAGTCGGCGCCGGCGCAGGTGCCGATGCGCGAGTACGGCTTCAAGCGGCTCGACGGCACGCGGCGCATCGTCGAGGCGGTGTCCGCTTCCTACCATGCGCCCGAGGGCGCGCGGATCATCACCATCTACCGCGACGTCACCGAGCAGCGCGCGGCGCGCGTGGCGCTGGCGGAGAGCGAGGACCGGTTCCGCCGGCTGTTCGACGTCAGCCCGGACGGCGTGGCGCTGCACGATGGTCGCACCTTCGAGCTGCTGAACGCCGAAGCGCTGCGCATCCTCGGCGCGCGCACGCACGAGGACGTGGCCGGGCGCGGCGTGCTGGAGTTCTTCCTCGAGGAGCCGGAACGCTCTAGCGCGGCGGTCCGGCTCGAGCAGGCGCGCCTGTCGGAAGGCGCGCCGACGCCGATGCGCGAATACCGCCTGCGCACGCTCGACGGCGTGGAGCGCTACGCCGAGTCGAGCACGATCGCGATCCCCGGATCCGGCGGGCGGCGTTTCATGTCCGTGGTACGGGACACGACCGAGCGCCGCAAGTCGGAGCAGGCGGTGCGGCTCAGCGAGGCGCGGCTGCGCGAAGTGATGGACCTCGTGCCGCACTTCATCTTCATCAAGGACCGCGAGGGTCGCTACCTGATGACCAACCGGGCCTGCGCGGAGCATTTCGGCTGCACGCCCGAGACCATCCTCGGCCGGACGCCCGAGGACCTCGGCACGTCCGCCGAGAATGCGCGCCGCATCCGCGAGGCGGACGCTCGCGTGCGCGCCACCGGCGGTCGCGTCGTATCCGAGCACCCGATCATTCGCGCGGACGGCGGGGCACGCACCTTCGTGACCACGCGCATGCCCGTTCGTTTCAGCGACGAGCACCCGGACGCGGTGCTCGCGGTGTCGATCGACGTCACCGAGATCCGCGAGAGCGAGCGGCGGCTGCGCGAGATCATCGACCTCGTGCCGCACTTCATCGTCGCGAAGGACCGCGACGGGCGCTACCTGCTGTCGAACCGCGCGTACGCGGAATTCTTCGGCCGTGAGCCGCAGGGCCTGATCGGCCGCACGCCGGAGGAAATCGGCGTCGATCCCGCGGCCGCGCGCGAGATCCGCGAGGTCGACGCGCGCGCGCGCGCGACCGGCGAGGCGCAGTACGTGCCTGAAGAGGTCGTGACCAGTCACACCGGACGTTCGCGGACCTACGCCACCATGCGCACCCCGTACCGCTTCAGCGCCGAGCACCCGGACGCGGTGCTGGTGGTGTCGATCGACATCTCGGACATCCGCGAGAGCGAGCGGCGGCTGCGCGAGATCCTCGACGTGGTGCCGCACCCGATCTACGCGAAGGATCGCAACGGACGGTACCTGCTTTCGAACCGGGCGCACGCCGCGTTCTACGGGCGCACGCCGGACGAGATCGTCGGTAACCACGGCCGCGCGCTCGCGCCCAACCGCGACGAGCGCGACGCGATGGCCGCGGGCGACGGGCGCGTGCTGGAGACGCTCGCGAGCGACCGCCAGCTCGACGTCGTGCGCACCGACGCGGCAGGGCGTGCGCGGCACCTGAACCTGACCAAGATCCCGTTCAGCTACTTCGGCGGCGAGGTCGACTCGGTCCTCGGCATCTCGATCGACATCACCGACCTCGTCGAGGCGCACGCGAAGGTGCGCGAGAGCCTGGCGCTGCTTGAGGCGACGCTGGAATCGACCGACAACGGTTTCCTGGTCACCGACGCCGCCGGGCGCATCGTGCGCTGGAACCGCCGCATGCTGCAGCTCTTCGAGATGCCGGACGCGGCGCTCGAGGCGCTCGAGTCCGGGGACCGCGCCGCGCTGCTGGCGATCACGCGCGATACCTTCGCCGATCCGGACGCGGTGGCCGAAGCCTCGCGCGCGGTGGCCGAGGATCCCGGCTACGAGGGCGTCTACACGGCGGTGCTGAAGGACGGCCGCTTCGTCGAGCGCTACACGCAGCCGATGCTGCGCGACGGGCTGCCGGCGGGACGCGTCTGGAGCTATCGCGACGTCACCTCGCGCGAGCGCGAGCGCATCGAGTCGGCCGAGCGCGAAGCGGTGCTGGAGCAGCGCGTGGACGAGCGCACGCGGGAACTCACCAAGGCGGTGGCCGACCTCACGCTGTTCACGTCGGCGATCTCGCACGACCTGCGCGCGCCGCTGCGCGCGGTGGGCGGCTTCGTCGACATGGCGATCGAGGATGGCGGCGACACGCTCGCGCCGCAGTCGCGGCGGCACCTGGAGCGCGTGGTCAACGCGGTGCGCAACATGAACGCGATGGTCGAGGGGCTGCTCGCGCTGGCGCGCCAGACGCGCGCGCCGATCCACCGCCAGCCGGTGGACGTGGCGGTGCTCGCGCGCGAGGTGTTCGACGAACTGTCGCAGGGCGCCGCGCAGGACGGCGCGACGGTGGCCGCGCACGCCGCCGAGTTGCGCGTATCGCCGTGCCCGCCGGCGAACGCCGACCCGATCCTGCTGCGCAACGTGCTGCAGAACCTGATCGGCAACGCGCTCAAGTATTCGCGCAAGCACGAGCGGCCGGTGATCGAGGTCGGCGCCATCGAGCACGAGGGCCGGCCCGCGTGGTTCGTGCGCGACAACGGCGCCGGCTTCGACCCGAAGTACGCCGACAAGCTGTTCCAGCCGTTCGGCCGCCTGCACAGCCCGCGCGAGTTCGAAGGCACCGGCATCGGCCTCGCGGCCGTGCATCGCATCCTGGAGCGCCATGGCGGCCGCATCTGGGCCGACGCCCGTCCGGGCGAAGGCGCGACGTTCTGGTTCTCGCTGCCCTGAAGAAGACGAAGGAATCACCATGGCCTACCTGCTGCTGGTCGCCGACGACGAGGAATACAACCTCGACCTGATCCGCGACTACCTCACCGGCGAGCCCTACGAGCTGGTCGAGGCGATGGACGGCGCCGAGGCGCTGGAGAAGCTCTCGCGGCGCGCGTCCGACTTCCATTGCGCGATCCTCGACCGCATGATGCCGCGCCTCGATGGCCTCGAGGTGCTGCGTCGCATGAAGGCCGACCCGGCGCTGTCGCGCATCCCGGTGGTGATGCAGACCGCGATGAGCGCGCCCGAGCAGGTCGCCGAAGGGCTGGACGCCGGCGCCTTCTACTACCTCGGCAAGCCGTATTCGCGCAGCGTGATGCGCTCGGTGATCGCGAACGCGCTGCGCCACGGGGACTTCCTGAGGACTGCCTCGAGCGAGATCGAGGCGCACCTGGCGATGACGCGCCTGCTGGAACGCGGGCAGTTCCGGTTCCGGACGCTCGCCGAAGGGCGCATGCTGGCCGCCGCCGTCGCGGGCCTGTGCCCGCGCTCGCAGGCGGTGCTGCTCGGCCTCTCGGAACTCGTGGTGAACGCGATCGAGCACGGCGTGGCCGGCATCGGCTACGCCGAAAAATCGAACCTGCTCACGCGCGGCGCGTGGGAGGAGGAGGTGGAGCGTCGGCTGGCGGACCCGAAGTATGCGTCGCGCGCCGCGCGCCTCGCGATCGAACGCGCGCCGGGCGAGCTCGTGATCCGCGTCGAGGACGACGGCGAGGGCTTCGACTGGAAGCGCTACGCCGAGATCGACCCGGCGCGCGCGTTCGACGCGCACGGCCGCGGCATCGCCATGGCGCGCATGATCGCCTTCCAGTCGCTCGACTACGAGGGCCGCGGCAACGTCGCCGTCGCGCGCGTGGCCCTCGAGGGCTGAGCCTTACTCGACCACGAACTCGCCGACGGTGACCACCTCGCCGCGGCCCGGCAGGCGCAGCGTCACCGCCTTCGACTGCTGCTGCGCGGTCCCGAACTTCGTCGACAGCGTGAGCATCAGCGTGGTGGCGCCCGCCACCACCTGCTGGCGGTGGCCGTAGAACTGCGCTTCCACCTTGTACTTGCCCGGCTTCGCCACCTTCAGCGAGAACTCCTCCGGCCCGTAGCCGCCGGTGAAGTCCTGCGACATGCGCCCGCCCTGGTACGACAGCGGGTTGCCGTAGAACGCCTTCTCGCCGTTCGGGTCGGTGACCCAGAGGTCGATGTCGGTGTTGTCGGCGTCCCACGCGAGGACCACGCGCAGGTCGAGCGGCAGGTTGCGCAGCAGGCGCGCATCGATCCGCGAGGTGTCCAGCGGCTGCCCGGCGGTGGCGACGATCGCGTTCAGCTCGGCGAGCGTCACCAGCTCGATCTCCGGGAAGCGCCCGTGCCAGGGCTTCAGCACCACTTCCGCGAGCATGTCGATCGCCTTCTGGTCCTGCTTGTCCGCGGCGAGCGCGAGGCCGAGGTCGCGGTAGGACTGCGGCTCCTCCGGCGAGAGCTCCAGCACGCGGCGGAACACCGGGATCGCCGCCGCCGGACGACCGGCCTGTACGAGGCGGTAGCCGAGGATGCGCAGCACGTGGCGGTTGCCGAGATCCATCTCGGCGAGGTTGCCGAGCACGCGCACCGCGAGGTCGCCGAGGCCCTTCTCGAGCAGCAGGTCGGCGGCGTCCAGGTAGAACGCGGTGCTCTGCGCGTAGCCGGGCTTCTCGTCGAGGTACACCTTGTAGGCCGCGGCGGCGTCCGCGTCGCGCAGGCGCTTCGCGTACGGCGCATCGGGGCGCCAGGGCTGCAGCTTGATCGAGATCGCGCCGCTCGCGGCCGAGGCATCGGCGCTCTTCGCGGCCATGTCGGCGACGCGCTCGCGCTGCGCGGCGCCGGCCATCGGCGCGGGCGCCGGGGTCGGGGCGGCGAGGGCGGCGGGGCGCGGCGGAGGCGCGCCCGTCGCCGCGGCGCCCGGCGCGCGGTCGTCGCGCAGCGCTTCCGGCTTGGGCGCGGGCTTCGGGCCCTTGGGGAATTCCTTCTCCCACCACGACTGCTTGGCCTGGAAGAGCTTCACGACGCGCTCGAGGTGCGCGCGCCGGTCGGCGTCGCGCTTGGCGACCGCGGACTGGCGCAGGCGGTCGTACTCGACGCGCAGTTCGGCCGGCGGCACGATCTCGTGGCGCACGTAGTCCTCGACACGGTCGAGCACGATCAGCGAGGTCTCGCGCGTCACCAGCCCGAAGGCGGTGCCGACGCGGCGGATCTCGGCCTTGTTGGCGTCGGCGTCGCCTTCCAGTTCGGCGATGCGCAGGCCGGCCCACAGTTGCGCGGCGAGGCGGCCGGCGGCGGCGCGGGTGGCGAGCGGCACGTCGCCCCCGGGCACCGCACGAGCGGTGACCGGGACGTGAATGACGCGTGGCGCCTGGCCGGGGAAGCCTGCCTCGATGCGCAGGCGCGCGGCGCGCTCGACGAGCTCGCCCGCGACCAGCAGGCGGCCGTTCAGCGGATGCGGCGACTGCAGCACGACGTTGCGCGCGCCGGTGGCGTCGACCGCGGTGACGCGCAGCTCGTCGCGCGAGAGCGCGGTCGCGGCCTCGGCGGGCGTGGTCGCGAGCAGGTCGACGAAGCGCCCGCCGGACTTCTCGGCCAGCGCCTTCAGGCGCGCGCCGTCGGCGCGCGTCGCGGCCGACACGGCGTAGACGCGCTTGCCCTTCGCCTCCAGGTTGCCGTCGCCGATGTTCTGCAGGCCGTCGGAAAAGAGCAGCACTTCGTCCGCGCCCTCGGGCAGCGAGAACGCGCCGAGGAAGGTGGCGCCGTCGTACGGCGTGGCTTCCAGCGCCCGGCGCAGCTCGCGCCAGTTGCCGCCGGCGATGCGGAAGGTCTCGGGCGCTTCCTGCGCGTCGCGAAGCCGCGCGAGCACCACCTCGCCGTCGCGCATCCACGCGAAGTAGGCGTCGAGCAGCGCGAACTCGCGCGCATGGTCGCGCGCCGCGCCGGAGCCGGAACTGTCCCACGCGAGCGCCACGCGCTTCGGGGCGGGCCGCGGCGCGGACGCGGCGCGCAGCGGCAGCTCGGCGACGAAGAATGTCCGGCCGTCGAACTCCTGCACGTGCGCGGCGGGGGTCGCGGGCACGGGCACGGTGAGTTCCAGCAGGCCTCGCGCGCGCCAGTCCTTGCGCGCGACGTGCGCGCTCCAGCCCTCGCCGTCGCGCTGGAACGCCAGCGCGCCGAGCGCGGCGGCGGCGACGCGCGGCGCGGTGGCGCCCTGCACGCGCACCTGCAGGTCGAACGCGCCGAGCGTGCCGGCATATTCGAGCGGCAGCCGCCAGCGGCGCCCGCCGCTGCCGGCGGCGAGCGTCTCGGCGTAGCGCAGCACCACGGTCTTGGTCTTGCCGGGCAGCATCGGGTACACGCGCAGCCGGTAGTTGTTGCCCTCGGTTTTCTCGAGCAGGCCCGGGTCGATGCGCTGGCGGGTGATGTCCTCGAACACCGCCTGGCCGCGGGCGCGTTCCACCGGCACCGCGTCGCGCAGCTTGCCGTCGACGTCCATCGCGAAGCCGGTGACCGACTGGCCCTCGAGCAGCGGGAACTGCAGCTCGCCTTCCAGCACGCGCCGGTTGGGGTTGTGGAACACCATCGTCACTTCGGTGAGCGCGGCGCCGGCGGCGATCTCGGCCGAGATGCGCACCGACTGCAACGCGACCGGGCTCTCGGGTGCGCCGGAGACCACGAGTTGCGGCGGACGCACCGGCGGCGCGATCGACAGCGGCGCTTGCGCGCGCACGGCGAGCACGGCGGGAAGGACGAGGGCGGTGGCGCAGAGCGCGCGGCGCAGGAGGTTGGGGGACATCGGGAAGGGGCTCCGTAGAGGGCGGGTCATGCAGCTTGGAACGCGCGAGGCGGCCGAATGGGTCGCCTCGCGTGAAAAAAACGGTCAGGCGGCCGGCGGCACCTGTTCCCACCACGCGGCCGCCTCGGCCTCGCTCCAGCGGAAGTCGCCGGCGAGCGCGTCCAGCGCGGCGACGAGGTCGGCGATGCGCTGCGGGCGGTCCTCGCGGCGCTTCTCCAGGCACGCGGCCACCAGCAGGTCGAGTTCGGCGGGGATCGGCTGGCCGGCGACGTCGGCGAGCCGCGGCGGCTCGACGTTCAGCACCAGCGTGGTGAGGGCGAGGTCGTCGGTGGCCTCGAACAGGCGCCGGCCCGAGAGCATGAAGTAGGCCACGGCGCCGATCGCGTAGATGTCGGCGCGCGCGTCGACGTCGGCCGGGTCGCGCAGGCGCTCGGGCGACATGTACAGCGGGGTGCCGAGGATGCGCAGCGCCTTGGTGAGGTCGCGGCTCTCGTCGCCGCCGAGGTGCTTGACCAGCCCGAAGTCGAGGATCTTGACGACGTCGAACGCGCCGCCGCGCCGGCAGACCATCAGGTTCTCGGGCTTGACGTCGCGGTGGACGAGGCCGTGCGCGTGCGCCTCGGCGAGGCCGGCGCAGGCCTGGCGCAGGATGTGGATCGTGCGCGGCACCGGCACGCGCGTCTTGCGGCGCACGAGCTCGGCGACGGTGATGCCGTCGAGATGCTCCATCGCATAGTAGAAGAGGCCGTCGCGCGTGCGGCCGTAGTCGTAGATCTCGACCGTGTTCGGGTGCGACAGCCGGCTCGCGAGCTGCACCTCGCGCTCGAAGCGCGCGATCATCTCGTCGGTGGCGCGCGCGGGCTTGAGCAGCTTGATCGCGGTGGGGCGCTTGAGCAGGTCGTGGCGTGCGCGGTAGACCGAGGCCATGCCTCCTTCGCCGATCGGCTGCTCGAGCACGTAGGCGCCGACGCGACGCCCGCGCCGCAGCTGCTCGCGAAAGCGCAGCGCCGAGAACCCCGACACCAGCGCCAGCAGCACCGCGGCGACCAGCGCGCCGAAGCCGACCGCGAACGCGGCGCGCACGTAGGCGAGGGGCGCGTAGGCCTCCGCGGCGGAGATCTCCATCGCCACGCCGAGGCGCTCCGCGGGCAGCCAGCGCCAGGCCGCGATCACCTCGACGCCGCGCGCGTTCGCGTACGGTTCCAGCGTCACGCCCTCGCCCTCGAGCGTGCCCAGTCGTCCGCCGAGGGCGGTGGTCTCGCCGGCGTGGCCCGGGTGCAGGATGGCGCCGCGGCGATCGAATACGTACAGCTCGCCGGTCTCGCCCCAGCGTGCCGCCGCGCCGACATAGCGCTCGGCCGCCTCGCGCACGCGCGTGCGCCGTTCGCCTTCGGCGAGGCCCTCGGGCACGTCGTCGATCGCCGCGCGCAGCGCCGCGGCGTGGGTGTCGACGAGCGTGCGGAGGGTGCCCGCGCGGATGCCGCGGATCGACTGTTCCACCGCGTGGTAGCTCCACGCGCCGGCGCCGACCAGCAGCAGCGCCGTGGCGACCAGCGCGACGGCAAGGCCGCGGCGCTGGCGCTTCGCCGGCGCCGGCTCGCGCGCCGCCTCCAGCGTGTGGCCCGGGGCGGCGGGCGGGGCCGGTACGGGCGTGGTGTTCAGGGGATGGGCACGGCGGCGAGCAGCTGCGCGCCGATGTCGACGCGACGCCCCGCGTCCTGCGCGGGCCGCAGCCGGTGGGTGGCGACGCCGGGCAGCACTGCCTGCACGTCCTCGGGAATGACGTCGCCACGGCCGTCGATCAGTGCCCACGCGCGCGCGCAATGCACCAGCGCGAGCGCGGCACGCGGCGACAGGCCGGCCGCGTAGTCGGGCGAGCGCCGCGTGTGCGCGACGATCGCCTGCACGTAGTCGAGCAGCGCCGGCGCGACGTGCACCTGCGCGGCCTCGGCCTGCAGCGCCAGCAGCTCGGGCGCGTCGAGGCAGGGCGCGAGCGAGGCCAGCATCGCGCGGCGATCGGTGCCGGCGAGCAGCGCGCGCTCGGCGGCGGCGTCGGGATAGCCGATCTCGATCCTCATCAGGAAGCGATCGAGCTGCGACTCGGGCAGCGGGAAGGTGCCGACCTGCTCCTGCGGGTTCTGCGTGGCGATGACGAAGAACGGCTCGGGCAGCGCGCGCGTCTCGCCCTCGACGGTGACCTGGTGCTCTTCCATGGCCTCGAGCAGCGCGGACTGCGTCTTCGGCGTCGCGCGGTTGACCTCGTCGGCGAGCACGATCTGCGCGAACACCGGGCCGGGGTGGAACTTGAACGTCGAGGCGTCGCGGTCGTACACCGACACGCCGACGATGTCGGCCGGCAGCATGTCGCTGGTGAACTGGATGCGGTGGAAGCTGAGGCCGAGCGCGCGCGCCAGCACCTGCGCGAGCGTGGTCTTGCCGACGCCGGGCATGTCCTCGATCAGCAGGTGGCCGCGGGCCAGCAGGCAAGCGAGCGCGAGGCGGACCTGCGTTTCCTTGCCGAGGATGATGCGGCCCGCGGCCTCGATGACGCGCGCGACGGGGGAGGGCACGCCTGCGGCGCGGGTCTTCAGCAGCATCGGCGAATTCTACTCGATGCGCTATGATTTCCCCGTGCCGATCACCGCCTACATCACCCACGCCGACTGCCTGAAGCACGACATGGGCGCCGGCCATCCGGAGTGTCCCGATCGCCTCTCGGCGATCGAGGACCAGCTGATCGCCTCGGGCGTCGGCCAGTACCTCGCGCGCTACGAGGCGCCGCTCGCCACCGACGAGCAGCTCGCGCGCGTGCACCCGATCGACTACGTGCAGGCGATCCGCGACAGCGCCCCCGCGCAGGGCCGCGTGCACCTCGACCCCGACACGGCGATGAACCCGCATTCGCTCAGTGCCTCGCTGCGCGCCGCGGGCGCGGCGGTGCTCGCCACCGACCTCGTCATGAAGCGCGAGGCGCGCGCCGCGTTCTGCGCGGTGCGCCCGCCGGGGCACCACGCCTGCAAGGCGCGGCCGATGGGCTTCTGCATCTTCAACAACGTCGCGATCGCGGCGCGGCACGCGCAGCATGCGCACGGCATAGAGCGCGTCGCGATCATCGACTTCGACGTGCACCACGGCAACGGCACCGAGGACATCTTCGAGGGCGACGAGTCGGTGCTGATGGTCTCGACCTTCCAGCACCCGTTCTACCCCTACAGCGGTACCGAGAGCCCGGCCTCGAACATGGTGAACGTGCCCCTCGCGGCGGGCGCGGGTTCGAAGCACTTCCGCGAGGCGGTGGAGCACGAGTGGATGCCGGCGCTGGACCACTTCGCGCCGGAACTGGTGATCTTCTCCGCGGGCTTCGACGCCCACGGCGAGGACGACATGGCGATGCTGCGCTTCACGGATGACGACTACCGCTGGGCCACCGAGCAGGTGAAGTCGATCGCCGACCGCCACGCGAAGGGCCGCATCGTCTCGGTGCTGGAGGGCGGCTACGCGCTCTCCGCGCTCGCGAGGAGCGTGGTGCAGCACCTGCGGGTGCTGGCCGAGCTCAACGGCTGACCTCAGCGGCTGACCGCGGCCGATCCCAGCTTCAGCCCCAGCCGCGCGAGCAACTGCGCGAGCGACGGGTCGCGGCGCATGGCCTCCGACAGCCGGCTCGGGCACAGGAACTCGTCGATCGACCCGTAGTGCGAGCGCTGCCACAGTTCGGCGTGCGCGCCGAGCGGCAGCTTCGCGCTCTGCCGGTCGACCATCGCGAACCAGCGCTCCAGCATGTCCTGCGAACGCGCCTCGGCCTCGCGCCGCGCGTCACCGCCGTCGCCACCGCGCGCCGGCAGCCACACCGGCTGCAGCGCCAGCGCGCGATGCGCCCGGTTGGTGAAGAAATAGAGGAAGGTCAGCAGGCGCGCGTCGTCGAGCGCGCGGCCGCTGCCGCCGCCGTCGTGCGCGCGCTCGGGCGTGAGCTTGAACACGCGCACGCGGTCGGCGGCCGCGGGCAGCGCGAGCGCGCCGGGTTCGGGGTGCATCTGCAGCGCAAAGCAGTAGTCCACCGTGCTCGCCGAGCGGCGCCGCGCGGGATCGGGCACGAAGGCGAGCGGGTGCGGCAGGAAGCTGCGGCACAGCCAGCCATCGTGGCCGGCGCGCCACAGCATCGAGGCGGGGTAGGAAGAGAACTCGGCGCCGTCGACGTCGAGCGCGCGGGACACCGGGTGCAGCGCATCCGGGAGGCGGCCGCAGAGATCCGCGACCGACAGCCCGCTCTCGGGCACGCCTTCCTGCGCCGTCCAGCCGGTGCGTTCCTGCGCGAGGCGCAAGGTCGGCACCATGACGGCGCGCGGCCCGCGGTCGAGCGTCGCCACCGCGTCGGCGAGCGCGCCGTCGGCGAGGAGGAAATCGTTGTCGAGCGCGAGCACGGCGGCGTTCGCGCCGTCCTGCAGCGCGCAATCGATGGTCCAGCCGACGGTGTCGACGTTGAGGCGGTTCTTCATGCGCGCATCGCCGAGGCCCTGCACGCGCGCGGCGAGCGTGTCGCCGTCGAACGGCGTGTCCTCGAAGGCGTGCACGCGAATCTCCGCGTGCGCGCCCAGCGGCGCGGCGCGCTCGGCGAGCAGTGCGGCGCTTGCGCGATCGGTGAAGAGGTGCAGGGAAGTGGCGTGGCCGGCCTTCGCGAGCGCGGGCAGGTTGCCGGGCGACGCGAGCGTGCGGCGCGAGGCGCGCGCCCAGCGCTCGACGTGCGCTTCGCCCCACAGGGTCGCGACGGCGAGGAGCCGTCGCGGCGAATCACTCACGGCATCTGCCAGGGCTCGCAGGCCCCGGAGAGCGCGCCGCTGGGCAGGCGCTCGTAGGCGACGTCCGGTTCGCGCAGCGCGGCGAGGTCGAAGTGCCAGGCGTGCCGCGCGGCGTAGCGGATGCAGGTCTCGGAGCCCGCCTTCCACGCGGTGCGCTCGCAGCGCGTGAGCGTGGTGACGAGCAGGCTCGGCCCGGCGCGCTCCATCAGGTGCACCGCCTTGCCGGTGGCGCGCACCTCGACTTCGCGACGCCCCGGCGCGCGCGTCGAGACCACCTTGGCGCGATCGGTGCCGACGGCCTCGTAGACCAGCATCTGCTCGACGCGCGGCGGCGGGTCGCGCAGCAGGTCGGCGATCACGCTGCGCTTCCAGCCGGCGCGGAATTCGCAGATCAGTTCGCCGGCATTCAAGGCGTCACGTACATCCTGCGCGGCCGCCGGGGCTGCCGAGGCGGCCGCGAAGATCGCGAGGAAGGCGCGCAGGTTCATCCGGCCAGCTTACTCGCGATGCCGGCGAACGCGGCGTCCGAGGCCGCCGGCAGCGTCACGACCGGGGCATCGGCGAGGCGCGCGAAGTTGCGGTGCGAGGAGCGCCGGTAGGCCGGGTCGTAGTGGTCTTCCAGCAGGCGCTCGACCAGCTCGGCCCAGCGCGCCTCGCGCGCCATGGCTTTCCAGTCGTCGATGCGCTCGCGGCCGTGCAGCGCGACCAGGCAATCGAGTTGCGCGTCGAGCGAGGGCCGGTCGTCGAAGAAGTGGCGGTACTCGTCCATCAAGAGCGCAACGCGAACCGCGACCGGCGCGTCCACGACCACGCATTCGGCCGCGCGCATCGCGGTGATCAGGCCCTCGGGCACCTGCACCTGGCCGATCTTGCGGCTCTCGGCTTCCACAAAGACCGGGCGCGCCGGGTCCATGCGGCGCAGCGCGTCGAGCACCAGCGTCTCGAAGTACTTCTGCGGCGGCTGCGGCTGCCACGGCAGGCTGCCGAGCACCGAGCCGCGATGCGCGGCGAGCGCCTCGAGGTCGAGAACCTGCGCGCCGGCGGCGTGCAGCGCGCGCAGCAGCCGGCTCTTGCCGCTGCCGGTGGCGCCATGCACGACGCGATAGGTGTAGCGGCCGGGGAGCGTCGCGAGCGATTCGACCGCCCAGCGCCGGTAGGCCTTGTAGCCGCCTTCGAGCGTCTTCGCATCCCAGCCGACCTCGCGCAGGATGTGCGCCATCGCGCCCGAGCGCTTGCCGCCGCGCCAGCAGTAGACGAGGGGGCGCCAGGAACGCGGCTTGTCGGCGAAGACCGTCTCCAGGTGGCGGGCGACGTTCCTGGCCACCAGCGCCGCGCCGATGCGCTTGGCCTCGAACGGCGACTGCTGCTTGTGGATGGTGCCGACGCGCGCGCGCTCGGCGCCGTCGAGCACCGGCGTCGAGGCGGCGCCGGGGAGGTGGTCCTCGACGTACTCCTCGAGCGTGCGCGCGTCGAGGATGGCATCGAAGCCCGTAAGGGCCTCGGGGCCGATCTCGACAGAGGTGCGAACCGGAGGCCGCCTTGCGACAGACTCGCTCATTTCGCCTTCAGCACGGGGCGCAGCACCTTCCAGACGTTGTCGAGCAGGATCGGCTGCGCGGCTTCGGTCGGGTGCAGGCGATCGGCCTGGAAGAGTTCGGCCTTGTCGGCCATGCCCTCGAGCAGGAAAGGCACCAGCGCTGCCTTCTGCGCCTTCGCGACGTCGGCGAAGGCGGCGTCGAACGCGGCGGCGTAGTCCGGGCCGTAGTTCGGCGGCATGCGCATGCCCGCGATCAGCACCTTCGCGCCCGCGCCCTGCGCGGCCTTGGCGATCGAGGAAAGGTTCTTCTTCATCTCGCCCACCGGCAGCCCGCGCAGGCCGTCGTTCGCGCCCAGCGCGACGATCACCACGGCCGGCTTGTGGATGTCGAGCACGCGCGCGATGCGCGACGCGCCGCCGGCGCTGGTCTCGCCCGAGATGCTCGCGTTCGCGACGCTATAATCCAGCTTCTCGCGCGAGAGCTTCTCGCCGAGCAGCGCCACCCAGCCCCGTTTCTCGGCGATGCCGTAGGCCGCGGACAGGCTGTCCCCGTAGACCACGATCTTGCCGGCCGCCTGCGCCGCGCCACAGAGGAACATGGACGCGACCAGCAGCACTGAACTGACGAAGCGGACGATGTTGGCGGCAAGAGGCATCGGCAAGACGGTGCGCAGCGGCGACAGCGATCTCGTCATTCTCCGCGAAATCGCGTTCGACGTCAGCGAGGGCGAGGCGGTCGCGATCGTCGGCGCCTCGGGCTCGGGCAAGTCGACGCTGCTCGCGATCCTCGCCGGCCTCGACGTCCCCACCAAGGGCTCGGTGCTGCTCGACGGTGCCGACATCGTCGCCATGGACGAGGATGCTCGCGCCCGCGTGCGCGGCCAGAGCGTCGGCTTCGTGTTCCAGGCCTTCCAGCTGCTGGCGTCGCTCACCGCGCTCGAGAACGTGATGCTGCCGCTCGAGCTCGCCGGTCGCGAGGATGCGGAATCCGCCGCGAAGGCGATCCTCGAGCGCGTCGGCCTCGGCGCGCGCCTCGGTCACTATCCGCGGCACCTCTCGGGCGGCGAGCAGCAGCGCGTGGCGCTTGCGCGCGCCTTCGTGGTGCAGCCGAAGATCCTGTTCGCGGACGAACCCACCGGAAGCCTCGACGCCGCATCCGGCTCGGCGGTGATCGACCTGATGTTCGCCCTCAACCGCGAACGCGGCACCACGCTCGTACTGGTGACGCACGACGAGTCGCTCGCGGCGCGCTGCGGGCGCGCGGTGCGCCTCGTGGCCGGGGAGATCGCGCGGTGATCCTGCGCCAGGCCCTGCGAATGCTCGCACGCGACTGGCGCGCGGGCGAGTTGCGCGTGCTCGGCATGGCGCTGGTGGTAGCGGTGGCGAGCGTGACCAGCGTCGCGTTCTTCGCCGACCGCGTGAGCCTCGCGCTCGTGCGCGATGCGCACCAGCTGCTCGGCGCCGACCTGGTGCTGGTCTCCGACCATCCGTGGCAGGCTGGCGTGGGCGACGAGATCGCCAGGCGCGGCCTCGCCAAGGCGGAGGCGATCACCTTCATCAGCATGGCGCAGGTCGGCACCGGCGACGAGATGAAGGGCCAGCTCGCCGGCGTGAAGGCGGTGAGCGAGAGCTATCCGTTGAGGGGAAAACTGCGCATCGCGCCCGCCCCCGGCGCGCCGGACGCGCAGGCGCAGGCGGGCCCCGGTCGCGGCGAGGCGTGGATCGAGGAGCGCCTCGTGTCGGCGCTCGGCACGCCGGTGGGTTCGACGCTGCGCATCGGCAAGCGCGAGCTGAAGGTATCGGCGGTGCTGACGCTGGAACCCGAGCGCGGCGCGAACTTCTTCAACATCGCGCCGCGACTCATCATGAACGTGGCGGATCTTCCCTCGACGGGGCTGGTGCAGGCCGGCAGCCGCATCTGGTACTACCTCTACGCCGCGGGCGAGCGCCCGGCGGTGAAGGCCTTCGAGGCATGGGCCGCGAAGCAGCTGGAGCGCGGCCAGCGCGTCGACAACCTCGAGACCGGCCGGCCCGAGGTGCGCGCAACCATCGAGCGCGCGCAGCGCTTCCTCGGCCTGACGGCGTTGCTCGCCGCGGTGCTCGCGGGCATCGCGATCGCGCTCGGCACGCGGCGCTACGTCGAGCGGCACCTCGACGGCTGCGCCGTGATGCGCTGCCTCGGCGCGAGCCAGTCGCGGCTGGTGGCGCTGTACGGGCTGGAATTCCTGATGCTCGGCGTCGCCGGTTGCGCGCTGGGCGGCCTGATCGGATTCGGCGCGCAGGGCGTGATCGCCGCGGCGATGACCGAAGTGCTGCGCGCCGACCTTCCGCCGCCGACAGTGCTGCCGGCGGTGCAGGGCTTCCTCGTCGGGCTCGCGCTGCTGCTCGGTTTCGCGATCCCGCCGCTGCTGCAACTGAAGGACGTGCCCGCGGTGCGCGTGATCCGCCGCGAGGCCGGCGCGCCGAAGGGCGGTGCGATCGTCGCGTACGTGGCGGGCTTCGGCTCGCTCGCCGCGCTGCTGGTCTGGCAGGCCGGGGACCCGAAGCTCGGCATGATCGTGGTCGGCGGTTTCGGCGGTGCGGTGCTCGCGTTCGCCGCGATCGCGTGGCTTGCGCTGCGCGCCGTGGCTTCGCCTCGCGTCGCGCGCACGCTCGGCGCGCGCAGCGCGGCGCTGCGCTACGGTCTCGCCAACCTGCGGCGCCATGCCTCGGGCAACGCGGTGCAGGTGGCGAGCCTCGCGCTCGGGCTCACCGCGATGCTGCTCCTCGCGTTCACGCGCAACGACCTCGTGGATGCGTGGCGTCGCGCCGCGCCGCCGGATGCACCGAACCGTTTCATCCTCGGCATCCAGCCGGACCAGCTCGAGCCGGTGCAGGCCCTGTTCCGCGACAAGGGCGTCGCGCCGCCCGACCTCTACCCGATGATCCGCGGGCGCCTTACCGCGGTGAACGGCAAGCCGGTGTCGGAGAAGGACTTCAACGAGGAGCGCGCCAAGCGCCTCGTCGAGCGCGAGTTCAACCTCTCGTATTCGGACACGGTGCCTTCGCACAACCAGGTCGCCGCGGGCCAGTGGTTCGACGCCAAGGCGGGGCCGAAGGAGCTCTCGGTCGAGGAAGGCATCGCCAAGACGCTCGGCTGGAAGATGGGCGACGAGCTCACGTGGTCGGTGGGCGGCGAATCCTTCAGTGCCCGCATCACGTCGATGCGGCGCCTGAAGTGGGATTCGATGAAGGTGAACTTCTTCGTCATCGCGCCACCGAAGCTGATGGAGGGCTTCGCGACCAGCTACATCACCGCGTTCCGCCTCGCGGACGGCCGCGAGGACGTATTGAACCTCCTCCAGCAGCGCTTCCCGAACCTGACCGTGGTCGACGTCAGCGCCACCATGCGGCAGGCGCAGGGCGTGATCGACCAGGTAATCGCCGCGGTGCAGTTCGTGTTCCTGTTCACGCTCGGCGCCGGCGTGCTGGTGCTGTATTCGGCCCTGGTGGCGACGGAAGACGAGCGCAGGCGCGAGGCGGCGGTGATGCGCGTCTACGGCGCGTCGCGCGCGCAGGTCACCGGCAGCCAGCGCGCCGAGTTCCTCGCCATGGGGGCGGTCGCGGGCATCCTAGCCACCGCGGGTGCGGCGGCGATCGGGCAGGCGCTGGCGCGGCGCATCTTCGAGATCGACCTGCCGCCGAACGCGTGGCTGCTGGTCACGGGCCCCTTGTCGGGCGTGCTGCTGCTGTCGCTGAACGCGTGGCTGTCGGCGAGGAAGGCGCTCACCGCGGCGCCGTCGCTGGTATTGAGGGAGAACGCGTGACGGAAGAAAACCGGCCCAAGCCCTACGAACTGGTGGGTGGCGACGAGGGCGTAAGGAAGCTGGTGGACCGGTTCTACGAACTCATGGACACGGAGCCCGAATTCTTCGGCATCCGCAAGCTCCACCCCGAGAACCTCGCCACCTCGAACGAGAAGCTCTACCTCTTCCTCTCTGGCTGGCTGGGCGGGCCGCAGCTCTACATCGAGAAGCACGGCCACCCGATGCTGCGCGCGCGCCACCTGCCGTTCCCGATCGCCTCGTCCGAGCGCGACCAGTGGCTCGCGTGCATGAACCGGGCGATGGTGGACGTGGGGCTGCCGGAATTGCTACGGCTGCAGCTCTCCGGCGCGTTCCACCAGACGGCGGACTGGATGCGGAACCGCGCCGGCTAGCCGCCGGTGCCGCTCAGGAGATCCGGCCCTCGTGCAGGGCGACCATGCGGTCGACTGCGTTCGACAGCGCCGTGACGCGAGCGTCGTCCATGGTGCGCAGTGATCCGGGGTTCGCGACCGCCCATTGCAGCGCCTCGCGCAGCGGGTTGAGTTGCTCGGGGTACAGGTTGATCTGCTTGGGCGAGTCATCGCCGGTGAAGTTCTCGAGTATCGCGCGTGCCCCTTCGGACGAAGGGGCCTTCGAGAATTCGTACATCGCGCGCAGGAACTTGGTGTTCTCGTCGTTGAACGCGCGCGTGGCCTTCTGGTCCTCGGCGCGGAAGAGCGTGTCGTCCGAGATGTAGTCCGGGAACTCCAGGCTCGCGGTGGTCGGTGCGGGGCGCGCGCCCTCGACGCGGGTGATGGCGTGGTCCCAGTCGGCCTCGACGACGCCGTTCGACACCGTGGTCATCGGCATGAGCTCGATCGTCGAGAGCAGCGCGCCGCCGCGCGCCGATACGGAATCCCGGAACTCCCCGACGCGCCCGCGGTTCGCCTCGAAGACGCTGGTGAGCGCAGCGAGCGTTCCGCGGGTCGGGGGGACGTCGTTGAACTGCGCCTGCGCGAGGACCGACAGCGCCTTCAGCGCCTTGCCGAGGTTCGGCGAGGCTTCGCCGATCTCCTGCCCCTTCAGGGCGAGTTGCGGGCACAGACCCGTGAGCATGGCATTGGCGATGATCTTGTCGCGCACCTGTAGCTTCTCCTCGGCCGAGGCGTGCACCATCGTGCCGAGCACGGTGTCGATCTGTTCCTTGAGCAGCGCACTGACGCTGTCCGGGAACGGCAGCGCCGCGTTCGGGTCGCCGCGGTCGATGCCGAGGGCGCCGATCGAATGGTCGAGAAACGCGTTGTACGCCTTCGCGAGGATCGCCTTCGCGCCCGGGTCGTTGGGGTCGAGGTCTTGGCAGTCGCTCGCGCCATGCGGCACGTGCTCCATGAGCACCTCGAGGGCCTTGTCGGTGGCGACCTGCGTCATTGGCGCCATCAGCGGCTTGGTGAATTCCCTCGCCCCGATGGAGCCCTTGTCGTTCGAGCCCCTGAAGAGCACGCCCAGGGCCGATGCGCGTTCCTCCGGATCCGCGCTCGCGAGCTTGCGCACGTTGGTATCGCCAAGGATGGAATCCTTCATCGGCTCGATGACGGCCTTCAGCGCGCTGCCGTTCAGCGGCCGCATGGCCGGCTCGGCGGTCGCGGTCCGGCTCGACAGGGCCGAGGAGATCGCGTGCCCGATGCCGCTGAAGAAGTTCGCGATCGCGCGCCCGACCGAGGCGAGGCCTGCCTTGAACGACGACCACGCACTACCCGCGGGCGCGGCCTGCTGCGCGTCCTGGGCGCCGCCGAGCTGGTGCACCTGGCCGCGCTGTACGCCGCCGTCGATGGGTCCGGGCATGCCTAGTCTCCTCGATTCAGGGTGTTCGAGCCGTTGGTAACGGCGCGTGGCCTTAGGTTCCCGCGGTCAGGCCGCGGCGACGTCCTCGCGGGCCGAAGGGCTGCGGGCCGCGAGCGCGTCGAGGGCGCCGGCGATCGTCGCGGCATCCAGCCCGGCCGCGGGCAGCGACAGCGAGAGCACGATGTTGCGGCCGTCGCGATCGAGCGCGAAGGCCGGGTCGAGGGCGCCGCGGCGCAGCGCGTTCAGCCGCAGCAGCCGCTCGAGGCAGGCGGCCACGTCCACGGCCGGGACCGGTGCGACCGTCGCGCACAGGTGCAAGGCCGCGCGCTCCAGGTCGACGTGCAGTTCCACCTCTACGCCGGAGGCGTGCCGCAGGCCGGCGCGTCCGTCCTCGTCGAGTGCAGGCGCCGCGCCCAGGCGTGTGGCGAGGTCGTTCAGCCAGGCTGGGGTGCTCATTGAAACCTCCGTCAGACGCGCAGCATGTACGCGGCCGGCGGCATCGCGGCCGGGGCGGCCGGGGCACCGCCGAACGCCAGAGAGCCTTCGTCGTAGCGCAGCGTCCAGAACTCGAGCGCGTCTACGAAGCGGGTCACCAGTTCGAGCCAATCGCCGTGCGAGAGCGGCCCGGAGGGCACCACGCGTTCCAGGAACAGCGTGCCGGCGTCGTCGATCGCGAGCGTGGCGCCGTGCGTGCCGCACCCGAGGTAGTTCGCCGCGAGCAGGTTCTCGAGGACCGCCGGTGATTCGCCATGGACCGGACCGATCGTCGCCAGCATCGCGAGCGTGCCCTCGCCGGCGGAGAAGGTCACCGGCAGGCGGCCGTCGAAGCGCACATGGCACAGCCCCCAGCGGTCCGGGGCGAGGTTCGCGATGCCGATTTGCGTGCCCAGCGCGGTCAGCGCCTCGTTCAGGTCCATGACTTCCTCCGTTCAGCCCGCTGCGCGCGGCAGCCGTACGATCACTTCGTTGGCGTCGCCATCGCGACGATACGTGAATTCGCGGGCGACGGAGCGCACGAAGTGCACCCCGAGGCCGCCCATGCTGCGGTCCTCGAGCCCGCCCGTGAGGTCGGGCGCCGCGGCGGAGAACGGGTCGTGGGGCCGTGCACGGTCCCGGAGGGTGACTACCAGGTCGCCGTCGCCGAGGGCGACGCGCACGTCGACGTCGCCGCCCGCGTCGCGGTAGCCGTGGTGGACGATGTTGGTCACGAGCTCGTCGAGCACGAGGTTCAGGCGGAACACGTCCCTCGGACCGAGGTCGTTCGACCGCGCCCAGTGCTCGAGGGCGTCCTCCAGTTCCTGGACGCTCCGCGTCGTGGCGGGAACGGTGCGGGTGAAGGGCGTCGTCATCGAGGTCGCCGGGGAGCGGCGGATGATACCGCGTGCACGGGCGGGAACCGCCGGCGCTGGACGGTTACCCACGCATCGTCCCTATAATCGGCCGCGAGATGATTCCCGAAGATCGAACCCAGATGGTGCTCCGCGACGGCACCGTGGTGCCGTCCCCCGCGTCCGGAGACGACCATTCCGCCGGACGCGTGTCGCGCATGCGGCTGTTCCACGGCATCACGCTTCCGGAGATCGAGCCGATCGTGAAGCGCTGCCAGCTGAAGCGCTATGCGGACGAGGAGGTGATCCTGAAGGAGGGCGAGCGCAACGATGCGATCTTCGTCGTGCTCTCCGGAATGGTGCGCATCGAGGTCGGCGACCGCGAACTCCGCTCCACCTACCTGATCGGCGACGGCGAGTGCTTCGGCGAGATGTCGCTGGTGGACGAGCAGGCGGCATCGGCGCGCGTCGTGGCCGCCTCGGACGCGAACCTGCTGCGCGTGCCGGCGGAGGTGTTCTGGAGCGACATGGTCCGCGTGGGCGGGGTGGCGAAGAACCTCTTTGCGACGATGGCCTCCCGCCTGCGCAGCGCCAACGAGGCCACGCTGCGCAACCTGCGCCGTCGGCTCCAGCTCGACCAGTTGCGCACCGAGATGCTGGCCGCGCGCGATATCCAGGCGGGCATGATCCCGGCGCGCGGGGAGCTTTTCGCCGACCGTGCCGACGTGCGCTGCGCCGGTGCGATGATCCCGGCACTCGACACGGCCGGGGATTTCTTCGACGCCTTCGCGGTGGACGACCACCGCGTGTTCTTCGCCGTCGGCGACGTGAGCGGCAAGGGATTCGCGGCCGCGCTGTTCATGGCGAGGACGATGCCGCTCCTGCGGGTCGAGTTTCTGCGCCGCCAGTCGGTGGCGCGCACGCTCGAGGCGGTCAACGACGTGCTGTCGCAGAACAACCCGAGCTGCATGTTCGTCACCGTCGGGTGCGGCGTGCTCGACGCGCGTAGCGGCGAAGTGCGATATGCGAACGCCGGGCACCTGCCGCCGCTCGTGCTGCGGGCAGGGGCGGCGGCCGAAGTGCGTGAGGTTCCTTCTGGCGTGGTGGTCGGTGCGTTGGAGGGGGTGGCGTACGAAGAGTCGACGATCTCGCTGGGACCGGGGGAGACGCTGCTCCTCTACTCGGACGGCGTGACCGAGGCCTACGACGGCAAGGGCGCGCTCTACGGCCGCGATCGGCTGGTCGGCTGCGCGAGCGCAGCGGCCGGTTTCGCGCCGACGGAAATCGTGGACCGCGTCGCCGCGGATGTCGGAATGCACGCGGGCGGGACGCCGCAGTCCGACGACATCACCCTGCTGGCGGTGCGCCGCCAGTAGGCGCACCCGCGCTGATCAGCGCCGCTCAGCCGACCTTCTGGATGATGCCCTTCAGGGCATCGCCGACTTCCTTGGTGACCGTGCTCTGGATCTGCGTGAGCATCGTCCACTGCTGGACCTGCTGCTGCAGCGTCAGCAGGTCGGCCGTGGTGGGAGACGGCCCGAGCGAACCGATGTTGCCGAGCAGCGTCTGCTCGCGGTTCTGCACCACGGTCGAGATGCTCGAGTTGATGTAGTCGAAGGAAAGCCCGCCGCCGCTGATCGTCGCCATCGTCAATCTCCTTTCAACAGTACCGCCGTCGCCGGCCCGGCCAGCGCGTTCGCCACCGGGGCCGATTGTACGAGTTCAAGCACGTCGAGGGCCGCATCGAGCGCGCGGGCCTCGGCACCCCAGGCACGGAACGCCTCGGGCGTTCCGCCCCGCGCGAGTTCCGTGCCTACGGCATCGCGCGCCGCGCGCAATGTCGCGACGAGCGACGCCTTCAATGCGCCATCGGCATCCTGCCACAGGCGCTCTTCCAGCTCAACGAGCGTCGGCGCGTCAGGCACCGTCAACGAGGCCTCGGCAGCATGATCCGCTCGTCGCCCTGGAACACGACCTCGGCGTCGCGGATCTCGACCAGCCGGTAGCCGGCGACCAGGCCGCCGGCGAACACGCGCTCGCCGGCGGCCGTGATGACGTGCGGCGTCGCGCCGCCGACCACCGAGCGCACCTCGAAGGGCAGCGAGCCCGGGACGCGGCCGAAGGACGCCTGCACCCGGACCAGCGGCCCGAACTGGCGGCGGAACTCCTCGACGACGCGGTCCCACGCGGGCAAGTCCGCCTTGCCGATGGTGCCGCTGGCGACGAGATGCGGGCTGGCGCGCCCGGCCTGCGAGATGCGCACCTTGCCGGCGAGACCGCCTCGCTCGGCGAGGTCCTGCAGCGCCGGCACGAGCTTGTCCGGCGTGAGGACCTGCGTCTCCAGCGTGCGCGAGCTGCCGAGTTCCTCTCGCAACGCGACCGCAAGCTGGTCCGCGGCGTCCACCGAAGGCGCCGCCACCGTGAGCCGCAGCTTCCCGGCGCCGACCGCCTCGAACCGGGCGGGAAGCCCGGTGCGGGCGATGATCGGCGCGACGGCCGCGTAGGTTTCCTCGTCGGTCGATACCTTCACGGACGGTCGCGGCCGGAGATCCGACAGCGCGCGGTTGAGCGTGTCGCGTGCGGCCTCGTCGGCGACGGCGCCGGTCACCGACACGCCGTTACCCGCGCGCTGCACGACGAGCCGCTCCTCGAGCCCGAGCTTGCGGATGCGCTCGCCGACCACCGAGGCCTGCGCGCCGGCATCCGTCTTCGCGGGGTCTGCCGGGCTTCGCGACGGCGCGGCGACCCACGTGGCGAGCAGCGAGACCACGACGACCGCGCCGAGCGCGGCGATGACGGTGGCGGTGCTCGGCATCGGCGCGCGCTCCGGGCGCCGCACCGGGGATGCCGGCCGAGGCTCCGTGTCGCCCGTCGGAGCCGGCGGGGTTTCGGGCATGGGCGCCGCGGCGCCGTCCGGCCCGGGGCCTGCGCGCCGCGTGTCGACGAGCGACTCGAGGTCGGGCCATGGGGCGTCCGGCCGGTCGATGCAGAGCCACACGCCTTCGCATTCCACCGGCTGCCCGGGCGCGAGCACCGAGTCCGCCGCGATGCGCTGGCCGTCGATGGCCCGCACCTCGCCGGCGAGGGCGGCGATGCGGACTTCGCGCCCGTCGACCGCCAGCGTGGCATGCTCGCCCTTGATGCGCGGCCCGCGCAGCAGCACGTCGGCGGCGTCGGCGGTGCCGAGCACGTAGCGACCGTCGGCGAGGGACAGTCGCGCGCCCGCCTGCAGGCCCATCAGTACGCGCAGTTCGAAGGTGGTGTCGGCCACGGCGTCAGTGTGTCGTCGTCCGGCGGTTTGGAACTAGAATCCCGGCCATGCCCATCCAATTCGAGAACCGCGACGGCGTGACCCTCGTGCGCCCGGCAGGTCGCGTGGACAGCGCGAGCGCGACCGAGTTCGAGCAGGTGGTCGCCGCGCGCTTCGACGAGGGCGCGACGCGGATGGTATTCGACTTCTCGGAACTCGACTTCATGAGCAGCGCGGGCCTGCGCGTGGTGCTGATGGCCGGCAAGCGCGTGCGCGCGGCGAAGGGCGCGCTCGCGTTCGCGGGCCTGAACCCCAACGTACGGGAGGTCTTCGAGATGAGTGGCTTCCTCAAGCTCTTCGTGGTGCGCGATACGCTGGACGACGCGATCAAGGCGGTCCGTCCCTAGAGGTCGATCCGCGACAGCGGCTGGATGTTGATCTCCTGCGTGAGCTCCTGGTAGGAAAGCACGGGGAGTTCGTACAGTTCCTGCTCGATCATCTTGCGCAGGTAGCGCCGGATGTCCATGGACGTTAGCAGCACGGGGCGCTGGGCCGTGGCAGTCAGGTCGCCGACCGCCTTCTTCACCGCGTCGACGAGCTTGCGCGACACGGCCGGATCGAGCGCGAGGTAGCTGCCGGCGGAGGTCTGGCGGATCGCGCCGCGGACCGTGTCCTCGACCTTCGGCGCGAACAGGTACGCCGGCAGGATGTTCTGGCCGCTCGAGTACTTGTAGCTGATCTGGCGCTTCAGCGACGAGCGCACGTACTCGGCGAGCAGCACCGAGTCCTTCTCCTTCTGGCCCCACTCGATCAGTGCCTCCAGGATCGTGCGCAGGTTGCGCACGCTGATGTCCTCGGACACCAGGCGCTGCAGGATCTCGGCGATCTTCTGGATCGGCAGCACGCGCTGCGCTTCCTTCACCAGGTCGGGGAAGCGCGCCTCCATCGCGCCGAGCAGGAACCTCGTCTCCTGGATGCCGATGAAGTCCGCCGCGTACTTCTTCAGTACGAAGGCGAGGTGGTATGTCAGCTGCTGGGAGGCGTCCATGAAGGGAATGCCGGCGCGCGCGAGCAGGTCGCGCATCGGGTCGGCGACCCAGACCGTCGGCAGGTTCGGCAGGAACTTCTTGTCGGTCTCGTGCGCGATGTTGAGCGCCTTCAGGTTTTCGGGCTGCTCGCGCACGAAGAGGTGGCCGGGGCGCAGCCGGCCCTGCGACACCGGGACCTCGGCGAGCAGGATGGCGTAGGTCTCCGCCGGCATGCGTTCGTTGAAGCGCAGCTGGATGCCGGGGAAGGGCACGCCCAGGTCGTAGTAGAGCGCGCGCCGGATCTTCAGCAGTTCGTCGTTCAGCACGTCGGCGCTGAAGCTCGCCTGCAGCGGCGCGGCGACGTCCATCAGCAGCGGCACGGTCGGCGCGAACTCGTCGCCCGGCTCGCCGCGCGGCTTCGGCGGCTTCTGGCCGGCCGCGGCCATGGCGGCGACCGTGGTCACTTCGCCGGTCTTCTCGTCGACGACCCTCTGGGTCGAGCGGTGCATCGCGTATCCGACCAGCAGGACGGCGAGCGCGATGGCACCGAAGATCGCCGTGGGCATGCCGGGGACGATGCCCAGGAGCATCAGGATGCCGGCGCCGATCATCAGCGCGCGCGGGTGGGCGAGGATCTGGCGGCCGATGTCCTGTCCGATGTTGCTCGCCTCGTCGGTGGCGACGCGCGTGACGATGATGCCGGCGGTGATCGAGATGAAGAGCGCCGGGATCTGCCCGATCAGGCCGTCGCCGATCGTCAGGATCGAGTACACCTTCACCGCATCCCCGGCGGGCATGCCCCGCTGCAGCATGCCGATCAGCATGCCGCCGAGGAGGTTTACGCCGACGATGATCAGGCCGGCGATGGCATCGCCCTTGACGAACTTCATCGCGCCGTCCATCGAGCCGTAGAGCTGGCTCTCCTTCTGCACCGACTCGCGGCGGCGCCGGGCTTCGTCCGCGTCGATCACGCCAGCGCGCATGTCGCCGTCGATGGACATCTGCTTGCCGGGCATCGCGTCCAGCGAGAACCGGGCGCCGACCTCGGCCACGCGCTCGGCGCCCTTGGTGATGACGACGAAGTTGACGATGGTGAGGATCAGGAACACCACCAGGCCGACCACGAGGTTGCCGCCGACCACGTAGTTGCCGAAGGTGTTGATGATCTCGCCCGCGTAGCCTTCCAGCAGGATCAGGCGCGTGGTGCTGATCGACAGCGCCAGCCGGAAGAGCGTCGTCACCAGCAGCACCGTCGGGAACGACGAGAACGCCAGCGGGTTCGGAAGGTACATCGACACCATCAGCAGGATCGCCGAGATGCCCATGTTCAGCGCGATCAGCGTGTCGATCAGCAGCGTGGGCAGCGGCAGGATCATCATGAAGATGATGCAGACGATCAGCACCGCGAGGACGAGGTCGTTCCTCTGCGAGGCCGCGAGGACGAGGCGCTGCAGCTGCAGGTTGGCGGCGGCGATCATGGCGCGGTGCCCGACTCCGAGGCCCGGGCGGCGACGTAGGCGGCGAGCGCGCGCGCCGACTCGGCCTCGCGGCCCAGTTGCGCGAGCGCCTGGCCGCGCAGCAGGTGCACGGCGGCGCCGATGTGACCGCGTTCGAGGAGGCGGTCGAGGCGGGCGAGCGCCGATTCCGGCTTCTGCAGCCTCACCTGCGCGCAGGCGAGCCCGAGCGCCGCCTGCACGTCGCCCGGGTCGAGCGCGGCGAGCGCCTCGTAGACCACGGCCGCCTTCTCCGCCTTGCCGTTCTGGAGGTAGAAATAGCCGAGCAAGGCGAGGACGTCCTGCTGGTCTTGCGTCATGCGGTTCGCCCGTCCTCCTTCAGCCCTGCAGCAGCATCGAGCGGTACATCTGGAGAAGGTCCCGCAGGTCGCCCTCCTCGCCGAGCAGGCGGGCGGCGCGGTTGAGGATGCGCGCGGCATCGGGGTCGTCGTTGGCCGCGTCGCGCAGGGCCTGCTGGGCGGCAACCATCGCGTCGCGGAACGGTCCGGGCTGCAGCAGGTCCTTGTTGTCGAGCGCCGGCTGCAGCGAGCGCTCGAGGAAGTCGCCGAGGTTCGGCAGCGCGAGCAGCTGCTCGAGCTGCATGTTCTGGGCGAGTTCCGCGGGGGGCAGGTTGACCTTGTCGGGCAGGCCCTCGAGCGGGCCGTGGTCGTGGACGATGCGGTCGATGCCGCGATCGAAGCCGAGGCCGAGGCCGAGTCGTACGTCCGCCATGAGAGTCTCCAGGGGCTCCGTCGTTCCGATACGGCACGCCAGCCGGCGCGCCGGGCTACCTTGCGTTGCGCACGCGTTCGTGCGCGCGTGCGAGGGTGTCCATCACCTGCTCCAGCGCGGGCACCGTGAACTGGCGCTCCGGCAGCCTCGCGAGCAGCACGAGCTCGCGCTCGCCGCGCAGTCCCGCCTGCAGCACGTACGCCGGCTGGTCCCGCGCATCGCACGCCGCGAGGGCGGCTTCGAGTGATGCCGCCATATCGTAGTCGAGCGGGCGCGACTGGTAAACCAGCACCTCGGCGCCGGCGTGCTCGAAGCCGAGCATGCCGCCGTTGCCGAGCGAGAGCTGGGCGAAGCGCCCGTCGCGGAACTCCAGACCGGACAGGCCCAGGCGCGCGCCGAAGTCGCGCAGCGTGTCCTCGAGCCAGCTCATGCGCCGGCCTCCTCGCGATCGATCGCCGCGTCGAGCGCGTCCTGCACGGCGTTCACGAGGGACAGGCGCGCGTCCGGATCGGAGAAGACCCGCACCGGCAGGTCGCGCACGATGGCCTTCGCGCCGGTGAGGAACCCGATCTGCGGCTGCGGGTCGCGCAGGCCGAAACCCTCGGCGATGCCGGTGATGCGCGACCCGCTCACCCAGCGCTCGCCGGTGAGGCCGACCACTTCCTTCATCATCGCCAGGGGGTCGAATCCCGTCGCCGTGAATTCGCGCTGCAGGCGCTCGCTCAGCTCCCTGGCGTTGTCGTGCACGGTGAGCGCGATCTCGAGGTTGTTCAGGTCGCGCAGCGTGGCCTGCAGCCGCTCCGCGTCGCGCGTCGGGCGAAGCGACTGGAGGTCCTCGCCGAGCGCCCTGACGAGCGAGGGCACGACGCGCGGGAACTCCGCGAGCCCGTGGCGCTGCAGCACTTCGTCGAGCGTGGCGGCGAGGCCCTCCTTGCCGAGGACGACGTCGCGGTAGGTGTCGCGAAACGCCTCCGCGCTCGTGGCGTCGGTGGCGTAGCCGTGCAGCCCGGCGACCGCATTGAACCCGGCGCGGATGCGCTCGCCGTGGTCCTCCTCGAGCTCGGCGAGGCCGTCGCGAATCGCGGCCAGGACCTGCGCGGGCGTGCCCGAGGACTTGCCCTTCTCGAGCGCGTACTGCAATGCGGCGTACTGGTCGGAGACGTCCGCGAACTGCCCGCGCGCTTCCTGGCGCGGCGACAGGTCGTCCTGCTTGCGCTGCAGGATGCGGTCGGCGGTCGCGTCCAGCTTGGCGCGATCGTCGCTGCGGTGCATCGCCTCCAGGTAGAGGTTGATCTCCTCGATCTTCAGGATCGCGTCGCCGGTGTCGGTGGCGACCTCGCGATCCTCGAGGCGCTTCGCCTCGCCCTTGTCCTGGTGCGCCTGCGAGAGTTCCTCGGCCGCATCGGCCAGGATCGACTGCGGGTCGTCGGCGACGCGCACCTGCTCGCCACGCAGCATCCCGGTCTGGGCCTGCGCGGCGCCGGACGGTGTGCGCGGGTCGAGGCCGAGCGAAACGCCGAGATTGGAAACGCCGTCGATCGGGGGCATGGGGAGGTATCCTAACCGAGTGGGTAACCGCGGTGCGGTATTGGTTCCGCGACCGGGGCCGGGATCGCGCCGGATCGCCCGCGGGAACCCGCGGCCACGTCGCGTTACTCAGGCCTCATGACGCCGATCCAGAACCTTCCCAAGCCGGATGTCCCCCAGTACGGGCCGACCGGGCCCACGGGCGACGGCAACGAGGCGCCGTCTTCCGGCGGCGCGCCGCGATCCGGCAAGCTCGGCGGCCTCGACATCGGGTTGACGGAGACGGGCGCGAAACCACGGCCGCCGAAGGCGCAGCCGCCGTCGCTGTTCGGTTCGCTCTCGGACCTGGTGGGCAAGGTGCGCGAGACGTTCTCCGGGCGCCCGGGCACGAAGGAACTCTCGCGGTTCCTCGACCGCGTCGCCGAGTACGAGGCCGCGCTGAAGTTCGCGGACGACGCCCGCCTGGTGCCGCGGGAAAAGGAGCGCCAGCTGATGGCGCTGGAGCAGCGGCTGCAGACCGTGGTCGCGCGCGGCCAGGCCCTGATCGAGGGCGGGGCGGAGGACGCCGGCTTGCGCGCCCTAGTGGCGAAGGCCGAGGCGCAACTGGCGATCGTCGAGTCGCTTCGTCGCGATCTCGCCGGCGGCTGCGCGCCGGCGCGCATGTCGGTGCGCACGATGGTCGAGTTCCGCAGCCTCGATCCGGACGTCACGCGGGCGCAGCTCGAGGACCTCGCCGCGCTCGGCATCGACTACGAACGCCTGTCGAGCGCCTTCGACGACGAATGGGAGGCGCAGTGGCTCCAGTCGGAGGCCACGGGCGTGCCGGCGCCGCTTGTCAATGCGTTCGAGGACCGGATCGCCGAGCGCCGCGACGAGATCTGGACGACCCGGGACCGCAGCGACCGGACGCTCACGCACAAGGGCTGCGAGGAGCGCGTGCGAAGCGAGGATGGCGATCGGCTGAAGCAGGAGGTGAAGGCGAGCGTGCTCGCGCGGATCCTGGACGGGCACCTCGAACTGGCGACGCGTTGGGCCGAGGATGCGCGCGAACACGGCATGCCTGCGGAGGTCGCGCGCACCTACTTCGAGGCGCGCGTGCCGATCACGGGCTGGAGCTCGGGCGACGCGCTGCCGGTGCACGACGATTCCGGCCGCGCCGTGCTGGGGAAGGGCGCCATGAACACGGTGTACAGGGTCGAGGACTACCGTTTCTCCAGCGGCACGCTGCCGGATGCGGAACCCTTGACCGTGGTCGTGAAGCCGCTGGACTCGCGCGTGATGGTGCGCGACCTGCCGGGCCAGTTCACCGGGACCGGCATCCCGTCCAACGACCCCTCGCTCGAGGGGCGCAACATCGCCAGCTACCGCATCGACCGGATGCTGAAGCTCGACCTGACCCCGCCGACCGAACTCGCGAAGGTCGATGGTGAACTGTGCATCGTGATGGGCATGGCGCCCGGCACCTCGCCGCTGAAGGCATCCACCGTGACGTTGACGCTGACCGCCGAGATGGTGGCCGAGCTGAAGAAGGGCGGCGAGCTGCTCGGCCAGTTCAAGCGGCTCTACGGACTGAACGACGCGCTCGACCTCGAGTTCGTGGACGACGTGACCGTGCGCGGCACCCGCGAGACCTACGTGCAGTTCGACTACGGCAACGGCGACCTGCGCCGGGAGCTCACGCGGCTGCAGTGGCTGGACGCGCTCACCGGCCAGATGGACCGTCATGGCCACAACTACTTCATCGACGTGGACGAGAACGGCGTGTTCCGCGGGCTGACGTCGATCGACAACGACGGTTCGTTCGGCAAGGCGCTGCACGACCCGGACGAGGCGCCCGGCGTCCCGGGCTCGCAGAACCTCGGCCTGCCGGACGTGATTGATCGCGACCTCGCGGATTCCCTGCAGCGCCTCACGCACGACGACCTGCGCAACGCGCTCGAGGGCCTGGTCGGCGAGGACGAGATCCTGGCGGCGTGCGATCGGCTGGATGCGATCCAGCGGAAGGTCGCACGGCTCGAGTCCTCGGGTGGCGTGACGGGCATGGCGCGCGGCGACTGGGAAAGCGACGACGTCGCGCGCCGGCTGTCGCCGCACGAAGGCAGTTCCGGGAGCTACGCCTGGCGCGATGGCACGCAACTGTCCGGGGCGAAAGACGATCCCGACCGGCGCAAGGCCGCGCCGACCCGAGGACGGTCGTGAGCGCCCTGCAGGAACGCGTGGCCGAGGCTGGCGGGCGGCTCGTCGTGGAGGCGCAGGGGCACGGCATCCACTCGCATGCCCTGGCCTGGACGCTGCGCGCCGGTTGCCTGGACGTCGAGGTGCGCAGGCGCCACGGCAACGCCTACGACGACGCGGACGCGTCGCAGCTCGCGGCAGACGCCGTGCCCGGGATGCTCGAGCGCTTGCTGGATGCCGCGCAGGCGCTCGAGGCGAGCGGCGCGGCGCCCGCAGGCCAGCGCCTGCGGGTCCTGGACACGCAGGGGCGGCGCGACGGCTGGGCCTGGTTGCCGCAGGCGGGCGGCGGCGCGCTCACGCTGGCCTCGGCGCCGCTCTTCGAGGCGCTGTTCGAACTGCAGCGGGGCACGCGGGAGGCGGCCGGGCCGCGCTGAGCCCCTGCTATCCTCGGCGGCCATGACCTCCATCGTCGAACTCGTCGCGCATCTCGGCGAGCGCGTCGGGCTGCCCGGACTTGCGCTGAACGTCCGCGGCACCCTCGCGCTCCAGGTCGGCGAGCGGCTGACGCTGCACCTGCATTACGACGAAGTCGACGATACGCTCGAAGTGTTCGCGCCGCTCGGCACGCTGCCCGCGCCCGGGCGCGAAGCCTTGCTGATGCGCATGCTGCGGGCCAATCGTCGGCAGGCGGTCGGACTGCTGCAGCTCGACGAGAGCGAGCCGCCGGGCGTCGAGATCGCGTACCGCACGCGTTGCGGCGCCGAGACCGGGGAGGCGCTGGAACGCGCGCTGCTCGCGCTGGTGAACGCGGCGCTCGACTGGCAGGCACGCATCGAGGGCCACTCGAGCGAGCATGGTGCATCGCAGGAGCCCGGCGCCGTCCCGCACTGGGTGATCCGCGGCTGACCGGTTCGCCGGCGCAGCCGAAATATCCTCGCGCAAGCGTGACGAATTTGGCAGACTGCATGGAACCTTGCGCGCGTCCGCGCCACTCACCCGCCGGAAAGGAGATCCCGATGACCCCCGAAGAACGTACCCAGCAGATCATGGCCGAGGCCGACCGGCTGGTGAAGGAATGCCGGCGCACCCTCGAGGAGGGCGAGCGCACGGTCCGTGGGATGGGCCTCGACCCCGAGAAGGTCCGCCAGGTCGCCTACCAGTCGATCGCCGAGATGAGCGAGGAGCAGGTCAAGGAACTCTCCGACCAGCTGCACCGCGACCAGCAGGAGGTCGAGCAGGCATCGCGGCATCCCGCCGCGGCCCCCGCCAGCGGCAGCGCCCCGCGTCGCCCGCGCAACATGGTCTGATCGCCGGGCTCGCGCACGGCATCCCGAACATCCGAAGACGGAAGGAGAACCACATGAGTTCGATTCAAGGCGTCGGCTTCACCCCGATGATCGATCCGGCCGCTCTCAAGGGCATGGACCTCGAGACCGCGATGCTGATGGTGCAGTCGCAGCGCGCGAGCACGCTGGAGGACGGCCTCAAGATCAAGATGGAAGGCGTCGCGGCCCGCAACAAGGCGATCGCCCAGCTGAACTCGGCGATCTCGAAGCTGACGCAGGAAACGGCCAACTGGAAGGCCGACGACAAGAACAGCATCGACGGCGCGATGTCCGCGAAGGTCGGCGACCCCAGCGTATCGACGAAGGACGAGAAGGCTGCGCTGAACAGCCACGCGGACAAGCTCGACAAGCAGGCACAGTCCCTGATCGACCACGCCAACCGGCTGCCTGCGCACGGCTTCCTGGCGGTGCACCGGAACGCGCTGCTCGCCCAGGCCTCGGCGATGCAGAAGCAGGCCACCGACGCGCGCGCCACCGCGGGATCGATGCCCGAGCTGCGCCAGATGACGGTGACCGAGACCTGCCAGCAGTACGGCGTGAAGCCGCTCTCGGGCAAGGTCACCAAGGCCGAGGTCGATGCGCTCGTCAAGGCGCTGCAGACCAAGGTCGACGAGCTGAACAGCTCCCAGCAGATGGACATGCTGTCGCTGCAGTCGATGATGAACAAGCGGAACGAGGCGTTCGACCTGATGACGAACTTCGTCAAGAAGATGGCCGACTCGCGCTCGTCGATCATCGGCAACATGCGCTGAGGCGACGCCGCCCATGAGCACCGCACCGCAGGAGATCCCCTTCGAGGAGGCTCGCGCGAGCCTGGCCGCCGAGGTCAACCAGGGCGTGGCGCTGAAGCATGTCTTCGGCCTCACCGAGCGCGAGCTCGCGGCGATGTACGCGCACGGCTACAACCTGTACAACCAGGCCAAGTACGCGGAGGCCGCCAAGGCCTTCGCGTTCCTCGTGCAGCACGACCACCTCGAGCGCAAGTACTACAAGGCGCTCGGCTCCTGCCTGCAGATGCTCCGCCGCCACGAGGACGCGCTCAAGTACTACGCGATGGCGACGACCATGGACATGATGGACCCGGAGCCGAGCTTCCACGCGGGCGAGTGCCTGCTCGCGCTCGGCCGCCTGGACGAGGCGAAGAACGCGTTCGACGCCTGCGTCGACCAGTGCGCCGCCCTGCCGACCCACCGCGCGATGGGCGAGCGCGCGAAGGCGCTGCTCGCGATCCTCGCGCAGCCGCGCGCGGCGTGAGGGAGGAACCATGAGCACGGTCGGCGGCATCACCACGAACCAGCAGCTCCTCGCGACGCTGGATCCCGCGGCGCAGGAGAAGCTCACCGCGGCGCTCCAGCAGTCCTTCTCGCCCGGCCAGGCGAGCCAGATCCTCGGCGCACTGACGCAGGTCGTCGGCAACCCGAAGGGCGGCCTCATCGACGGGCGCACGGCCCCGCAGGGCGCACCTTCGCTGGAGCTGCCGGCGATGGATTTCAGCTCCGACGAGATGATGATCGCGCTGCAGGGCATGAACGCGAAGGTCTCGGAGGGCCAGCTCGCCACGGCCAAGAACGCGGTGGAACTCTCGGGTTCGCAGCGCAAGACTGCGAACGACGAGGCGATGAAGAAACTGCAGGAGGCGGCCGAGAAATCGAAGAAGGCCGCGGAGGCCGGCATCTTCGGCAAGATCTTCAACTGGATCAAGTCGATCGCGATGGCGGTGGTCGGCGTCGCGCTGATGGCGACGGTCGGCCTTGCCAACCCGATGCTGCTGCCGGTGCTGGCGCAGATGACGGTGGGCGCGGTGATGGACCTCGTCAACCTCGCGCGCGCCGAGATGGGCAAGGAGCCGATCAAGTTCAACGGCCTGTTCAACGAGATGTTCATGGCCATCGGCAAGGCCTGCGGCATGGACGACAAGGCCGCCAAGGTGTTCGGCGACGTCGCCACGGCGGTGTTCCTCACGGTGTCGAGCGCCGGCGTCTCGGCGCTCGCGACGCCGGAGATCTACGGCAAGGGCCTGGAGTCGGTGCTGATCGCCGCCGGCGTGCCCGAGGACAAGGCGAAGATCGCCGGCATGGCGCTCACCATCGCGGTGCAGCTCGCGGCGACTATCGCGATGATGTGCATCCCGGGCGGCCAGGTCGCGGCGCTGAATGCGGTGGGTGGCGCGTTTCGCGCGATCGGCATGGGAGTCGACACCGCGGCCAAGGTCGCGAGCGCCGTGATGAAGACCGTGGTCGCGGTGCAGGCGGGCATCCAGATCGCGCAGGGCGCCACGCAGATCGCACAGTCGGTCTACACCAAGCAGGCCGACGACGCGCGCATCGACGCCAAGGAGATCCAGAAGCTCACCGCGAAGATCCAGGCGGCGATGGAGGACAACATGGAGAAGATCAAGGAGCTGATGAAGGAGCTGGAGGACGGCAACCAGATGATCAGCCAGATGCTCGCGTCCTCGTCGCAGGCCCGCTCGCAGCAGATCCGCAACATCGTCTGATCCCGCCGTTCACCCAACATCCCACGGAGCGCAATCCATGCAAGTAGACGGCCGTACCCCGATCGACGCGAAGACCTACCAGACGATGCTAGACGGCGTCGTCAGCGAGGTGCAGGCGAAGATGGTGCAGTCGGGCAGCGTCGATCCGGGCGTGCTCAGCCAGATGAAGGACAAGCTGGGCGACATCTTCTCCAAGGTGTTCCTCGTGGTGCCGACGCCAATGGACGGCGGCGGGGTCACCACCGGGTCGCTGCTGGGATCGCTCGGCGGCGCGGAGACGAACCTGAAGGCGGACATGTTCGCCTTCATGGAACTGTTCCAGAAACTGGCCCAGGAGATGCGCAGCTCGGCGAAGCTGCAGCGCGAGGCGTCCCTGCAGTCCGAAGTCGCGAGCATCGGCGAGCAGGTGACGAAGATGCGATCGGCGGCGGCGTTTCGCTTCGCCGCGGGCATGGTCAGCGGCGCGATGTCGATCGCCTCGGGTTTCGTCACGCTCGGGTCCCTCTCCGGCAAGCTCGGGGGGGCGGGCAGCGGCATGTTCAGCGCGCAGAACCTCAGCACGGCCGAGGGCGCGGGCGCGGCCGGGCGGATCACGGACGGCCTGGGCAAGATGGTCAGCGCCGGGCTCGAATTCGCCGCCTCGGAGGCCGACGCCAACGCGAAGAAGGAGGAAGGCGTGCAGAAGGTGCACCAGGCCCGCGCGCAGGAGATGCAGGAACTGATGCAGCAGATGATGGACATCATCCGCGACGTTCGCGAGAAGATGCAGGCGATCGAGCAGTCGCATATCGAGTCGACGCGCGGCATCGCGCGCAACATCTGAGGAGCGCGCCCATGTCCGCCGCCACCACCGAGGCCGACCGCATCGTCGACGAGTTCCGCGCCGGGGCCGCCGCGCTGCCGGGGCCGAAGCGCTTCAGCGACGCCGAGATCGAGCGCCTGCACGCGCTCGCCTACAACTTCTACCAGCAGGGCCGTTTCGGCGACGCCGAGCGGTACTACGCCTTCCTCGCGACGTACCGGCCGACCGACTGCCGCTTCATCTCCGCGATTGGCGCGTGCCGCCAGATGCAGAAGGACTTCGCCGGCGCGATCGAGGCCTATTCGTTCGCCACGCTGCTCGAGCCGGAGAACCCGGAGCCGTCGCTGCACGTCGCCGAGTGCCTGCTGGGCATGGGCGAGGCGGCGGCGGCCGCCGAGACGCTGCGCATGGTCGCGAACCTGTGCCGCCTGAAGGGCGGGCCGGCCGACATCGCGGCCCGTGCCGAGGCGCTGCGCGCGCTCGCGGGCGGGGGTCGCTGACGCCGATGCCGGGGGCCGGCCCGGGCGTCGGCACGCTGTCGCCGGAACTGCTGCGCCTGCTGGCCGAGATCGGGATGCTTGCCGCGGGCCGAGGCATGGACACGCAGGCCGAGGCGATCTTCGGTGCGCTGCGCGAGCTGCGTCCCGGGCAGTCCGCCGGCTACGTCGGGCAGGCGGTCGCGCGCCTGAACGCCGGGCGCGCGGACGAGGCCGTGGAGCTGCTGCAGCGCGACGCGCTCGCGGCCTGTCCCGGCGATCCCGAGGTGCGCGTGTTCCTCGGGCTTGCGCTGAGGCTCGCGCAACGGCCGGCCGAGGCGACCCGGGTGCTGCAGGGGGTGGCCGGGGACGAGGTGCCGCGCACGGTGTCGGCGCTTGCGCGCCGCCTGCTGTCGGCGCCCTGATCGCTGGTAATCTTCGCCTTCGACTGTTGGGGGACACGATGGACGCGGTGAACGGCATTGGCGCCGCCGCCTTGGCGGCGGTCTCGGGGGCGGTGGCTGCGCCTGCGGCGCGCGTCGACGAAGCGACGGCCGCGGGCTTCGCGGCGATGGTCGCGCCCGAGGCGCAGGCGGAAGCGGCGGCGACCCACGCGCCTGGGCCGTCTTCCGGGTCCGCCACTCCGGGCGATGCGATCCTCGACGGCATGCGCTCGATCGGATCGCAGTTCTCCACGCACTGGGACGCGATGAAGGCCGCGGTGGACCAGTCGGCGCAGACCATGTCGGTCGCCGACATGCTGCGTGTTCAGATGCAGCTGATCCAGCTGTCGGTGCAGGTGGAACTGGTCGGGAAGGCCATCGGCCGGACCTCGCAGAACATCGACCAGCTGGTCAAGCTCCAGTAGCCGGGCGTCGCGATGCTCCTCCTCACGCGACTGCGCGTCCGCATCGCCGCCTGCGCCGCCTGCCTCGTCCTCGCAGCTTGCGGCGGTTCGGTCGAGCTGATGGCGTCCTTGCCGGAGCACGAGGCGAACGAAGTGCTCGCGACGCTCCTCGACGCCGGCATCAAGGCGGAAAAGATTCCCGGCAAGGAAGGCAATGTCGCGTTGCGCGTCGACAAGGCGTCCGTCGCGAGGGCGGTCGAGACGCTGCGGGCGAAGGGCTTGCCGCGCGAGCGCTTCGCGCGCATGGGAGACGTCTTCAAGAAGGAAGGGCTGATCTCCTCGCCCGTCGAGGAACGCGCGCGCTACCTGTGGGCGCTGTCGCAGGAACTGGCGGCGACCATCTCGCAGATCGATGGCGTGATCACGGCGCGGGTGCACGTGGTGCTGCCCGAGCGCGGCTCGGCCGGCGACCCGAGCATCCCGTCGACCGCGTCCGTGTTCATCAAGCACCAGGAGGGCTTCAACCTCGATGCCGTCGTGCCGCAGGTGCGGCGCCTGGTCACCAACAGCATCCCGGGGCTCGCAGGGGACAAGGTCACGGTGGTGATGGTGCCCTCGGCGCTCGCGCCCCCGAGCGCGGCGCGCGAGTCCGCCACGGCGGACGTGCTGGGCATCCGCATGGAGGCCGGGTCGGTCGGCGCGTTCTGGTCGGTGGTGACGGGGCTCGCGCTGCTCTTCGCGGCGCTGCTCGCGGCCGCCGGCTACGGGGCGTGGCGCCTCATGCTGTCGCGCCGTGCAGGGCCGACCGCGCCGGCCGCCGGCTCCGGGGCGCAGTAGCCACGCCCTTGCCACGGTCGCGCCCCCATGCCCGAGATGCCCGCCGAACCCGCCGTTGCCGCCGCCGCGCTGGCACGCGCGCACCCGGCGCTGCTCGCGCGGCTTCATCGCTTCGCGCACCTTCCGTCCGCTAGCCTGCACGAGAGCTGGCTCGACGCGCTGCCAGCCGCGTCGCCGCTGCTGCGTCGCGGCGGCCTCGACGCCGGCGCGCACCGGTGGATCTCCGAATGGCTTGCGGCGGAACTGGCGCTCGCGCCGCACCCCACGGCCGAACTGCGCGCGGAGCACGCCTTCGCGCTGCTCGAGCCCGGCGCCCTCGAGGCGCTTGCCGCGCATGCCGGAGCGGCGTGGCTCGCGCCCCTGCTCGGGGCGACCCTGCCTGGCGAGGTGGCGCGTGCGCAGCGCGACGCGTTCGGCCCGGAACTCGCTGCATTCGCGCTCGAGCGCGCGCCGCTGCTGGTCTCGGAAGCGGAGCGAGAGGCGGGCGGGATACCGTCGGACGCCGCGGCCACGCCCCTCGAGGCGGGCGTCGGGTTGCTGCGCGCCGCCTGCGGCGAGACCGACGGTCTCTGGGCGCGCGTGCGCCTGAAGCTGCGCCGCGATGCCGCGCTGTCCGGCTGGACCCCGGCGCTCGCGCAGGCCTGCGCGCAGCGGGTGGTGACGAGGATCCTCAGGCAACTGGAGCCCGCATGGCTTTCATCGTTCGCACGAGCGCTCGCCCGATAGCGCCGGACCCGGCGCGCAAGGTGCTGCGCGCCGCCGACTACGCGGCGCTGCGCCGCGCGGAGGAACTCATCGCCGAGGCCGAGGCGCGCGCGGCCGCGATCGCGGAGGAGGCGAAGGCCGCCTACGAGGCCGAACGCCAGCGCGGCTACGAGGACGGCCGGGAGGAGGCGCGCATCGAGGCCGCCGAGACCATGATCGAGAACGCCGGCCGCACGATCGACTATTTCTCGAAGGTCGAGGGCAAGATGGTCGACCTGGTCCTCGCCGCGGTGCGCAAGATCTTCGACGAGTTCGACGACCGGGACCGCGTCATCCTGGTCGTGAAGAACGCGCTCGCGGCGGTGCGCAACCAGAAGCAGATGACGCTGCGCGTGTCGCCGGCGAACGTGGACGCGGTGCGCGCGCGCGTGAACGAGCTGCTCGCGGCGTTCCCGGGCATCGGCTACCTCGACATCACCGGCGACCCGCGGCTGGGCGCCGACGCCTGCATCCTCGAGAGCGAGATCGGCATCGTCGAGGCCTCCATCGAAGGTCAGATCGGCGCCCTGAAGAACGCCTTCGCGAAGATCCTGGGGGCGCGCGCCTGAGCCATGCGCCAGTTCGACTACATCACGGAGATGATGAACATCGCGCTGCAGGACACGCCGACGCTGGCGATCCGCGGGCGCGTGACGCAGGTCATCGGCACCATCATCAAGGCGGTGGTGCCGACCGTGAAGGTGGGCGAACTGTGCCTGCTGAAGAATCCCGGCGAGGATTTCGAGATGCAGGCCGAGGTGGTCGGGTTCTCGCGCGACGCCGCCCTGCTCACGCCGATCGGCGACATGTACGGCATCTCCGCCGCGACCGAGGTGATCCCGACCGGGCGCGCGCACATGGTGCCGGTGGGCTTCGGCATGCTCGGGCGCGTGGTCGACGGCCTGGGCCGGCCGATCGACTTCAAGGAGCGCGGCCCGCTCGAAGCCGACCACTACTACCCGGTGTTCCAGGAGGCGCCGGATCCGCTGGTGCGCAAGATCATCAGCGAGCCGATCAGCCTCGGCGTGCGCGCCATCGACTCGCTACTGACCTGCGGCGAAGGCCAGCGCATGGGCATTTTCGCTGCCGCCGGCGGCGGCAAGAGCACCCTGCTGGCCAGCCTGGTGCGCAATGCCGAGGTGGATGTGACGGTACTCGCCCTGGTCGGCGAACGCGGTCGCGAAGT
>CAZTXP010000024.1:0-9863 GCA_964617355.1 uncultured Enterobacteriaceae bacterium
GGGCCGCGGCTTCGAACTGGGCCTTCAGGTCGCTCATCGCGCATCCTCCTCGTGGTGGCTCGGGCTATTATAGGTGCCATGCCCAAGCGCGAGCGGATGTCGAGCGTCGATACCGCGTGGCTGCGGATGGACACCGACGAGAACCTGATGATGATCGTCGGCGTCATGATGCTGGAGGGGCGCGTGTCCTTCGCGCGCCTGCGCCGCACGCTCAATGCGCGCCTGCTGCGCTTCCGGCGCTTCCGCCAGCGCGTGCACGAGGATCCCACCGGCGCGTACTGGGAGGACGACGAGCACTTCGACCTCGACCTGCACCTGCGCCGCCACAAGCTGAAGCGGCCCGCGGGGCAGGCGCAACTGCAGGACTTCGTCGCCACGCTGGCCTCCAAGCGGCTCGATCCCGCGAAGCCGTTGTGGCAGTTCCACCTCGTCGAGGACTACGAGGGCGGTTCGGCGATCGTGGTGCGCATCCACCACTGCATCGCCGACGGCATCGCGCTCATCGGCGTGCTGCTGTCGCTCACCGACGAGACGCCCGATGCACCGGTCGGCGCGCCGCACCGGCCGTCGCGGCGCGAGCCCGCGGCCGCAAGCGAGCCGAATTTTCTCGAGCAGGTGTTCCGACCGGTCACTACCGCGGCGATGAAGGCGATGCAGGTGTCCGGCAACGCCTGGCAGAAGTACGTCGACGTCGTCACGCATCCCGGCAAGGCCATGGACTACGCAGGCCTCGGCGCCGGCATCGCCACCGAACTCGCGAAGCTGGCGATGATGCCGGCCGATTCGACAACCCGCTTCAAGGGCAAGCCAGGGCGCACCAAGGCCGTGGCCTGGAGCACGCCGATTCCGCTCGACGTGGTGAAGGCGGCGGGCAAGGCGCTCGACTGCTCGGTGAACGACGTGCTGATGGCCTGCGCCGCGGCGGCGCTGCGCGGCTACCTCGTCGAGCGCGGCGACGACCCCGACGGGGTGGAAGTACGGGCGCTGATCCCGGTGAACCTGCGCCCGCCCGGCAGCGCCGAGGAACTCGGCAACCGATTCGGGCTGGTAGCGCTGCTGCTGCCGGTCGGCGTGGCCAATCCCATCGCGCGGCTCTACGAGGTCAACCGCCTGATGCAGGAGCTGAAGGGCTCGTTCCAGGCCGCGATCACGCTCGGCATCCTCGGCGTCGTCGGCCTGTGCCCGAAGCCGGTGCAGAAGCAGATCCTCGACATGCTGGGCAACAAGGCCTCGGCGGTGATGACCAACGTGCCCGGGCCGCAGAAGCCGCTGTTCCTCGCCGGCTGCCGCGTCGCGCAGCAGATGTTCTGGGTGCCCCAGTCGGGCGACATCGGCATGGGGCTGTCGATCCTGACCTACGACGGCCGCGTGCAGATCGGCCTCGTCACCGACCGCGGCCTCGTCCCGGATCCGGACGCCATCGCGACGCGCTTCGCGCTCGAGTTCGAGCGCCTGCTGCTCGCGGTGCTGATGGAGCCCTGGGGCGGGCGGCGCGATCCCGAGGCGCTGGAAGCCGAGCTGGCGCCGCTGCTGCGCGCATGAAGAGGCGCGTTCCGCGACGGGCCGAGCGGGCTGCGGCGACCCCGGTGCGCGCGGCCGGCGCCGCACCGCGCGCGAGCGGCGCGGCGCCGCTGCGCTTCCTCGGCCTGCGCGGCATCCGGCTCTTCGAGGGCCTCGACACCTTCAGCCTCGAGGAGATCGCGCGCCAGTGCCGCTGGCGGCGCTACAAGAGGAAGGAGCGCGTGATCTCGCGCGAGGACGCCGACCGCAACGTGTACCTCGTCATCGCGGGCACGGTGCGCGTCACGGTGCTGACGCCGAACGGGCGCGGCATCATCTTCCGCGACATCGAGGCCGGGCAGGTGTTCGGCGAACTGGCGGCGCTCGACCAGGGCTCGCGCTCCGCGGACGTGATCGCGGTCGACGACAGCGTGCTGGCGTCGATGTCGCCGGAGACCTTCCTCGACGTCGTGGGGCGGCACCCCGAGGTGCGCCAGCGGCTGTTCCGCAACCTCGCGCGCGCGGTTCGCGAACTGACCGACCGGCTGGTCGAGTTCAGCACGCTGGACGTCGAGCATCGCATCGCGGTCGAGTTGCTGCGCTGCGCGCGGCAGGCCGGCGTGGTGCGCAACGCGAGCGTGGTCGACCCGGCGCCGCGCCACAAGGAGATCGCCAGCCGCGTCGGCACCACGCGCGAGCAGGTCACGCGCACGCTGTCGGCGTTTACCCGACGCGGATTGCTCGATCGCGCGCAGCGCGTGCTGCGCGTTCCCGACGTGGCTGCGCTGGAGCAGGTGGCGGCGAACCGCGAGTCCACGCCACCGCGCTGAGACGTACAATCCCCGGCTCGGGGGTGTGGACGTGTCGGCTGGCGATCCATCGAGGAACCTGCTCGCGAGGCGGCGGCGCGCCATCCTCGTCGCCGACGTCGTCGGCTCGGTGGCCCTCATGGAGGCGGACGAGGCGGCCGCCGTGGCGCGCTGGCGTGCGTTCCTGGATGCCGCGACGGGCGAGATCCTCCCGGCCCGCCTCGGCAAGCTCGTCAAGAGCACGGGCGACGGCGTCCTCGCCGCGTTCCCGGACTGCACCCTGGCTGTGGCCGCGGCCTTCGACATGCATGCCGCGATTGCCGCGCCCGACCGCGCCGGGCGGCCGATGCGCCTGCGCATCGGCATCCACATCGCCGATGTCTACGTGGACACGCTGGATGTCTTCGGCGACGGCGTGAACGTGGCCGCGCGGCTGGCCGACCTCGCGGGCGAGGGCGGCGGCACGATCCTGTCGGCCGAGGCGCGCGACCAGATCACCAACGGGCTGGATGCCGCGATCGAGGACCTCGGCGAGCAGCGCCTGCGCAACCGCAACCGGGCGGTGCACGCGTTCCGCGCATGGCCGCCCAGTTCGGACCTGAGCCTGGTGCCGCCACCGTTGCGCACGCACGGGCGGCCGTCGATCGCCGTGGTGCCGTTCCGGGTGCTGTCGGCCGAGCCGGGGCATGAGTTCCTCGGCGACGGCCTCGCGGAGGAGACCATCGCGGCGCTGTCGAGCATCGCCGATTTCTTCGTCGTCTCGCGGCTGTCATCGATGGCGTTTCGCGACCGCAATCCGGGCGTGCAGCGCATCGGCAGCATTCTTGGCGTGCAGTACGTGCTGTCCGGAAGCCTGCGCGCGTCCGCGCGGCGCGCGGTGCTGCTGGCAGAGCTGGCCGATGCCCGCTCGGGGCAGGTGCTTTGGGCCGAGCGCTTCGAGGGTGACCTGCTCGACCTGTTCGCCGCGCAGGCGGACCTCGCGCGTTCGGTCGCGGCGCGCGCCGGATCGTTCGTGCGCTCGCGGGAACTGCACCACGCGCGGCTTTCCAGCCTCGACGAGCTGGACGCGTTCGGCCTGACCTTGCGCGGCATCGAACGCATGCACCGGCCTTCGCGAAGCGACTTCTCCGAGGCGCGCGAGCTGTTGCAGGAGGCCCTCCAGCGCGACCCCACGTCGGCCGGGACGCACGCCTGGCTCGCCCTCTGGCACCTGCTGCGCGTGGTGCTCGGCGCGAGCGACGACCCGCAGCACGATGCCGGCCAGGCGCGGGTCCGCTCCGAGGCGGCGCTCGATCGCGATCCCGAGAACGCGCTCGCGCTGGCGGTCGATTCCCACGTGCATGCGTGGCTCGCGGGAGACCTCGACGCTGCGGAACGCCGCGTGGCGCAGGCGCTGGGCGCCAACGGCAACGAACCGATCGCGTGGCTCTTCCAGGCCATGGTGCATGCGTGGCGCGGTCGCGGGCCGCAGGCGGTGCAAGCGGCCGGGCAGGCCCTCTCGCTGTCGCCGCTCGATCCGCTGCGCTACTACTTCCTGTCCCTCGCCGGCACGGCGCACGTGGTCGCCGGGGACTACGTGCGCGCGATCGAACTGGCGCGTGAATCGCTGCGCGAGAACCAGTTGCATACGCCGTCGCTGCGCACGCTTGCCGTCGCCTGCGGCCTGGCGGGCGACCGGGAAGGCGCACGGCAGGCGGTCACGCGCTTGCGCGCGCTGCAGCCGGACTTCACCGTGAGCGCGTTCAAGGCGCGCTACCCGGGCCGCGGAAGCCCGCAGGCCGCGGCGTTTGCTTCAGTGCTGGGCGAGGCGGGCCTGCCGGCCTGACCCTCAGGCAGGGGCGACGCGCGTGCGCCGGCGATCGGATGTCCCGATCACCACGGCGAAGGTGACGAGCGCGATGCCGATGGTCTCCCCGACGCCGGGGCGCTCCGCGAGGACCGGCCATGCCAGCAGGGTCGTCAGCGCAGGCACGAAGGCGAACGCGGATGCGGCGCGCTGCGAGCCCAGCCGTTGCGCCGCGAAGTGGATGCAGAGCAGGGCGACGCCACCGATCAGCACGCCTTGCCACAGTGCATGCCACGCCAGTTCCAGCACCGGCATCCGGAGCAGCCGGTCGGTGCCCTGCCAGAGCCAGGCAGGGAGGATCACCAGCGACGAGTAGGCCGCCACCAGCGTGGCGCCGACCACGGGCCGCAGGCCGGTGGCGCGCAATTGCAGGATGTACAGGGAGCCGAGCGCGGAGGCGGCGATGAACATGGCATCCCCCGCGAGCGCGCTCCGCAGGCTCGAAGGCGATCCGGCGGCGAGCAGCGCGAGGATCCCGCCGAAGGACGCGAGCACCGCGACGCCGTGTCGCGCATCGACCGGCTGGCGGTAGAAGCAGAATCCGAGCAGCGCCACCCAGGCGGGCGTCAGGCCGGGTCCCAGCGCGGCCGAGTGCGCGGCGGGCGCGTACTGCAGTCCAGCGATCACGAGCCCGGCCATGCCGATGCCCTGGAACGCCGCCAGCGGTACGCCAGCGCGCAGCGCGCCGGCCGTGAACTCGCGGCGCACACGCCAGGCGAGCGGCGCGAGCACCAGCAGACCCACCACGAAGCGCAGGAAGACGAGGTCGGCCGGCGTGGCGGAACTCTGCAGCGCGGCGCGCGTCGCGACCGGATAGGCCGCGCAGATCGCCACGGCGAGCGCGGCCGCGGCGAGGCCGGCGCCGCCCCCGCGGAGGCTCACGGCGCCGACGCGCCCGAGTACGGGCACTCCGAGCGGCGCCGCTTGCGGGCCGCGGTCGCGTAGGCCGCGACCGGGCGCTGCGGGTCGCGGTTCGGCTTCACCAGGGTGTCTTCGTAGCGTTGCCACGCCTCCGGCGGGAAGGCCGCCATGGCGTCCACCACGTGGCACTGGTTCGCGGTGTCGCTCACGTAGGTGGAGCGATGCAGCGGCTGCGCCTGCAGCAGCGGAGTCTCGGTCGAGAACGCGATCGGCACGTCGGGCTTGAGCAGGTGGATGTTGATGAACAGGGGGCCGAACCAGCGGTCGGTCTCGATGATGCCTTCGTAGTGTTCATAGGCGCCGTGCCGCGGATAGTTCGCGGGCGCGCGCACGAGGAGGCTCCAGTCCGGGGCGGTTTCCACGAAGAATCCGGTCCAGATCTGCACCACGGACACTTCGCGCACGTAGGTCAGGAATGGCGGCGACATGCCGCGCAGGTGGCGTGGCGCTGCCTTGTCGAAACGCGCCGCGAATCCGGGGAACTGCGCGGTCTTGAGCGGATACCAGTCGCGCTCGCCCTGGTAGGTCCACAACAGGTCGGAGCCGTCCCAGAGCAGCGAGAAGTCGATCGGCGAGAACGCGTACCAGCCGTGCGCCGACGCGGCGCGCAGGGCTTCGCAGTACTGGAAGGCGCGCGTCGGCACGGTGCCGAGGACGGCGGGATCGGCCTTCATCGGCGCGCGAGCGCCGGGCACGGCGCGATAGAAGCTGGCGGCAGCGGGCGGGAGCGTGGAGGGCATCGGGGACCTGGAATGCAGCGTTGCGGTTCTGGGTTCGCGAGGGGCGGCAGGCCGGCGGGCCCGCCGCCCCTCCGGGGCGCGCTACTTGGCGAGACGCGCCGGCGTCATGCCGCTGCCGAAGCGGATCGCGCCGGTGTCGCTGGTGCCGGGTGCCGCGGTCCGCACGACGCGGGCGGGCGTCATGCCGCTGCCGAAGCGCACGCGGCCGGCATCGGCGACGGCGCGGGGCTGGCGGGCGATCTTGGGGGTCTTGGCGGTGGCTTGCTTGCGGTTCATGGGACTCTCCTGAGCGTGGTCGGGTTGTACGGTTGGCTGCCTGGAAATGCGGCGAGCGGGGAGAGCATGCGCAAGCCCGGTGGCCTTCAACAACGCGTCGTCCACCACCGACAATGAAAAATTTTCCTGCGAAGGTCCGCTAGCAGGGAAAACCGCGCCGCTTCTCGCCGGGAAGGCGCGCATCCACCCGGATTCCCGGGCGCACGAGGGCCAAAACGCGAACGGTTGGTGTTTTCCGCGACGGATTGGTGCGGAAACGCACCAATCCATGAGACTCGCGTCGGCAGTCGTGTTCTAAAGGCGGAATGGCTTCGTGCGAGAAAGCCCTGCTGCCGGTACTGCTGGTCGAGGACCTGCCCGACGACGCCTTCTTCATCGAGCGCGCGCTGAAGGAGGGTGGCGTGCGGGCCGACCTGGTCACGGTCAGCGACGAGCGGCCGTTCCGCGCAGCGCTGGCGTCGGCCCCGCCGGCGATCGTGCTCACCGACCATCGCATGCCGCGCTTCAGCGCCTGGCAGGTGATCGACATCGTGCTGCGAACCGCGCCCGGCGTCCCGGTGGTGGTGGTGACCGGCGCGATGCGCGAGGAAGACGAGGCCGAGGCGCTGCGCCGCGGCGCGAGCGCGGTCGTGCGCAAGGAAGACCTCGCGCCGCTGGCCGGGATCGTGCGCCGGCTGGTCGCCGGCGTGGCTCGCTAGCCCTCGATCTCGGCCTTCGCCATCTCGACGTCGAGGCGCTCCATGGCGTCGGCCGGCTTGCACTTCGCGGCCTCGGCGTAGAGCTTCTCCGCTTCCTTCAGCTTCGCCTTGCCCATCAGCGTGACCAGGCCGTTGGCGTACTCGATGCGCGCGATCGCCGAGTCGGGGTTGAGCTTCAGCGCCTGCTCGTAGTGCTTCAGCGCGGCGTCCTGCTTGGCGCCGTAGGTGAGGCCGCCGATCATCGCGCCGACCTTGCCGATGATCTCGGCGTGGTAGGCGCCGGAAGCGATGTGCGCGTCGGCGTGCTTCGCGTCGAGCTTCAGCGCCGCGTCGAGGCTCGCCTTCACCTTCCCGCCGAGCCCTTGCGCGAGCGCCTTGGCGATCGAGATGCCCTGGCTGTAGCGCCCCAGCGCGTAGGCGTGCAGGTAGTGCGCATTGACGTTCTTCGGCTCGGCCGACTGCAGCGCCTCGGCGCGCTCGACGACCTCCTGGAACATCTTCAGCTTCGCGGCTTCCGACGACTCCAGGTAGTTGGCGTAGATCGCCTGTGCCTTGTTGGCGACGTTGGTGCCGGCCGCGCCGGCCTTCAGGCCGAGTTCGTGCGCCTTCTGGAAATCGCCGGCGTGGTACGCGATCCACGCCTCGACGACCTTGTCGTCTTTCGGGAACGGCTCGCGGTCGCCCTTGTGCAGGCGGTCCCAGGATTTCTTCAGCGTCGCCGCGGTGTGCACGTAGGCCTTGTCGGCGTGCGGGAAAGCCTTCCACTTCGCCATCGTCGTTCTCCTCTCCTCAGCGGTCCAGGTACTGCACGGCGAGCTGCTCGAACAGCGCGCGGGATTGTCCAGACAGGTACGGCGCCACCATCGCCATCACGTGGTAGGCGCCGCGGGCGAGCGCGGTCGCGTCGGGCGCGCGGCGCGGATCGCGCACGAACTCGTACGACAGCCAGTAGGTCGCCACGACCACCATGTTCGCCGATAGCGCGTCGATCTCGGCGGGCGTCGCCTGCATCTCGCCGGCGGCGACCATGCCGCGGCAGAGCTGCGCCGCGACGCGCACGCTGTGCGCGACGATCTCCTTCATGTGCGTCTCGACGAGCCGGTTCCTCGACAGCAGGTCGTTCAGGTCGCGGTAGAGGAACCGGTACTTCCACACCAGTTCGAACACGAGGTGCAGGAAGAGCCAAGCGTCCTCCACCGTCGGCGCGCGCTTCGTCGGCGCCGCTAGCGTGCCGCGGATCTCGCGCTCGAAGGCGGCGAAGATCTCGTTGACGATCTCGTCCTTGCTGCCGAAGTGGTAGTAGAGGTTGCCCGGGCTGATGTTCATCTCGTCGGCCACCGCGGTGGTGGTGACGTTCGGCTCGCCCAGATCGTTGAAGAGGCGCAGCGCCGTCTCGACGATGCGCTCGCGCGTGCGTCGCGGCGGCTTGCGCGCCATGCCGGGCGGGGCGCTCAGGCCGCGCCCGAGCGCTGCAGGCGCAGCCAGCGCTCGAGGTCGTGCAGCGTGTCGGCGAGGCGCGCCAGGGTCTTCTGCGGCGCGGATACGACGCGCCGCTGGTAGCCGTGGCGCACCAGGCGCAGGCTGCGGTCGCGCAGCACGCCGAGGTTGAGCGACGCGCCGTGGCGCGCGAGCATCGGCGCGAGCTCGCGGTGCCGCGCCAGCAGGCGCTCGCGGGTGCGCTGGTAGGCGTGCTCGCAGAGCTTGCGGCGGTTGGCGTAGCTGAAGATCGAGCTGTAGAAAAGGTAGGCGTCGCCCGGCTGCGGCTCGAGCAGCACGACGTCGGCGTTCGCGTAGTCGGTGTCGTACTTGCGCATGCCGGTGGCGAGGCGCGAGTGGATCATGGCGCGGAAGGTCTGGCCCAGCACCACGGGCAGCCCGCCCGAGACCAGCGGCGGCAGGCCGCGCTTGCGGGCGAGTTGCGTGTCGTCGTAGGGCACCAGCGGGTTGATGCAGAAGACGAGGGTGGCGCCTTCCTTCAGCGCGACCGAGGCGTGCAGGGTCTTCTGCAGCGCGCCGTCGACGTAGTGCCGCCCGTCGATCTCCACTGGCGAGAACAGGCCGGGAAGGGCGCAGCTCGCGCGGATCGCAGTCGAGATCGGCACCGTGTCATGGCCCCTGGAGCCGAAGGCGATGGCGCGGCCCGAGTCGAGGTCTGTCGCGACGAGGTAGAGCTTGCGCCGCAGTTCGCGGAAGTCGTTGGTGCGGCCCGGTCCCGTGAACAGCCGGCGCAGGAACTTCTCGATCTCGGTGCCGCTGAAGAGGCCGGTGGGCAGCGCGCGCGACAGGCGCTGGAAGGCATCCCAGACGCCGCGGCCCGCGGGGTCCTCGATGTAGCGTCGCACCGCGTTGCCGACCAGCGCGGGGATCATGCGCGTGCGATCCACGTACTCGCGGATCGCGGGGCGCAGGAACATCGCCGGCTCGAACGGCTCCTCGGCGGTCTCGCTCTCGATGAACATGCGCACCATTTCCAGCGGGCGCAGGCCGTTGGCGAGGCCCGCGGCGACGAAGCTGCCGGCGCTGACCCCGACGTAGATGTCGAGGTCGTTGAAGTCGAGGCCGTCCACCGCCTCGGCCAGCGCGGCAAGCGCGCCGATCTCGTAGATGCCACCCAGCGGCCCGCCGCCGGCGAGCGCGATCGCCGTCCGGCCGGGCTTGCCGCGCTTGGTACGCGTGGCGGTGGTGCGCGCCTGCATGGTGCGCCGGATGATACGCGGGATGGCGCGGGCCTCAGGCCTTCGGGGCGGCCTTCGCCTTGCGCGGCTTGGCCGACAGCGCCTTCACGCTGGCGTTCAGCGCGTCGACGCGCTTCGCGAGGTCGTCGAGGTCGGCCTTGGTGGGCACGCCGAGGCTGCCCAGGGCGCGCGCGACGCGGTCCTCGAACACCTGCTCGAGCTTGTCCCACGCCGCGTTCGCCTTGCCGCTGGCCTGTCCGGCGACCTTGCCGGCCATCTTGCCGACGTCCGCGACCTTGTGGCCGCCGACCATGCCCTGCGCGCGCTTCTGCAGCGACATGCCTTCCTGCACCAGCGCCTGGAACACCTTCTGGCCCTCGGCCTGCGTCTTGCCGAAG
>CAZTXP010000025.1:0-10946 GCA_964617355.1 uncultured Enterobacteriaceae bacterium
CGGTTCGAGATGCTCTTCGAACCGGGCAGGCGCACGGTGCCTGCAGCGCCCGAAGCCGCCGCGAGGTCGAGGAACGCGCGGCGCTCAGGCATCGAAGCCGCCCGCCAGCCAGCGCTCGCGCGCCGCGCGCGCCTCGGCGAACACCGCTTCCAGGGCCGCGCCGTCACCACGCGCCACCAGCGGCCTGAGCGAGGCGAGCTTCGCGGCATAGCGGTCCATCTCGGCGAGCAGCGCATCGCGGTTGGCGACGCAGATGTCGCGCCACATCTCCGGGTGGCTGGACGCGATGCGCGTGAAGTCGCGGAAACCGCCCGCGGCCAGCCCGAACAGTTCACCCGAATTCGCGCGCCCGGCGAACTCGTGCACCAGCGCGTAGGAAAGCACGTGCGGCAGGTGACTCACCGCTGCGAGCACCTCGTCATGCGACTCCGGGGTCATGCGCAGCACGCGTGCACCGCAAGCCGCCCACATCGCTTCCGCGCGCGCGACGGTGTCTGGTGCATTCTCGGCGAGCGGCGTGATCACCACGCGCCGGTTGTCGAGCAGGTCGGCCTTCGCCGCAGTGGCGCCGCTCTTCTCGGCGCCCGCGATCGGATGCGAGGGCACGAAGCGCGCAAGCGTGGGACCCAGCGCCGCGCGCGCGGCGGCGACGACGTCCTGCTTGGTGCTGCCCCCATCCACCAGCAGCGCGTCCGGTTCGAGGGCCGGCGCGATCGCCGCGAAGATGCGCGGGAATTGCGCCACGGGCGCAGCCACCAGCACGAGGTCCGCGCCGCGCACGGCATCGACCGCCTCGGTGCACGAGCGGTCGATGATGCCGAGTTCCACCGCGCGCTTCAGGTTGCCGGGATCGCGCCCCGCGCCGACGAACTCGCGGCAGGCACCGGCGCGCCGCAACGCCGCCGCGACCGAGCCGCCGATCAGCCCGACGCCGACGACGGCCAGCCGCCTGAAGGGGGCCAAGCGCTATTCCCTGACGCTCGCGCCCAGCGCGACGAGGAAACGCTCGTTCTCCTCGGCGGTGCCGATGGTCACGCGCAGGTGCTCCGGCATGCCGTAGTTCGCCACCGGGCGCACGATCACGCCGCGCTTGAGGAGACGCTTGTAGACCTCGGCCCCCTTGCCCACGCGCACCGTGATGAAGTTGCCGTGCGAGGGGATCCATTCCAGCCCGAGGGCCTTGCAACCCTCCTCGACCTGCCGCAGGCCCTGCAGGTTGGCGGCGAAGCTCTTCGCCACGAACTCCATGTCGTCCAGCGCCGCGGCGGCCGCGACCAGCGCGAGCGAGTTGACGTTGAACGGCTGGCGCACGCGATTCATCATGTCCGCGACCGACGGGTGCGCAAGCGCGTAGCCGACGCGCAGGCCCGCGAGGCCGTAGACCTTCGAGAACGTGCGCGTGATCACCAGGTTCGGGAAGCGCTTGAGCCACTTCACGGTGTCGTAGCGCAGGTCGGGCGGCAGGTACTCGTTGTAGGCCTCGTCGAGCACCACGATGACGCGCTCGGGCACGCGCCTGAGGAACGCCTCGATCTCCTCGTGCGGCAGGAAGGTGCCGGTCGGATTGTTCGGGTTCGCGATCCACAGCACGCTGGTGTCGTCGGCGATCGCCGCGGCCATCGCGTCGAGGTCGTGTCCCCAGTTCTTCGCCGGCACGACGATGCCGCGCGCGCCGCGGGCCTGCGTGGCGAGCGGGTACACCGCGAACGCGTGCTGCGCCATCACCGCCGAGCGCCCCGCGCCGAGGAAGGCGAGCGACACGAGCTCCAGCACGTCGTTCGAGCCGCTGCCGAGGACGATCGAGCCCATGTCGACGCCGAAGCGCCGCGACAGCGCCTGCTTCAGTTCGAAGCCGTTGCCGTCCGGGTAGCGCGCGAGCTCGGGCAGCGCCGCCTCGATCGCGGCGCGCGTGCGCGGCCCGATGCCGCGCGGGTTCTCGTTCGAAGCCAGCTTGACGATCTTCTTCTCGTCCAGCCCCATCTCGCGTGCGAGTTCGGAGGTCGGCTTGCCCGGCTGGTAGGGCGCGATCGAGCGCACCCACGAGGGCGAGAGTTCGCAGAGGTCCAGCGCCATGTTCAGGGTTCCTTCAGGTTTGGATGGCCGCGGGATACGAGCCCAGCACCTTGAGGAACGGGGCGCGGCCGCGCAGCGCGTCGAGGGTTCGTGCCACGCGCTCGTCGCGCTGGTGGCCCTCGATGTCGATGAAGAAAAGGTACTCCCACAGGGTGCTGCGCATCGCGCGCGCGGGGCGCGACTCGATGCGCGTCATGCTGACGCCGGTCTCGGCGAGCGGCGCGAGCAGCGCGTGCATCGCACCCGGCCGGTTCTCGGCCGACATCACGAGGGACGTGCGGTCCTTGCCGGTGGGCGCGGTGTCGATGCCGCCGAGCACGAGGAAGCGCGTGGTGTTGTTCGGGTCGTCCTCGACCGAGCGCGCGAGGATGCCGAGGCCGAAGCGCGCCGCCGCCATCTCGCCGGCGATCGCCGCCGCGCCCTCCTCCAGCGACGCGAGGCGCGCGGCTTCGGCGTTGGACGACGCCGGCACGCGCTCGGCCTGCGGAAGGTTGCGGTTCAGCCAGCCGGCGCACTGGCCGAGCGACTGGGGATGCGAGTAGACGCGCCGGATCGCACCGGCGTCTGCCGATTTCGACATCAGGTTCTGGTGCACGCGCAGCTCGATCTCGCCGCAGATGCGCAGCGGCGTGACGACCAGCAGGTCCAGCGACCGGCCGACCGCGCCCTCGGTGGAATTCTCCACCGGGACCACGGCGAACTGCGTCGCGCCGGACTCGGCGGCACGGAACACGTCGTCGATCGAGGGCAGCGCCCGAGCCTCGACGGAGTCGCCGAACTGGCGACGCACTGCTTGCTCGCTGAACGTGCCTTCGGGGCCGAGGTAGGCGACGCGCGTCGTGGTCTCCATGCCGCGGCAGGCGGAGATCACCACGCGGAAGATGCCCGACACCGCCTCGGCCGGCAGCGGCCCGGGATTCGCGCCCGCCATGCGGCGCAGGATCTCGGCCTCGCGCTCGGGACGATAGGCGGGCGCGCCGCCCTTCAGCGCGCCGATCTCGCGCGCGAGCGCCGCGCGGCGGTTCGCGACCGCGAGGATCTGGTCGTCCAGCGCGTCGATCTCGCGGCGCAGTTCGGCGATGCGGGTATCACTCATGGGAACGCCAATCTAGCATTGCAGCGCGCCTCAGCCGTGCCGCTTCTCGAAATCGCGCAGGTAGTCGACGAGGCAGCGCACGCCCTCGATCGGCATCGCGTTGTAGATCGAGGCTCGCATGCCGCCGACCAGCTTGTGGCCCTTCAGCTGCACCATGCCGTTCGCCTCCGCGCCCTTCAGGAACTCGGCGTCTAGCCGCGCGTCGCGCAACTGGAACGGCACGTTCATGCGCGAGCGGTCGGCCTTGGCCACGCGATTGACGTAGAAGCCGCTGGCGTCGAGCGCGTCGTAGAGCAGCTTCGCCTTGGCGACGTTGCGGCGCTCGATCTCGGCGACGCCGCCGAGCGACTTGAGCCACTTGAAGACGAGGCCCGCGACGTAGATCGAATACGTGGCCGGCGTGTTCAGCATCGAGTCGGCCTCGGCCTGCTTCGCGTAGTCCATCACCGTCGGCGTGCCCTTGGTGGCGCGGCCGAGCAGGTCCTCGCGCACGATGACGATCACGAGGCCCGCCGGGCCGATGTTCTTCTGCGCGCCGGCATAGACGAGGCCGTGGCGCGCGATGTCCATCGGCCGCGACAGGATGTGCGAGGACGCATCCGCGACCAGCGGCACGCCGCCGGTGTCGGGGGTCCACGAGAACTCCACGCCGCGGATGGTCTCGTTCGAGCAGTAGTGCACGTAGGCGGCGTCGCGGCGCACGGTCCACGCGCCCTGCGCCGGCGCGTAGGTGTAGTCGCGGTCCTCGGAACTCGCCGCGATCGCGATGTCGCCGTAGGCCTTGGCTTCCTTCCAGGCCTTCAGCGACCAGTCGCCGGTGATCGCATAGTCGGCCTTGCCGGTGGCGCCGATCAGGTTCATCGGCACCTGCGCGAACTGCAGCGTCGCACCGCCCTGCAGGAACAGCACCTTGTAGTTCGACGGGATCGCGAGGAGCTCGCGCAGGTCGGCCTCGGCCTCGGCGGCGATGCCGATGAAGGCCTTGCCGCGATGGCTCATCTCCATCACCCCGGTGCCCGTGCCGTGCCAGTCGAGCATCTCGTCGCCGGCACGCGCGAGCACCTCGGCCGGCAGCATCGCCGGCCCGGCGCTGAAGTTGTGGATCCGGGTCACCGGATCAGTGGACCTGCGGCGGCGCGGGCGGGGTGTCGGGACCCGGCTCGTCGCCGCCGTCGCCATCGGAGGCACCCGCTGCGGGCCCATCGCCCTGCGCTTCGTCGTGGCCGTTGCCGTTCCCGTTGCCATTACCGTTGCCATTGGCGCCGACCTCGTCCTGCTCCTCGATGCGCTCGAGTCCCGCCAGCTTCTCGCCCTCGCCCAGCGCGATCAGCGTCACGCCCTGCGTGGTGCGGCCCATCTCGCGAATCTGCGAGACCTTGGTGCGGATCAGCACGCCGCGAGTGGAAATCAGCATCACTTCGTGCGTGTCGTCGACCAGCACCGCGCCGACGAGGCTGCCGTTGCGTTCGGAAGCCTGGATCGCGAGCATGCCCTGCCCGCCGCGGCCGTGGCGCGTGTAGTCGCCGATCGGCGTGCGCTTGCCGTAGCCGTTCTCGGTCGCGGTGAGCACGGTCTTCGACTCGTCCTTGGCGACCAGCATGCACACGATGCGGAAGTTGCCTTCCTCGGGCAGGCGCATGCCGCGCACCCCCGTGGCCTGCCGGCCCATGGCGCGCACGTCGTCTTCCTGGAAGCGGATCGCCTTGCCTTCCGACGAGAACAGCATCACGTCGTAGCTGCCGTCGGTCAAAGCCGCGCCGATCAGGTAGTCGCCCTCGTCGAGGCCCACGGCGATGATGCCGGAGGGGCGCGGGCGCGAGAAATCGACCAGCGGCGTCTTCTTCACCGTGCCCTGGGCGGTCGCCATGAAGACGAAGTGATTCTCGTCGAACTCCTTCACCGGGACCACGGCGGTGATCTTTTCGCCTTCCTCGATCGGGAACATGTTCACGACCGGCTTGCCGCGGCTGGTGGAGCTGCCCTGCGGCACCTCGAACACGCGCAGCCAGTACAGGCGCCCGCGGTTCGAGAAGCACAGCAGGTGGTCGTGCGAGTGCGCGACGAAGAGGCGCTCGATGAAGTCGTCTTCCTTGGTGGCGGTGGCCTGGCGCCCGCGGCCGCCGCGGCGCTGCGCGCGGTAGTCGGCGAGCGGCTGCGACTTCACGTAGCCGCCGTGCGAGAACGTGACCACCATGTCCTGCGGGACGATCAGGTCCTCGATCGAGATGTCTTCCGCGACCGTGACGATCTCGCTGCGGCGCTTGTCGCCGAACTCTTCCTTGATGGCCTTCAGCTCGTCGCCGATGATGGTCGTGATGCGCTCCGGGCGCGCGAGGATGTCGAGGAGATCCGCGATCGTCGCCATGATCTCGCGGTACTCGTCGCGGATCTTGTCCTGCTCCAGGCCCGTGAGGCGGCGCAGCTGCAGGTCGATGATCGCCTGCGCCTGCTCTTCCGACAGGTGGTAGCCGTCGGGCTTCAGGCCGTATTGCGCGCCCAGCCCCTCGGGACGGAACTGCCCGGCCCCGGAGTTGCCCGCGGCGCGATCGAGCATTTCCTGCACCAGCGGGGAAGGCCACGCGCGCGCCATCAGTTCGTTCTTGGCCTGCGCGGGGTTCGGCGCCGCCTTGATGAGCGCGATCACCTCGTCCACGTTCGACAGCGCCACGGCCAGGCCTTCCAGCAGGTGGCCGCGCTCGCGGGCCTTCCTCAGGTCGAACACCGTGCGCCGCGTGACCACCTCGCGCCGGTGCGACAGGAACGCCGACACCAGCTCGCGCAGGCTGAGCAGCTTCGGCTGGCCGTCGACCAGCGCGACCATGTTCATGCCGAAGGTGTCCTGCAGCTGCGTCTGCTTGTAGAGGTTGTTCAGCACCACCTCGGGCAGCTCGCCGCGCTTCAACTCGATCACCACGCGCATGCCGGACTTGTCCGACTCGTCGCGGATGTCGGAGATGCCCTCGATCTTCTTCTCGTTGACGAGCTCGGCGATGCGTTCCAGCAGCACCTTCTTGTTCACCTGGTAGGGCAGCTCGTCGACGATGATCGACTGGCGGTTGCCCTTTTCCATGTCCTCGAAGTGCGTGCGCGCGCGCATCACGATGCGACCACGGCCGGTTCGGTAGCCCTCGTGCACGCCCGAGACGCCGTAGATGTAGCCGGCGGTCGGGAAGTCCGGCGCCGGCACGAGCTTCATCAGGTCCTCGATCGTGCAATCGGGGTTCGCGAGCATGTGCAGGCACGCGTCGACGACCTCGGTGAGGTTGTGCGGCGGGATGTTGGTCGCCATGCCGACGGCGATGCCCGAGCTGCCGTTGATCAGCAGGTTCGGGATGCGCGAGGGCAGCAGCAGCGGTTCCTGCTCGGAGCCGTCGTAGTTCGGCCCGAAGTCGACGGTTTCCTTGTCGATGTCGGCCAGCAGCTCGTGGCCGATCTTCGCCATGCGGATCTCGGTGTAGCGCATGGCCGCGGCGTTGTCGCCGTCCACCGAGCCGAAGTTGCCCTGGCCGTCGACCAGCATGTAGCGCAGCGAGAAGTCCTGCGCCATCCGCACGATGGTGTCGTACACGGCGACGTCGCCGTGGGGGTGGTACTTGCCGATCACGTCGCCGACGATGCGCGCCGACTTCTTGTACGGCCGGTTCCAGTGGTTCGACAGCTCGTGCATCGCGAACAGCACGCGGCGGTGCACCGGCTTCAGGCCGTCGCGCACGTCGGGCAGCGCGCGCCCGACGATCACGCTCATCGCGTAGTCAAGGTAGGAGCGCCGCATCTCCTCTTCGAGGGAGATGTTCAGCGTTTCCTTGGCGAAGTCGTTGGTTTCCATTCCGGCTCTTGTTCTCGGTGCGCTGGGGCCGTGTTTCGGTCGCCGCGTTTCGGTCGAAATTCGGGATTGGTTTTCGGGGCCCGGACGGGTCGGTTTTTGCGCCGCCGGAAAGCGCGAAATTTTAGCACGGCGACACCGTCCGGCCGCGTTCGGGTAACCTCCGAAATTCCATGCAAGAACCGACGCTTATCTGCGCCCGCTGGGTTGTCCCGGTGGAGCCGGCCGGGGCCGAACTCGAAGACCACGCCGTTGCGGTGCGGAACGGCCGCATCGAGGCCCTGCTGCCGATCGCCGAGGCGGTGGCCCGCTGGCCCGCCGCCGAACGCATCGACCTGCCCCGGCACGTGCTCGTGCCGGGTCTCGTCAACGCCCACACGCACGCCGCCATGAGCCTGATGCGCGGCCTCGCCGACGACCTGCCGCTGATGCGCTGGCTGCAGGAGCACATCTGGCCGGCCGAGGCCAGGCACGTGTCGCCCGAGTTCGTGAAGGACGGCACGCTGCTCGCTTGCGCCGAAATGCTGCGCGGTGGCGTCACCTGCTTCAACGACATGTACTTCTTCCCCGAGGCGGCGGTCGAGGCCGCGCTCGAGGCCGGCATGCGCGCGTCGATCGGCATGATCGTGATCGAGTTCCCGTCCGCGTACGCGGCCGATCCCGACGACTACCTCGCCAAGGGCCTCGCGCTGCGCGATCGCCATCGCGACCATCCGCTCCTGTCGTTCTGCCTCGCGCCGCACGCGCCGTACACAGTGTCGGACGCGACCTTCCGCAAGATCGCGACCATGGGCGGCGAGCTCGACTGCCCGGTGCACGTGCACCTGCACGAGACCGAGGACGAAATCGCGCGATCCCTTGCCGAGCACGGCACGCGGCCCCTGGAGCGCCTGCGCCGGCTGGGCCTGGTCGGCCCGAACCTGATCGCGGTACACGCCGTCCACCTCGATCCGGACGAGATTGTGTTGCTCGGACGCCACAATTCTTCCGTGGCGCACTGCCCCTCCTCGAACCTGAAGCTGGCGAGCGGCTTTGCCCTGGCCGCGGCCCTCCTGGACGCCGGCGTCACGCTCGCGCTCGGTACCGACGGCGCGGCCAGCAATAACCGGCTCGACCTGCACGAGGACATGCGCCTCGCGGCGCTGCTCGCAAAGGCCGTCGCGAAGGATGCTGCTGCGCTCCCTGCGCACGCGGCTCTGAGAGCGGCGACGCTAGGCGGCGCAAGGGCCCTGGGGCTCGATGCGGAGATCGGTTCCATCGTCCCGGGAAAGGCCGCCGACCTCGCGGCGTTTCGCCTCGATTCGCCCGAGGTCCAGCCGGTCTACGATCCGGTCTCGCAACTCGTCTACGCCGCGGGTCGCGAGCATGTTTCGCACGCCTGGGTGGCCGGGAAACCGGCCCTGATCGACGGAAACCTGCAAAACCCGGCGTTTTCCGGCTTGGATTCCCGTGCCAAGTTGTGGCAGAATAGGCTCAGTACTCGTTCTGAACACTGAACGCGTTGAATACAAACAAGATTCAGCTTTCCGGACCCATTCGCAAGCACTTCGAACGATCAGAGAGGGGATAGCATGAGCAAGAAACTCGTGATGACGCTGATGGCTGCCGCGGGCGTTGCCCTGTCGGTCGCGTCGGTCAACGCCGTGGCCCAGTCCAAGCAGGGCTACTGGACGGAACCGGCCGGCGGTGACGCCGTCTGGAAGAACGCCACGGGTCTCTGCTGGCGCGCCGGCTACTGGACCCCGGCGATGGCCATCGCCGAGTGCGATCCGGACCTCGTGCCGAAGCCCGCGCAACCGGCCAAGCCGGCGGCCAAGCCCGCTGCGAAGCCGGCTGCCAAGCCGGCTGCCAAGCCGAAGCCCGTCGCCGAGAAAGTGACGCTGGCCGCCGACGTGCTGTTCGACTTCGACAAGGCCGTGCTGAAGAACGAGGGCAAGTCGAAGCTCGACGACCTCGCCGGCAAGGTCAAGGCGATCAACCTCGAAGTCGTGATCGCGATCGGCCACACGGACGGCATCGGCAGCGACGCCTACAACCAGAAGCTGTCGGTGCGCCGCGCCGAAGCGGTGAAGGCGTACATGGTGTCCAAGGGCATCGAGCCGAACCGCGTGTACACGGAAGGCAAGGGCAAGAAGCAGCCCGTCGCCAGCAACGCAACCAAGGAAGGCCGCCAGAAGAACCGTCGCGTGGAACTCGAAGTCATCGGCACGAAGAAGCCGTAAGCTTCCACGTTCGAAGAAAGCCCTGCTTCGGCAGGGCTTTTTTTTTGCCGTCCTCTGGTAGCGTATCCGCATGAGCCACGACACCGCCAACGCCGATCCAGCCGAACTCGAGAAGTTCAACCAGCTCGCGCATCGCTGGTGGGACCCGCAGAGCGAGTTCCGCCCGCTGCACGAGATCAACCCGCTGCGCCTGGGCTGGCTCGACGCGCGCGCGCCGATGGCGGGCCGCCGCGTGCTCGACGTCGGCTGCGGCGGCGGCATCCTCGCCGAAGCCATGGCCCGCGCCGGCGCGAAGGTCACCGGCATCGACCTGGGCGACAAGGCGCTGCGCGTAGCGAAGCTGCACCTGCTCGAGAGCCGGCTGGAGGTCGAGTACCTCTCGGTCGCGGTCGAGGAACTCGCGAAGCAACGCGCCGGGCAGTACGACACGGTGACCTGCATGGAGATGCTAGAGCACGTGCCCGATCCGTCGAGCGTGGTGCGTGCCTGCGCGACGCTCGTGCGGCCCGGCGGCACCGTGTTCTTCTCCACCATCAACCGCAACCCGAAGTCCTACCTGTTCGCGATCATCGGCGCGGAGTACGTGCTGCGCCTGCTGCCCAAGGGCACGCACGACTACGAGCGCTTCATCAAGCCCTCCGAACTCACGCGCTGGGCGCGCGAGGCCGGGCTCGCGCCGGGCGGCATCACGGGCATGACCTACAACCCGCTCACGAAGAGGTACGCGCTCGGCCCCGACTGCGACGTGAACTACCTCGTGCACTGCACGCGACCCGCCTGAGATGCCGCGCTGCCCAAGGAGCACGTGATGCCACGCGCTGTGCTGTTCGACTTCGACGGCACGCTCGCCGACACCGCGCCCGACCTCGGCGGCGCGCTGAACGCGCTGCGCGCCGAGCGCGGCCTGCCGCCGCTCGCGATCGAGGAGGTGCGCCCCTTCGCCTCGAGCGGCGCGCGAGGCCTCTTGCGCGCCGGCTTCGGCATGACGCCCGACCATCCCGAATACGAGTCGATGCGGCTCGCGTTCCTCGAGCACTACGAGCACGCGATCTGCGTGCACACCCGACTCTTCGACGGCATCCCGGAGTTGCTCGCCGAGATCGCGGGCCGCGGGCTCGCATGGGGCATCGTCACCAACAAGTCCACGCGCCTCACGACGATGATCGTGCCGCACCTGCCGCTGACCACGCCGCCCGCATGCGTGGTGTGCGGCGACACCACGCCGCACCTCAAGCCCCACCCTGCTCCCCTGCAGCGTGCGGCCGAAGACCTTCGCATCGCACCCGCGGACTGCATCTACCTCGGCGACGACCGTCGCGACGTGCTTGCCGCGCAAGCCGCCGGCATGGGCACGGTCGCGGTCGAATACGGCTACCACTCCGGCGGCGAAGACGGCCCGCACTCCTGGAACGCCGATCGTGTCATCGCGCGCCCGCTGGACTTGATTCCGTACCTCTGAGCCCCCACGTGGGATAATGACGACGCAGTAGCGACACCGGGGGCGACCTGGTTTCGACGCGGGTACTGAAGCAGCGCAGGGCATGCCGAGGGCCAGACGACCTCGTAAATCCAGCTGGAAGCCATACAAACGCCAACGACGAGCGTTACGCTCTCGCCGCCTAATACCGGCGAGACGCTGCACTAGCCTGCTGATGGGCTAGGCCGGCCGAAAGGTCGGTGCAGCGCCATTCACATCAGCCTCTCTGCGCGGGGTGGCCGCTTCCCCGCGCGG
>CAZTXP010000026.1:0-43205 GCA_964617355.1 uncultured Enterobacteriaceae bacterium
CGCGCCGCGCACCTCGGCCTCGGTCCAGCCGAACCTCGCCTCGGCGGCGGCGTTCCACGTCTGGATGCCGCCGTCCGGGTCGAGCTGCACGATGGCGAGCGGCGAGGCCGACACCAGCGCGCCCAGCCGCTCCAGCGCCTCGCGCAGCGCGGCATCCGCCTGCACCCGCAGCCGCCGCTCCTCGCGGCTCGCCGTCGAGCGCTCGATCGCGGGCACCAGCCGCGCGAGGTTCTGCTTCATCACGTAGTCGTCCGCGCCGGCGTGGATGGCGTTCACCGCGGCGTCCTCGCCGAGGTGGCCGGAGACGATGATGAACGGGGTGAATGGCGCCGCGCCGGCGACGATGCCCAGCGCCTCGATGCAGTCGAAGCGCGGCAGGTTGTAGTCGGAGATCACGGCGTCCCAAGGGCCGGCGGCGAGCGCCTCGCGCAGCCCCTCGGCTTCCTCGACCCGGCGGGCGTCGAGCGTGCGGCCGCGGCGGCGCAGGTGGGCGACGAGCAGCTCGAAGTCGTCTTCGGAGTCCTCGATCACCAGCAGCTTGAGCGCGGTCATGGGAAAGGTTCACGTTCCGCCGTTGGCGGCCGATATCCACGGTGTGAGAGTCGAACCGGGATCGGGCAGGCCCCTGCGGCGAACGTCCGCTGTAGGGCGCGGAAATCTTAGCACGCGAGGTGCAGGGTGATGCCTGCCCGCCGAGAGACCCCCGGCGCGAGCGCGTCGGTGCTCGCGCGCCTGCATCCGCTGCCCTCGCCGCGCGGCGTGGCGCTGGAGATCCTGCGCCGCAGCCTGCGCGACGACGCCTCGGTGGCCGAGCTCGCGCGCCTCGCGCAGGTCGACCCGGCGCTCTGCGGGCGGCTGCTGAAGGCGGCGAATTCGGCGGCGCAGGGTGCGCGGCCGGTCGCCACCGCGCAGGAGGCCATCCTGCGCCTCGGCTTGCGCGCGTCGGCACGCCTTGCGCTCGCGTTCTCCCTCGTCGGCGACCACCACGGCGGCCCGTGCCGCGCGTTCCGCTATGGCGCGTTCTGGACCGCTTCGCTGGTTCGCGGCCTGGCCGCGCAGGCACTCGCCGCGCGCTGCGAGGTGCCTGGCGCGGACGAGGCGTTCTGCGCCGGCCTGCTGGCGCACGTCGGCCGGTTGGCGTTCGCCACCGCGCTGCCGGGGCCCTATTCACGCCTGCTGGAGGAATGCGCGGAATCGGACACGCTGGAGCTGCGTCGCCGCGAGCAGGCCGCCTTCGGCATCGATCACCTCGCGCTCGCCGACGCGCTGCTCGAGGACTGGGGCTTCCCCGGCGCGCTGCGACTCGCGGTCGCCGCGCACGCGGACCCGGATTCGGCGCGCGAACAGGGGGGCGCCCGCGTCGCTCGCCTCGCGCGCGTGCTGCACGCCGCCGACCAGGTTTCCGTCGCGGCGGTGGCGCAGGCCACGGCAAGGCAGGCGCCGTCGGCCGAGGCGGTGCGCGCGGCGCACGAACTCGAGCTCGCGCCCGACGAATTGGCGGCGCTGCTCGCCGACGTAGAGCGCGGGGCCGCCGAATGGGCTTCGCTGCTCGGCGTCGATCCTCCGGTCGGCGGCCTGCTCGACCTCGAGCCGCCCGCGAGCGGCGATGCCGGGCTGCCCGCGCTGCCCGGTGCGGGCGAGCGCGTGCTGGTGGTGGACGCCGACGCCGCGCGCGGCGCGTCGATCGCCGGCACGCTGGCGAAGAACGGCTACCGCGCCACGATCGCGCGCAGCAGCGACGAGGCGCTCACCGCGTTCGTCGTGCGCCGGCCGCAGGCGCTGGTGGTCGACTGCTCGACCCCCGGGGTCCACCTCGGCACCCTGTGCCGTGCGCTGCGCGACACGCAATCGGGCGAGACGCTCTACGTGGTGGCCGTCGGCGACGTCGCGACGGACCACGCGCGGGAGGTCGCGCTCGCCGAGGGCGCCGACGACCTGCTCGCGCGTCCGGTGTCCGAGCGGGCGCTGCTCGCGCACCTGGGCGCGGGGCTGCGCGCGCGGCGGCGCTGCGCGTTCCTAGAGCGCGAGCTCGCCGAGGTGCGCGCGCTGGCGGCCTCGCTCGCAACCGACAACCGATTGCTCGAGGGCACCTCGCGCATCGACCGCGCCACGGGATTGCCGGACCGGCGCCTTGCCCTCGAACGGCTGGCGCAAGCCTGCGCCGCTGCCGCGCGCCGGCATGCGCCGATTGCCTGCCTGCTGGTCGAGCCCGACGGCCCGATGGCCGGGGAGGGCGAGGGCGGCATGCCGGGGATCGCCGCGCGGCTGAAGGCCATCGTGCGCACGGCCGACACGCTCTGCCGCTTCGGCGACGGCGAGTTCCTCGTCGTCGCGCCGGACACCGACCGCGGCGAGGCCCTGGCCTTCGCCGCACGCTTGCGAGCGGCCGTCGCCGGGCCGGGCGGTCCGACCGCGAGCGTGGGCATCGCGTGCGCCGCGTTCGGCGATTGCGCGCCGGCCGAGCTCGTGCGCCGCGCCGAGCAGGCGCTGCTCGCCTCGCGCCTCGCCGGCGGCGATCGCGCAAGCGAATACGGCGCGCGCATGCGCCGAGTGGTCTAGCCCGCTACCGGGAACTTCCGCTGGATCCGGCCGCGTCGCGGCCCCTTGCCTCGCTGGTGCCGCGTCAGGACGCCGTCGCGGCCACCACCGGCGCGTAGGCGTCATTCACCGCCGGGGCGCCGTTGTGCTTGTCGAGCAGGGCGAGGAAGTCGTCGATCGCCACCGGGCGCGACATCAGGTAGCCCTGCGCGCGGTCGCAGCCCTCGGCGCGCAGGAATTCCAGCTGCGCCTGGGTCTCGACGCCCTCGGGGTGCAGGTGCAGGTGCAGCGCGCGGCCGAGCGCGACGATGGTGCGCACGATGGCGACGTTCTCGGCGTCCTGCGGCAGGTCGCGCACGAAGGCTTTGTCGATCTTCAGGATGTCGATCGGCAGGCGCTTCAGGTACGACAGCGACGAGTAACCGGTGCCGAAGTCGTCGATGGCGACGCGAATGCCGCTCTTCTTCAGTTCGCCGAGGATCTCGACCGTGGTCTCCGGGTCCTTCATCGCCGCGCCCTCGGTGATCTCCATCTCCAGCGCCTCGGGCGGCAGGCCGCTCGCGCGCACGATGGCGCGCACGTGGGACGCGAAGCGCTCATGGTGGAACTGCGTGGCCGAGAAGTTCACCGCCACGCCGACGGCGGCGTGGCCGCGGTCGGTCCAGCCGCGCGCCGCGGCGCAGGCCTCGCCGAGCACCCATTCGCCGATGGCGTGGATCTGGCCGGATTCGTCGGCCATGCCGATGAAGCGATCCGGCGGCACCAGGCCCAGGTCCGGGTGCTTCCAGCGCACCAGCGCCTCTGCGCCGACGATGCGGCGCGTGCGCAGGTCGAAGATCGGCTGGTACATCAGGAACAGCTGCTTGCGCTTGATGGCGTGGCGCAGCTCGTTCTCGAGCCGCAGGTTCTCGGCCGAGGCCTGCTGCAGCTCGGCTTCGTAGATCTGGCTGCCGTTGCCGCGCAGGCGCTTGACCACGTGCATCGCGCTCTCGGCGTTCTTCAGCAGCGTCGCCGCGTCGGCGCCGTGGGCCGGGTACAGGCTGATGCCGACCGACAGCGTGATGAAGAACTCCTGCCCGCTGGCGCTGAACGGGTCGGCGAAGCGCTGCGCGAGCCGCTCGGCGAAGGACACCGGGCCGGTGCCGGCCTCGGCCGGCGCGTAGAAGATCGCGAACTTGTCCTGCCCGAGGCGCGCCACCACGGTGCCCGGGGGCGAGGCGGCGCGCAGGCGCGCCGCGACCTGCCGGATCAGGCCGTCGCCGGTGGCGTAGCCGAGCGAGTCGTTGATGCGCATGAAGCGGTCGAGGTCGATGAACAGCACCGCCGGCGTGGCGCCGGTCGGCGGCGTCTCGGCGAGGCGTACCTGCACGAGTTCCGAGAACAGCGTCAGGTTCGGCAGCCGCGTCAGCGCGTCGTACTTCGACATCTCGATCATGGTGCGCTCGGCCCGGTCGCGTTCGCGCTTGATGCGCACGTTCCGGAGTTCGCGCTCGACCACCGGCATCAGCCGCGCGGGGTCGTGCTTGTCCACCCAGTCGTTGGCGCCGACCGACATCGCCGAGGCGCCGCGCTCGGTGCTGAGGGCGCCCGAGTACAGGATGAAGGGGATGTCCTGCCCGCTCGAGCGCAGCACGCGCAGCGCGCCGTCGGAGTCGAACTGGGGCATCGAGTGGTCGGAGATCACCATGTCCCAGGCGGAACCCGCGAGCGCGGCCTGCATCGCCGGCTCGGTGTCCACCCGCAGCACCTCGAGGGCGGGCGAGACCCGGCGCAGCTGGCGTTCCAGCAGTCGCGCCTCGTCCTCCGAGTCCTCGACGATCAGGATGCGATGGCGTTCTTGTTCACTCATGCCGAGCGGCCGTTGTCCGGTTGCGGGCGAGGCGACCGGGACCCATCCCGGCGGCTGCGCACAATGGGTCAACGGCCGGATGGCCGGAGACTTTAGGGTGAACCGAGGGCCCGGACGGGCCTGGAATCACGCCGCGGAACCGCGGGCCCGGGGAATACAATCCGGTCGTGAGACGACCGGGGATGCTGCTGGTGCCGAGGAAGGGACTCGAACCCCCACAGTGTTGCCACCGCTAGGACCTGAACCTAGTGCGTCTACCAATTCCGCCACCTCGGCAGGGGAGGCGCATTCTAGTGTCCGGGGATGAGGGTGTCAAAGAAGAGACGCGGTAGGGACGATCCGCCGGGCCGCGAGTGGCGCGACGCGATCCTCGAGGCGCTGGAGCGCGCGGGCGCGCCGGCCGGCGAGGACGAACTGGCGAAACAGTTGCGCGTGCATCGCGGCGATCGCGGCACCTTCGAGGACTCCGTCGACTTGCTGGTCGCGCAGGGGCGCGTGATCCGCAACCGCGCGGGCGCGCTGCTGATCGCCAAGCGCATCGCGCTGGTCGCCGGGCGCGTCGAGGGGCACCCGGACGGCCACGGCTTCCTCTCGCCCGACGAGGGCGGGCCCGGCATCTACCTGCCCTTCGTCGAGATGAAGAAGGCGCTGCACGGCGACCGCGCCACGGTGCGCGTTACCGGCGCGGACGCGCGCGGGCGCCCGCGCGGCGAGATCGTCGAGGTGATCGCGAAGGCCGATCGCCGCATCGTCGGCCGCGTGCACGCGCGCCACGGCGTGCTCGTGGTGGTGCCGGAAGACAAGCGCATCGCGCAGGACATCCTCGTGCCGCCCGACGGCGCGGGCAAGGCGCGCGCCGGGCAGGTGGTGTCGGTCGAGCTGGTGGCGCAGCCCTCGGCGCACGCGCAGCCGGTCGGGCGCGTGGTCGAGATCCTCGGCGACGCCGGCGACGACGGCATCGAGATCGAGATCGCGCTGCGCAAGTTCGACCTGCCGCACGCGTTCTCGAAGCGCGCGCTCGCGGTCGCGAAGGCGCTGCCCGAGGAGGTTCGTGCCGACGACCTCAAGGGCCGCCGCGACCTGCGCGAGCAGCCGTTCGTCACCATCGACGGCGAGACGGCGAAGGACTTCGACGACGCGGTCTACGCGATCCGCGAGGGCCGCGGCTGGCGCCTCTGGGTGGCGATCGCCGACGTCAGCCACTACGTCCGCCACGGCGAGCCGCTCGACGTCGATGCTCGCGAGCGCGGCACCTCGGTGTACTTCCCGCGCCGCGTGATCCCGATGCTGCCCGAGAAGCTCTCCAACGGGCTGTGCTCGCTGAATCCGGACGTCGACCGCCTCGCGATGGTCTGCGAGATGGCACTGTCGCCGCGCGGCACCGTCGCGCGCTACGAGTTCTACCCGGCGGTGATCCGCTCGCAGGCGCGCCTCACCTACACGGAAGTGTGGGCGATGCTGTCCGAGGATGCGCCGGCGAAGGGCCGGCAGAAGGTGTTCCCGCACCTGAAGACGCTGCACGACGTGTTCCGCGCCCTCTTCGCCGAGCGCCAGCGCCGCGGCGCGATCGATTTCGAGACCACCGAGACGAAGATCGAGTTCGACGCGCGCGGGCGCATCCAGCGCATCGTCGCCACCGAGAGGAACGACGCGCACCGCCTGATCGAGGAATGCATGCTGGCGGCGAACGTGTGCGCCGGTGATTTCCTCGCCAAGCGCGAGCACCCGGTGCTGTATCGCGTGCATGACGTGCCAGCCGAGGAGAAGGTGGCGCTGCTGCGCGAGTTCCTCGCCGAGCTGGGGCTGCAGCTGCCCGGCGGCGAGATCCCGAAGCCCGGCGACTACGCCAAGCTGATGAAGGCGATCGCCGCGCGGCCCGACCGCGCGCTGCTGCAGACGGTGATGCTGCGCTCGATGAAGCAGGCGGTCTACAGCCCGGACAACGCCGGGCACTTCGGCCTCGCGTTCGACGCCTACGTGCACTTCACCTCGCCGATCCGCCGCTACCCGGACCTGCTCGTGCATCGCGCGATCCGCGCCGCGCTCGCGGGACGTCGCTACGACGGCGTCGACTGGAGCGAGCTCGGCCTGCATTGCTCGGAGACCGAGCGCCGCGCCGACGAGGCCAGCCGCGACGTCGAGAACTGGCTGAAGTGCGAGTACATGAGCCAGCACGTCGGCGGCACCTATACCGGCCGCATCACCGGCGTGGCGCCGTTCGGCGTGTTCGTCACGCTGGACGAGTTCTTCGTCGACGGCCTGGTGCACATCTCGGAGCTCGGGCGCGACTACTTCCGCTACGAGCCGGCGCGCCACGCGCTGCTCGGCGAGCGCACCGGCACCCAGTACCGGCTCGCCGACCGCATCACCGTGAAGCTGGTGCGCGTCGACATCGAGTCGAGGAAGATCGACCTCGTGCCGGTGCTCGAGCGGGGCGCGCGATGAGCAGGCGCCACGCTTCGCACGAGGCGCGCGCGCAGGACCGCGACACGCGCGTCGTGCACGGGTTCCACGTCGTGCAGTCGCGGCTGCGGGCGGACCCCGCGTCGGTGCTCGAGGTCTACCTCGACGAGGCACGGCGCGACGGCCGCGCGAACGAGCTCGCCGCGCTCGCCGAGCGCTCCGGCGCGCGCGTGGTGCGCGTCGACGCGCGCCGCCTCGACGGCCTTGCCGGCTCCAGCCGGCACCAAGGCGTGGCCGCGGTGGTGCGCGCGCCCGCGCCGGTGAAGAGCCTCGACGACCTGCTCGACGGCCTGAAGGAGCCGCCGTTCCTGCTGGTGCTCGATGGCGTCACCGACCCGCACAACCTCGGCGCCTGCCTGCGCGTGGCGAACGGCGCCGGCGTGCACGCGGTGATCGCGCCGAAGGATCGCGCCGCCGGACTCTCGGCGGTGGTCTCGAAGGTGGCGAGCGGGGCGGCGGAAGCCACTCCCTACGTCATGGTGACCAACCTCGCGCGCACGCTCGACGAGCTGAAGGAGCGCGACATCTGGGTCGTGGGGGCGGATGAGCGCGGCGACAAGGACCTCTACGCCGCGGACGTCCCGGCGGCGGTGGCGTGGGTCCTCGGCGCCGAGGGCGAGGGCATGCGGCGCCTGACGCGGGAGCGCTGCGACCAGCTGGTGCGCATCCCGATGCGCGGGGCGGTGGAGAGCCTGAACGTGTCGGTGGCGGCCGCGGTCGTGCTCTACGAATCGGCGCGCCGGCGGCCCGCGCCGGGCGGCTTGCGAAGCGCCTGATTTTTCACGTATAATCTCCGGCTTTCCTTGCCGCACCGCGCACGCATCGCGGGCGGCCTCACCATAAGGAGATGCCACGCATGCGTCATTACGAGATCGTCTTCATCGTCCACCCGGACCAGAGCGAGCAGGTGCCCGCGATGGTCGAGCGGTACAAGGGCGTCATCGCGGGCCGCAGCGGCACCGTGCACCGCATCGAGGACTGGGGCCGCCGGCAGCTCGCGTTCCCGCTCGCCAAGGTGCACAAGGCCCACTACGTGCTGATGAACATCGAGTGCGACCAGGAAACCCTGGACGAGCTCGAGCACTCCTTCCGCTTCAACGACGCCGTGCTGCGCCACCTCATCGTCAAGATGACGAAGGCGGTGACCGCGCCCTCGCCGATGATGAAGGAAGAGAAGTCCAAGTCGCTGATGGAAGGGCGCGGCGGCGACGCGAAGGCCGAGGCGAAGCCCGCCGAGGCGCCGGCCGCCTGAGCGCGAACCGGGTCGAGATCACGGGCACGCTCGCGCGGCTCGAGCCGCTGCGCCACACCCCCGCGGGGGTCGCGGTCGCGGAGTTCGGGCTGCAGCACCAGTCGCAGGCCGTCGAGGCCGGCGTGGCGCGGGCGGTGGAACTGGAGATCGACGCGGTGGCATTCGAATCGGAGGCCCGGATGGTCGCGGCGATGCCGCTGGGCACCGGGATACGGGTGGAAGGTTTCTTGAGCGCGAAGCGCAAGGGAGCGAAGAAGGTGGTGCTCCACGCGACGCGGATCGAATTCTTGGAAGGACACTGACATGGCATTCGGCAAGGGCAAGGGGAAGGGCAAGGGGAAGGGCAAGGACCGCAAGGACCGGGGGCAGAAGTCGCTCTTCCGGCGGCGCAAGTTCTGCCGCTTCACCGCGGAGAAGATCGAGTGGATCGACTACAAGGACGTCGAGCTGCTCAAGGACTTCATCAACGAGAACGGCAAGCTGATCCCGGCGCGCATCACCGGGACCTCGGCCGGCTACCAGCGGCAGCTCACCGCCGCGGTGAAGCGCGCGCGCTTCCTGGCGCTGCTTCCGTACACCGACCTGCACTGAGGAGACGGCGATGCAAGTGATCCTGATGGAGAAGGTCGCCAACCTCGGCAACCTCGGCGACGTGGTCAAGGTGAAGGACGGCTACGCGCGCAACTTCCTCATCCCCGCGGGCAAGGCGAAGCGCGCCACGGAGGCCAACCTCAAGGCCTTCGAGGAAAAGCGCGCCGAGCTCGAGGGCGCGCAGGCCGAGCAGCTGCGCGTCGCGCAGGAGCGCGGCGCCAAGCTCGACGGCCTGATGCTGCAAGTCACGCAGAAGGCGGGCGTGGACGGGCGCCTCTTCGGCTCGGTCACCAACTACGACATCGTCGACGCGCTGAAGGCGCAGGGCCACGAGGTCGAGCGCTCGAACGTGCGCATGCCGGCCGGCGCGCTGAAGCAGGTCGGCGACTACCCGATCCAGGTCGCGCTGCACTCCGACGTGGTGGTCACCATCACCGTCTCGGTGCTCGGCGAATCGTGATCTAAAAGCGCGCGAAATCAGCGCGTTGCACGACGATGAAGGGCGCCCGCGAGGGCGCCCTTTTCGTTTTGTGCGGCGGCTTTCGCGGGGGCGCCTTACGCGGTAGCATCGCTCGATGGCTCGCGCGCTCGAATCCGTCGCAAAGCCCGAGGCCGATCCGCAGGTCTCGGCGCTGAAGGTCCCGCCGCACTCGGTCGAGGCGGAGCAGTCGCTGCTCGGCGCGCTGCTGCTCGACAACCTGTCGTTCGAGAAGGTCGCCGACCTGGTGTCGGCGAACGACTTCTACCGCGACGACCATCGCCGCATCTTCCGCAACCTCGCGAAGCTGGTCGAGAACGGCAAGCCCGCCGACGTGGTCACGCTGTCGGACGAGATCGAGGCCGGCGAGGACAAGGGCAAGACCGGCGGCGCGGCGTACCTCGCCTCGCTCGCGCAGAACACGCCCGGTGCGGCGAATGCGCGCCGCTATGCCGAGATCATCCGCGAGCGCTCGGTGCAGCGCAGCCTCGCGCAGGTCGCCACCGAGATCGCCGACAGCGCGCTGAACCCGGGCGGCCGCGAGGTCACGCAGCTGCTCGAGCAGGCCGAGATCGCGATCCTGCAGGTCGGGGAGGCCGGCGGGCGCGTCGGCCAGGGCTTCCAGGAGATCAGCCCGGTGCTGGCGCGCGTGATCGAGAAGATCGACCAGCTCTACCACCGCGACAACGCCTCGGACGTGACCGGCGTGCCCTCGGGCTTCCGCGACCTCGATTCGAAGACTGCCGGCCTGCAGCCGCAGGACCTGATCATCGTCGCGGGCCGGCCCTCGATGGGCAAGACCGCGTTCGCGCTCAACATCGCCGAGCACGTGGCGGTCGACAACGGCCTGCCGGTGGCGATCTTCTCGATGGAGATGAGCGGCGCGCAGCTCACCTCGCGCATCCTCGGCTCGATCTCGCGCGTGGACCAGCACAAGATGCGCACCGGCCGGCTTTCGGACGAGGACTGGTCGCGGCTCACCGAGGCGATCGGCCGGCTGAACGAGGCGCCGGTGTTCATCGACGAGACGCCGGCGCTCACCTCGGGCGAGGTGCGCTCGCGCGCGCGGCGCCTGCGCCGCCAGTGCGGCAAGCTCGGCCTCGTGGTGGTCGACTACCTGCAGCTGATGAGCGGCAACAACGCCAAGGCGCAGGAGAACCGCGCCACCGAGATCTCGGAGATCTCGCGCTCGCTGAAGGCGATGGCGAAGGAGCTCGACGCGCCGGTGATCGCGCTGTCGCAGCTCTCGCGCGCGGTCGAGCAGCGCACCGACCGCCGCCCGATGATGTCCGACCTGCGCGAATCCGGCGCCATCGAGCAGGACGCCGACGTGATCCTCTTCATCTATCGCGACGAGGTGTACCACCCCGAGAAGCCCGAGGCGAAGGGGCGCGCGGAGGTGATCATCGGCAAGCAGCGAAACGGCCCGATCGGCACGGTGGAACTCACCTTCCTCGGGCAGCACACGCGCTTCGAGAACTTCGCGGCGCCGTCGGGCTACTGACCGGGGGAATGGCGATGGCCGAACCGAAGATCGCGCAGAAGAGCCCGTACGCGGTGGAGCTCGCGCCGGGCGACTACTGGTGGTGCTCCTGCGGGCAGTCGAAGCGCCAGCCGTTCTGCGACGGCTCGCACAAGGGCACCGAGTTCACGCCGGTGAAGTTCGGCGTGGCCGAGGCGCAGAAGGTCTGGCTGTGCGGCTGCAAGCGCAGCGCGAAGCCGCCGTTCTGCGACGGATCGCATCAGAAGCTGGCTTAGATACCGGACGTCAGGCCGCGTGGCCTCGGCCTGACGTGGACTGCAACGCCGGCGCTGCGCGCCGGCGATATGCCCGAACCGGCTTCTACTTCTTGGCCGCGGTCCAGCGGCCCTCGGTGCCGTTGTCGGCCTTGAAGCTGCCTTCCATGCGGTTGCCGGTCACGGTGCCGACGAAGTCCCGGCGCACGCCCGAGTTGTCGACGATCGCGAAGCTGATGCGGTAGCCCGAGAGCTTCGGCTCGCGCAGGCCGGCCTGCAGCGAGGGCGCGACGGTGACCTGGCCCTCGATCTTCTGGTAGCGCTGCTCGAGCGTGATGTCGGACTTCGCGCCCGCGGCATCCAGCGTCCACGAGCCCATCACGTTCGCCGGCACCACCCAGAAGTAGGCGCGGCGGCCGTCGAAGCTGGAGATCTCGTCGGCCTCCCAGTCGTCCATCGTGAACGAATGCGAGACGATGCGCGTGCCCGGCTTCATGCTGAGGATCTGCGGGCGCAGCTTCAGGTTCAGCGCCGGCAGCAGGTACATGGTGATCACCGTCGCCTGCGTGAAGTCGCTCTGGAAGATGTCGCCCTGCACGATCTTCGCGCGCGCCTGCACGCCGGCCTTCACCGCGTTCTCCTGCGCGTGCCGGGCCATGTCCGGGTTGTACTCGATGCCCATCGCGCGCGCGCCGAAGTTCTTCGCCGCCGCGATCGCGATCTTGCCGTTGCCGGCGCCGAGGTCGGTGACGTAGTCGTCGGCCTTCACCTGCGCCATCTTCAGCATGCGGTCGACCACCTCGTCGGGCGTCGGCACCCAGATCACGTCCTTGCCGGCCTGGCCGACCTGGGGTTCATAGCCCTTGCCCTTGTCCTGCGCGTGAAGGGTTCCCGTCAGGAGGGCGGTGGCGGCGAGGGCCGCGGCGAGGCGAACGAGCGTCATGGCGATTCCCGGAGAGGTTGCGAAAAGGTTGCGAAAGCGCGAACGATAGCAGACACCCGGCGCCTCGGCGCCGGGCGTGACGAATCGCTAGAGCACCTCGGCCGCGTGGTCGGCGAGCCGCGAGCGCTCGCCGCGCGCGAGCGTGACGTGGCCGGAGTGTGCCCAGTCCTTGAAGCGGTCGACCACGTAGGTGAGGCCCGAGCTGCCCTCGGTGAGGTAGGGCGTGTCGATCTGCGCGATGTTCCCGAGGCAGATGACCTTCGTGCCGGGCCCGGCGCGCGTCACGAGGGTCTTCATCTGCTTGGGCGTCAGGTTCTGCGCCTCGTCGATGATCAGCCACTTGTTGATGAAGGTGCGGCCGCGCATGAAGTTGAGCGACTTGACCTTGATGCGCGAGCGCACGAGGTCGCGCGTCGCCGCGCGTCCCCACTCGCCGCCCGACTCGTCGGAGGCGTTGAGCACGTCGAGGTTGTCCTCCAGCGCGCCCATCCACGGCTGCATCTTCTCCTCCTCGGTGCCGGGCAGGAAGCCGATGTCCTCGCCGATCGGTACCGTGACGCGCGTCATGATGATCTCGTTGTAGCGCTTCTGGTCGAGCACCTGCGTGAGGCCCGCGGCGAGCGCGAGCAGCGTCTTGCCGGTGCCGGCCTGCCCGAGCAGCGTCACGAAGTCCACCGCCGGGTTCATCAGCAGGTTGAGCGCGAAGTTCTGCTCCCGGTTCCTCGCCACCACGCCCCACACCGAGTTGCGCGGGTGCGCGTAGTCGCGCACGGTCTCGAGCACGGCGACGCGGCCGCTGCGTTCCCTGACCACCGCGAGCAGCGGCCGTTCCGCGGTCTCGTCGTAGAGGAACTCGTTCAGGTGGAACTGCGGCACCAGCGGCCCGCGCACGCGATAGTAGGTGTGGCCGTCCTTCTTCCAGGACTCCATGTCCTTGCCGTGCACCTCCCAGAAGTCCGCGGGCAGGCGGCGCACGCCCGCGTAGAGGAGGTCGGTGTCCTCGAGGACCTTGTCGTTGAAGTAGTCCTCGGCGGACAGGCCCAGCGCCCGGGCCTTGATCCGCATGTTGATGTCCTTCGACACCAGGATGACGTGGCGCGAGGGCTGCGCCTGCTGCAGGTGGCGCACCACCGCGATGATCTGGTTGTCGGTCTTGCCGGCAGCGAGCGTCGAGGGCAGCGAACCGTTGATCGCCTCGGTCTGCAGGTACAGCCGGCCCGAGGCGCCCGCGGTGGAGGGCTGCGACTTCGAGGCGAGCGGCAGGCCGTCCTTGATGTCGGCCACCGCGCCGGTCACGATCTCGTCGAGGAAGCGGCTCGCCTGGCGCGCGTTGCGCGCGACGTCCGAGAGGCCCTTCTTGTGGTTGTCGAGTTCCTCCAGGGTGCCGATCGGCAGGAAGATGTCGTGTTCCTCGAAGCGGAACAGGCTCGTCGGGTCGTGCATCAGCACGTTGGTGTCGAGCACGAAGAGCTTCGACAGGGGGGGCTTCGTTCGGGCTCTGGACTTGCGGGGCATCGGGGCGGTGCGGCCGGCCGCGGAGGGGGAGGAAGGGGCGGCGGCTAGGGATTCGGGACCTGCGTCGGCGGTGCTGTCTGCCGGTGGATCAGAGGGTCTCAACAAGGCGCAGTACCTCCTGTGCGTGGCCGGGGACCTTCACGCCGCGCCACTCGTGCGCCAGCTTGCCCTTCGCGTCGACCACGAAGGTGCTGCGCTCGATGCCGCGGACTTTCTTTCCGTACAGGTTCTTCATCTTGATGACGCCGAACTGCGCGCAGGCGAGTTCCTCGCCGTCCGAGAGGAGCTCGAACGGCAGGCCGAGCTTGGCCTTGAAGTTCTCGTGGGACTTGAGCGAATCGCGCGACACGCCGTAGATCGCGCACCCGGCCTTGCGGAAGCCCTTCCAGAGGTCGCGGAACTGCGCGCCCTCGTCGGTGCAGCCGGGGGTGTTGTCCTTGGGGTAGAAGTAGAGGACCAGCGGGGCGCCGCGGTGCGCGGATAGCCGGAACGTCGTGCCGCCGGTGGCAGGGAGCGAGAAATCCGGAACCGGTTTTCCTAGCATGCCCTCTTCGCAGGTCCTTCAACGATGCGATGCAACGAGGGCATTGGAGCATGCTTTTCTTTGCAAATGCAAGCACGACTCGCAAGCGCGGCCCCAGCCGCCTGATGCAAAAGGAGAAATTCGCGGCGCGCTAGGCGACGAAGAGCGCGGCGGCGACCTTGCGTCCCTCGGAGACGAGGATGCTGTACGTGCGGCACGCGGCGTGCGTGTCCATCACCTCGATGCCGATGCGCGCGCTCGTGAGCGGGCGCAGCAGCGACGGGTGCGGGAAGCGCTGGCGCGTGCCGGTACCGAGCAGCACGACCTCGGGCGCCAGCGCCGCGATCTCGGCGACGTGGTCCACGGTCATCTCGTCGAAGCTCGCGGCGGCCCACGGCAGCACGCGCTCGGGCAGGACGACCAGGCTGCCCGCATGGCGTTCGCCGTTCACCGCGATGAACCCTTCACCGTACGCGGTGATGGTATTGAGATTTCCCGTGGTGGCGAGCTGGAGCTTCAAGGTGCGCGATTCTAGCCCGCGCGCTTCGCCCGCGCGCCGAAGCGCGCGCCTCGGAGGCCGACTCGGTATCATCCGGCATGGCGCTCAAGGCCACGATTTTCCGCGCGGAACTGCAGGTCGCGGACACCCTTCGCCACCACTACGGCGATCATTCGCTGACGCTCGCGCGCCATCCGTCCGAGACCGACGAGCGCATGATGGTGCGCCTGCTCGCCTTCGCGCTCGATGCCGACGAGGCGCTCGCCTTCGGCCGCGGTCTCTCCGCCGAGCGCGAGCCCGACCTCTGGCGCCACGACCTCACCGGCAACATCGCGCACTGGATCGAGGTCGGCCTGCCCGACGAGCGCGACCTGCGCCGCGCCTGCGGTCGCGCCGCGCGCGTCACGGTCTATGCCTACGGCGGATCCAAGGCGCGGATGTGGTGGGACGCGAACGGCGAGGCCCTGCAGCGCAACGACAACCTCGAGGTCTTCGAGATCGCGCCCGAGGCCAGCGCCGCGCTGGCCGCGCTCGCGCAACGCACGATGAAGCTGCAATGCACGGTGCAGGAAGGCACCGCCTGGGTGAGCGACGGCGCGACCACCGTGCAGGTCGAGCCGATGGTGCGCAAGGTGCTCGCCGGAAGGGGATAGATTCCAGTAGAATCAAAGACTTTCCGCGTTGCGGCACGAGACCCCCATGCGAGAGTTCTCCCGGATCAAGCGGCTTCCGCCGTACGTCTTCAACATCACCGCCGAGTTGAAGATGGCCGCGCGTCGCCGCGGCGAGGACATCATCGACCTGTCGATGGGCAACCCGGACGGCGCGACGCCGAAGCACATCGTCGACAAGCTGGTCGAGGCCACCACCCGCGGCGACACCCACGGCTACTCGGTGTCGAAGGGCATCCCGCGGCTGCGCCGCGCGATCTGCGACTGGTACCAGCGCCGCTACGACGTCGCCTTCGACCCGGACAGCGAGGCCATCGTCACCATCGGCTCGAAGGAAGGCCTCGCGCACCTGATGCTCGCGACGCTGGAGCGCGGCGACACGGTGCTGGTGCCGAACCCCTCGTACCCGATCCACATCTACGGCGCGATCATCGCCGGCGCCGACATCCGCTCGGTGCGCATGACCCCGGGCACCGACTTCTTCGCCGAGCTGGAGCGCGCGATCGGCGAGCTCTTCCCGAAGCCGAAGATGCTGATCCTCGGCTTTCCGTCGAACCCGACCGCGCAGTGCGTGGAGCTCGAGTTCTTCGAGCGCGTGGTCGCGATCGCGAAGCAGCACGACATCCTCGTGGTGCACGACCTCGCCTACGCCGACATCACCTTCGACGGCTGGAAGGCGCCCTCGATCATGCAGGTGCCCGGCGCGCGCGACGTCGCGGTCGAGTTCTTCACCATGTCGAAGAGCTACAACATGGCCGGCTGGCGCGTCGGATTCATGGTCGGCAACAAGGACCTGGTCAACGCGCTCGCGCGGATCAAGAGCTACCACGACTACGGCACCTTCACGCCGATCCAGGTCGCCTCGATCATCGCGCTCGACGGTCCGCAGGACTGCGTGGAAGAGGTCCGCCAGACCTACCATCGCCGCCGCGACGTCATGGTGAAGGGCCTGCACGAGGCCGGCTGGATGGTCGACAACCCCAGGGCCTCCATGTACATCTGGGCCAAGATTCCCGAGCCGTACTCGGCGATGAAGTCGCTCGAGTTCGCGAAGAAGCTGCTCGAGGACGCGAAGATCGCGGTGTCGCCCGGCATCGGCTTCGGCGACTACGGCGACGACTACGTGCGCATCGCGCTGATCGAGAACGAGCACCGGCTGCGGCAGGCGGTGCGCGGCATCCGCGACATGTTCCGGCGCGACGGCCTCCTGCGCGGGGCGGCCTGAGATGGCGCGCGCGCGCAAGGCCCCGGCGCCGCCGGCCGGCCCGATCCGCGTCGAGGTGGGGAGACCGATCAAGGTCGGTCTGCTCGGCATCGGCACCGTCGGCGGCGGCACCTGGGATGTCCTCAAGCGCAACGCCGGCGAGATCGAGCGCCGCGCCGGGCGGCCGATCCGCATCGTCGCGGTCGCCGACAAGCGCACCGCGTTCGCCAAGGGCATCGTCAAGGGCAAGGCGCGCGTGGTCGACGACGCGCGCGCGGTGACGCGCGCGAAGGACGTCGACATCGTCATCGAGCTGATCGGCGGCTACGGCATCGCGCGGGAACTGGTGCTCGACGCGATCGCGCATGGCAAGCACGTGGTCACCGCGAACAAGGCGCTGCTCGCCACGCACGGCAACGAGATCTTCGCCGCCGCGCAGAAGCAGGGCGTGATGGTGGCCTTCGAGGCCGCGGTGGCCGGCGGCATCCCGATCATCAAGGCGCTGCGCGAGGGGCTCGCCGCGAACCGCATCGAGTGGATCGCCGGCATCATCAACGGCACCTCGAACTTCATCCTTTCGGAGATGCGAGACAAGGGGCTGCCCTTCGCCGCGGTGCTCGCCGAGGCCCAGAGGCTGGGCTATGCGGAGGCCGACCCGACCTTCGACATCGAGGGCATCGACGCGGCGCACAAGCTCACCATCCTCTCGGCGCTCGCGTTCGGCATCCCGATGCAGTTCAAGCGCGCCTACACCGAGGGCATCTCCCGGCTGACGCGCGAGGACATCTCGTACGCCGAGAGCCTCGGCTACCGCATCAAGCTGCTCGGCATCACGAAGCGCGCCGCCAAGGGCATCGAGCTGCGCGTGCATCCCGCGCTGGTGCCGGCACGCCGCCTGATCGCCAACGTCGAGGGCGTGATGAACGCCATCCTCGTGAAGGGCGACGCGGTCGGGCCGACGCTCTACTACGGCGCCGGCGCGGGCAGCCAGCCGACCGCGAGCGCGGTGGTGGCCGACCTCGTGGACGTCACGCGCCTCATCACCGCCGACCCCGAGCACCGCGTGCCGCACCTCGCGTTCCAGCCGGACCGCCTGTCGGCCGACCGCATCCTGCCGATCGGCGAGGTGGAGACCGCGTACTACCTGCGCATGCGCGTGGTCGACCAGCCGGGCGTGCTCGCCGACATCACGCGCATCCTCGCGGCCTCGAAGATCTCGATCGACGCCATGGTGCAGAAGGAGCCCGGCGAGGGCGAGAAGCGCGTCGACATCGTGCTGCTGACGCACCGCGCGATCGAGAAGAACGTCGACGCGGCGCTGAAGAAGATCGAGCGCCTGCGGACCGTGGTCGGCAAGGTCACGCGCATCCGCCTCGAAGAGCTGCTCTAGCCGTGCGCTACGTCTCGACCCGCGGCGGCGGCGCGCCCCAGCGTTTCTGCGACATCCTGCTCGAAGGCTTGGCGCCCGACGGCGGCCTCTACGTGCCGGAGGCCTACCCGAAGGCGGAGCTGGAGGCCTGGCGCGGGCTCGACTACGCGGACCTCGCCTTCGAGGTGCTGCGCCGGTTCGCCGACGACATCCCGGAGGCGGACCTGCGCCGCCTGACGCGGGGCGCCTACACGAAGGCCGCGTTCGGCTCGGACGCCATCGTGCCGCTGAAGACGCTCGAGCCCGGACTGCACCTGCTGGGTCTGTCCGAAGGCCCGACGCTCGCGTTCAAGGACATGGCGATGCAGCTGCTCGGCGGGCTCTTCGAGTACGAGCTCGCCCGGCGCGGCGCGACCCTCAACATCCTCGGCGCTACCTCGGGCGACACGGGCTCGGCCGCGGAGTACGCGATGCGCGGGCGCAAGGGCGTGCAGGTGTTCATGCTCTCGCCCCACGGCCGCATGAGCGCGTTCCAGCGCGCACAGATGTACTCGCTGCAGGACGCGAACATCCATAACCTGGCGGTGCGCGGCCATTTCGACGACTGCCAGGACATCGTCAAGGCGGTCAATGCCGATGCCGCCTTCAAGGCGAAGCACCGCATCGGGGCGGTGAACTCGATCAACTGGGCGCGCGTCGCGGCGCAGGTGGTCTACTACTTCTGGGGCTATTTCCGCGCCACGGCCTCGAACGCCGAGCAGGTCGCCTTCGCCGTGCCGTCGGGCAACTTCGGCAACATCCACGCCGGCCACGTCGCGCGCTCGATGGGCCTGCCCGTGCGGCGGCTGGTGCTTGCGACGAACGAGAACAACGTGCTGGAGGAGTTCTTCCGCACCGGGCACTACCGGGTGAGGAAGGACGTGCACGCGACCTCGAGCCCGTCGATGGACATCTCCAAGGCGTCGAACTTCGAGCGCTTCGTGTTCGACCTGCTCGATCGCGACGGCGCGCGCGTGAAGTCGCTGTGGGAGCAGGTCGCGATGACCGGGGCGTTCGATCTCTCGTCGATCAAGGACCGCATCGACGCCGCCGGATTCGTTTCCGGCACCAGCACGCACGCCGACCGCCTCGAGACCATCCGCACGGTCGATCGCCGCTACGGCGTGGTGATCGACCCGCACACCGCCGACGGCGTGAAGGTCGGGCTTGCCCACCGCGAGCCGGGCGTGCCGATGCTGTGCCTCGAGACCGCGCTGCCGGCGAAGTTCGCCGAGACGATCCAGGAGGCGCTGGGTCGCGACCCGGCGCGTCCCGCGGGGACAGAAGGGATCGAGAACCTGCCGCACCGGGTCACGGTGGTCGATGTCGACGCCGAGGCCGTGAAGCGCTTCATCGCTGCGCATGCCTGACGGGAAAGCGCTTAACCGTTGCCACGAGTGGCATACGTAGTTCGGGTTCCGGTACCGGTGGAGGGAACGTGCATGCACGCCCAATGTTGCAAGGCCTGCGCGCTCAACCCGAGACGCCAGTAGACCGGCGGCAAATGATTCTCGGTCAGGCCTATGGCGTGGTTGCCGTGGGGGATTTCCAGAAGTAGCGTATCTTGCTGACGTTCGAGGCGCCGAACGCGTAGGCGACTGAGTAGGCGAGGGTATTGCCGACCTTGCGTGGCACTCGTCCGCCAGCCGAGAGGCTGCCGCAGAAACACCTCGGCACGTTCTTGCCGGCGCCCCCGGAGTACTCCGTGCCACCCACGACAATAGCCAGATGTCCATGGGTCTGACCGATCTCCGCTGCGGACATCGCGGCAACCACGATCTTGCCAGCCTCTGCCTGCGAAGTTGCTGCTTGGGCATCGTTTCCGAGCGCGACCCAACCACTCGCCGGTGGCTCCAAATGGTCCGATATGAGCTTGTCGGCGTCGTAGCCACCTGACCATGGAGGCTTCGGAAACGCGTTCGGTGTGAAGACAAGCGCCGCCACCGCACTCACGAAGTTCTTGCAATCGTCGATGTTGGCGGCGATTGCGTAAGCCTTCGCGCAGGCGGCTTCGACCTTTTGCTTGTCCCACGCCATGACTGTCCTCAAGGATCTGGTAGCGCTTGCTTCAGCTTCAGTGTATCCATCGAGAGCAACAACCTGCAACTGCCGGAACGATTGCTGGTACGTTTTCGCACATTCTTCAGGATCATTGCCGTGTTCAGGCAGGGCATGGCAGTATTGACCGCGTGCTCAATTGGCATGGGGGGCGGGCATGGCGATTCTGGACACGCTTGACGTCGCGATCGGACTCGTCTTCGCGTTTCTGGTGTTTTCGCTCCTCGCCAGTTCGGCCAATGAGGCCGTCGCGGCGCTCCTCGACAGCCGCGCGCGTCTGCTTTCGCGCGCGGTGGACGGTCTCTTGGCGAGCAGTACCGCGCCTCCACAAGGCAGCACGGCGGCCAAACCCGGTGTCGAAGGACACGGCGCGGCCTTCTTCGAGCATCCGTTGGTCCGCGCGATCAGCCAGGAAAGCCGCGTATGGACCGGCAAGCCAAGCTACCTGCCCGCAGAGGTCGCACTCGCCGCATTCCTCGATGCCGGCCGCAAGGCCCGGCTCGAGGTATACGACACCGCCCAGTCCATTCGCAACGGCATAGATACATTGCCCGTCGACTCGCCCATCCGCGCGGTCCTCGAGGATGCGTGGACGCGCGCGAAAGGCGATGCAAAGGAATTCGGCGAGCGCTTCGACAAGTGGTTTTCGACCTTCGGAGAGCGCATGTCCGGCGTGTACCGACAGCGCACGCAGATGATGCTGATGGTCATCTCGCTTGCCGTGGCGGGAAGCCTGAACGTCGACACATTCTCGATCGTCAAGCAACTCTACCGCGACAAGGATGTCCGCCAGGCAATGGTAGAGGCTGCGAAGAAGGAGATCGACCGGGGTGCTCCCGAACAAGTCGCTCCGGCGGCGGCGGCGCTGAAGACGGCGCGCGACGAGCTTGACGAGAGGCTGAAGGAACTGCAGGCCGCAATCAGGGAACGTGACGGAATCAAGTCAGCCTCGCCCGCGTCTCCCTCGAGCGAGAAGGTGGCGGTCGATGACGGAAGCGCTGCATCGAAGAAAGACACCAAGGTCACCGGGAAATCCGTAGAGGCCGATGCCAGGGTCGCCGCCGCCGAGAAGTCCGCCGAGGCGGCGCGCAAGAACCTGCAGTCGATAAATGAGCGCGCCACCCGTATCGCCGACGACCGGTTCAAGGAGATCCAGCAGTCGAACCTTGCGATCGGCTGGGCCGGTGTGCGCATCCCTGTGGGTCGGGACGAGTTCCTGCTATTTGTTCTCGAGAAGGTCTTCGGCATCCTGCTCACGGCGTTCGCGATGACACTGGGCGCGCCTTTCTGGTTCGATCTGCTGAAGCGCCTGTTCGAGGTGCGCTCGGTCGGTAAGTCGCTGCTCGACAGCGGCGCAAGGCGAGAGAAGACGGCCGCCCCCCCGAAGGATCGCAGCAACCCCTGAGCCGGAGGCGCCGAGTCCATGCCTACTGTCAAACGCTGGTTGCTCTTCCAGGCGTACGAAATCAAGTCAACGGAGAAGAAGCCACTCGGTTCACGCCAGGAGGTTGTGAAGACCGCAAGACTGCGGCGTTTTTTCGTCGAAGAGGGCAATGGCGGCAGGTACGGCATCACCGAGCATGTCGATTCGTCCCGAACGGAGCTTTCCAATCCTGCTGGCCCGATCAAGCTAGCGCGGGTCGAGGTTTATGAGGCGAGCCAGCAGGATTTTCCGGTACTGGCGCTGGATGGTGTCGGAACGCTGGAGATCAAGCCCCTCGAGGCGAAACTTGTCTTCGAGCTGCCATGCCTGTTCTTCGCCCATGACAATGACGAGGATCTTGGAGGCATCGGGATCTCACTGACCTTTGCTGTTGGACGGAAGGACCAGTTTCCGTTCGCGCAGAAGTACGACGTTGGCGTTACCGTGAAACCTATCCTGACTGGAAGCAATACGCGCGCGGTTACGAAGACGCTGAACGACTGGGAATCTGTAGATGGGCAACCTTTGCGCCCTTTCGAACGCAACTGGGTATCGCATCGGAACTGCCTTGCAGGAAGCGCCGGCCCCGATTGGGCGGCTAGACTGGGCTTCGATCTCCGCCCCGATCCTCGTTCCGTCCCCAATGGTGATGGCGAACCGCTTTTCTATTTTCGTCCCTATGGAGAGCACATCGACAGCAACCCCTCGAGGCCGGAGCTTTCGTTCCGGAAGACGAAGGTCGATGCGGGCGATGGCTATTCCCCCCGAGACGCTTGCCTCGTAACGTTCTGGACGTGGCATGGCGACGGCCCTGCTGGCACTTCCGAGAACTGCTGGCAGTCGCAAGCTATCGAGACGCTGGTTCCGTTAGTAGCTCCCGGCGTTGACAACCCCGGTGCCGTCGAATTGTCTCGACAAGACCTTGAATGGTCCACCCGCTGGGTGCTGAGTCTTGACGGTCGGCATGACGGTCGGGGAAGCGGCGAATGGGTTTTTGCCCTCTGGAACGACAACGTCGCGCACGCCGCCCTTGAATCAGCAAACAGGGATTTGGGCGGGGCGGAGGTTTCTTTTCTTTCCGGGATAGCGTCGGGCTACGCCTCTGGAGTTCGAGCGGAAGCTGGATACGCCCTAGAGCACTTGCCGCTCGCCAGCCGCCCGTTGAAAGGCTTCGATATCGTGTTCGACGATCGCAGCTTGCGGTATGCACGCGTGCTACAAGATGTGGAGGGCGTGGTTCTTCGCTTTCCACGACTGCTGGACAAGAAGGGCGAGCCTGTCGAGCTCCGCGCCAGAGTACTTGCAACGGACCTTCCTCTAGGCGAGCCCGCCTATGATGCTGTAGCTGACCGCATTGCTCTTAGCTTCGAAATTGAAGACGTCAAGCCAGCAGCGTCGCTAGACGTACGCTTCGGTTCCCTGGACTTGAGCCTTGACGCCGACCGCGGTGCGACGATGGCGCTCACTGCTAGCGGGAAGTTCGGTCGAATCGATGGCAACACAGTACCTGGCACGTTGCACGAATGGCATGTCGAGATCCCTCGAATTGCGCCGGGCGAGGATTCCGACCAGAAGGACTGGCTGGGCATTCGCGCGATTGCACCCGGTGGCACCGATCGGCTGCCGGACGAGCGGCGCGCCGGAACTGGCGCGCGGCTGCGACCCGGCTTCCGCGACGTCTCGAGCCGTCCACGCTACGAGCGGACAGCCGCGCGAACCGACAGCGGGCAGGCGCTAGTGATCAACCTGTCAGGGGATTCCGCCGCACAGTACTACATGCGGGTGCGCGAAAGCTGGATCGAGCGTGGCAGCCGCGAACTCGACCTGAACCTTCGCTACGACGCCAGCACCAAGAGTCCGTCCCTCGACCTCATCGTGATGGACGACTCCCCGTTCAGCGTCGCGCGCATCGAGGTTGGCAGCCTGCTCAAGGATGCCGAGGGCGTCGAGACCGACGGCGAACTCGCGAACTGGTCTTTGTCGGAGCTCGAAGGTCAGAAATGGGAGATCGGCGGCATTGAAGATGGTTTCGTCATGCGACTGCCGCCGCAAGCGGTCGGCGAGGCGATGGAGAAGGGCACCGATCACGGCGCGATCACGCCAGGCGCACCGATTGACTTTCGCTTCGGTTCTCCCGCCAGGTTGACGCTGAGGTCCTCGTATTTCCGCCAGCGTTTCAGCGAAGCGCCGTGGAACCTGCGTCGTGTCATGGGATATCCGGGGCAGCGGGCGCCGGGCGCGGGGGTGGAGGAACTGGAGTTCGAGCTCTTCTATGGCATGAAGGCGAGCGTCCGGGGACGCGATGCCGGTCAACGCCTGCGGCTCGCCGAGCTGGGTTCCCGCGTGGGGGCCGTGCTGCCGCAGCGAACGGACCCCGTGGACGGCAAGAGCCTCGCCTCTCTCGTGCGCGGCCCCCTGTGGACCCGATGGAACCGCATTAACCGCGCGTACAACCGCCGACTGGCGGTCTATGAGCTTTGGAGCGAGGCGGAGTTTGCGGCACAGGGCGACGTGCGCAGGCCGCATACCGGCTCCCTGCGGCTCGACAAGGGCGTGTCCTTCGAGCTGCGTGACCGGGCGGACCTTGCCTATCCGATCCTCAGGGGGCGCAGACTGAATGAGGACAGCGTCCAGGAACCGGATCGCAAGCATCTGCCGACGAAGCGTCCGCACGATCGCCGCGACGATCGGTACATCGACGGTCCGCCTGAGATGGGTGGCGCGGACACTGGCCTGAAGGGTGGCATTTCCTGGGGCTTCGAGTCGGATGCGATCTACCGCGAGGTGCGCGCGGCGCCGAAGTCGACCGAGGGTCTTGTGGAGCGCGTATTTCTGTCTGCGCTCGGGGGGTGGGGCTACCAGCGCGCGAGCTTCGCCAACGGCAAGACAAAGATCTATACCGATACGGCGATGGGGCGGGGTACGTATTACAGCGTCGAGCGCATCGGCCGGATATCCGTGTTCTGGAACCGGGCCAAGCACGTCATCGTCTACGAGCGCACGGTACTGCCCTCCGAGCAGTTCTGGCCTGACCAGGAGTTGCACGCCGGCAGGCCGTTGATGCGCAAGGTTCGGGAGTACGTCGAGATCATCGAGCCTGTCCGGCGCTTCCCCGACAAGGATGACAACAAGTTCCGGCGGGGGTTCGTCGAGGCGCTGGAGTTCCCGCACACGATCATCCCGGTGGATGGGCGCTGGGGCGAGGACGTCATCAATAGTGGCCGGGCCGTCGGATGGGAGATCCCGCTGTGGCGCGAGAAGAACGCCAATCCCTCCGTGTACCGCAAGCCGAAGGTGCGCGTCGGCATGGCCGGGGACAAGGACGGCATCGCCGAGAAATCGCTGGCGCTGGTGCGAAACCCGCAGGCCTTGCGCTTCTACACGAGCACCCTGGCGCAGGACACGGACAACACCGATCTGTGGGCGCCCGTCCTGGACGTCGATTTCGCCAACGCGCCGCAGCCGGAGCCCGAGGAGGACGCAGCGCTGAACGCGGCGGACCCCGACCAGGACCTGCCCGACGTTGTGCTGGTGCCCCGGGGCCTGGAACGATTCTCGCTCGAGTTCGAGTCGCAGACATCGCCCGCGAACGTCGTCGCCGAGCGCGCGGACAGCCCGCTGGGTGCACGCATCGACGCCATCACCATGATGCGTGCCTCGCCCATGACGGCATCCAAGATTGGCGAAACCGGGGCTGCAGTCGAGGCACTCGAACAAATGCGGCGGGAGCTCGGGAGGACTAGGGACGCGATGCAGCGCGCCTTGGAGAATCCCGAACAAGCGCTCGAGAATGCGCGCAAGGAGGTGGATCGGTTCCGCTCGATCAAGGGAAGCCTGCGCGAAAAAGCGAAGACTGTAAGCATGAAGCTCGGCGCTTTCGCTGGGCAGATCGAAAACATTGACGCCTCGTTCTGCGAGCCGCTGAAAGTTGCAGCGAAAGCGCATCTCGACATCGGTGCCAGGCGCCTCAGGGAGCTTGCCAACATCGCGCGCGCTGATGTGAATGCGGAGTGCGATCGGTTGCCCGAGCCCGACAAAGTTGGCAGGCAAGTCGTTCAGTCCGTGTTGACGGAACTGCGGAGCACGCTGGAGATTTTTCCCAAGCAGATTCACGCTGGAACCGCCGATCTGGACGAGGTGTGCCGGCAGGCGCGCAGATCGCTAGCGCAGGCGCGCTCCGGGTGGGCGGCAGAGCGATCGGGGCTCGAGGCGAGGATCGATGCCGCAATCGCGGCGGCGCAAAACGACGTAACTGCAGCGAAGGCGGGCTTACTTAGCGCCACCGACGAAGGTAGCAATGCAGTACGTACCACCATGTCGCGGATCGAGCGAGTGAGGATTCCTCCCGAGGTCGGAGCGGCTGCGCGCCCGATTGCCGATCTAGTCGACGAGGCCTGCGCCTTCGGTGATCGGCTGGCGGAGTGCCTCCGCAATACGGTCTACGAGAAAATCCAACCCATCAACTTCCCGGATACCTCAGCCCTTCGTGCTGCCGCGCATTCGGCACTTGGTACGCTCGACGTCGAAGTTGGCAAGATCGTCACTGCGTGTGATGTCGTGGTCAACGATGTCGCCAATTTCGGGAGCGAAATCGATAGGCTGGCGGCGGCCGCCAACACTGCAGTAGAGGAATTACTTGACGGAATCGAGAGCGTACCCGGGAGGCTCTTTCCCGATTTGAGGCCGACAACTACCGTTATATTGCTAAAGGCCGAAATTGCTGCCTTGTTCGAGGAGTTCGAGCGTGGGGTCGAGGCATTGCAAGGGCGCGTGGCCGACCTAGTCATAGTCGGTGTGGGCAGGCTCTGCACTTCCGCGAAGTCGTATTTCGAGCCGCTGGCGACGAGGCTGCGCGACCTTGAGGGCTTGGTCGACAACTCCGCGAACGAACTGGACAAGATCCTGGATGACATCGCCGCGCACGGCGCCGATAAGATCGAGGAGTTGAAGCGCAGATTTTCCGAGATTCCGCTGTTTCGAAGGGCCGAGGCGTTGCGCGACGAGGTTCGGCGAGGACTGGAATCCCTCGGCAAGAGTCCGACGTTTCAGGACCCCGCCGAGACGTTGCGCTTGGTGCGGGCCGTGGGCGAAGGGCCACTGCTGCCCGAGATGAAATTCAACCGCAAGCGCATGGCGTACTTCTTCGACGACTATGCGAACGCGGTGCGCACGACGCCGGCCGCGGCCCTCGTCAACCGGGTCAAGGATGACCTCGAGGCGATGGGCCTGAGGGTGCCGATGCGCTCGATTCTGGACCGCGTGATTCCAGATCGCCTCCAGGACTTCGACCTGGGCAAGATCCTGCCCGATTTCTCCGGGCTCAAGAACTCGAGCTTCTTTCGCAACGTCCGGCTGCCCGAGATCGCTAACGACCAGATCGTCGTCCAGCACGGCATCGACAAGGAAACGCAGAGCGCCTGGCTCAAGGCGAGCGTGGACGTGCAGATGGGGGGCGCCAACGAGGTTTTTTCGTTCTCCGGTCTCACGCTGTCATTGATCTCGCCGCGCTTCAAGGCGCAGGCGAACCTGGATGTCGATCTCGATGGCGTACGACGCACAACGGATGCCGAGATCTTCGCCGACTGGGAGTTGCGCTTCGGCGGCGCGAACCTTGTGACTTTCGAGAAGACGCGCCTCTACATGGACAGGTCAGGCGGCTTCCATGTCGATATCTCGCCTGACCGCGTTCGCATGGATCGCGCGTTGCAGTGGATTGGCGATGCGGTGAAGAAGATGGGGTACGACGAAAGCGGCTTTTCGCTGCGCTTTCTGCAGGACAAAAACGGCCTGCCCGCCGGCGTGCGCGCGACGCTGGACCTCGTTGCGCCGCCGATTTCGACGGTTGCCGTGAACATCTCCGGTATGGCGCTGGGTGCCGTGCTGGAATTGGGGATGCTTCCCCGGTCGGGTACAGGGTCCGTTGGGCGCGAATTCGCGATCGAACTTGCGTTCAATGTCAGCAGGAAGTCGCAACCTTTCTCGCTGCGTATCCTGATCCTCGGCGGGGGTGGATGGATCGAGAGCCGCGCTCGCTACCTGCCGGAAACCGGGAAGATCTCGACGCACGTCTCGATCGGGATCTCGGCGTCGGCCGGTGCGATGTTCGCGTTCGGTCCCGTACAGGGCGGCGTAATGCTGTACCTGGGCGTATTCGTGGAGTACGCGTCCGGCGACGGCAAACCGGGCGGCGGACTCACCATCGGCGTCATGCTGCTCGTCACGGGTTCTGCCGTGGTTTGCGGCATCGTCACGGTGTCAATCAGCCTGATGCTTCAGCTTACCTACAATGGCCGCGAACTCATCGGCTACGGACGATTGAGCATCAGCGTCCGCGTGAGCAGGTTCTTCAAGATATCCGTTAGCGTGGCGGTGACCTACTCGTTCAGCAGCGGCAATTCGACGACAGAGCGCTCTGTGGAGGCTGTACCCGAGGGCCGGCTGAAGGCTGCCGCTGACCTCATCAACCGCCGCCGCAAGCTGGCTGCCTGAGGACGCGCGATGAAATTCCTGCTGATGCTTGAACTGCAGCGTGAACCCGAACTCGACGACAACGGCGAACTCGGCTTCTCGCTTGCCGTGACCACGAGCCTCGACGGGTCAGACCAGGATATCCGGGCTGCACTCGATGTGGTAAAGGCCGCTCCTCTGAACGCGGAGCTGCAGACGTTTCTCGATCAGTTTCCGGTTTTGCTTCCCTGGACTTGGACCAAAGTTCAGGTTTGCGTCGACAGAGACATCACCGGAGCCGCTGTCTGGACGCAGGTGCAGCCTTTAACGCGCCCATCCCCGTCGGGCAACCTGGTGACGAAGGTGAGGGAGACACTATTCGATCAGGCGATGAATCGCTCGGGCCGCTTTTCGGGACCGCCGGACCAGTGGAAGCGGCCCGGTCTGCCGAATGGCGAAGGCGAGTTCGAGTACGCGATTAGCAATCCCGGATTGCCGAACCGGCCTGAGTTGAACTGGCCAGCGCTCATGGCCACTGCGAATGCCTACCCTGCGCGCGTCGGCCTGGAAGCGTTGGGTTCGGTGTGGCTTTTCAGGGTGTCGGCGACAACTGTTCCAGCGATCGGAATACGCGCAGGACTCTCGTTTACGGATGCCGGCGGTACATTCTGGACACTGCCTCCCCCTGACCAGATTTCGGCAGACGGTGACCTCGCGCTCGTGCGGTCTAGCGGCGAGCACGAAGTAACGCTGCGCATCGGCGGTCCTACGACGAACGGCAATGGCGCTTCCGCCTGGATCGGTAACGACACGCTCAGCGTGAAAGCGATCAACGGTTTGCGCGAGGCGCCGAGGAAGTTCGCAGGGGCCTTCGACGTTGCCGCCAACATCATCCTCGCCCATAGCGGGCCTGAGGCCGCGCCGATCACCACGGACGAGGTCCGGCTGTTCTTCGTCAAGCTGGCCGAGATGCTTCATCCCGGCGTCGCTTGTCGCTTGAAATCCGCAGGCGCCTCACCAATTTCACGGGAGTTATTGCATACGCCCGATGGCGCGCATCTTTACGAGCTGATACTCGATCGCGCGAATGTCGGCATGACCGACCAGAGTGACATCAAGTTGCGCGAGGACCTGAAGAATGCGCTTCTCGGTACCTATTCCCCGCTCTGGGAACCGCCCCCAGCTAGGGTCGAGACGTTTGCGATCCCACTGACCTCGGACAAAAATGTCGGCCTGCGCTTCGCAGTCGCGCGCCTGCGGGCGATGTCTGACACGATCGCTGCGCTGGTGCCGGAAGTGCCTGCCGATTCAGAGAAGTTCTTGCGGCATTTCTCCGCTCAGCCGGTGGCGGAGTGCGTGAAAACCCTCAACACGGTACGCCTGGCCGCAATAGGTCAGCAGACACTCTCAAGTTACCTGCTGAACAGTTGGGGCGCCGTGCTCGCAACACCACCTCTGAGCGAACTGCTCGATCCGAAGCGACGGGAAGCAATTCTCGACGTCATCCGCAATCTCGACGCACCCGAGAGCAAATCGAATCTCGCAGAGCGCTACCTGCTGGAGAATCTCGCAGAAACAGACGCTCATGACCTCGTCCAGCTAAGCGTGAAGGCGGGTGCCTGGCGGGACGACGAGCCGACGGCGTTGACTCAGTTTCTGACTGAGCAGATGGCTTTGCGACAGCCGCGCATCCCGCTGAGTGCTGTACTGGAGGGGCTGGCTAAAGAGGTCGCTCGTCAGCTTTACGACATGCCGGCGAACGGCATACGCGACTGGCTCGCCGAGCCTCACCCTCTGGAGATTCACGTCGCGCAGGCCGTACTCGACAAAAACGATAGAGAGACGGGCAGGCTTGCCGGCTACGGCCTACTGCTCAAGCGAACAGAGCCTGCCGCGTCCGGTTGGTGCTGCCTTACTTGGGGGAACGTAGTTGCGCGGCGCTTCAATGAGACCTTGCCAGTGTGGAATGGCAATGGTGGCGTTAATGGAAAGGTCGATGAACTGCTCAAGCTCAAGGAAGACGATGGAAGCCTGATCGAGGCTGTCGTACCAGCGAAGCCATCGCATACCCACGGAATTCTCGACGTCGCGATATCGTACGATGGCACGCCCCGGATCGTCGACAATGCGATTGGCGTTCGCAGGTCGCCCGAGCATTCAACCGCGTTGAGCGGCCCTCCGCCGGTCTTGCACGGTGCTCCCGCCTACGACAGCACGTCCGACTGGGCAAAGCTGCCGCAGCTTGTGTTTGGTGGCAAATACGAGGTACTGGCCTTCAAGATCAGCAACGCAGGCGTACTGCCCAGGCAGCTTGCGCTTGATCGTACGGCCGACCCCACGCAGACGACGCTGCGACGTCACAGCGAATTCGATGCGAATGCCGCCGGCATGCCACTCGCCAAGAAGTTCGAGTATCGGCGCCGCCGGGGCGTGGGCGCTATGGTGTTCAACTGGACAGACGGCAGTGGCAAGACCCCACCTTCCTATCCGGAGGGTACATCGCTTATTTCTTCATTTCTGTCCGCCGTCCCCAAGACGCGTAGGCAGGAGCCAACCCTGCTGCTGCTTGCGGGCATCGATGACGCCGCTGCAGGGCAGCGATATTCGCAGGCAACGCTCAGTCTCCAGCGGCCATCGTGCACCGTAAAAACCGCCGTCTACTGGCTGCGGCACTGCGAGCTTTCGACAGCGGGTGACACCAAGGCGAAGTGGACCGCGGCGATAAACCTCCTTGAAACGATCGAGGAGTCCGACGGCTACGATCCGGAGTCCTTGCCGCTTGCCGACCCAGCGGTGACGCACGTCCTGGTGAGGTATCGCCGCATCTGGAGTGCGGGCGTACCGACTCCTGGCGAATGGACCTGGTACACGTTCAACCTGAGGCGCGTCGACGAGTCTGCGGTACCGCCTGCGGTGTCATGGAATTCGTCCGACCCGAAGGACCTGAAGGGGCAGCTCGTGACGCTCAGGGATCGCCACTTTCGACTCGACAAGATCACCATTGCAGTGAATGCAGTCGCTACCGGTCAAGCGGCGCCGCCGTCAAACAGTGAACTCCGGCTTGCTCTCCAGCTCGAACCCGGGGTCTGGGAGATCGAAGCCTATCCTGCCTACCGCCAGCGCAAGGTGAACGACCGCTGGCCGTTCGAGGACGACCTCGGATTCGTGGATGTGAACCCCGCTCCACCCGGCGGACCGTACGCTCTATTCGAACCATACCTGCGGCGTGTCGAGGTTGGCTGCGCCGATTTTGTCGACGCACAGGGATTGTTCGATCGTGTCGTCGCCTCTTCCGAGGAAGGTAGCGGCGAGATCGCGTTGCACCTGATGCCGCGTTCGGTCGCGGCTGAGTTCAATATTTCTGAGATCCGCTACGGGTGGCAGGCGTGGCGCTGGCAGGGACGACCGGTTTCGCCCTACCCACGGTCGCGCGCCGTGCAAGAGAGCGATCGAATTCCAAACATCGCCAGCACCGCGGTTCCGGATGAGAACAGCGTGCGCGCACTGGTCTCCAGCTATCCGGTGGCTTGGGACTTCGACGGCTTCTCGGACCGGGCCGCTTCCCCCGCGAAGGTGCAGAGCAAGCTCATTGATCTCTCCCGGGAGGCGATCGAGCTTGATCGCGTCGTGCTCGAGGACGACTCTCGGGAGATGGTCTACCGAGCGCAGGTGTGGGCGCGCCACCGGTACGGCGGAGCATACGCAGCGGCGTTCGCCGAGGCGAAGGCGCCAGGCAAGGCACCGAAGTCGGAGGTTCAAGCGGAGCAAACCAGGGAGGAGGCCTACAAGGCGGTCGATGCTGCGGGACGACGCTGGCGACGCGTGCGCAGAAGGGGCGATTGGCCTCGGAACAGCGCTCGCAACAAGTGGATACGCAGCCAGGGAAAACCGCATGACAAGGGGTTGCCTCCCGCGGTCGCGCCGGAGGAGGTGCCGACCCCGCTCATCAAGTTCGTTATTCCGCTCACGACCGGGGATCTGGACGCCGGCGCGAGAACCGCCAGCTTGCTGGCGGTCCTGGACGAGGAGTGGGGGCAATGCGGTGGGCTGGCCGAGACGCTGGAGGCCGAGATCGTCGCGATCCGCCGCGACGCACAGAAGGCAGACGGGAAGGATCCTCCATTCGAATTGCTCGAAGCGCGGCAGGAGGCGGGGGACGACCCGATCCGTTCGGGCAGGGGTAGCGAGTCGTACCTTCATCCACTGCGCACGATCGGCCCTATCGGCCACACCTTCGATACCGGCGCGGACGCTGCGTTGTTCGTGTCGGCTTCGTTCCTCGTATCGCCGCCGCCAATGGCCGATCCATGGTGGATGGCCAAGCTGCGCTTCCGGCGCGTGCTGCTCCCGGAGGGGATGGCGGGGTACGCAGGCGTCAGCAAGAGTTTCAGGGTCGATGCGACGGATTCTGCGGCCTGCGGCCAGGTTCACGTGACCCTGGACAAGTTGGGTGCGGCCGCGAACGCCGCATCGGCAAGTGTGGCGCTGCGGCTTTCGTGCGACGCGAAACCTGTCGCAACGCTCACGCTTCGACAGGAGGGTTCGCGCGGCGAATGGATGCTCGAGCTGGAGATTCCTGAGCGCGCCATGCAACTCGTGCTGTGGGACCGAGACAAGGGGCATCAGGTAGGCACGTCGATGACCTACAAGTCCAGAGTCGATGCAGGCTTGGGATGGAGCGATGCAAGCGGGACCGCCGAGCCTGTGCCGCCTGCCATTCGCATTGCGTTTTGCCGCATGTCTCCCTTGGTCGATCCGAATGACCCCTCGCGCCTCATCGGTTCACGCTGGGAGGCGTCGGTTCGTGTGCGCGATGCGCACGGTTGGCGCCATCTGGGCACGTTGTGGCTGGATCGAAAGCCGGCGGATGGTGCGGAGCCGATGGGCCTGCCACTATCGGGCGAAGTGGTGGAGGCGAGTATCCAGGCGGATGTCGTCGTGGCTGAGACGTCGATGCGCTACAGTGCGTTCACGCAGGGTCAATGGTGCCAGTTCCTGCCGAATCAGGAGTTCCGCCTCGCGGACATTCTTGGCGATAAGCGGGACGTCGTCCTTAAACGGGGTAAGGACGACGATTCCATCGAGATCAAGGGGGCATCGCTGTTGAAGTTCAAGGCCGAAGCGGATCCGCAGGATGGCGTACCGGAGTTCGACGTCCTGCTCGTCACGCAAGTGGTTCACAGCGCAGACGGCATACGCGATTCAGAGGACTACGTTGGCTTGTTCGACCGGAGCGTCGGCGAAATGAAGCTTCAACGAACGAGGGACTACAACGATGGCGGCAGGCCGGTCCCTGCCTCCGCCATGTTGCGCGGCCGCTTTCTGCGCATAGAGCGCCCGCCCCGCTACCTTCGCCGCGACCCCAAGCGGGCACCAAAGCCGTACTACTGGGATCGCCTTTTCCCCCGAGTTACGGAGAAAGATGGCACGGCGATCGATGCAGACGCCGAACTGCGCTTGATCGGCATGACGCCACCGTTCGGTGAGTCGCTCGACTGAGGGACGCGACAGACCAGATCCGAGCGGCTGCATACCGGGTTCGGAATCCGCGCGTGTGGCGATTGGCCGTGACCTTGTGCCGCCCGCCCGCAGTCGGGTGGCGTAGCGGACAGCTCAGCGGGCGGTCAGCATCCATTCCCGGGTCGCCGCGCATACCTGACATGCCCTGCCCGCGGCGCTTAGTCGAACGTGAAGGCGCCGCCCTGCCGCACGCCGCGCACCCAGCGCACCTGCGGCGAGCCCGGCACCTCAATGCGGCGCAAGCCGGGGAGCGGCTCATTGTCCTGCCAGTTGTGCGTGTCGCCGTGCACCAGCAGCAGCGGCAGCGGCAGCGTGGCAAGCTTTGCGCGCAGCGTGGCGAAACCGTCCGGCACGCCGCGCTTGCGCCGCGCGGATTGCTCGAAATCCGGGTTTGCCTGCATCAGCACGACCATGCCCCTGGTCGCGCGCGCGGCGGATTCGTCCAGCCACTCGAACACGGCTCGCATCCGCGCTTCGTGCTCCGTGTCCGCCGCGGCCGTGCGGCCCAGGTTGTTGTTGCTGCCGGGGACGTTCAGGCCGACGAAGACGAGGCCCTCGAAGGTCCAGCGCACGTGCTCGCAATGCGGGCCGCGCTGGCGCTCGAGCGGGAAGCCGTCCGGGTCGGCGCAAAAGAGGCTGCGCCACCTTGCCAGCCGCTCCAGCGGGTCGAAGCCGTGGCGATGGCAGTCGGTCCACTCGTTGTCGCCGGGCAGCAGGACGAGCGGCGCGCGCCACTGCGCGAACTGGCGCTGGCGGGCTTCCAGCCACGCGTCGTCGCACGGGCCGGCGCCCGCGGTGATGTCGCCGACGTGGACGACGAAGCGCAGCGGGTGCTGGTTCATCTCGGCGATCACGCGGTCGAGCTGCACGACCTCGGCCGCGTTGTACGGCGTGTCGCCGATCAGCCCGAACTGAGGCCCCGCCGCAGGCTGCGCGACGGCGAGCGCGGCGGCGAGCGCGGCGCTAGATGCCGTAAGCCTTGCGCACCAGCTCAATGGGGTGGAGCTTCTTCGCGTCCGGCGCCTCGTCGCCCATGCCCTGCCGGATGTGGCGGCCGGCGATCGGGCAGTCGGAACTGATCCAGTCCGGCGTGCCTTCGGAGGGCATCTTCGACATCGACTTGAACACCGGCCGGCCGATCTTCATCGAGTTGTCGTAGTACTCCTCCTTCACCCCCCAGGTGCCGTCGTGGCCGGCGCAGCGCTCCACCGTGTTGACCCTGGTGCCGGGGACGAGCTGCAGCATCTCGCGCGTCTTCTGGCCGACGTTCTGCACGCGGGAGTGGCAGGGGATGTGGTACGAGACGTTGCCCAGCGGCGCCTTGAAGTCGGTCTTCAGCAGGCCGTCGCGATTGCGCAGCACGAGGTACTCGAACGGGTCGAACATCGCCGCCTTGACGGCCTGCACGTCGGCGTCGTCGGGGAACATGAGCGGCAGTTCCTGCTTGAACATCAGCGTGCAGGAGGGGATCGGCGTCACGATCGCGTAGCCTTCCCTGGCCAGCTTCGCGAGGGGCGGGATGTTGATGTCCTTCAGCTTCGCCACCGTCTCGAGGTCGCCGAGTTCCAGCTTCGGCATGCCGCAGCAGGCCTCCTTCTCGACCACCACGTGCGGGATGCCGTTGTGCTCGAGGATCGCCATCAGGTCGTGGCCGATGCCGGGCTCGTTGTAGTTCACGTAGCAGGTGGAGAAGATCGCCACCTTCCCCGGGGTGTTCTTGCCGTCCTTCACCTCGGCGCTCTTGCCCGGCAGCGCGGCGGAGCGGAACTTCGTCGACGCGTATTCCGGCAGCTGGCGATCCTTGTGCACGCCGAGCACGCCCTGCATGACGCTGCGCGCGGCGCCGTTCTTGTTCAGCGCGTTCACCGTCTGCACCACCACCGGGATGGTCGCCAGCTTGCCCATCGCGTCGGTCGAGGAGAGCAGTTTGTCGCGGAACGACGCTCCGTGCTTCCTGAACTTCACCGCCTTCGCGCGCAGCATCAGGTGCGGGAAGTCGACATTCCACTGGTGAGGCGGCACGTACGGGCACTTCGAGAGATAGCACATGTCGCAGAGGTAGCACTGGTCCACTACCTTCGCGAAATCCTTCTTGTCGACGCCGTCGACCTCCATGGTGGACGAGTTGTCGACGAGGTCGAAGAGGGTCGGGAACGCCGTGCACAGGTTCACGCAGCGGCGGCAGCCGTGGCAGATGTCGAAGACCCGCTCCAGTTCCTTGTCGAGCTTGGCTTCGTCGTAGAACTCGGGGTTCTTCCAGTCGAGCGGGTGCCGGGTGGGCGCCTCTAGGCTGCCTTCTCGCACGGTCATGGCCGGTTCCTGCAGGTCGATTGCGGAGCCGGCAGGTTAGGCCCGCCCGACCGATAGGGCAAATGGAAAAAGCCGATCCGCGCGATTGCGGCCTTCAATTGACCGGCGCGACGAGATCCCTCACCACCACCGCCGCGTCGCCCTCGTGCCCGCGCTGCACGAAGCCCAGGTGGGCCGCGAGGTCGAGCATCTCGCGGTTTTCGGCGAGCACGTAGCCGACGAGTGCGGTGTAGCCCGCCTCCTTCGCGCGCAGGCAGAGGCGCGACAGCAGCGCGCTGCCGAGGCCCCGGCCCTGCCACGCATCCGAGATGGTCAGCGCGAACTCGGCGCTGGTGCCGTCCGGGTTCGGCGCATAGCGGCCGACGCCGATGAACTCGCCGTCCTTCGGGTCGAGCACGACAAGCGCCAGTTCGCGGTCGTAGTCGAGCTGCGTGAAGCGCTCGAGCATGGTCGGCGACAGGCGCGGCAGGTGGTGCTGGAAGCGCAGGTACCGCGAGCGCTCGGAGAGCGTGCCGAAGAAGCGCTGCTCGCGCTCGGCGTCCTCCGGCAGGATCGGCCGCAGCTCGGCGCGCGTGCCGTCGCGCAGCGTGATGGTCTCCTCGAGTTCGCGCGGGTACGGGTGGATCGCCATGTGCGCGTAGCGGGACACGCGGGCCGGAACGGCCGCGTCGATGGTCGCGCGCGCGTCGGCGACCACGGCACCGCCCGGGTGCGCCAGCACCGGGTTGAGGTCCATCTCCTTCAGCCAAGGCAGCGCGCAGACCATGCGCGAGATGCCCTGCAGCAGGTTGGCGAGCGCCGCGAGATCCACCGGCGGCACGTCGCGATAGCCGCGCAGCAGCCGGTGCACGCGCGTGCGCTGCATCAGGTCCGCGGCGAGCACCGAGTTCAGCGGCGGCAACGCCACCGCGGTGTCGCGCACCGCCTCCACCGAGACCCCGCCGCTGCCGAACGTGATCACCGGGCCGAACACCGGGTCGGTGGAGACGCCGACCAGCACCTCGCGCGCGTGCGCGAAGCGCAGCATCGGCTGCACCACCACGCCGTCGATGTGCGCGTCTGGCCGCATGGCCTTCGCCTGCGCCATCATGGCGTTGAACGCGCCCTTCACCATCTCGGCGTCGAGCAGGTTCAGGCGCACGCCGCCGACGTCGGTCTTGTGCACGATGTCGCGCGAGCGGATCTTCATCACCGCCGGGTAGCCGATCTTCTGCGCCGCGGCCACCGCCTGTTCCGCGGTCGATGCGAGGATCGCGCCGGGCACCGGCACGCCGAACGCGGTGAGCAGTGCCTTGGCCTCGTCCTCGGTGAGTTGCTGGCGGCCTTCGGCGACCGCGCGCGCGCGGATGGTCTCGGCGGCCACGAGGTCGGGTTCGGGTTCGTCGGAGCCTTTCGCCGCGAGCGCGCCGGGCACCTGCAGCAGGTGCTTCTGGTTGCGCCGGTAGGCGGCGAGGAAGGAGAACGCCTCGACGGCGTTCTCCGGCGTGTAGAAGTCGGGCACCTGCGCCGCCTCGAGTACCGAGCGGCTCTCGCTCGGCCGGATGTCGCCGAGCCACGCGGCGAGCACGGGCTTCTCCTGGCCCGCCGCGGCCTGCGCGACGCCGCGCGCCGCGTCCTCGGGCGAAGTCACGGCGACCGGGCAATACATGACGAGCGCGGCGTCGACGTTGTCGTCGGCGAGCACCTTCTCGACCGCGGCGCCGAAGCGCTCGGTGGGCGCGTCGCCGAGGATGTCGACGGGATTGCCGTGCGACCACTGCGGCGGCAGGACCTTGTCGAGCGCCGCCAGCGTCTCGGGCGCGAGCGTCGCGAGCGTCACCTGGTTCTCGGCGGCGCTGTCCGCGGCCATCACGCCGGGGCCGCCGCCGTTGGTGATGATGGCGAGCCGCTCGCCGCGCACGCGACGCGGATTGGCGAGCACGCGCGCCGCGGCAAAGAGTTGCGTGTAGGTCTTCACGCGCACCGTGCCGCTGCGCGTCAGCGCCGTGTCGAACACTTCGTCGCTGCCGACCAGCGCCGCGGTATGGCTCGACACCGCCTTGGTGCCGGCGGCGAAGCGGCCGACCTTGAGCGCGATCACCGGCTTGGAGCGCGCCGCGGCGCGCAGCGCCGACAGGAAGCGCCGCGCCTCGCGGATGCCCTCGATGTACATCAGGATGGCCTCGGTCTGCGGGTCCGCGGCGAGGTAGTCGAGCAGCTCGCCGAAGTCCACGTCGGCCGCGGAGCCGAGCGAGATCACGCTCGAGAAGCCGACCTCGGCGCCGTGCGCCCAGTCGAGGATCGCGGTGCAGATCGCCCCCGACTGCGAGATCAGGCCCAGCTTGCCGGGGCGCGCGAAACCGCGCGCGAAGGTGGCGTTCAGGCCGATCGCGGGGCGCATCAGGCCGAGGCAGTTCGGGCCGATCAGGCGCATGCGGTGCTTGTGCGCGATCTCCATCGCCTGCCGCAGCAGCGCCTTGCCCGCTTCGCCCGCTTCCGAGAATCCGCTGGTCAGCACCAGCGCGTTCTTCGTGCCGGCCTTGCCGGCCTCGTCGAGGACGCCCGGCACCGTCGCCGCGGGCGTCACCACGACCACCAGCTCCGGCGGTTCGTCGAGCGAGGCGATCGAAGGGTGGCAGCGGCGCCCGAGCACCGTCTGGCGCTTCGGGTTGATCGGATGCACGGCGCCGCGGAAGCCGCCGTTCATCAGGTTCTCGAAGACGATGCAGCCGAGGGATCCCGGGCGGTCGGACGCGCCGACGAGCGCGACGCTGCGGGGGGCGAGGAGGGGAGTGAGGTAGTGGCGATACATGGCGACAGGAGCCTATCGGCGAAATTGTTACCGGATTCTGATCCAGCGCAGGTCTGGACGCATCTGCTTACAGCTCGTCGATGCAGGCCCGGCGGGGTCGTCGCAACATCCAAGCAGCAGCAAAGGCATTCCCCATCCAACCGATCCTAGGAGCATTCCATGAAAAAGATCATCGTTCGAATCGCCACGGCGGCCGCGTTCGCGGGCGTCGCGCTTGCGGCGGGCAGCGCCGCGTGGGCACATCCCGAGGGCGGATGCCCGGGTGCGCAGGCCGGCACGCCGCCGAAGGCCGAGGCGCAACGCCCCGGCCCGCAGGCACAGGGCATGCGCGGAATGGGCATGGGCATGGGCGCCAACCACGTCGCGATGGCGGAGCGCATGGCCCGCATGCACGGCGACGGTGCGACCGCGCCGGGCCAGCCCGGTGGCGCGATGCCGTGTCGCGACGGCACGGGTCCGCGCTGCCCGCTCGCGCAGCCCGAAGAGCACAAGCACTGAGCAGGGCCGGGCGCCCCGGCCTGAGCGGGGCGCCCGGATTGATCCGCATCAACTTCCGCGCCGGCGCGCGGTCTACCATGGCATCAACATGGACCAGACCGCTCAGCCGGCGTGCTTCCATTGCGGGCTGCCGGTGCTGCGGCCCGGGACCTGTCGCGCCGACGTGCTCGGCGCGCCGCGCGAGTTCTGCTGCCTCGGCTGCGAATCGGTGGCGCGCGCCATCGTCGCCGGCGGCTTCGACCGCTATTACCAGACCCGCGAAGCGCCCCAGGAGGGTGCTGTCCGCGGCGTGCTGCCGCAGGACCTGCCTCCCGCAGAGGTCTACGACGATCCAGCTGCGCAGCGCCAGTTCGTCGTGCGCGCGGGCGAACACGAACGCGAGGCGACGCTGATCCTCGATCGCATCGTCTGCGCCGCGTGCGTCTGGCTGTCGGAGGCCTCGCTGCGCCGCGTGCCCGGCGTGACGCGCGTGCACGTCGACGCGACGACGCATCGCGTGCAGGTGGCGTGGGACGAGCGCGAGGCGACGCTGTCGCGCATCATCGACGCCATCCGCGCCATCGGCTACGACGCCTATCCCTGGGATCCGGCGCGCGAGGATCGCCTCGATCGTGCCGAGCGCCGACGCGCGCTGTTCCGGCTCTTCGTCGCCGGCTTCGGCGCCATGCAGGTGATGATGTACGCGATCCCCGGCTACCTCGACGAGGGGCTGTCGATGACGGCCGCCGACGAACAGCTGATGCGCTGGGCGAGCTTCATCCTCACCGTGCCCGTGATCCTCGTCTCGTGCCGGCCGTTCTTCGCCTCGGCGTGGCGCGAGCTGCGCGCCGGCCGCATCGGCCTCGACACGCCGATCGCGCTCGGCATCGGCGGCGGCTTCGCGGCCAGCGTCGCGGCCACGCTGTCGGGGCGCGGCGAGGCCTACTTCGATTCGATCTCGATGCTGGTGTTCCTGCTGCTCTCGGCGCGCTGGGCCGAGTCGGCGGCGCGGCGCCGCGCCGGGCGCGAGCTCGACCGCATCCTGCGCTGGGCGCCCTCGGTGGCGCTGCGCATGGCCGATCCCGCCGATCCCGCGCGCCTCGACAAGGTCGCGGCGCACGAACTCGCGGCGGGCGAGCACGTGCTGGTGCCGGCCGGCGAGCGCATCCCGGCCGACGGCGTGGTGGTGTCGGGCGCCAGCGGCGTGGACGAGTCGCTGCTGACGGGCGAATCGCGCCCGGTGCCGAAGGCGGCCGGCGCCGAGCTCGTCGGCGGATCGGTGGTGCTGGAGCAGGCCCTCGTGATGCGCGTCACGCGCGCCGGCAGCGACACGCGCGCGGCGGCGATCGGGCGGCTGGTGGATCGCGCGAGCGCGACGCGCCCCGAGGTGCTCTCGGGCGCGGATCGCGTGGCGCGCGCGCTCACGGTCGTCGTGCTGCTCGTCGCGGCGGCGTCCGCGCTCGCGTGGTGGACCATCGCGCCCGAGCGCGCGCTGTGGGTGGCGATCGCGGTGCTGGTGGTCACCTGCCCGTGCGCACTCGCGCTGGCCGCGCCGATCGTGCTCACCGGCGCCACCGCGCGGCTGCTGGCGCGGGGCGTCGTGCTGACGCGCTCGCGCGCGGTGCAGGGGCTGGCGCAGGCCACGGACGTGGTGTTCGACAAGACCGGCACGCTGACGCATGGCGGGCTGGCGATCGCGGCGCGCGTGGCGCACGGCAGGCTCGAGCACGAGGCCTGCCTCGCGATCGCGCAGGCGCTCGAGGCCTCTAGCCGCCATCCGGTGGCGCGCGCGTTCCAGTCCGAGCCTGCCACTGGAACGCCATCGCCGGTGGTCACGGGCATCGTGCAGTTCCCCGGCCACGGCCTGGAGGCGATGGTCGACGGCGTGCGCACGCGCCTGGGCAGCGAGGCGTTCTGCGCCGGGCTGGCCGGCTCGCAGGCGCCGCGAACCTCGGGCGCGGCAGGCTTCTCCACGCTCGTGCACCTTGCGCAGGAGGGCCGTTGGCTCGCCACGTGGACGCTCGGCGATCGCGTGCGCGAGGACGCGGCCGCGCTGGTGCGCGCATTCGCCGACGCCGGCCTGCGCGTGCACCTTGCGAGCGGCGACCGGCCGGAAGCGGTCGACGCCCTGGCCGATCTCGTCGGCATCGCGTCGCGCACGGGGGGGTGCACGCCGCAGGGCAAGCTCGCCTTCGTCGAGAAGCTGCAACGCGAGGGCCGCCGCGTGCTGATGGTCGGCGACGGCCTGAATGATGCGCCGGTGCTGGCGCTTGCCGACGTCTCGGTGGCGATCGCGGGCGGCGCGGATGCCGCGCAGCTGCAGGCCGACCTCGTCGTGCTCGGCGGCCGCATCGGGGAACTCGCACCGGCGCGCGCGATCGCGCTGCGCGCGATGCGGCTGGTGCGCCAGAACCTCGGCTGGGCCGCGGCGTGGAACGCGATCGCGCTGCCGCTCGCCGCGATCGGCCTGGTCGGCCCGTGGGAAGCCGCCGTCGGCATGGCGGCGAGCTCCGCGATCGTCGCCGCGAACGCGCTGCGCGTCTTCGAGCGCCGCGCGAAGGACACCCCATGGAAAGCCTCTTCCTCCTCGTTCCCCTCTCGGTCGCGGTCGTATTCCTGATCGGGTGGGTCTTCTGGCGCGCGATCGAAGGCGGCCAGTTCGACGACCTCGAGAAGCCGGGCGTGGACGTCCTCATGGACGACGACCGCCCGAGCCCGCCGGAAGGCGATCCGCCGCCGCGCCCCTGACGGCCGCTTGATGCAGATCAAGCGGGCACTGCAGCATTTACCTAGCATCAAGCCCGCGGCAAGTGCCGTACACGGGGATAACAATGGCTGCGGAAACCACGTACAACTACAAGGTCGTCCGCCAGTTCGCGGTAATGACCGTGATCTGGGGTGTCGTCGGGATGCTGGTCGGCGTGATCATCGCCGCGCAGCTGATCTGGCCGGAACTTAACTTCGGTCAATCCTGGCTGTCGTACGGGAGGCTGCGCCCGCTGCACACCAACGCGGTGATCTTCGCGTTCGGCGGCTGCTCCCTGTTCGCCACCTCGTACTACGTCGTGCAGCGCACCTGCCACGCACGCCTGTTCTCCGACGCGCTCGCCGCCTTCACCTTCTGGGGCTGGCAGGTGGTCATCGTGCTCGCCGCGGTGACCCTGCCGCTGGGCATCACCAGCGGCAAGGAATACGCCGAGCTCGAGTGGCCGATCGACATCCTGATCACGCTGGTCTGGGTGTCCTACGCGATCGTGTTCTTCGGCACTGTGTTCAAGCGCAAGGTGGCGCACATCTACGTCGCCAACTGGTTCTTCGGCGCCTTCATCCTCACCGTGGCGGTGCTGCACCTGGTCAACAGCGCCGCGGTGCCGGTGACCTTCTGGAAGTCCTACTCGGCCTACGCGGGCGCGCAGGACGCGATGGTGCAGTGGTGGTACGGCCACAACGCGGTGGGCTTCTTCCTCACCGCGGGCTTCCTCGGCATGATGTACTACTTCATCCCGAAGCAGGCCGGGCGGCCGGTGTACTCGTATCGCCTGTCGGTGGTGCACTTCTGGGCGCTGATCTTCACGTACATGTGGGCCGGCCCGCACCACCTGCACTACACGGCGCTGCCCGACTGGACCCAGTCGCTCGGCATGATCTTCTCGCTGATCCTGCTGGCGCCGTCGTGGGGCGGGATGATCAACGGCATCATGACCCTCTCGGGCGCGTGGCACAAACTGCGCAACGACCCGATCCTGAAGTTCCTCATCGTGTCGCTGTCGTTCTACGGCATGTCGACCTTCGAGGGCCCGATGATGTCCATCAAGACGGTGAACGCGCTGTCGCACTACACCGACTGGACGGTCGGGCACGTGCACAGCGGCGCGCTCGGCTGGGTGGGCCTGGTCGCCATGGGCTCGGTCTACTACCTCCTGCCGCGCGTGTTCGGCCGCACCGAGATGTACAGCGTGAAGCTGATCAACGTGCACTTCTGGATCTCGACCATCGGCATCGTGCTCTACATCGCCGCGATGTGGATCGCCGGCGTGATGCAGGGCCTGATGTGGCGCGCGGTCGGCGCGGACGGCACGCTCACCTACACGTTCGTCGAGAGCGTGAAGGCGACCTACCCGTTCTACGCGATCCGCCTGCTGGGTGGCGTGCTGTACCTCGGCGGCATGCTGGTGATGACCTACAACATGCTGAAGACGATCGGCGCCGGCAAGGCGGTGGACGCCCCCGTCCTCGCGCCGGCGCACGCCTGAGCCAAAGGAGAAGAACATGCTCACGCACGACATGATCGAGCGCAACCAGGCGCTGATGATCGTCCTGGTGATCCTGCTGATCGCCGTAGGCGGGCTGGTGGAGATCGTGCCCCTCTCGTTCACGAAGTCGGTGACCGAGCCGGTGGCCGGCCTCAAGCCGTACGACGCGTTGCAGCTCGTCGGCCGCGACGTCTATCTGCGCGAGGGTTGCTACGGCTGCCACTCGCAGATGATCCGGCCGCTGAACGCCGAGAC
>CAZTXP010000027.1:0-38933 GCA_964617355.1 uncultured Enterobacteriaceae bacterium
TCCGCCAAGGGCTGGGGCTTCTACGACGTGCTCTTCAAGGGCAAGCCGTTCAAGTTCCAGCGCCCGTTCGGCTCCTACGTGATGGAGCAGGTGCTGTTCAAGATCTCGTTCCCGGCCGAGTTCCACTCGCAGACCGCGGTCGAGTGCGCGATGACCCTGCACGGGCAGCTCGCGAAGATGGGCAAGACCGCGGACGACATCAAGAAGATCACCATCCGCACGCACGAGGCCTGCATCCGCATCATCGACAAGAAGGGCCCGCTCGCGAACCCGGCCGACCGCGACCACTGCATCCAGTACATGGTCGCCGTGCCGCTGATCTTCGGCCGCCTGACCGCCTCGGACTACGAGGACAACATCGCCGCCGACCCGCGCATCGACGCGCTGCGCGCGAAGATCACCTGCGTCGAGGACAAGCGCTTCACCAAGGACTACCACGATCCCGAGAAGCGCTCGATCGCGAACGCCCTCACCGTCGAGCTGAAGGACGGCACGAAGCTGAAGGAAGTGGTCTGCGAGTACCCGATCGGCCACAAGCGCCGCCGCAAGGAAGGCATGCCGGTGCTGGTCGAGAAGTTCAAGACCAACCTCGCGCGCCAGTTCCCGGCCAAGCAACAGAAGGCGATCCTCGACCTGTGCCTCGACGCCGAGCGCCTCGCGCGCACCCCGGTGAACGAGTTCGTCGACCTGTTCGTCATCTGATGCGCTTGATCTGATGCGAGAGACCCTCGAAGCGCGCATCGCCGGCCTGTCGGAGGAGATCCGGCACTACCCCGGGCCGATCGCGCGCTGCGACCAGCACCTGCCCGCGCTGCTCGAGGAGCGTACCGCGCTCCTCGCCGAGCTCGCGCGGCTCGACGTGAACATCCCCTGCACCCCCGACGCCACCTGGATCAATGACGGAGGCTTTCATGCCGCATAACCTGCACGCCACCCTTCAGACCTTCAAGCACGGGCAGTACTACTCGCTGCCGCAACTGGGCAAGGCCCTCGGCATCGACGTCTCGCGCCTGCCGGTCTCGATCCGGGTCGTGCTCGAGTCCGTGCTGCGCAACTGCGACGGCAAGAAGGTCACCGAGGAGCACGTCAAGCAGCTCGCCGGCTGGAAGGCGAATGCGCCGCGCACCGAGGAGATCCCGTTCGTCGTCGCGCGCATCGTGCTGCAGGACTTCACCGGCGTGCCGCTGCTCTGCGACCTCGCCGCGATGCGCGGCGTGGCCCAGAAGCTGGGCAAGAACCCCAAGACCATCGAGCCGCTGGTGCCGGTGGACCTCGTCGTCGACCACTCGGTGCAGATCGACCACTTCGGCGGCAAGAACGCGCTCGACCTCAACATGAAGCTCGAGTTCAAGAGGAACGAGGAGCGCTACCAGTTCATGAAGTGGGGCATGCAGGCCTTCGACACCTTCAAGGTCGTGCCCCCTGGCATCGGCATCGTGCACCAGGTGAACCTGGAGTACCTCGCGCGCGGCGTGCACAAGAAGGACAACGTCTGCTACCCCGACACGCTCGTCGGCACCGACAGCCACACCACGATGATCAACGGCATCGGCGTGGTCGGCTGGGGCGTGGGCGGCATCGAGGCCGAGGCCGGCATGCTCGGCCAGCCGGTGTATTTCCTCACGCCGGACGTCGTCGGCGTGCACCTGAAGGGCAAGCTGCACCCGGCGGTCACCGCGACCGACCTCGTGCTCACCATCACGGAGATGCTGCGCAAGGCCAAGGTGGTCGGCAAGTTCGTCGAGTTCTTCGGCGAGGGCACCGAGTCGCTGGCCCTGCCCGACCGCGCCACCATCGCCAACATGGCGCCCGAGTACGGCGCGACCATGGGCTTCTTCCCGGTCGACGACAAGACCATCGAGTACTTCCAGGGCTCGGGCCGCACCGCCGAGGAGATCGACCGCTTCGCCTCGTACTTCAAGGCGCAGGGCCTCTACGGCATCCCGAAGGCCGGCTCGATCGACTACAGCCAGGTGCTGGAGCTGGACCTCTCGACCGTGCTGCCCTCGCTGGCCGGCCCGAAGCGCCCGCAGGACCGCATCAACCTCGACAACGTGAAGCAGACGTTCACGACCCTCTTCTCCAAGCCGGTCCCGGAGAACGGCTTCGCCAAGAAGCCCGAGGATCTCGGCAAGCGCCACAAGGCCTACGACGGCACCGACCTCGGCAACGGCGACGTGCTGATCGCGGCCATCACCTCGTGCACCAACACCTCGAACCCGGGCGTGCTGCTCGCCGCGGGCCTGCTCGCCAAGAAGGCGGTCGAGCTCGGCCTCACGGTGAAGCCGCACATCAAGACCTCGCTCGCCCCGGGATCGCGCGTCGTCACCGAGTACCTGACCAAGGCGGGCCTGCTGCCGTACCTGGAGAAGCTCGGCTTCACGGTCGCGGCCTACGGCTGCACCACCTGCATCGGCAACGCGGGCCCGCTCGCGCAGCCGATCGAGGAAGCCGTGGTGAAGAACGACCTCGTCTGCGCGGCCGTGCTCTCGGGCAACCGCAACTTCGAGGCGCGCATCCATCCGAACATCCGCGCCAACTTCCTCGCCTCGCCGCCGCTGGTGGTGGCCTACGCGATCGCCGGCTCGGTGCTCACCGACTTCCGCACGCAGCCCGTCGGCAAGTCGAAGGACGGCCAGGACGTCTTCATCGGCCACATCTGGCCGACGGCCGACGAGGTCAAGGCGCTGATGAAGCACGCGATGGACGCCAAGACCTTCCAGAAGCTCTACACCGACCTCGGCAAGGACAACCCGCTGTGGCAGAACATCAGCTCCTCCAAGGGGCAGGTGTACACGTGGCCGAAGTCGAGCTACATCGCCGAGCCGCCGTTCTTCCAGGACTTCTCGATGCAGCCCGGCGCGTCGTCCGACATCGTCGGCGCCAGGATCCTCGGCATGTTCGGCGACTCCGTGACCACCGACCACATCAGCCCGGCCGGCTCGATCAAGCCGACCTCGCCCGCGGGCATCTTCCTGCAGGAGAACGACGTCTCGGTGCCGGACTTCAACAGCTACGGCGCGCGCCGCGGCAACCACGAGGTCATGATGCGCGGCACGTTCGCCAACGTGCGCATCAAGAACCTGATGCTCGGCGGCAAGGAAGGCGGCCTCACCAAGTACAAGGGCGAGGAAATGCCGATCTACGACGCGGCGATGAAGTACATCGCCGACGGCACGCCGACGGTGGTGTTCGGCGGCGAGGAGTACGGCACCGGCTCGTCGCGCGACTGGGCGGCCAAGGGCACGCAGCTCCTCGGCGTGAAGGCGGTGATCGCGCGCAGCTTCGAGCGCATCCACCGTTCCAACCTCGTCGGCATGGGCGTGCTGCCGCTGCAGTTCAAGGGCTCGGACTCGATCGCCTCGCTGGACCTGAAGGGCGACGAGACCATCGAGATCCTCGGCCTTGGCGAACTCAAGCCCCAGCAGGACGTGCTGGTGTCGATCACGCGCGCGGACGGTTCGAAGCGCAACTTCAAGGCGCTGTGCCGCATCGACACCGCGATCGAGGTTGACTATTTCCGCCACGGCGGCATCCTTCCGTACGTGCTGCGGTCGCTGATGGCCGCCTGAACGGAAAGGAGCCCCACCGATGCCCCCGCGCGGACAACGACTCGCCTGCACCCTGCGCTCGCAGGACGGCTGCATGGGCACCTTCGACGTCACCGTCGGCGAGAAGGAAGGCTCGGTCTCGAATGTCGAGCCCGTCCGCTGGAACAAGGAGCCCCAGAAGCCCGTGCAGGAAGGCGCCTTCACCATCATCGGCGAGCTGGGGATGACCGGGCAGGTCATCCTCGTCAACTCCTACCAGTGGAAGGCGCTGGTCGACGCCAAGCTGGAGAACTTCTTCTTCGGCGCCATCCTGTGGTCCAAGAGCCCGTTCAAGGTGATCGAGGACGCCCAGATGATGCTCAAGAGAGGAAAATAGGTTCGAGGGGACGTTCCGCCGTCCCCTCGAGCACCCCTCGCAACAGGAGAGGAACGGCCCGCTTGTCGGGCCGTTTTCATTTCCAGCGCGTGCTAACCTCGCACCGAACGACCTCTGGGAGGAGGACCATGCGGCACGTACTCGCGGCACTGCTGTTTGCCTTTTCGTCCTTCGCGCTCGGCCAGTCCTGGCCCGCGAAGCCGGTGAAGATCATCATCCCCTACCCGCCCGGCGGGCAGACGGACATCATCACGCGCTACCTCGCCGAGAAGCTCACGCCCGTGCTCGGCCAGCCGGTGATCGGCGAGAACCGCCCCGGCGCGCAGGGCATCGTCGGCCTCGAGGCGACGAAGAACTCGCCCGCCGACGGCTATACGTTCGTGTACGCGAACGTCTCCAACATCTCGATCAACCCGCACCTGTACCCGAAGCTGCCGTACGACGGCACGAAGGACCTCGCCGGCGTCACGCAGATCGGCCTCTCGGTGCTCGGCATGGTGGTGCCGCCGTCGCTGAACGTGAAGACGCTGGCCGAGTTCATCGCCTACACGAAGGCGAATCCGGGCAAGGTCAGCTTCGGCTCCTTTGGCGCGGGGTCCAGCTCGCACGTCTACGGCGAGATGCTGAACGGCGCCGCCGGCCTCGACATGGCGCACGTCGCCTACAAGGGCGCCGGCCCCGCGGTGGCCGACATCATGGCCGGGCACGCACAGATGGGCATCCACGACCTCGCGTCCATCGGCCCGCACGTGCGCGCGGGCAAGCTCGTGCTGCTCGCGATGACCGGGCCGAAGCGCTGGCCGCTCTTCCCCGACACGCCGACCTTCGCCGAGCAGGGCTACGCGCTCGACCTCGCGGGCTGGAACGGCATCATGGCCCCGGCCGGCACGCCCAAGCCGGTGCTGGAGCGCATGAGCACGGAGATCAACAAGATCATCCAGTCGCCGCAGGGACGCGAGGACATCCTGAAATACGGCCTCCTCGTCACCGGCACGACGCCGTCGGAATTCGACGACATCATCAAGCGCGACACGCCTCGCTGGGGCGACGTAATTCGCAGGGCAAAGATCACCCTGCAATAGCCCGAACGAACGAGGGGACGCTGCGCTTCCCCTCGTGCTCCCCTAGCAAGAAGAATCTACGGCAAGAACAACAGCAGTTCAGGCAGCGGCGGCTATCCCGACTGGGCAACTCACGCCCGTGCCGCCGAGGCCGCAGTAGCCGTTGGGATTCTTGCCCAGGTACTGCTGGTGGTAGTCCTCGGCGTAATAGAACTCCGGCGCGGCGCGGATCTCCGTCGTGATCCGGCCGTAGCCCTTCGCCGACAGCGCCTTCTGGAAGGCATCGCGCGAGGCTTCCGCGGCCTTCAGCTGCTCGTCGCCGTAGGCATAGATCGTCGAGCGGTACTGCGTGCCGCGGTCGTTGCCCTGTCGCATGCCCTGCGTCGGATCGTGGCCTTCCCAGAACGCCTTCAGCAGCGCTTCGTACCCGATGCGTGCCGGGTCGTAGACCACTAGCACCACTTCGGCGTGGTTCGTGAGGCCGCTGCAGGCTTCCTCGTAGGTCGGGTTCGGCGTCTCGCCGCCGGCGTAGCCCACGGCCGTCGAATACACGCCCGGCAGTTGCCAGAACAGCCGCTCCGCGCCCCAGAAGCAGCCCATGCCGAAGACGGCCGTGCGCATGCCCTCCGGGAACGGCGGCACGATGCGGTGGCCGTTCACGAAGTGCTCCTCCGGCACCGGCATGCGCTCCGCGCGCCCGGGCAGCGTGCTCTGCGCCGGCAGCAGCTTGTCGAGCTTCAGGAAGCGACCGAACATGCGCGTCTCCTCGTCGTGGATCGTAGAATTACAGCATGAAAATCTGCATCTACGGCGCCGGCGCGGTCGGCGGAGTGATCGCCGCGTGGCTCGCCCGCGCCGGCCACGAGGTCTCTGTCGTCGCAAGGGGCGCGAACCTTGCGGCGATCCGCGACAAGGGCCTGCGCGTGCGCGATGCCCGCTCCGGCGAAGTGCTGACCACGCATCCGAAGGCCGACAGCGACCCCGCGAAACTCGGCCCGCAGGACGCGGTCATCGTCGCCGTGAAGGGCCAGGGCCTGCCCGAAGTCGCCGCGAACATCGGCCCGCTGCTCGGCCCCGATACCACCGTGGTCACCGCGATGAACGGCGTGCCGTGGTGGTTCTTCGACCGCCTGAAGTTCGGCGGCGGCAAGCTGCGCCTCGAGTCGCTCGATCCGGACGGTGCGCTCTCGCGCGCCATGCCCACCGCGCGCGTGATCGGCTGCGTGATCCATCTCGCCGCGTCCACGCCAGAGCCGGGCCTCGTGCAGCACAACATGAACAACAAGCTGATCATCGGCGAGCCCGGCGGCGCCAACGGTCCGCGCACCGCGGCCCTCGGCAAGGCGCTGCGCGAGGCAGGCTTCGACTGCGTCGAGAGCCCGTTCATCGAGAAGGATTTCTGGGTGAAGCTGCTCGGCAACGTGAGCTTCAACCCGGTGTCCGCGCTGACCCTCGGCACCGCCGATCGCCTGATCGGCGACCCGCTGGTGAAGTCCTACATGGTCGGCATCATGCGCGAGGGCCTCGCGATCGGCCGCGCGGTCGGCGTCGACGCCGACATCGACCCCGAGGCGCGCATCGACATGGCGCGCGTGCTCGGCCAGTTCAAGACCTCGATGCTGCAGGACCTCGAAGCTGGTAAATCCCTGGAAATCGATGGCCTGCTCACCGGCACGCTGGAAGTCGCCAGGAAGGCCGGCGTACCCGCGCCGCTCACCGAGAGCCTGCTCGGGCTGATCCGCCTGCGCGCGGCCACCACGGGCCAGTACGCCGGCTGATCAGGACCGCGCGGCGCCGCTTCTCCGCCGCGCAACCGGAGGCTCGCGCGAGGCGTTCGCCGGATGGCAGTGCGCCTCGTCGTGCGGCGCCGCGAGGTCGTCGAGGATCGGGCAGTCCGGCCGCGCGTCGCCGTGGCAGTTCGCCGACAGGTGCTCCAGCGTCGCGAGCATCGCCTGCAAGCCGGCCAGCTTCTCGCGCAGGTCGGCGATGTGCCGCCCCGCCACCTTCTTCACCGCCGCCGCCGAGCGCGTCGGGCTGCGCCACAGGCCGACCAGTTCGCGGATGTCCTCGATCGGGAAGCCGAGCGTGCGCGCGCGCTTGATGAAGCGCAGCACGTGCACGTCCGCCTCCGAGTAGACGCGGTAGTTGGCGTAGGTCCGGGCAACCTTCGGCAAGAGGCCGATCGCCTCGTAGTGCCGGATCATCTTCACCGACACGCCGCTCGCGCCCGCGGCGCGGCCGATGTCGAGCAGGCCCTGCGCCAGCGCCTCGTCGTGTTCCAGCATCGCGGTGCGTGCCATCGTCATGCCTCCGGGGTCCAGCGCCTGAGCAGCAGCGCGTTGGTCACCACGCTGACGCTGGAGAGCGCCATCGCGGCGCCCGCGAGCACCGGGTTCAGCAGCCCCAGCGCCGCGAGGGGCACGCCCACCACGTTGTAGGCGAAGGCCCAGAAGAGATTCTGCCGGATCTTGCGCACCGTACGCCCCGACACCGCGAGCGACGCGGCCACCAGGCGCGGGTCGGCGCGCATCAGCGTCACGCCGGCGGCGTGCATCGCGACATCGGTGCCGCTGCCCATCGCGATGCCGAGGTCGGCCGCCGCGAGGGCCGGCGCGTCGTTGATGCCGTCGCCGACCATCGCCACGCGCCCGGCGGCGCCGCGCAGCGCGCGCACCGCCTCGGCCTTGTCGCCGGGCAGCACCTCCGCCACCACCTCGTCGATGCCGAGGCGCCTCGCCACCGCTTGCGCGGCCGCGCGCCGGTCGCCGGTGACCATCACCGAGCGCACGCCTCGGTCGCGCAGCAGCCGCACGGCTGCGGCGGCCTCGGGCCGCGGCTCGTCGCCGAACGCCAGCAGCGCGAGCACGCGGGGCCGGCCTTCGAGATCGGCAAGCCAGGAGATCGTGCGGCCCTCTGCCTCGTGCGCAGCGCGGCGGGCATCGAGCGAGGAAAGGTCCGCGCCGAGCTCCTGCATCCAGCGCGTCGAGCCCACCGCCAAGAGCCGGCCATCGACCTTCGCTTCCATGCCGCGCCCCGGCACCGCCTGCGCATCCGCGGCCGTGGCGCGCGCGCCGCCGTTCGCCGCCGCGACCAGCGCCTTGCCCAGCGGATGCTCGCTGCCCGAGAGCACCGCCGCCGCGAGCGCGAGTGCGACCTCGCGTTCGACGCCCGAAGGCTCCAGCGCCGCCAGCACCGGCTTGCCCGCGGTCAGCGTGCCAGTCTTGTCGAAGGCGACGACGTCCACCGCGTGCGCGACTTCCAGCGCTTCCGCGTCCTTCACGAGGATGCCGTGGCGCGCGGCGACGCCGGTGCCGGCCATCATCGCCGCCGGCGTCGCGAGGCCTAGCGCGCAGGGACACGCGATCACCAGCACCGCGACCGCGTTCAGCAGTCCCTGTTCCCAGCGCCCGGCTCCGAGACCCCATCCGAGCAGCGTCGCGAGCGCGACCAGCACCACCACGGGCACGAACACCGCGCTCACGCGGTCGACCAGCTTCTGGATCGGCGCCTTGCGCGCCTGCGCGCTCTCGACCAGCGCGATGATTCGCGCGAGCGTCGACTGCGCGCCCACCGCCGCTACGCGCACGACCACCAGCCCCTCGCCGTTCACCGCCCCGCCGGTCACGCGCTCACCGGGTTGCTTGGGCACCGGCAGCGGTTCGCCGGTCAGCAGGGATTCGTCGGCGTGCGTGCGGCCCTCGATCACCTCGCCGTCGAGCGGGAAGCGCTCGCCGGGTCGCACGACCAGTTCGTCGCCGACCGCGACCTGCGCGACCGGCAAGTCGAACTCGGCACCGTCGCGACGCACGCGCGCCTGTTCCGGCCGCAACGCCTGCAGCGCGCGGATCGCGTCCGCCGCCTGGCGCTTCGCGCGCGCCTCCAGCCACTTGCCGAGCAGCACCAGCGTGATCACCGACGCGCTCGCCTCGAAGTAGAGGTGCGGGTGGTGGTCGCCGTGCGCGATCATGAGCCAGACCGACAGGCCGTACGCCGCGCTCGTGCCGAGCGACACGAGCAGGTCCATGTTGCCGCTGCGCGCCCGCAGCGCCTTCCAGCCGGCGCGATAGAAGCGCGCGCCGAGCCCGAACTGCACCGGCGTCGCGAGCAGGAGTTGCAGCCACGCCGGCAGCATCCAGTCGGCGCCGAGCAACGCGCCCGCCATCGGCAGCACCAGCGGCAGCGTCAGCGCCGCGCCGATCGCGACGGGAATCCACGAGCGGTCGCCGCCCTCCTTGGGCGGCGGCTCGTCGAAGCGCGCCTCGTAGCCGGCCTGGCGCACCGCCTCGACCAGCGCCTCGGGCGCCGTGCCGGGCGCGACCGCGACGCTCGCCGTCTCGGTGGCGAGGTTCACTTCGGCGGTGGCCACGCCGGGGACTCGGGAAAGCGCTTTCTCCACGCGGGCCACGCAGGAGGCGCAAGTCATGCCCTGGATGGGCAGTCGGATCAGGGGATAGGAGTTCATGGCCGCAGGTTCCGGCCTCCCATGATGGGAAGGTCAAGCGCTTGACCCTCCCACCGTGGGAAGGCGGACGCTCCCGGCATGCCCCGATCCCCGGGGCGCCTACCGGAGAAACACGATGCTCACGTTCCACGTCCCCGACATGACCTGCGGCCACTGCGCCAGCACCATCACGCGCGCGCTGAAGGACGCCGACGCCGCCGCGAAGGTCGAGATCTCGCTCCCCGAGCACCGCGTGAAGGTGCAGACCGCGCTCGCCCCCGCCGACGTGGCGCAGGCGATCGCGGAAGCGGGCTATACGCCGCGCACGGTTGGCTGACTAGTGCAATCGCAAGCGACTGCACTGACTAGCGCAATCGCAAGCGACTGCGCTGGCTAGCGCAACGCGGCCGGCAGCTCGACCCCGAGCTTGCCGGCCCACGGCGCGAGCCCCGCGACGATCGATGGCAGGAGCTCGACGCCTTCGGCCAGCTGCCGCTCGCGCAGCTTCTGTCCTCGCTCGCCGGGCATGCGCACCGGCTCCCCTCCGGCCGGTGCCGGGGATGCCGCGCAGCCGTCGACGATGCCCTGCATCTCCTTGCGAAGGTCCGCCGATCCGCCGAAGCCCTCGGGGTCGAAGACCTGCAGGAACACGCTCGCGCCGAGGTTCTCCTTTGCCTTCAGGCGCCCGTGGCCCGCGAGGCCCGAGGTGAGCGCGTCCACCATCAGCCCAAGCCCGAAGCCCTTGTGGCCGTTGTCGAGACCGCCGAGCGGCAGGATGGTCTGCGTCTTCGCCGGGTCGTCCGTCGCGCGGCCCTCGGCATCCACCAACCACGGATGCGGCAGCCGGCCGCCCGCCGCCTTGGTGCGGCCGACCAGCCCGTTGGAGGTCGACGAGGTCGAGATGTCGACGAGGATCGGCAGGCCTTCGGTCGGGATGCCGGCCGAGATCGGACTCGGCGACAGCACGCCCTTCGTGCCGCCGTGCGGCGCGACGCTCGAATTGGCAGGCGCCGACGAGTGCAGCAGCATCACGAAGCCACGCTCGCTCGAACGCCGGAGGTACGCAGCGAGGCAGCCGATGTGGTGGCTGCGGCGGATCACGACGGTACCGGTGCCGAACTCGCGCGCGCGGCGCTCGGCCTCCTCCATCGCGCGCAGCACCAGCCAAGGGCCCGGCAGGCGCCGGCCATCCCACGTCAGCGACGCCCCGCGATCGGCCAGCACCACTGGTTCGCCCTGCAGCGTCATCGAGCCGCTCGTTGCCTCCGCGAGGTAGCTCGGCAGGAGCTGCAAGCCGTGCGTCGAGTGGCCCATCAGGTCGCCCTCGACGAGGATCGACGCGACGTCCGCGGCGCGATCGGCCGCCATTCCCGCCTTGCCGAGCAGCGTGCTTGCGAAGCGTTCGAGTTCGGCGGCGCTCGCGCGTCGCGGGGCGTTCGGCGGGGCCATGCTGGGGGTTCCTCGGCGTTGCGGAGGCGCGAGGTTACGCCGCGCCGGCAGGTTTGCATACCGGTCCGCCGCAGCCCTTATCATCGGGTGCAAAGGAGCACTGCATGAAGATCGACTGGAACGCGCTGCCCGCCGCGGGCGGCATGCGCAAGGGCTCGACCCGCAAGGCCATCTGCGCCGACCACCTCTCGGCGGTGCTGGTCACCACGACGCCCGACGCGGAGTTCGACGGCCGCACGCACTGGCACGACAACGAGCAGATGCTGGTGATGGTGGCCGGCCGCGTCACGCTCAAGGTGGACGACAAGGTGTTCGACGCGGTGCCCGGCGACCTCGTCTTCTTCCCTCCCGGCTCGCGCCACGCCGCGGTCGGCGTCGGCCCGGAAGGCTGCACCTACTACGAGATCTTCTCGCCCGCCCGTACCGACCAGCTGCCCGGCTGGGTCGGAAGCTCGATCCTGCGCTACTAGGAGAACCGCACCCATGGCTGCCCCCCGCTTCCGCGTCCTGCGCTTCGACCGCTGGCAGGACCCCTCGTACGCCGAGCGCCTTGCGCGCGAGCCGCTGGTAGAACTGGTCGACATCAAGATGGCGCAGCCCGAAGAGCAATCCTGGGCCGCGCTCGCGAGCTGCCATTGCTACCAGGCCTCGTCCGCGCGCGACGAGTTGCCAAAGCAGTGGTTCGTCACCAAGGCGCTGCTCGATCGCTGCCCGCAGCTCCTCTGCATCTCGACCTACGGCGCCGGCTACGACACCGTGGACATCCCGGCGTGCAACGAGGCCGGCGTGCTGGTGGTGAACCAGTCCGGCGCGAACGCGCAGTCGGTCGCCGAGCACGCGATCGGCATGATGCTGTCGCTCGTGCACCGCATCTCCGAGAGCGACCGGCGCCTGCGCCGCGAGCGCGGCTTCCCGCGCGAGGACCTGATGGGCCGCGAGGTCAGCGGCAAGACCATCGGCATCGTCGGCATCGGCAACGCCGGGCGCCGCGTGGCGCGCATCGCCGCCGCGCTCGACATGAACATCCTCGCCGCCGACCCCTACCTCACGCCCGAGGAAGTCGCGCGCCGCGGCGCGACGCAGGTGAGCCTCGACGAGTTGCTCGAGCGCTCGGACGTCGTCTCGCTGCACTGCCCGCGCGACAAGTCCACGATGCGCATGATGGATGCCCGCGCCTTCGCGCGCATGAAGAAGGGCGCCGTCTTCCTCACCACCGCTCGCGGCGGCATCCACGACGAGGCAGCGCTGCACGCCGCGCTCTCCTCCGGCCACCTCGGCGGCGCGGGGCTCGATGTCTGGGACGTCGAGCCGCCGCCGCTCGACCATCCGCTGCTCGCGCTCGACAACGTCATCGCCACGTTCCACACCGCGGGCGTCAAGGTCGAGGCGCGCCGCAACACCGCGAGCTGGGGCGCCGAGCAGGTGGCGATGATCGCGCAGGGCCTGAAGCCGCCGCGCATCGTCAATCCCGAGGCGTGGCCGGCGTTCGTGAAGCGATACGAAAGCGCCCTCGGCCGGGGCTTCCACGCCGACGCGCCCGCCGGGGACTGAGCGCCGCGGATCAGCCGCCGGGGGGCCGCTCCGGCAGCACGAAGCGGAAGGTCGCGCCGGCGTCAGGCGCGCCCTCCGCCGACACGCGGCCGCCATGCCGCGCGACGATGCGATGCACGATCGCAAGGCCGACGCCGGTGCCCTCGAACTCCGCCGGCGAGTGCAGGCGCTGGAAGATGCCGAAGAGCTTCGACGCGTAGCGCATGTCGAATCCGGCGCCGTTGTCGCGAACCCAGTACTCCGTCTCGCCGTCGCGCGCCTCGCCGCCGATCTCGATCCTCGGCGCAGCCGTACGCGACGAGAACTTGAACGCGTTGGCGACGAGGTTCTGCCAGACCTGCCGCAGCAGCGTGGCGTCGCCGGTGATCGGCGGCAGCGCGTCGACGACGACCTGCGCGCCCGCCTCCGTGCCGTGCAGGTCGGCCACCACCGCCTTCGCGAGCGCGGTCATGTCGACCAGACCCGGCGCGAGCGCCGTGCGTCCTGCGCGCGACAGCTCCAGCAGGTCGTCGATCAGCTGGCCCATGCGCGTCGCGTTCTGCTCGATGCGCACGAGGTAGTCCGCCGCCCCGGGCGGCACCGCCGGCCCGAAGTCCTCGCGCAGGATCGCCGAGAACCCCGCGATCGCGCGCAGCGGCGCGCGCAGGTCGTGCGACACCGAGTAGCTGAAGCTCTCGAGTTCCCGGTTCGCCGCCTGCAGGTCGGCGGTGCGGTCGGCCACGCGCCGCTCCAGCGAACCGTAGGCCTCGCGCATCGCCGCTTCGCTTGCGTCGCGCGCGGCCTGCGCCTCGTAGAGGTCGGTGATGTCGCGGCCCATCCACATCACGCACGGCTCGCCGTCGAAGTCGACCAGCGCGCCCGAGGCGAGCATGTGGCGTACCGTGCCGTCCGGCCGCCGGATGGTGGCCGGCTCGTTTTCCAGCCGGCCATCGCGCTGCAGCTTCGCCAGCAGGTTGGCACGCTCGGGATCGCGCCACATGCCGATGTCCACGGCGCGCTTGCCGATCGCCGCCTCGCGCTGGAATCCGGCGACGCGCACCCAGGCGTCGTTCACCGCCACCATCGCGCCGTCGCGCAGCCGCGCGAGCGAGATCGCGTCCGGGCTGCGCTCGAATGCGGCCACGAAGCGCGCCGTGGCCTGCCGCGCGTGCTCCTCGGCGCGCTGCTCGTCGGTGAGGTCGCTCCACGACCAGACGATGCAGCGCCGGCCGTCGAGCTCTACGCTGACGCCCGAGATCAGCACGTCCATCACTCGCCCGTCGGCGCGCCGGAACTGCGCCGGCAGGTTGGCGAACCGGCCGGCCTCGCGCAGGCGCTCGAGCGCCACGCGCCGCGGCTCGTCGTGCACCCACAACCCGATCTCGTGCGCGGTCCGCCCGATCACATCCTCGCGCGCAAGGCCCGTGTACCGCACCCATGCGTCGTTCACTTCGAGGTGGCGCGCGTCGGCCTCGTCCGCGATGCAGATGGCGTGCTGCGAACTCGCGAACAATGCCGCGTACTTGGACTCGGTCTGGCTGCGCGCCGCCTCGGCGCGGCGCCGCTCCTCGAGTTCCGCAGCCGCCTTCTGCGCCACTTCGGCCAGCATGCGCTGCGAGTAGTGCACCGTCACCCCGACGCAGGCGAAGGCGAGCGAGTACAGCGCCCAGTTCGTGAAGCGCAGCCCGTAGTCGGGCGTCGGCAGCAGCCCCTGCGCCTGCGCCACGATCAGGCCGCCCGCGCATGCCATCGAGGCCAGCGTCGTCGCGGCGAGCCCCCCAGCCGACAGGAACATGCCGGCGACCACGATCGCGGCGACGTAGGCCAGGGTGCCGGCGCCGCGGAGCGATCCATAGCTCGCATTGATCAGCGTCGCGAAGGCCACCAGCCCAAACACGCACCCGTACACGCTGGCGATGAACCGGCCGGTGCGGTTCAGCGCCACCAGCGCGAGCACCCAGGCGAACAGCAACGCCACCGAGAAGAGCTCGAGCCGCGTTCCGCCGCCCATCGCCACCAGGACGAACGTCGCCGGCACCGCGAGGAACAGCACGCGCAGGACCGCGCGGATGGTGCGCTCGGCGCGGCCGCGAAGTGCGCCGCTGATCAGCGGATTGTCCAGGACGCCTCCTCGCGCCGCCGGCAACGGGACGGATAGACTACTGTCCCGATGCCGCTTCGTGCCGACGAAACCGCGTGCGTTTTCACGCACGGCCGCGCCTCGCCTATCCCGCTGTCCGATCCGGCGCGCGTCAGCGTGGCGCCGATGCTCGACTGGACCGACCGGCACTGCCGCTATTTCCTGCGCCGCGTCTCCCACCGCGTGCGCCTCTACACCGAGATGATCACCACGGGCGCGCTCATCTTCGGCGACGCCGAGCGGCACCTCGCGTTCGACCCCACGGAACACCCGGTCGCGGTGCAGCTGGGCGGCAGCGAACCCGAGGACCTCGCCCGCTGCGCGCGCATGGCCGAGCGGCGCGGCTACGACGAGGTGAACCTGAACGTCGGCTGCCCCAGCGAGCGCGTGCAGCGCGGCGCGTTCGGCGCCTGCCTGATGGCCGAGGCGCCGCTGGTGGCCGACTGCGTGAAGGCGATGCGCGACGCGGTGTCGATCCCGGTCACGGTCAAGCACCGCATCGGCATCGGCCGCGTGGAATCCTACGAATTCATGCGCGACTTCGTCGGCACGGTCGCCGGCGCGGGCTGCACGACGTTCATCGTCCACGCGCGCAACGCCGTGCTGGAAGGCCTGTCGCCGAAGGAGAACCGCGAGATCCCGCCGCTGCGCCACGACTTCGTCCACCGGCTGAAGCGGGAGTTCCCGGCGCTCACGATCGTGCTCAACGGCGGCATCACCACCCGCGCCCAGATGGCCGAGCAGCTCGCGCAGGTCGACGGCGTGATGATCGGTCGCGCGGCCTACCACGACCCCTGGATCCTGTCCGACGGCCGGTCGTCGCGCTCCGACGTGGTGCACGAGGTGCATGCCTACGCCTGCCGCGAGGTGGCCGCCGGAACCTTGCTGCGCCACATCACGCGCCACGTGCTGGGGCTCTACCTCAGACGGCCGGGGGCGCGCCAGTGGCGCCGGATGCTGTCGGACGCCGGCCGGCTTTCGCAGAACGACCCGCGCCTGCTGCTGGATGCGCTCGCGACGGTAGAATCCGCCCACTCCAAGGAGGTCCACGATGAGCGCCGTCCTCAAGTCGAAGTCCAAGGTTCGTGACCGCGTCAGCCGCGAGGAGTGGCAGATGCGCGTCGATCTCGCGGCGGCGTACCAGCTCGCGAACCTGTATCGCTGGACCGACCTGATCTACACCCACTTCTCGGCGCGCGTGCCCGGCACCGAGGACTACCTGATCAACCCCTACGGCTACCTCTTCGACGAGGTGACCGCCGCCAACCTGGTGCGCATCCGCCCGGACGGCACGACGGTCGAGGATCCGCTCGGCGCGGGCTACAACGCCGCCGGCTTCGTGATCCACGGCTGCGTGCACGAGGCGCGGCCCGACGTGAACTGCGTGATCCACACGCACACCCGCGCCGGCGTCGCGGTGTCGGCGCAGAAGCACGGCCTCCTGCCGATCAGCCAGCACGCGGCGCGCGTCTACAGCGAGCTGTCGTACCACGACTACGAGGGCATCGCGCTCGACATGGACGAGAGGAAGCGCCTCGCCGCCGACCTCGGCCCGACCTCCCGCGTGATGATCCTGCGCAACCACGGCCTGCTCACCATGGGCGACACGGTGCGCGAGGCCTTCGACCTGATGTACTACCTCGACTGCGCGTGCCAGATCCAGATCGACGCGCTGACCGCGGGGCAGGACCAGGTGCTGAAGATGTCCGAAGACGCGGCGAAGACCGCCGCCAAGCAGTTCAACCGCCCGGGCCGCGAAGCCACCAAGCGCGACTGGCCCGCCCTCCTCCGCCTCTTGGAGCGAAAGGGCATCGATTACATCGGGGAATAGGAGATAGGTTGCCAAGCGGGGGCACGGCCCCCCTTGGCGATCCCCCCAGCGCAATAAACACCGGCGCCCGCAGGCAGCGTCAGGTCTTGGCCTGCGTGAGCTTTACCTTGCGCGTGGGAAGGGTAAGCACGGTGCCCATGGTCATCGCGAGCGCGAGGACCATCACCAGGAACACCCCGCGCGGCATCGACTGGTCGAGCATCCAGCCGAAGATCACGGGCATCACCATCGAGCCGACGTCGATTCCGGAATACACGAAGCCGTAGACCTTGCCGGTCGAGCCCGCCGGCGCCGTCATGCGCACGATCAGGTCGCGCGACGGATTGGTGATGCCGGTCGAGAATCCCGCCAGCGCGAGCACGAAGGGCACCACCGCGACCGGCAGGGGCGCCAGCGCCACCAGCGTCACGAAGACCGCCGCGATCGCGACGCCGCCGGCCGCCACCGTGTTGTGGCGCTCGGTCTTCGTCGCCACGATGCCGCCGACGAACACGCCGGTGGCCGACGCGAACAGGTACATCGACAGCGCGGCCGAGGCCATCGCCACCGGCATGCCGTAGAGCGACACCAGCGACGACACGCCGAAGCCCTGCATGGCGATGAACGCCACCGAGATCAGCACGAAGTAGAAGAAGCACATCAGCACCGGCTTCGAGAGCAGGATGCGCACGTCGTCGGCGAGCGCGTGCCCCTCGGGCTGGTCGTGCGACGACGGCCTGACGTAGAGGTCCTCGCGCCAGTACGCCATCGCCAGCAGGAAGCCGATGCCGAGCACCGCGGAGATCAGCGGCACGCTGCGCCATCCGGCCGCGCTCGCCACCGCGACCGCGAAGCCCGGCGCCGCCGCGTAGCCGAAGAAGCCCGCGATGCCGTGCCAGCTGAACGCATAGCCGAGGCGTGCGGTGCTGACGCGCGCGTTCAGGATCGCGAGGTCCGAAGGATGGAACACGCTGTTGCCCAGCCCCCCTACCACCGCGGCCACCAGCAGCATCTCGTAGCTCGACGACAGGCCCGCGAGCAGCACCCCGGCGACGCAGAGCGCCATGCCGATCGCCAGCACGCGCCGCGCGCCGAAGCGGTCCACCGCGAAGCCAGCCATGAACTGGAACACGCCCGAGGTGGTGTAGTACACCGCCACGATCAGCCCCAGCGCCGCGTAGCTGACGCCGAGGTCGTCCTTCATCAGCGGGAACAGCGGCGCGAGGATCAGCTGGTAGAAGTGGCTGACGCCGTGCCCGACGCCGACCAGCCCGATGATGCGGGCGTCGCGGCGGAAATCACCCACGACGGCGCTCATCGTGACTTCACGTCGCCGATGAACCGCGTCATCAGCGCCATCGTCGGCCCTTCCGCTTCGCGATGCGGCGAATGCCCGCAGGCCGGCAGCATGTGCGTCTCGCACGGACCGCCCGCGCCGCGCGCGATCGCATCGAGTTGCGCCTGCGTGCCGTACTGGTCGTCCGCACCCTGGATCGCCATCAGCGGCACCTGGATGCCGGGCAGCACCGATTCGATGTTCCAGCGCTGGAAGTCGTCGCGCAGCCAGACGTCGTTCCAGCCGAAGAAGGTCTTCGCGGGATCGCGGTGGTACTTGCCGAGCCTGGACACGAGGCCGCTCGGTTCGGCCTCGCCGCGGATCTTGCGGATCGCGTCGAGGTTGATCGACTCGATCAGCACGTGCGGTGCCTCGACGACCACGCCGCGCACATTGAAGCCGCTGCCGGCGTGGATCAGCGAGATCGACGCACCATCGCTGTGGCCGACGAGGATCGGGTTGGCGATGCCGAGAACCCGCAACAACTCGGGCAGCGTCTCGCGCGCCTCGACGTGCATGAAGTCCGCCTCGCGCGCCTGCTCGAGGACGTCCGACTCGCCATACCCGTAGCGGTTGTAGGCCATCCCGCGGCATCCGGTGGCGGCGCAGAGCCTGGCGGGGAAATCCTTCCACTGCCGGATCGAGCCGAGGCCCTCGTGCAGGAACACCAGCACCGGCGCGTCAGTTGGCCCGTCGATGAGTTCGTACTCGAGGCGGTGGCCGCCGGCGATCGCGAAAGACATGGGGCTGCATTATCACCCGGCTGCGATAATGCTTCCCGGATGCGTTTCACCGCCTACGGCGTTCTCGCCGCGACGCTGCTGCTCTGGTCCGGCAACTGGATCGTCGCACGCGCCGTGCGCGACGACGTCGCGCCGGGCCTCGCCACCTCCGGGCGCCTCGCCATAGCGTTGGTCGTCCTCGCGCCCTTCGTTTGGCGCGGCCTGGTGCCCGCGCTCAAGGGGCTGTCCGCGCGCGACTGGAAGATCTATCTCGCCCTCGGCTTCACCGGCGGCGGCCTGCACCTGTCGATGCAATGGCTCGGCCTGCACTACACCACCGCCACCAGCGCGACGCTATTCCTGTCGATGTCGCCGATCTTCATCATGCTGCTGGCGCAGCCGATCCTCGGCGAGCGCATCGGCGCGCGCCAGTGGCTGGGGGTCGCGGTGTCCTTCACGGGCGTGACGACGATCGCGGGCCGCGGCAGCCTCGAGGTGCTCCGGACCCTTTCCTTCAACGTCGGCGACCTGCTGGCCGTGGGCTCGATGGCGATGTGGGCCGGCTACACCATCGCGCTGCGCCTGCGCCGCGACTCGCTCGACACCGCGCAGGTGCTGTTCGTCGTCTGCGCGATGGGCTTCGTCTTCCTGCTGCCGTGGTCCGCGTACGACCTGCTCTCGCCCTCGCCGACCAAGCTCACGCCGCTCGGCGCGCTCGCGGTGGCGTACTCCGCGATCGGCTCGCTGCTGCTCGCCTATGCCGGCTGGAGCTACGTGGTGCGCCGCATCGGCGCCGCGCGCGCGGGCGCCACCATGCACCTGATGCCCGGCATCGCCATCGTGCTGTCGGCGATCTTCCTCGGCGAGCGGCCGGAACCCTTCCACTTCGCGGGCATGGCCCTGATCCTCGCCGGCGTGGCGCTGTCGACGTGGCGCCCTAGAGGCGCATCGGCTTCCAGTAGCCCGTGAGCTCCAGGTAGCCGCGGCCCGCCTCGCGGCCGCCTTCGTTGCAGCGCACCGCACCCTCCCAGTACACCGTGCCGGTGCTCGCGCGCGCGTCGAGTTCCTGGTCGTCGAGCAGCGGTTCCAGCGTCCACTCGCGCCCGCCCGCGCGCACGCGCATCGCCACCGGATAGGCCACGCCGGTGCGCGGCGAGCGCCATTCGCGCACCGGGATGAACGTCACCTCGTCCGGCGCGAACGAGCGGGGCGCTGCGCCGGGATGCGCGAGCGTGCCGCTGGCGTAGAGCGCGCCGCCCGCCTTGTCGCGCATGCGGAACGCCATCAGCGCGCCGCCGCCCTCGAGGTTGACGCCGATCCAGTCCCAGCCCGCGGCGCGCTCGTCCATCAGCGTGCTCGACCACTCGTGGTCCAGCCACGCATGGCCCACCACCGCTTCGCTCGCGGTGCCTCGTGCTACGCGCCCCTTCACCACGAGCTGCGGCCGGCTGTAGTAGTGGCTCGCCTGCTCCGGCTTCGGGCCCTTGCGACTGAACCCCGCCTCGCCTTGCAGCAACGGCGCGCCCTGCGGCGTGCAGTCGAGTTCCAGCGTGAACTCCCGCGCGACGATCTTCGTGCGATACGCGCCGCCCTCCTGCACGAGGCGCCAGTCGTCGATCCAGCAGTCGGTCTTCTCCTCGAGCGCGCCCGCGAGGCCGAGCGCCGGACGCGCGGCACGCTGGTCGTGGCGCAGGCGCCCCAGCTTCGGATCCGCGAGCGCAGCGTGAGCAAGCAGTACCTGCGTTGGCGCGAAGGCGCTCCTGCCCGCGCCGTCGAACGGCGGACGCGAGCGGAAGAACGTCACCTGGAAGCCGAGGTCCTCGCCCGACGCGGTACGCAACCAGCCGGTCATGTACCACCACTCGGTGCGATAGGCCGGATGCGCGCCGTGGTCGCGCGGGAATGCGAGCCGCGTGCCGGCTTCCACCTTCGGATACTCGACCGCGGCGACCGCCGGCCGCGCGAGCGCAAGCGCCGCGACGCCGCCGAGGAAGGCGCGCCGCCTCACCAGTCCTCCCGCACCGCGCGCACCGGCCCCTGCCCCATCGCCTCGCGGCCCGAGAGCCACGCCGTCGCCACCGCGAGCGCGACCAGCACCACCGACAGCGTTGCGAGCAGCGGCAGCGGCACGTGCAGGTCCATGCTCCAGTTGAACGATTGCCGGTTGACGACGTGGATCAGCACGAGCCCGATCACCATTCCCACCGCGCTGCCCGCCACGGCGCCGAGCATCGCGAGCAAACCGCCCTCCGCCGCGAGCATCGCGCCGACCTGCGCGCGCGTCATGCCGAGGTGGCGCAGCATGCCGAACTCGCGCCGGCGCGCCAGCACGATCGCGCCGAGGCTGGACGACAGGCCGAACAGGCCCACCAGCACCGCCACCGCCTCGAGCGAGTAGGTGATCGCGAAGCTGCGGTCGAAAAGGCGCAACGACACCGCGCGGATCTCGCCCGGATCCGCCATGTCCAGCAGTTCCCCGCCCGGCATCGCGCGCAATGCGCGCATCGCGTCGCCCGCGCTCGCGCCCGGCGCGAGCCACAGCGCGCCGTCGTTCACGCGCGCATCGCCCGAGGCCGCCACGTAGGCCTCGCGGGGCACGAGGATCGCGCCGTGCTGGCGTGCGTAGTCGCGCCAGGTGCCGACCACGGTGAAGGCCACGCGCCGACCTTCGATCGGCAGCTCGATGCGCTGGCCGGGCCGGTAGCCGTACAGGTCCGCGATCGCTTCCGTCACCCACGCCGACGGCGGATCATCGGCCGCGCGCTCGTGGCGCTCGCCGACCACCGGCAGGTTGCGGATCGCCTCGGGGGACAAGTCGCGCGCGATCAGCGACACCGCCGGCCGCGCCGGGTCGAGCACGAGGCGCGCGCTGCGCAGGAACTCGACGCGCGCCACCTGCGGCAGCGCGCGCACGCGCGCCTGCGCGTCAGGCTCCAGCCACGAGGTGTCGCCCGCGTGCGTGGTGCGGAAGTACAGGTCCGCGGGCAGCATCTGGCCCAGCCACGCGTCCACCGACTGCCGGAACGAGGACACCATCACCGCCATCGCCACCATCAGCGAGAAGCTCGCCACGATGGCCGCAAGGCTCACCATCGCCTGCCCCGGCGCGCCCTGCAACTGCGCCTTGGCGAGCAGCAGCGAGGGCGTCCGCGTCGCGGGCAGCAGGCGGAACACGAATTGCGCGACCGCCGGCATCAGCAGGATCGCGCCCACCAGCAGGCAGGCGATCGCCGCGTAGCCCCACACCGGAATGCCGCCGATCGCCGGCAGGCGCGACAGGATCGCAGCCGCACCGCAGAGTGCGAGCCCCGGCCACAGCGTCACCGCTCGGCGGAACAGCGACTGCTCGTCTCCGGCCTTCAGCGCCTTCGCCGGATCCGCCCGCGCCGCGTCCGCCGCCGGCAGCCACGCGCCGACGAGCGCGATCGCGATGCCGCCCGCGAAGAACGCGGCCGCGGCCACGGGCGGGAAGCCGACCTGCGGCGCGACGCCGCGGAAATGCCCCGCCCCGAGGTCCGCGCCGACGAAGCGCAGCGCGAGCGCCGCCAGCGCCCAGCCGATCGCGAGCCCGGCGACGCTGCCGCCGACGCCGATCGCCGCCGCTTCGAGCATCACGAGGCGCGCGATGCCGCCGCGCATCACGCCCAGCACGCGCAGCAGCGCGTGCTCGCGCCGCCGCCGCGCCACTTCCAGCGCCTGCGCCGAGAACACGAGGAATCCGCCGGTAAAGAGCGCCACCAGCGCGAGCGCGTTCAGGTTCACGCGATAGGCGCGCGACAGCATCGCGCCCTGCTCCTCCAGCGTCTCGACGCCCGCGACGTGCGTGCCCGGCGGCAGCAGCGGCTCGATGCGCCGGCGCAGTTCGTCTCGATCCACGCCCGGCGCCGCGCGCAGGTCGACGCGGTTCAATCGACCGAGGCGCCCGAAGCGCTCCTGCGCCGCCGCGATGTCGACAAGCGCAACGTTGCCCCGCAAAGCCCCGGCCGGCAGCACCCCGACGACCTCGAACTCCACCGTTTCCAGCCCCGAGACCAGCCTCAGCCGTTCCCCCTGCGCGAGCTTCATCGACGCCGCGGCGCCCGCCGACAGCAGCGCCTTCGTCGGATCGAGCAGCGCGAAGCGGCGCTCCGGCGCGTCCATGAACAGTGCCGGCTGGATCAGGGCCGCGCGCAACGCATCCAGCCCGACCACGCGCAGCGCGCGCTCTTCCCTCGCGATGCCGGCGTCGAGTTCGAGCACCGGGCTAGCCGCGGCCACGCCCTGCAGCTTCGCGAGCGTGGCGTAGAGTTCCTCGGGGAATCCGCTGCGCCCGCCTCGCACCTCGAGGTCGGCGTCGCCGGCCGCCGTGCGCACCGCGGCGGTGAACTCGCCGACCGCCGACTGGTTGATGACGTTGACGGCGAAGCCGAGCGCGACGCCGAGCGCGATGCCGGCAGCCGACAGCAGCGTGCGCCCGCGCTGGTGCGCGAAGCGCGCATTCAGCAGCGCGAAGAGGCGCAGCACGCGGGCCGCCTTGTGGTGACTACCGCGGCCGGTCCCCGGCGAGCGTGATCCGGTGCATCAGGCGCTTGTAGCCGTGGTAATCGTTCACCGGATTGTGCTGCACCGAGCGGTTGTCCCAGAACGCCAGCGACGCCGGCTGCCAGACGAAGCGGCAGGTGAACTCCGGCCGCACCTGGTGCTGGAAGAGGTAGTTCAGGAGCGGCGCGCTCTCTTCTTCCGTCCAGCCCTCGAAGCGCGTGGTGTGCGCGACGTTGACGAACAGCGCGACCTTGCCGGTCTCGGGATGCACGCGCGCCACCGGGTGCGCGTTCTCGAACGACTGCCTGGAGCGCGCGTCGCCGTCGGTCTTGATGCGGTCCTCGCGCGTCTTCGACACGTCGGCCTTGGCGGACGAACTGATCGCCTTCATGTCGCGCAGCATCTTCTTCAGGCCATCCGAGAGCGCGTCCCACGCCATCACCTGGTTCGCGAACAGCGTGTCGCCGCCGAACGGCGGGATCTCGCGCGCGAGCAGCATCGAGCCCATCGGCGGCTTCTCGAGGTAGGTGGTGTCGCTGTGCCAGATGCCGCCGAAGTTGTTCCGCTCGTGCTCGAGCTTCTTCACCTCGATGATCATTGGGAAGCCGTCCAGCCCCTTCACCAGCGGGTACTCCACCGGCGTGCCGAAGAGTTCCGCGAAGCGCATGTACGCGGCCGGCTCGAGCGGCTGGTCGCGGAAGAAGATCACGCCGTGCTCCAGCAGCGCAGCGCGGATCGCCGCCACCGTGCCTTCCGGAAGGTCCTGCGACAGGTCGGCTCCGCCGACCTCCGCGCCGAGTGCGCCCGCGACGCGACGTACCGTGATCATGCCGAGTGCTCCTGCGCGTGCCATGAGAGGCGCGACGCTACCACGGCGCTAGGCGGGTAGCGTGAAACTGAAGCGCGCGCCGCGACCCGGCTCGCCGCGCGCCGCCACGGTGCCGCCGTGCCGCTGCACGATGCGTTGCACGATCGCGAGGCCGACGCCCGTGCCCTCGAATTCCTCGTGCCGGTGCAGGCGCTGGAACACGCCGAACAGCCGCGACGCGTACTGCATGTCGAAGCCGGCGCCGTTGTCCTCGACCCAGTACTCGACGACGTCGCCGTCGCGCCGGCCGCCGATCGCGACGCGCGGCGATGCCGCGCCGCGCACGAACTTGACCGCGTTGCCGACGAGGTTGCGCCAGACCTGCCGCATCAGCGGCGCGTCGCAGGGCGCGTCGGGCAGATCACCGACCTCGATGCGCGGCGCGCCCTCGCCCTGCCCTTGCGCGGCCACCTCGCCCACCACCTCGTCGACCATCCGGCGCATCGAGTGCGGCCGCCGGTCGAGCGCCACGCGCCCGGTGCGCGAGAACTCCAGCAGGTCGTCGATCAGCTCGCCCATCTGCACCGCGTTCGCCTCGAGGCGCCCGAAGCGTTCGCGCGCCTCGGGCGGCAGCGCCCCCAGGAAGTCCTCGCGGATCATCGCCGCCTGCCCGGCGATGGCGCGCAACGGCGAGCGCAGGTCGTGCGACACCGAGTAGGTGAAGCTCTCGAGCTCCTTGTTCGCCGCCTCGAGCGCCGCGGTGCGCTCGGCGACGCGGCCCTCAAGCGTCGCGTTCAGCTCGCGCAGTGCCGCCTCGACGCGCTGCAGCTCGGTGACGTCGCGTCCCAGCCACATCACGCAGCGCTCGCCGGCGACCTCGATCGGCGCGGTGGACATCAGCGACTGGCGCGGCGTCCCGTCCGCGCGCACGAAGGTCACCAGCCGGTTCAGCAGCCGCCCCTCCGCGCGCAGCTGCGCGACCACGGCCTCGCGCTCCACCTCGGTCAGGACGCCCACTTCCATCGCGGTGCGACCGACCGCATCCGCGCGCGCGTAGCCGTTCGCCCGCACCCAGGCATCGTTCACGGCGACGATACGCGCGTCCTTCACGCGCGAGATCGCGATCGGGTCGGGCGAATTCTCGAACACGCTGGCGAAGTGCTCCGCCGACTCGCGCGCGGCGCCCTCCGCGCGCCGCAGCCCGGTGACGTCGCTCCACGACCAGAGCACGCAGCGCTCGCCCTGCAGCTCGAGCCGCGTGCCGGAAAGCACCACGTCCATCTCGCGCCCGTCGGCGTGGCGGAAGCGCGTGGCGAAGCGCGACACGCGCCCCTCGCGCTCGAAGATCGCCATGAACTCGGTGCGCTCGGCCGGGTCGATCCACAGCCCGAGGTCGAGCGCCGAGCGCCCGACCGAACGCGCGCGCGAGTGTCCGGTGTAGCGCTCCCACGCCGGGTTCATCTCGAGATGCACCGAATCGCGCGCACGCGCGATCGCGATCGCGTCGTCGACCGTGTCGAACACCGCCTTGTACTTGAGTTCCTGGAGCTTGCGCTCGGTGCAGTCGTGCATCACGCCGGAGAGTTCCAGCGCGCGCCCGGCCTTGTCGTAGCGACCGCGCGCGTAGGTCTCCAGCCAGCGCACGGTGCCGTCGGGCCAGACGATGCGCTCCTCCGTGCGGTAGGCCTGCCGCTCGCCCTTCAGGCAGGCACGATGGACCGCACGCGAGGCGGCACGATCATCCGGATGCACGTGCTCGAAGTAGTCGCGAAAGCCCGGCGGCAGCGTGCCGTGCGCGAGGCCCAGCAGTTGCGACGGATCGCCGTGCCAGCGCACGCGGTCACGGCGCACGTCCCAGACCCAGGTACAGGTGCCCAGCGCCTCCTGCACCAGCGCCAGCGCCTCGACGCGGCGCGCGCGAGGCGTGGGAGCGGCATTGCGCGGAGGACGGGAGCGGGCCACGGCGTCCCCATGTTATCCCCCCGGGGCGCTGCCTCGCGGACGGATTTGCTTGTAAGCCTCGTAGAACAGCACGCCGCTCGCGCCCGAGAGCGCGGCGAGCACGAACGGCCCGGGCGGCAGCGGCGCGAAGCGGAACAGCGACGCCATCGACGGCAGGTACACCGCTGCGAGCAGCGCGACCAGCGCGCCCGTGGTCACCATCCACAGCGCCGGGTTGGGCTTGGCGAGCGCGCGGAAGATCGAACGGTCGCGCGTGCGCGTGGCGTGGATCATCGCGAGGTTGCCGAACACGATCGAGGTGAAGCCGAAGGCGCGCAGCACGCCTTCGTCCCAGCCCTGCCGCGACGCCCACCAGAAGCCGAGGAAGGCCGTCACCAGCACGCCCGCGCCCAGCAGCAGGCTGACACCGACCATCTCGGCGCTGAAGAGGCGCTCCCGGGGATCGCGCGGCGGGTGCCGCATCGCGCCCTCCTCGCTCGCCTCGGCCTCGAACACGATCGAGCACGCCGGGTCGATGACGAACTCCAGGAACACGATGTGCACCGGGTACAGGAACGGCGGCCAGCCGAAGGCGAGCGGGATGAACGACATGCCCGCGGTCGGCACGTGCACCGCGAGGATGTAGCGCATCGCGTTGCGGATGTTCTCGTAGATGCGCCGTCCGAGCCGCACCGTGTGCACGATGGAGCCGAAGTGGTCCTCGAGCAGCACCAGCGCCGCGGCCTCGCGCGCCACGTCCGTGCCGCGCTTGCCCATCGCCACGCCAATGTGCGCCGCCTTCAGCGCCGGCGCGTCGTTGACGCCGTCGCCGGTCATCGCCACCACCTCGCCCGCGGCCCGGTACGCCTGCACGAGGCGCAGCTTCTGGTCCGGCCGGATGCGCGCGAACACGTTCACGCGCTTCACGGCTTGCGCGAGCGCCGCGTCGTCCATCGCGTCTAGCTGCGCGCCGGTGAGCGCGCCCGCGCCGACGCCCAGCCCCGCCTGCCCGGCGATCGCGAGCGCGGTGCCCGGATAGTCGCCGGTGATCATCACCACGCGAATGCCGGCGCCGTGGCACTGTTCCACCGCCTCAGGCACCTCGGCGCGCAGCGGGTCGGCGAGCGCGACGAAACCGAGCCAGCGGAAAGCCCAGCCGAGCGGGGTGTCGGGCCACTCCGCACCGTCGGCGTCGCACTCCGCGACGGCGAGCAGGCGCAATCCCTTGGCGCTCGCGGCCGCGACATCCTGCATGGCCCGCGCCGCAGCCTCGGCGCCAAGGCCGCAGGCCTCGATCACCGCCTCGGGCGCGCCCTTCAGCGCCACGCGCACTTCGCCCATGGGCGAGCGCCACGCATTGCACACGGCGAGGAACGCCGGCGTGATCGGATACTCTCGCACCAGCGTCCAGTCGCGCCGCAGTTGCTCGCCGGAGGCGCCCGCCGCCTCGACGATCGCGCGCTCCATCGGGTCGAAGGGGTCGCGCGCGCAGGCCAGCGCAGCCACGTCCCTGAGGCGCAAGTCGTCGCCGGCGGCGATGGTCTCCACCACCTGCATGCGGTTCTGCGTCAGCGTGCCCGTCTTGTCCACGCACAGCACGGTCGCCGCACCCAGCGTCTCGATCGCCGGCATGCGCCGCGTCAGCACGTCGTGGCGCGAGATGCGCCACGCGCCGATGGCGAGGAACACCGTCAGGATCACCGGGAACTCCTCGGGCAGCACCGCCATCGCCAGCGTGATGCCGGCGAGCACGCTCTCCAGCCAGCCGCCGCGCGTCGCCGCGTAGGCGAGCGTGAGCAGCACGCAGGTCGCGATCGCGCCGATCGCCACCACCTTCACGAAGTGCCCGGTCTCTTCCTGCAACCGCGTCTTGCCGGTCTCGAGCGTGGCGAGCGACTGGCCGATGCGGCCGAACTCGGTGCGCGGCCCGGTCAAGGCGACCAGTGCCCGCCCCTGCCCGCGCACCACCAGCGTGCCGGAGAACACCTTGTCGCCCTCGCCCTTGTCGACCGGCAGCGATTCGCCGGTGAGCAGCGACTCATCCACCGCGAGCCCGGTCCCCGCGAGCACCGCGCCGTCGGCCGGCACGCGATCGCCTTCGTTCAAGAGCACGAGATCGCCGCGCACCACCTCGGCGCCGGGAATGCGCCGGCGCTCGCCGTCGCGGATCACCAGCGCGCGCGGGCTGGAGAGGTCCTTCAGCGCCTCGAGCGCGCGCTCGGACTTGCGCTCCTGCACCACGGTGATCGCCATCACCACGATCACCGAGGCCGCGAGCACCAGCGCCTCGTGCACGTCGCCGAGCAGCCAGTAGATGCCCGCGCCCGCCACCAGCAGCACGAACATCGGCTCCTTCAGCACCTCGACGAGGATCGAGAGCGTGCTGCGCCGCTCGCTGCCGGGCAGCGTGTTCGGGCCCTCGGCGGCCAGCCGCGCCGCCGCCTCGTCGCCCGACAACCCGCTCGGGTCGGCGTCGAAATTCCGTTCGGTATCAGCCATTTGCCGACCCATTGTGTACCCACCGCCGGTGCGGTGGTTGACCCCCGTCAAGCGGCCCGACCCCGGCCGGCCGCGTTTCGCCCCCCGATTCCGGCGCTTCGTCGCAATGCCCTCGCGCCGCCCGGCTGCGATGCGGAAACTGCCTCCATCGCCTCACGGCACAACCTTCCCGGAGACCCGCCATGACCGCCCAGTTCACCCCCGCGATCCTGATCCACGCCGCCGCCGCCCTCGCCGCCCTGGTGCTCGGCGCCGGAGTGTTCCTCGCCCGCAAGGGCACCTTCCTGCATCGCATGGCCGGCCGCGGCTGGGCGGTGCTGATGCTCGTCACCGCGATCTCGACGTGGTGGATCCGTTCCAGCGGCAGCTTCTCGTGGATCCACGGCCTGTCGGTGCTGACCCTCGTGATGCTCGTCGGCGCGGTGTACTACGCCATCGTCGGCAACATCCGCCGCCACCAGAAGCTGGTCACCGGGCTCTACGCCGGCGGCCTCGTCATCGCCGGCCTGTTCACGCTGCTGCCGCAGCGCCTGCTCGGCCAGATCGTCTGGTCGAGCATCGGCCTGATCTGAGCCGCGACGATCGAGTAACCTCGCGCCATGCCGAATCTCCTGCACGCGATCCTCGGCACGGCCGCGTTCAATACCGCGATCGCGGCGCTGCTCGCCCTGATCCGCTTCGGCGGCACCTTCTTCGAGAACCTGGTGTTCTCGCAGTGCATCGGCTTCACGGTGATCGCGGTGTTCCTCGGCACGTGGCGCCTCGGGGGCGGCGAGCGCCCACGCGGCTGGCGGCTCGCGGCGGCCATGGGCGCGTCGATCCTCGCCGGCTGGCTCGGCGGCACGGCGCTCGCCTCGTGGCTCATCGGCGTGCCGTGGAACCCGAAGATCGCCGGCGGCGCGGTCCTCGGCATCACGGTTGCGTCGAGCCTGATCGGCATGTCGTACTTCTGGCAGCGCAGCCGCACCGCCGCCATCGAGCGCGAGGCCGCCGAGGCGCGGCTGCGCCTGCTGCAGGCGCAGATCGAGCCGCACTTCCTCTTCAACACGCTCGCCAACCTCGACGCGCTCATCCAGGTCGACCCGAAGCGCGCGCGCGCCATGCTCGGGCACCTGAACGACTGGCTGCGCGCCACGCTGCAGGCGACCCGCAAGGAGTGGACCACGCTCGCCGAGGAGTTCGCCATGCTGCGCGGCTACCTCGAGGTGCAGTCGGTGCGCATGGGGCCGCGGCTGCGCTACGCGCTCGAGTTGCCGGAAGGCCTCGGATCGGCCACATTGCCGCCGATGCTGCTGCAACCGCTGGTGGAGAACGCGATCAAGCACGGGCTGGAACCGAAGATGGACGGCGGCGAGATCGTCGTGCGCGCCGAGTCGCGCGGAGGGCGCCTCGTGATCGCCGTGTCCGATACCGGCGTGGGCTCGTCGAACGCCGGCGGACACGGCATCGGCCTGGACAACGTGCGCCAGCGCACGGCCGCGGTCGGCGGCACCATGGCGTACGCGAACAATGCGTCCGGCGGCGTCACCGTCACGCTCGAGATCCCCGCATGACGAGAGCGCTGATCGCGGAAGACGAACCGCTCCTCGCCGCCAGCCTGCAGGCCCTGCTCGCCGAGGCGTGGCCGGAGCTCGAGGTGGTCGCGGTCGCGCCCAACGGCCCCGCCGCGCTGGAAGCGTGCGAGCGCGAGCGGCCCGAGGTTGCCTTCCTCGACATCCGCATGCCCGGCCTCACCGGGCTCGAGGTCGCCGAGGAACTCGCCGACCGCATGGGCGAGCGCGTGCCCGCCATCGTCTTCGTCACCGCGTACGACGAATACGCGCTCGCCGCGTTCGACGCCGCCGCGGTGGACTACGTGCTCAAGCCCGTGAACACCCCGCGCCTCGCGCGTGCCGTCGAGCGCCTGAAGGCGCGCCTCGCGAGGCCCGAGGCCGGCCTCGACGCGCTGCTCGCGCAGCTGCGCGGCCTGGCCGGCGGCACACCCTCGCCGACCGAGACGCTGCGTACCATCCGCGCCGGCGTCGGCAACAGCGTGAAGATGATTCCCGTGGACGACGTGCTCTGCTTCCAGGCCGCCGACAAGTACACCAGCGTGATCACCGCCGAAGGCGAGGCCCTGATCCGCACGCCGCTGAAGGAACTGCTCGCGCAGCTGCCGGCGGACCGCTTCAAGCAGGTGCACCGCGGCACCATCGTCAACCTGCAGGCCGTGGTCGCCGCGATGCGCGACGAGCAGGGAAAGGTGTCGCTGCGCTTGCGCGGCCGCGACGAGCCGCTCGCGGTCAGCCGGATCTACGCCGACCTGTTCCGCGCCATGTAAACAGGATGTAAAACCGCCCGGCCCGAGGGGTCCGGGCCGGTAAGATGCCGCCATGCCCGCCCCCCTCCCTCCGCCGGCGCAGAGCGCCGGTCGTAGCTTTCTCTGGATCCTCCTCGTCATCGCCCTGGTCGGCGGCGGCTGGTACGGATGGCAGCGGTACCAATCCTCGTCGACGCCGGCGGCCGACACCAAGGGCAGCCCCGACGCCAAGGGCGCCAAGGGCTTCGGCAAGGGCGCGGGCGGCGCGATTCCCGTGGTCGCGGTCGCCGCGTCCAAGGGCGAGCTGGATGTCTTCCTCACGGGCCTCGGCACCGTGGTGCCGCTGCGTACCGTGGTGGTGAAGAGCCGCGTGGACGGCCAGCTGATGAGCGTGGGCTTTCGCGAGGGCCAGCTGGTACAGGAAGGCCAGCTGCTCGCGGAGATCGACCCACGGCCGTTCCAGGCCTCGCTGAAGCAGGCCGAGGGCCAGCTCGCGCGCGACCAGGCGCAGCTCGCGAACGCGAAGATCGACCTCGAGCGCTACAAGACGCTGCTCGGGCAGGACTCGATCGCGAAGCAGCAGGTGGATTCGCAGGAAGCCCTCGTGCGCCAGCTCGAGGGCACGGTGCGCGTCGACCAGGGCCTGCTCGACAACGCGCGCCTGCAACTCACCTACGCGCGCATCACCGCGCCGATCGCGGGCCGCGTCGGGCTGCGGCAGGTCGATCCGGGCAACATCGTGCGCTCGGGCGACGCCAACGGCCTCGTGGTCATCACGCAGCAGCAGCCGATCACCGTGCTGTACACGCTGCCGCAGGACACCCTGCCCGGCGTGCTGCGCCGGCAGGCCGACGGCGGCAAGGTGCTGGTCGAGGCCTGGGACCGCGAGCTTAAGGCGAAGCTCGCCACCGGCGAACTCGCCGCGGTCGACAACCAGGTCGACGTCGCCACCGGCACGGTGAAGCTGAAGGCCACGTTCCGGAACGAGGACGCGGCGCTGTTCCCGAACCAGTTCGTCAACGTGCGCATGAAACTCGAAACCCTGTCGAACGCCACCATCGTGCCCGCGGCGGCGATCCAGCGCGGCGCGCAGAGCCTCTTCGTCTACGTGGTGAAGGACGACAACCGCGTCACCGCGCGCCCGGTGAAGCTCGGCCCGCAGGACGGCAATCGCGTCGCCGTCACCGAGGGCGTGGGCGCGGGCGAGGTGGTCGTGGTCGACGGCATCGACCGGCTGCGCGAAGGCGCCACGGTCGCGCTCGCGCAACGCCCCGAGTTCAAGGGCACGGTCGACGGGCAAGCCGAGAAGAAAGGCGGCGCCAGCCGCTGGAACTCGCTCACCGACGAGCAGAAGAAGGCGGCCTGGGAAAAGATGTCGCCCGAGCAGAAGGCGCGGCTGCTGGAAGCCAAGGCGAAGCGCGAAGCCGAGGCGAAGAAGGACGGCGCGAAGCCCGACGCCCCGAAGCCGGAGGCGCCCAAGGCCGAACCGAAGAAGGACGCCGCGCCCAAGGGGGAAGCACCCAAGGCCGAGGCGCCGAAGGCCGAAGCCACGCCCGCCGCCGACGCCGCGCCGCGCAAGCGCTGGCGCGAGATGAACGAGGACGAGAAGAAGGCCGCGTGGCCGACGCTGCCGCCCGAGATCAAGGCGCGCATCCTCGAGGCGAAGGCGAAGCGCGAGGCGGAAGGCAACGCCGGGAAGCAGTGACGTGAATCCTTCACGTCCCTTTATCGAGCGGCCGGTAGCGACCACGCTGCTGATGCTCGCCATCCTGCTGTGCGGCGCGCTCGCCTACAAGCAGCTGCCGACCTCCGCGCTGCCGGACGTCGACTACCCGACGATCCAGGTCTTCACCTTCTATCCCGGCGGCAGCCCGGACGTGATGGCCTCGTCCATCACCGCGCCGCTCGAACGCCAGTTCGGCCAGATCCCGGGCCTGAAGCAGATGTCGTCCACGAGTTCGGGCGGCGCCTCGGTGATCACGCTGCAGTTCGACCTCAAGGTGCCGCTCGACGTCGCCGAACAGGGCGTGCAGGCGGCGATCAACGCCGGCTCGAACCTGCTGCCCTCGGACCTCCCCGCCCCGCCGGTCTACAGCAAGGTGAACCCGGCCGACGCGCCGATCATGACGCTCGGCCTCACCTCGGCGACGCTGCCGCTGCCGGTGATCCAGAACCTCGCCGACACGCGCCTCGCGCAGAAGCTCTCGCAGGTCACCGGCGTCGGCCTCGTCACGCTCGCCGGCGGCCAGCGCCCCGCAGTGCGCATCCAGGCCAACCCCGCGGCGCTCGCCGCCAACGGGCTTTCGCTCGAAGACCTGCGCTCGGCGATCAACACCGCCAACGTGAAGCGCGCCAAGGGCAACCTCGACACGCAGACGCGCAGCTACACCATCGACGCCAACGACCAGCTCGCCTCGGCCGCCGAGTACAAGCCGATCGTCATCGCCTACAAGAACGGCGCCCCGGTGACGCTCACCGACGTCGCCGAAGTCACCGACGGCGCCGAGAACGCACGCCTCGCGGCGTGGATGAACCGCACGCCGGCGATCCTGCTGAACATCCAGCGCCAGCCCGGCGCCAACGTGATCGAGGTCGTCGACCGCGTGAAGAAGCAGCTGCCGCAACTGCGCGCCTCGCTGCCGGCCGGCATCGACGTCGCCGTGCTCACCGACCGCACCGTCACCATCCGCGCCTCGGTGCACGACGTGCAGGTCGAGCTGCTCTTTGCCATCGCGCTGGTCGTGCTGGTGATCTTCGTGTTCCTCAGGAACGTGCCAGCGACGCTGATCCCGAGCGTCGCGGTGCCGCTGTCCTTGGTCGGCACCTTCGGCTTCATGTACCTCGCCGGCTTCTCGATCAACAACCTCACGCTGATGGCGCTGGTGGTCGCCACCGGTTTCGTGGTGGACGACGCCATCGTCGTCATCGAGAACATCGCGCGCTACCTCGAGGAAGGCATGAGTCCGCTGCAGGCCGCGCTGAAGGGCTCGGAGCAGATCGGCTTCACGATCGTCTCGCTGACGTTTTCGCTCGTCGCGGTGCTGATCCCCCTGCTCTTCATGGGCGACGTCGTCGGGCGCCTGTTCCGCGAGTTCGCGGTGACGCTGGCGGTGGCGATCCTGATCTCGGGCGCGATCTCGCTCACGCTCACCCCCATGATGTGCGCGCGCCTGCTGCGCCACGTGCCCGAGGCCGAGCAGGGCCGCTTCTACCACTGGAGCGGCCGCCTCTTCGATCGCATCATCGGCCGCTACGGCGAGGTGCTGAAGTGGGTGCTCGACCGGCAGGCCGCGACGCTGCTCGTGGCGGTCGGCACGCTCGTCCTCACCGTGATCCTGTACCTCGCGGTGCCCAAGGGCTTCTTCCCGGTGCAGGACACCGGCGTGATCCAGGGCATCTCGGAGGCGCCGCAGAACATCTCGTTCCAGGCCATGGCCGAGCGCCAGCAGGCGATCGCCGACGTCGTGCTGCAGGACCGCGCGGTGGAGAGCCTGTCGTCCTTCATCGGCGTCGACGGCATCAACGCCACCCTGAACAGCGGCCGCATCCTCATCAACCTGAAGCCGCTGGACGAGCGCCGCGAGCGCGCGCCCGACATCATCCGCCGCCTGCGCGAGCAGCTCGCCGGCGTGCCCGGCATCACGCTCTACATGCAGCCGGTCCAGGACCTCACCATCGAGGACCGCGTCAGCCGAACGCAGTACCTGTTCACCATGGAGTCGCCCGACTCCGCGGTGCTCGCGCAGTGGGTGCCGAAACTCGTCGAGCGCCTTCAGCAGGCGCCCGAGATGCGCGACGTCGCCTCCGACCTGCAGGACCGTGGGCTGCAGGCGTACGTCGACATCAACCGCGACACCGCGAGCCGCCTCGGCATCACGCCGGCCTCGATCAACGCCGCGCTCTACAACGCCTTCGGCCAGCGCCTCGTGTCGACGATCTTCACGCAGGCCACGCAGTACCGCGTCGTGCTCGAGGTCGACAAGGCCTTCCGCGCCGGGCCCGAGGCGCTCGCCAACCTCTACGTGCCCACCACCTCCGGCACGCAGGTGCCGCTGTCGACGGTGGCGTCGATCCGCATCGGCACCGCGCCGCTCGCCATCAACCACGTCGGCCAGTTCCCGGCGGCGACGGTGTCGTTCAACCTCGCGCGCCGGTCCTCGCTGGGCCACGCGGTCGAGGTGGTCGAGGCCGCGGCGCGCGAGATCGGCATGCCGCAGTCGGTGGTGATCAACTTCCAGGGCGCCGCGGCCTCGTTCCGCGATTCGCTGTCGGGGACCCTGCTCCTCGTGCTCGCCGCGGTGGTCACCATGTACATCGTGCTCGGCGTGCTCTACGAGAGCTACATCCATCCGGTGACGATCCTCTCCACGCTGCCCACCGCCACCGTGGGTGCGCTGCTCGCGCTGCTGCTCGCCGGCAGCGACCTCGGCATCGTCGCGGTGATCGGCATCATCCTGCTGATCGGCATCGTGAAGAAGAACGCCATCATGATGATCGACTTCGCGCTCGACGCCGAGCGCACGCAGGGGCTCGCGCCGCGCGAGGCGATCTTCCAGGCCTGCCTGCTGCGCTTCCGCCCGATCCTGATGACCACCATGGCGGCGCTGCTCGGCGCGCTGCCGCTGATGCTCGGCAACGGCATGGGCACCGAGCTGCGCCAGCCGCTGGGCATCACGATGGTCGGCGGCCTGATCGTCAGCCAGGTGCTGACGCTCTTCACCACGCCGGTGATCTACCTCTTCTTCGACCGCCTCGCGCAGCGCGTGCGCGCGCGGGCGCAGGCGGCCGCGTCGCGATGAACCTGTCCGCGCCCTTCATCGCCCGGCCGGTCGCGACCACGCTGCTCGCGATCGGCATCACGCTCGCGGGCGCGGTGGCCTACACGCAGTTGCCCGTGTCGCCGTTGCCGCAGGTCGAGTACCCGGTGATCGCGGTCAGCGCTAGCCTTCCCGGCGCCAGCCCCGAGACCATGGCCGCCACGGTGGCCACGCCGCTGGAGCGCCAGCTCGGCCGCATCGCCGGTGTGAACGAGATCACCTCCTCGTCCTCGCTCGGCTCCTCGCGCGTGATCCTGCAGTTCGACCTGCATCGCAACATCAACGACGCCGCGATCGAGGTGCAGGCGGCGCTGAACGCAGCGCGCAGCCAGCTGCCCTCGGGCATGCCGAACAACCCGACCTTGCGCAAGGTGAACCCGGCCGACGCGCCCATCATGTCGCTCGCAGTCACGTCCGATACCGCGACGCAGGGCAAGCTCTACGACGTCGCCTCGACCATCCTCGCGCAGAAGCTCTCGCAGGTGAAGGGCGTCGGGCAGGTGAACATCAACGGCTCGTCCCTGCCCGCGGTGCGCGTGCAGCTCAACCCGAACGCGCTGAACGCCCACGGGATATCCCTGGACCAGGTGCGCGCCGCGATCGTCGCCACCAACGCCAACCGGCCCAAGGGCCTGGTCGAGTCCGCCGACAACGCGTGGTGGATCTACGCCAACGACCAGGCGCAGACCGCAGCCGAATATCGCCCGATCATCGTCGCGCAGGTGAACGGCTCGCCGGTGCGGCTGGGCGACGTCGCCAAGGTCTACGACTCGGTGCAGGACGAGCGCAACGCCGCGCTCTACAACGGCCGCCGCGCGGTGCTGCTGGTGCTGTTCCGCGAGCCGGGCGCGAACATCCTCGAGACCGTGCAGCGCGTGTCGGACCTGCTGCCCTGGCTGCGCGCGGCGATGCCGGCCGACCTCGACCTCGACATCACCTTCGAGCGCACCAGCACCATCCGCGCCGCGATCACCGAGGTGCAGAAGACCCTCGTCATCGCGGTCGGCCTGGTCATCATGGTGGTGTTCCTGTTCCTCAGGAACCTGCGCGCCACGCTGATCCCCGCCGCCGCAGTGCCGGTGTCGCTGGTCGCCACCTTCGGCTTCATGTACTTCGCCGGCTACAGCCTGAACAACCTGTCCCTGATGTCCCTGATCGTCGCCGCCGGCTTCGTCGTCGACGACGCGATCGTGGTGCTGGAGAACGCCTCCCGCAAGGTCGAGGAAGGCATGGCCCCCGCCGCCGCCGCGCTCGCCGGCGCCAAGGAGGTCGGCTTCACGGTGCTGTCGATGTCGCTGTCCCTGATCGCGGTGTTCATACCGATCCTGCTGATGGGCGACATCGTCGGGCGCATGTTCCGCGAGTTCGCGGTGACCCTGTCGGTGGCGATCCTGGTCTCGCTGGTGGTCTCGCTCACGCTGACGCCGATGATGTGCGCGAAGCTGCTGCAGCCGCACCGCGAGCCCGGCCGCGTCGGCAAGCTCGCCGAGCGCGCCTTCGCCGGCGTGCTGCGCGGCTACGAGCGCAGCCTGTCGTTCGCGCTCGACCACTGGATGCTGACGCTGGTGCTGCTCGCCAGCGCGGTGGCGCTGAACGTCTGGCTCTACGTGCAGATCCCCAAGGGCTTCTTCCCGCAGCAGGACACGGGGCGCCTGTTCGGCGGCCTGCGCGCCGACCAGTCCGCGCCCTTCGACGCCACGCGCCGCAAGATGGCGCAGTTCGTCGACATCGTGCGCAACGACCCCGCCGTCCTCGCCATCACCGCGTCCACCGGCGGCGGCGCCCGCAATGCAGGCACCGTGTTCGTGATGCTGAAGCCCCTCGGCGAGCGCGAACCGGTGAACCAGATCGTGCAGCGCATCCGCCAGCAGGCCGGCAAGGTGCCGGGCGCGAACCTGTTCCTCGTGCCGGCGCAGGACGTGCGCATCGGCGGCCGCGAGTCGAGCGGCTCCTACCAGTACACCCTCACCTCCGAGGACCTCGAGCTCCTGCGCACCTGGACGCCGCGCCTGCAGCAGGCGCTGGCCAAGTACGAGTTCCTGCAGGACGTCGATACCGACCAGCAGAACCGCGGCCTGCAGGTGTCGCTCGTCATCGACCGCGTCACCGCGGCGCGCCTGGGCGTCACCACCGACATGATCGACGCCACGCTCGGCAACGCCTTCAGCCAGGCCATCGTCTCGACCATCTACAACGAGCGCAACCAGTATCGCGTGGTCATGGAGGTGGACCCGAAGTTCTCCGACGGCCCCAAGGCGCTCGACGGCGTCTGGATCAACCCGCCGGGCAACAAGCCGGCCGTGCCGCTGTCGGCCTTCGCGCGCTACGAGTACACCAACACGCCGCTGGCGGTGAACCATCAAGGCCAATTCGCCGCCGCCACCGTCACCTTCAACCTGCAGGAAGGCTATTCGCTGTCGCAGGCCACCGCGGCGATCCAGCAGGCCAGCGCCGAGATCGGCATGCCGACCACCATCGTCGGCAGCTTCCAGGGCACCGCGCGCGGCTTCCAGAGCACGCTCGCCAACCAGCCGCTGCTGATCCTCGCCGCGATCATCGCCATGTACATCGTGCTCGGCATGCTCTACGAGAGCTTCGTGCACCCGATCACGATCCTCTCCACGCTGCCCTCGGCCGGCATCGGCGCGCTGCTCGCGCTGATGAGGTTCAAGGCCGAGTTCAGCGTCATCGCGCTGATCGCGGTGTTCCTCCTGATCGGCATCGTGAAGAAGAACGCCATCATGATGGTCGACTTCGCGCTCGCCTCCGAGCGCGACGCCGGGCTCGGCCCGCGCGAGGCGATCCTGAAGGCGTGCCTGCTGCGCTTCCGCCCGATCCTGATGACCACCATGGCGGCGCTGCTCGGCGCGCTGCCGCTGGCGCTCGGCCGCGGCGACGGCGCCGAGCTGCGCACGCCGCTGGGCATCGCGATCGTCGGCGGCCTGATCCTGTCGCAGATCCTCACGCTCTACACCACGCCCGTCGTCTACCTGCAGCTCGACCGCCTGCGCCACTGGGGCCTGCGCACCCGCGCCAGGTTCGCCGAGCGCCGCGCCGCGCGCCGCATGCCTCCCGCCACCGGCCACCCCGAATGAAACGCCTCGCCCTCCTTGCTGCCACGCTTTCGCTTTCCGCCTGCATGGTCGGGCCCGACTACGTGCGCCCCGACGCGCCCTCGCAAGCCCAGTGGCGTCACGTGCCCGAGCAATGGAAGTCCGCGCAGCCCGCCGACACGCTGCCGCGCGGAGAGTGGTGGAAGCTGTTCGACGATCCCGAGCTGCACGCGCTCGCGGAGCGCGCGATCAAGGCCAACCAGACGCTGGTCGCCGCCGACGCGCGCTACCGCCAGGCACAGGCGGTGGCGCGGCAGGCGCGCGCCGGCCTCTTCCCGACCGTGGACGCCGGCCTGTCGGCCGGCCGCACCCGCAATCCGGGCGCCACGACCACCACCCGAACGAACCAGCTCGATGTCGGCGCAACGTGGGAGGCCGACCTCTGGGGCCGCGTCGGCCGCGCCGTAGAGCAGAACGAGGCGCTCGCGGGCGGGAAGTCGTTGCACCGGAAAATTGAACAGGACCTTTGCGGCGTTGAAGGTGTCGACCCGACCCGGCCCCCAGGGCGCTTGCGCGGAC
>CAZTXP010000028.1:0-29479 GCA_964617355.1 uncultured Enterobacteriaceae bacterium
GGCGGCACGTGCGGGTTGCGCATCGCGTGGTCGATCAGCAGGTTCGGCATGGTGTAGCCGAACGCGTGCTCGCCCGACTCGAACACGCCCTGGAAGGCGAGCGGGTCGCGGCCCTTCTGCTGCTCGACGATCGCCGGGCGCACCGCGGCGAGGATCGACTGGCCCGAGAGGCGCATGTGGATGCCCGCGAGCTTGCCGTTCGCGTCCAGCCCGCCCACGAGCTTGCACTGCATCACCGGGTGGTAGCGGCCCTGCACCATGTCTTCCTCGCGCGTCCAGAGGAGCTTGACCGGCGTGCCGGGCATTTCCTTGGCGATGCGCACCGCCTGCGTCACGTAGTCCTGGAACGCGCCGCGCCGGCCGAAGCCGCCGCCGAGGTGGATCTTGTAGACCTCGCACTTGTCGGCCGGCAGCCCCGAGGCGGCCATGGTGGCCGCGAACGAAGCTTCGCCGTCCTGCGTCGGCACCCACACCTCGCAGCGCTCGGGCGTCCAGCGCGCGGTGGCGTTCATCGGCTCCATCGGCGCGTGGTTCTGGTACGGGTAGGCGTACACCGCCTCGATCTTGCGCGCGGACGACGCGAGCGCCGCCTTGGCATCGCCGGCCTGGTTGCCGACGAAGGCCTGCGGTGCGTCGAGGCCCGCCTTCAGGATCTCGGCGATGCTCGCGCTCGAGACCTTGGCGTTCGGGCCTTCGTCCCAGGTGATGTTCACCGCGTCGAGCGCGACCTTGGCCTGCCACCATGAGTCGGCGACGACGGCCACGGCGGTCTCGCCGACCTTCATCACCTTCTTCACGCCCTTCATGGACATTGCCTTCGAGGCGTCGAAGGAGGCGAGCTTGCCGCCGAACACCGGGCACTCCTTGATGGTGGCGTTCAGCATGCCGGGCAGCCGGAGGTCGGCGCCGTAGACCTGCTTGCCGGTGACCTTGTCGCGCGTGTCGAGGCGCTTCACCGGCTTGCCGATGACCTTCCAGTCCTTCGGGTCCTTCAGCTTGATCGTGTCGTTGGCGGGCGGCGTGATGCGCGCCGCGGCCTCGGCGACCTTGCCGTAGGTGGTGGTGCGGCCGGAGCCCCTGTGCGTGATCACGCTGTTGGCCGCGGTGCACTCGGCAGCCGGCACGCCCCACTGGTTCGCCGCCGCCTGCACGAGCATCATGCGCGCCGCTGCGCCGCCCTGGCGCACGTAGACGTGCGAGGTGCGGATGCCGCGGCTGCCGCCGGTGGAGAAATCGCCCCAGACGCGCTTTCGCTTCACCTGCTCGCCCGGGGTCGGGTATTCGGTGGTCACCTTCGACCAGTCGCACTCGAGCTCTTCCACGACGAGCTGGCAGAGGCCGGTCAGCGTGCCCTGGCCCATCTCGGATCGCGCGATGCGGATGACGACGGTGTCGTCGGGCCGGATCACGACCCAGGCGTTGATTTCCGGCGTGCCGTCCGCGGCGAGCACGGGCGACGGGCCGAACGGCAGTTGCAGGCCGAGCGCGAGGCCGCCGCCGACCGCGGCGGAACCGACGAGGAACTGCCGGCGCGAAACCTTGGGGGTGTCGATGATCATGTTCGCGCTCCTCAGGCCTTCGCCGCCGCGTGGATCGCCGCGCGCACTTCCTGGAACGTGCCGCAGCGGCAGATGTTGGTCATCGCCGCGTCGATGTCGGCGTCGGTGGGGTTCGGCTTCGCGGCGAGCAGCGCCGTGGCGGCCATGATCATGCCGGCCTGGCAGTAGCCGCACTGCGGCACCTCGTGGTCGATCCAGGCCTGCTGCACCTTGGTGAGCTTGTCGCCGCTGGCGAGGCCCTCGATGGTCGTCACCTTCTTGCCCTCGGCCGCCGAGGCCGGGACGATGCACGAGCGCATCGGCTGGCCGTCGATGTGCACGGTGCACGCGCCGCACTGGCCGACGCCGCAACCGTACTTGCTGCCCGTGAGGCCGGCCTGCTCGCGCAGGACCCAGAGGAGCGGCGTCGTCGGATCGACGTCCAGGTCGCGGTTCACTCCGTTGATGGTGAGGCGCATGCGGGCAATCTCCTGGGGAGGGACGATGAGGGTGCAACTCGAGAGCGCGAACAATAACGGTTCCGGCGCATTCCGCACAGGCCGACCTGCGTCGGCGGCGCCTTGTGCGGCGCAGCGAAGCGCCCCGGTGGCTACCGGCCGCGCAGGAACAGCCGGTCGAGATCCGCGAGCGTGAACTGGTACCAGGTCGGGCGGCCGTGGTTGCACAGCCCCGAGCGCTCGGTTTCCTCCATCTCGCGCAGCAGGGCGTTCATCTCCTGCACCGTGAGCGTGCGGTTGGCGCGCACCGCGGCGTGGCAGGCCATGGTCGCGAGCAGTTCGTCGCGGCGTGCGGCAAGCGCCTGGGCGGCGCCGAACTCGCGCACCTCCTTCAGCACCGCCCGCGCGAGGCCGGCGACGTCGCCGGTGGCGAGCATCGCCGGGGCGGCGCGCACCGCCAGTTCGCCGGGTCCCGCGACCGAGAGTTCCAACCCGAGGTGCGCCAGCGTCTCGGCATGTTCCTCGGCCGTCGCGACGTCGAGCGCCTCGGCGCGGAACACCGCCGGCACCAGCAGCGGCTGGCGCGCGATCCCGCCTGCGTCGAGCGTGGCCCGCAGCTTCTCCATGACGATGCGCTCGTGCGCGGCGTGCATGTCCACGAGCACCAGCCCGGCGGTGTTCTGCGCCAGCACGTAGATGCCATGGAGTTGCGCGATGGCATAACCGAGGGGATGCGCGTCGCCGGAGGGCAATGGCGCGACCGCGGGCGACGCCACCGGCGCGGCGGCGGGCGCTGCGCCGGGCACGGGGCCCGAAGCGCCGGCGACGAAGTCCGCATAGGCGGCGCGCGGCTGCGCGAGCGTGAACGAGCCTTGGAACATCGGCCCGCGCGCCGCGCTCGACCCGGCCGGCGCGAAGGTGGGCACCGCCGGCGGATGCGCCGGAACGGCGTAGGCCACGGGCGCGTCGGCCACGCCGGGCGACAGCGCGCGCTGCAGCGCATGGAACACGAACTGGTGCACGCCGCGCGAATCGCGGAAGCGCACCTCGGTCTTCGCCGGGTGCACGTTGACGTCCACGCCCCGCGGATCGAGTTCGAGGAACAGCAGGTACGCCGGCTGCCGCTCGCCGTGCAGCAGCGCGCGGTAGGCCTCGCGCACTGCGTGCGCGAGCAGGCGGTCGCGTACGAAGCGGCCGTTGACGTAGAAATACTGCAGGTCGGCGCGGCTGCGTGCCGCGGCCGGGCTGCCCGCGAGCCCGTGCAGGCGCAGCGGGCCGGCCTGCGCGTCCACTGGCAGCGTGGCGTCGACGAACTCGCGCCCGAGCACCGCCGCCGCCCGTTCGGCCGGATCCTGCGCCTTCCAGTACGCGCTGGCGCGGCCGTTGTGCTTCAGCGTGAAGGCGACGTCGGGACGCGCGAGCGCGATGCGGCGAAAGACCTCGTCGCAGTGGCCGAACTCGGTGGCCTCGGTGCGCAGGAACTTGCGGCGCGCGGGCGTGTTGAAGTAGAGGTCCGACACCTGCACCGTGGTGCCCTGAGCGCGCGCGGCCGGCTCCACCGGGCCGCCATCGCCGCCCTCGGCGCGGACCTGGTGCGCACTCCTCGCGTCGGCGGTGCGCGAGGTGAGCAGCAATCGCGACACCGACGCGATGGAGGCCAGCGCCTCGCCGCGAAAGCCCATCGAGGCCACGCCTTCCAGTTCCTCGAGCGTCGAAATCTTGCTCGTCGCGTGCCGCGCGAGCGCGAGCGGAAGTTCGGCGGCCGGGATGCCGCCGCCGTCGTCCTCGACTTGCACGCGCTTCGTGCCGCCTTCGTCCAGCGTCACCGTGATCGCGGTCGCGCCGGCGTCGAGGCTGTTCTCGAGCAGTTCCTTCAGCACCGAGGCGGGCCGTTCGACGACCTCGCCCGCGGCGATCTGGCTGACGAGGAGGTCGCTAAGCAGGCGGATCACGTCCTGCGAGCCTTCGCGAGCCGGATCACGCCGCGACCTCGATCTCCATGCCGCGGGTGATGCGCACCAGGTCGGCGTAGCGCAGCCGGAACACGGTGTGCGGGTGTCCCGCTGCCGCCCAGATCGCGTCGTGCGCGGCGAGGCTCTTCTCGACGTATCGGCGCAGCAGCCCCGGGTGGCCGACCGGCGCGACGCCGCCGATCGCGAAGCCCGTGTGCAGGCGTACGTAGTCGGCGTCGGCCTTGCCGATCGACTCGCCGACGATCGCGCCGAGCCGCGCGGTGTCCACGCGCCGCGCGCCCGAGGACATCACGAGGATCGGCATGCCCGAAGGGTCGCCGCGGAAGACGAGCGAATTCGCGATCTGCGCGACCTCGCAGCCGAGGAACTCGGCGGCCGACTTCGCGGTGCGTGCGGCGCCGGGGAGTTCGACGATCTCGGCGGCGAGGCCTGCGGCCGCGAGCGCAGTGCGCACGCGCTCGACGCTCGGCGAGCGGAGGACGGGAGAAGTCATGGGAACGCCGATTATAGGGGCGAGGGTGTGTGAGAATGCGCGCCGATGGAACTCCTCCTGTGGTTCTGGGACCTCGTCGTCCACCTCGACCGCCACCTCGCCGCCTTCGTCGCCCAGTACGGGCCGTGGGTGTACGCGCTCCTCTTCGCGATCGTGTTCTGCGAAACCGGCCTCGTGGTCACGCCCTTCCTGCCGGGGGATTCCCTACTCTTCGTCGCCGGCGCGGTGGCGGCCGCGGGCGGCATGGACCCGTTCGCGCTCTGCGCGGTGCTCATCGTCGCGGCGCTCTGCGGCGACAACGTGAACTACGGCGTCGGCCGCTACATCGGCCCGCGGATCTTCAGGGTCAAGGCCTCGCGCTGGTTCAGCCCGGAGCACCTCGAGCGCACGCATGCCTTCTACGAGAAGCACGGCGGCAAGACCATCATCCTCGCGCGGTTCATGCCGATCGTGCGTACCTACGTGCCCTTCGTCGCCGGCGTGGGCGCGATGCCGTACCCGAGATACCTCGCGTTCTGCGTGGCCGGCGCGCTCGCGTGGGTCGGCTCGCTGGTGCCGCTGGGCTACTTCTTCGGCAACATCCCCGCGGTGAAGAAGAACCTGACGCTGGTGATCGTGCTGATCGTGCTCGCGTCGGTGATGCCGGGCGTGATCGCCTGGCTGAAGGCGCGGCGGGGGTCGAAGTCGGGGTAGGCAAGAAGCGGCAACCCGATCGCCGGCTCCGCGCGTTCGATGTCAGGTATGGAGATTTCGCGCGTCCGCCGCATCCGCAAGCTGTCCCTCTACGTGCCTCGCCGCTCGCCCCCGAGGCGCCCGCGGTTCGATCCCTCGGCCGGGAATCCCCTGCATCTTCATGTGAACGCCTACCTCGATCACTGGCGCGAGATGGGGTATCGCGAAGCCGGGGTGCTCCTGCGCGGCAAGGCCCTGCGGCGCTTCGTCGCCTGGGCCGACGACCGCGGGCTCGGGTTCATCGACGAGGTCACGCCGCCGCTGCTCGAGCGCTACCGTCGCGACCTGCATCTGTACCGAAAGGGCGACGGCATGTCCCTGTCCCTCAACTCGCAGCAGCTCCTGCTCGTGCCGCTGAAGGGCTTCTGCCGCTGGCTGGCGCGCACCGGCCGCGTCGACTTCGATCCGGCGATGGACCTCGCGCTTCCGCGCAAGCCCGTCCGGCTGCCGATGCGCGTGCTGACGGTCGCCGAGGTCGGGCGGATGCTGCGCCAGGCCGATGTCGCCGCCCCCTGGGGCATCCGCGACCGCGCCGTGCTCGAAGCCCTGTACTCGACGGGAATGCGGCGATCCGAGCTCGCCGGCCTCGCGGTCCAGGACTGGAGCCGCGACCGCGGCACGGTGGCGGTGCGGCAGGGAAAGGGCGGGCGAGATCGCGTGGTGCCCGTCGGCAGGCGGGCGGCGCACTGGCTCGCGAGGTACGTCGACGAAGTTCGCGGCAGCCTCGTGCGGGCGCCCGGGAACGACACGCTCTTCCTCACCGACTATGGCGAGCCGTTCCTGAAGAACCGCCTCGGCGACCTCGTGAGGCGGTACCTCGACTGGGCCGGCATCGACATGCCCGGCTCGTGCCACTTGCTGCGCCACGCCTGCGCCACCCACATGCTCGAGAACGGCGCGGACATCCGGTTCATCCAGATGCTGCTCGGGCACGCGGACCTGCGCTCAACGCAGGTCTACGCACACGTGTCCATCGTGAAGCTGAAGGAAGTCCATGCGGCGACGCATCCGGGCAGTCGGGATTGAGGCCGGGTCTCGAAGAGGTGCTTTGCCTTGCGAAATTGCGAGTCCGGCACCGATAGCTCCCGCGACCGCGGCCGGGCACCTGCTGGCCTCTGAACGCTTCCGCAAGGAAGCCGAAGCGGCGCGCGGCGCGCGGCTCGGCCCGGCTCCACGCGGTCGCCCGCGAACGCGCGCCGGCGATGTGGTGGAAGACCAGCGCGAGATCGAATTCCAGGGAGAGCGCGCAGCGGACGAGTCGCGTGACAGGGGTGCCTGCTCAACAACCGGGTATCGCTCGAATTCTCGGTACCGGAGAAATTCGACTCTGACCCCAATTGCTCCCTGGGTGTCGTCCGCCACGAGGCGCGGGGTGTTCAGATGCTTCGGGTCCGTCTTTGCCCGGAATTCGGTCCCATTCGTCCGATTCTCATGAGACAAAAGCACCGGCTATCCGCCGTTCCGTTCAAGCAGCCCGTCGAACTCTCGCGCGTGGTTCCGCGCGCTGTGCCTTCGCTCGAGTCGCCGGCAGGCTCGCTCGGAACGCGGCCTGCACTGCGTGAGGCTGCACAGCGGCGACCAGGAGCAGCGCACGCGCCGGTCCCTGCGGTTCGCGCCGGCCTTGTTCCCAGCCTCGCACCGTCCCGACACTCACCCCCAGGAATCCCGCGAAGGACTCCTGCGACAGACCGAGGCCATTGCGAATCACCTTCACGTCGCCCGCGTTGGGAGTGGTGACCTCGCGGGTGCGCAGGCGCTTCTCGCCGCGCCGCCATCCGGCGATCTCGTCCAGCCCTGCGAGGATTTCCTTGCCCACGTCTCGTTTCATTTGTCGATCAGCTCCAGTTTGGCGGCGATGCGCTTCAGGGTCGCGCGATCAATGTCGGCCCGCTCGCTCTTGCCGTAGATCGTCAGCAGATAGATGTGCACGGGCGCCTTCGCCCAGTAGTAGATGACCCTTACCCCACCGGACTTGCCCTTTCCCTTCGCGGCCCAGCGCACCTTGCGGATCCCGCCGCTGCCGCGAATAACGTCGCCGGCATCCGGATGTTCGACCAGGTAGCCCTGTAGCTGCCGATACTCTTCGTCGGAAAGCCAATCTTCGAGCTGCGCCGAAAAGATCGACGTTTCTACGAAGAGCATGCGACCATACTACGTCATTGACGTATGTTGGTCAACGATTGGCCGTGCCGATGCCGCCCGGTCGATGGCAACGCCAACGACCAGCGGATTCGTACGTCAGGGCAGCGGCTGATCTTGTATTCCAGTAGCTTGAGAGAACTTGAGTCGGAACGGAGTCGAACAATTGCCTCCAGAAACATCGGCTCTGGAACCACCAAGCTTGCCCGGCCGGGACCGGCTCCACGAGGGCGCCCACGAACGCGCGCCGGCGATGCGGAGGAAGAACAGCTCGAGATCGAAATCCAGGCAGAGCGACGCAGCACGCGCGTCGCGTGACGGGGGCTTGCTCAACAACCTGGTATCGCTCGAATTCTCACCACTGGAGAAATTCGACTCTGACCCCAATTACTCCGGAACCATTGGCGCCCCACATGACTCAGACGCGCTTAGCGAAATCTCGCATCAGCTTTCGTGCTTCTCTGTTCCCCGATCGACTAATTCTCCCTGAGTGACTCGCGAAGAGTAGCAACTCACCAACCTCGGGGTGTGCTCTATTGGAATTGGCCATAAAAAACTTGGCGAGTTCAAGTGCGGCGTCGCCATCGCCGAAGCTAATCGCTTTGCGCCACCATGCGATTGCAAGTCGCCTCTTTCCTGACTCAGCGTATATCTGCGCAATATTGCTGCATGCTGCTGTATCAGAGCCAGCGCGCCATGCTTGCTTATACCAGTACAAGGACTTTCGAAGATTGCGACGTACGCTTTCGCCAGAATAGTAGAAATGGGCGAGATTGAATTGGGCTCCAGCATCTCCGAGAATCGCTGCGCGGCGAAATAGTCGAATTGCATCTCTAGAGCGCCCACGCTCCCAGGCAATAGATCCCTCGAGAAATATCTCAGCAACAGATGTCATTGGACGTCTGCAGATTCTATGGACAAGTTCTAAGACAGTTTTCGTAGTTCTTCGCGCATATGAACACGATTGCGGGAGCCAATACGCCGGCTCGCGAGGCACCCCCCATGCAAATGACAAATGCTGCGTGGCAATCATCGGGCTTGGTCGGGCGATAAGGCATGGTCGCAGGCCGGCGCACCTTTATCCATTTTCCTGTCTGATGGTGCTGACAATTCACCCAGTCAGGATCCGGTGGTTCAAATTCGCGACACTTTTTGTACGGCAACTTGGAATTCTGTCCTGCCGCCCCACCCGTCGCCCCACGTTCCCCACGTGGACCTCCTCCAGATCTTCCGGCCGGAGCAAGCGCGAAAAGATCCGAATAGGTGATCGGGTCACTATAAGCGTAGGCGTAGGTATCTAGGTCTGCATCGATACCGATTGGATCGCTCTGTGCGTACCTGCCAATTGTTGGATCGTAGTCTCTAAACCAGTTGTAATGCAGGTTCGATTCCCGATCGAAATACTGCCCCGGGAACCTCAGGTTGAATTCGAATTGGACGTTATCCCCGTCCGGGTCGGGGTTGCATGCGTTCGCGCCGAACGGCTCCTGCTGCTCCCACTTCCACACGGTCTTCTGGGTGTCGTCCGCGACCAGTCGCGGCGTGTTCAGATGCTTCGGGTGGAGATCCGACGGGGTCATGGGGCGGGAATCAGTTCAAGTAGGCTATCATTCCCAGACCAGCATGAAAGCTACCGAGCCCATCGTCGTTGCCCGCAAAATCGTACCGGCGAAGCGCCGTGCTGCGGGCCTGCGCATCGCTGCGAATATTCGGCGACTCCAGAAGACCCGGCGCGCACGCACGGCCTCCCAGGCTCTTGCGGAAGCGCGCGGCGCACGGCTGGCGCGTTGAATGCCGCTTGAGCTGGTGCTGGATGCCAGCGTTTCTCTTGCCTGGTTCCTGAAGGAAACCCCCGATCGGGCTGCGTACGCAGCGTCCGTGAGCTCTGCCGCCGCGGACGGGGCGATACTTCACGTGCCGCTGCAGTGGGGCATCGAGGTGGGCCACGTGCTCTTGCGCGAGCATCGACGCAAGGCGCTTACGAGCGCAAGGCTGCACCAAGCGCTGGAAGACCTCGATAGCTTCGACATCCGTATGCACCTCGAACCGTACACGCCCCAAAGCATCGTGGCGCTCGCCAACAAGTACCACCTGCAGGGATACGACGCGCTCTACTTCGACCTGGCAAAGACACTTGCACTGCCGCTTGCCACGCTTGATGGCGGGCACGAGGCAGCAGCGAGAGTGCACGGCGTAGAGATATTCGGCTCGACTTAGGCGATCCCTTCCTGGGCATCGCCGTCCGTGCACGAGTGCTACGGCGTTGCTGTCGCACTGCGTCCAAGTACCTTGTCTCAGGAAATTCGATTCCGGTACGAGTTGCCCGACCCCAATTACTGCAGCGAGTGAGTCGCAAGACGGGGGCGCGTGCTCGGCAACCGGGTATCGCTCGAATTCTCAGTACCGGCGAAATTCGACTCTGACCCCAATTACTTGACCCCAATTACTCTGTACAACGTGTATGCGCGCTGGACGGCGCACCCGAACCGGGCCACCGACGCGAAGTACACGGTGAACCACGCCGGAGGCGCGAGCACCGTGACGGCCAACCAGGAGGCCAACAGCGGGAGCTGGAACCTCCTTGGCACCTACACCTTCAACGCGGGCTCGGCCACGGTGACGCTGACCGACCAAGCGAACGGCTACGTGATCGCCGACGCGATCATGATGCTGCCGCCCAACGCCCCGCCGAACACGGCCACGTGGACGCCGAACGTGCCAAGCGCGGGGAGCTATCAGGTGTACGCACGGTGGACCGCGAACCCGAACCGGGCGACGGACGCCAAGTACACGGTCGTCCACGCCGGGGGCAGCACCACGCACACGGTCGACCAGCAGACAGGTGGCGGGGCGTGGAACCTGCTTGGCACCTACGCCTTCGCGCCGGGTACGGCGCACAAGGTGGAGCTGACCGACCAGGCCAACGGCTACGTGGTGGCCGACGCAATCCGGCTGGTGGCGACGAACGTGGCGCCGACGGTGTCGATCACTGCGCCGGCGGCGAACGCGGTCTTCAACGCCGGGGCGACGGTCGCGATCACGGCCAACGCGGCGGACACCGATGGCACGGTCACGCAGGTGGAGTTCTTCGCGAATGGCTCACCCGTGGGAACGGCGACGGCGAGCCCGTACACGGTGAACTGGACGCCGGCGGCGGGCGCCTACAGCCTGACGGCGGTGGCGACCGACAACAACGGGGCGACGACCACCTCGGCGGCGGTGGCGGTGACGGTGAACGCGCTACCGGGGGTCAGCATCACGAGCCCGGCGGCCAACGCCACCTTCACGGCGCCGGCGAGCATCACGCTGACGGCCACGGCGAGCGACCCGGACGGGACCATCGCCCAGGTGCAGTACTTCGCCAACGGCAGCCCGATCGGGACGGCCACGACCAGCCCCTACACCTTCAACTGGACGGGCGTGGCGGCGGGGGCGTACAGTCTGACGGCAGTGGCGACCGACAACCTCGGGGCGACGATGACGAGCGCGGCAGTGCCGGTCACGGTGACGGCAGTGCAGGCGAAGCTGTACTTCATCCACACGGATCATCTGAACACGCCAAGACAGATCTACGACGAGCAGCAGCAACTGCGATGGAGATGGGACCAGGCTGAGCCCTTTGGCACGAGTCCCTCCAATGAAAACCCCGCGGCCTTGGGCGCGTTCAGCTTCCCGCTCCGGCTCCCCGGGCAGTACGCGGATGCCGAGAGCGGGATCTTCTACAACCACTTCCGCGACTACGATTCAACAATTGGTAGGTACGTGCAAAGCGATCCGATTGGGTTGGATGGCGGACTAAATACGTACGCTTACGCCGCTAGCGCGCCGATGATGAATATCGATCCGCGCGGACTATTTGTTCTCCCCGCAGTGCCGATTGCTGTCAAATTGATAGCGGGCGCAACAGCCATAGCAGGCACGGCAGTAGTTGTGAATGACATCGCAAGCACAGGCAAGGTTGGAGACATCATGCCTGCGCCCGCCAATGATTCATACTGCCCGCCAGAGGATCCGTGCGAAAAGCGCCAGAAGGAACTCCAGCTACGGAAAGAGCAGATACGTTTTGAGGAGCAGCGCGGCTTTACGGAGAATCCAAACTTCAATGCACGCCGCGCTTTCGATGTGCGCGCACGGCTTCACAACCGACAGTGCCCCAAGAATCAGGTGGAGCCTTTCGGCGTTCGTCCTGCGACCGGCAGCTAATGAGGGTATTCGAGCTACCTGAGCTACAGGCTCAAGAGTTTCCCGAGTTGGAATTCTTGATTGGGTTCTTGCACTATAACGGGCTCGGCGTACCTCCTAATCGGGAAGCGGCATTTGCCTCGTTTCTCGCTGCAGCGGAGGCGGGACTTCCAAGCGCGCAGTACGCTGTGGGGCGGATGCTGCACGGGCACAGCCAATCTGCAGCTGCTCAGTGGTACGAAAAGGCGGCCAAGCAGGGGCACCGACTTGCTGCCCAGGGTTTAGCTCACATTCATGAGTCTTGGGCGAGCGAAGGGCGTGGAGACTACTCGACTGTCATCGCATGGTTGACGCGAGCGGCTGAGCTTGGTTGCGCTACCTCTTCGGCGCAGCTGGGTCAGATATTTGACGATGGTATTCACGTGAGCCGTGATCCACAGCGCGCGCTCCTTTGGTTTCAGAAGGCTTGTGCTCAAGGTGAGGCCACCGCGTGCGAGCTCTTGGCGTGCGCATACGAAGACGGCGGTTTGCCTGTAACGATAGATCCTAGTATGGCTGCTGAATTGCGGGCACGTGCAGATGTACTCCGTGCCAAGAGTGCGCGCGATGAATCGGATCGGGTATTGCGCGCCGCGAAATGCGGTGATCGCACCAGCATGGAAATGGTGGTCGAAGGCTTTCGCCGCGGTTACTATGGTTTGCCCGTTGATTTGGAGCGTGCGGCCTCTTGGGAGGACGCGCTTCGAGTTCGTGACTCGGAGCCAGGTACTCGGAGTAATCCAGACCAGAGTGGTGATTCGGATCGGTGACGCAGTGAGGCGTTGTATTCGAGATCGACGCCCGTCATCGCGCGGGCGTTGTCGTTTCTACGAGCCCTTCTTCTCCGGTGGCGTGACGAAACCGATGGGCCGGCGCCTGGGTTCCGGGGCGCGCATGAGGTTGCGGATTGCCTCGAGGATGCCGGCGATGGCCTGGTCGTGGGAGGAGAGCTTGCGTTCGATGCGGGTCTCGAGGTCGCGCAGATGGCGGGCGAGCTCCTTGTGCGTGGCGAGCGCTTCGCGCAGTTCGACGAAGGCGCGCACGACGTAGACCGAGACCTCGACGGCATGGGTGCTGTTGAGGACCGTTGCGGCCATGATCGCGCCGTGCTCGGTGAAGACGAGCGGTGCGGTGCGGCGACCGCCCCAACTTGAGGTCGCAAATTGCGACCTCAAGAGCGCGCGCTCCCCGGCGTTGGGCTCGAAGATGAAGTCCGCGGGAAAGCGCGTGCGGTTGCGCTTGACCTGTTCGTTCAGGCGCTTGGTCGGCACGCCGTAGAGCGCGGCGAGATCGGCATCGAGCAGCACGCGCTGGCCGCGCAGGACGAGGATGCGACTGGAGATCGCGCCGACGGCGAGGCGCGCGGCGGGCTTGCGCGCGGGGCTCACGAGCGCGCGCTCTGGCTGAGCACGCCGTCGAGCATCTGGATGACGAGGCGTTGCTGGGCGCGCGGGAGCTGGGCGATGCGTTCGAGCTGTTTCTGGAACTTGGGGGTGGGGCCGCGCTTGCCGGAGGCGTTGCGAAGGCCGAGGAGCTCGTCGGTGCCGATGCCGAAGAGGCGGGCGAGCTCGGGGAGCAGGGACACGGGCATGCGAGCGCGGCCGACCTCGTAGTGAGCGAAGGTCTGCTGGGGGATGCCCAGTTGCTCGGCGAGGGCTTGCTGGGAGAGGCCCTGTTCGCGGCGCAGCTCGGCGATGCGGGTGCCGAGGGACTTGAGGAAGGCCTGGTCGTTGGCGGGCAAGGCGAGTAGGGGCGCGTGCGGAAGAGATGGCGAGAGCATAAGGGCGGGTCTCTGGTGGGCGAGTTGACAATACTCACGGCGTGAGTAACCTAGCACCGAATTAAAAACCCCGAAACCCCCTTGACAGCTTTTTGGCGAAAGGCCGAATTCCGATGGCGCGCATCCCCGAGGCGGAAATCGAGCGGCTAAAGCGCGAGGTGTCGCTGGAGCGGCTGGTCGAGGCCTCGGGGATCGCGCTCACGCGCGCGGGGGCCAACCGCGTGGGGCGCTGCCCCTTCCACGAGGACAGGACCCCGTCGCTCGTAGTGACTCCCGCAAAGAACCTCTGGCACTGCCTGGGCGCGTGCGGCGTCGGCGGCGGGCCGATCGACTGGGTGATGAGGACGCAGGGCGTGTCCTTCCGGCACGCGGTGGAGATCCTGCGCGACGGCGCCCCCGCTTCTTCCTTAGCGGCCGGCCGGATCGTTCGCCAGTCGACGGTGCCAAAGCTTGCCGCACCCGTGGCGTTCGACGCCGGGGACGCGGAGCTGCTTCGCCAGGTGGTGGACTACTACCACGAGACCTTGAAGCGAACGCCCGCCGCGCTCGAGTATCTACGCTCGCGGGGGCTCGACGATCCGAAGGCGATCGAGCAGTTCAAGCTCGGCTACGCGGACAGGACGCTGGGGCTTCGATTACCCGAGAGCAACCGCAAGACGGGCGGCGCGATCCGCGGCCGGCTGCAGGCGCTGGGCATCTTGCGAGACACGGGCCACGAGCACTTCAACGGCAGTCTCGTGATCCCGGTGCTCGATGCCGAGGGCACGGTGAAGGAGATCTACGGCAGGAAGATCCGCGACGACCTGCACAAGACGATCCCGCGGCACCTGTACCTGCCCGGCGAACATGCGGGCGTGTGGAACGAGGCGATGCTCGCCGAGACGAAGGAGGTGATTCTCTGCGAGGCGCTGCTCGATGCGCTCACCTTCTGGTGCGCGGGGTATCGCAACGTCACCGCCGCCTACGGCACGAACGGGTTTACCCCCGATCACCTGGCGGCGATGAAGAGGCACGGCACCGAGCGCGTGCTGATCGCCTACGACCGGGACGACGCCGGCGACAAAGCGGCAGACGTGCTCGCCGAGCGGCTGATGGCCGAGGGAATCGAAGCTTGGCGCATCCAGTTCCCGAAGGGGATGGACGCGAACGACTATGCGTTAAAAGTGCAGCCGGCGGCGAAGAGCCTGGGGCTTGCGATCAGGAAGGCGCTCTGGCTCGGCAAGGGAGCGCCGCGGCCGGTGTCGACTGCATTGGAGATCACGGTCTGTGATCTCCAATCACCGGCCGCTGCGATCGAGGCGGTGGCGGCTGCAGAGCAACTCGCGCCCACGAGCGCGCCCGCGCCTTCTTCTTTAGCTGCTGAATTAGCGGCTAAGGAAGACGCTGCGGCGCTTCTCGCCTCGCCCGTGCCGGCGGCGCCGGGGCCGGAGCCTGCGGCCGAGGTCACCGAGTCGGAGGCGACGTTTACCTTCGGCCAGAACGGATCGGGGCGCCGCTACCGCGTGCGGGGTCTTGCGAAGAACCTCGGCTACGAGGTGATGAAGGTGAACGTGCTGGTGGCCGCTGGCGAGCGCTTCTACGTCGACACGCTCGACCTGTACGCGGCGAAGCAGCGGGCGTCCTACGTGACGCAGGCGGCGGTGGAGCTTGCGGTGATCGAGGATGTGATCAAAGCGGATCTGGGCCGCGTGCTCCTGAAACTCGAAGCGCTGCAGGAAGCGAATATCCGCCGCGTGCTCGAACCCAAGCCGGTCGCGGCGGTGACGATGGCCGCGGCCGAGCGCGAAGCGGCGATGACGCTTCTCACCGCGCCGGACCTGGTGGCGCGCATCCTCGAGGACCTGGAATCCTGCGGGCTCGTAGGCGAGCGAACGAACAAGCTCGTGGCCTACCTCGCCGCGACGTCTCGCAAGCTCGACGCGCCCCTGGCCGTGCTCGTGCAGTCGAGTTCCGCGGCCGGCAAGAGTTCGCTGATGGACGCGGTGCTCGCGCTGATGCCGGCGGAAGAACGGATCAAGTACAGCGCGGTGACCGGGCAGTCCTTGTTCTACATGGGCGAGACCAATCTGAAACACAAGATCCTCGCGATCGTGGAGGAGGAAGGCGCAAGCCGCGCGAGCTATGCGCTGAAGCTGCTTCAGTCCGAAGGGGAACTCACGATCGCGAGCACCGGCAAGGACGCCGAGACGGGGAACCTGGTGACGCAGGAGTACCGGGTGGAGGGGCCGGTGATGATGTTCCTGACGACCACGGCGCTGGACATCGACCCGGAACTGCAGAACCGCTGTCTCGTACTCTCGGTAGACGAGAGCCGCGAGCAGACGCGCTCGATTCACGAGCTGCAGCGGCGAAAGCGCACGCTCGAGGGGCTGGTGGCCCGATCGAGGAGAAACGACCTCCTTGCGTTACACGCGAACGCGCAGCGCCTCATTCGGCCCCTGGGGGTGCTGAACCCCTACGCGGGGCGCCTCACCTTCCCGGACACCGCCACGCGCCTTCGGCGGGATCACGAGAAGTACCTGACCTTGATCGACACGATCGCGCTCTTGCACCAGATGAGCCGCGAGGTGAAGACCGCGCGCCAGGGCGCGAAGACGATCGAGTACGTGGAGGTGACGGCCGAGGACATCGCACTCGCCAACAGCCTCGCGCACGAGGTGCTCGGCCGGAGCCTTGACGAGTTGCCGCCGCAGACGCGAAAGCTGCTGATCGCGCTCGATGCCTTCGTTGCCGCGCGTGCGAAGGAACGCGCGCTGCGCCGCGCCGAGGTGCGCTTTAGCCGGCGCGAGCTTCGCGAGGCGATCGGCTGGGGCGATACGCAGTTGAAGCTGCACCTTGGGCGCCTGGCCGATCTGGAATACCTGGTCGTGCATCGCGAGGGGCGGGGCTTCCTCTACGAGCTTGCGTACGACGGCGCGGGCAAGGACGGCACGGCGTTCGTGCCCGGGTTGATCGATCCGCTGGCGCTTGGCTACGTGTACGACGCCGAGCGGTCGGGTCTGCAGAGTCATCGGTCGGGCCCGAACGAGCCCCGGTCGGGGCTGGGTCGGGGTGCGGTCGGCCCGCGGTCGGGGGGTGGTCGGGGTCGAGAAATCGCGCCAAGTGCTGGCGCGCAAAGCGATTCCGACGAGTCGGCGGCTAAAGACGTCAAAACGCGCCTCTCCGGCCCGCGCGAGGACGGACTGAACGTACCCGTACCCTTAGCCGCCGCTCGTGCGTAGGAACGCGAAGACGGTTGCGTACCGCAAGCGCCGGCTGCCCGCGCGCGAGCGCGTGGCCGATGCGAGCGCGGCGAACCCGATGCAGGCGCACGTGGCGGCGTACCTCGAGCACTGGCGCACGATGGGCTATCGGGAGGCAGGGGTGCTGGTGCGCCAGAAGGCGCTGAAGCGCTTCCTTGCGTGGGCGGACGAGCGCGGCATCCGGTCGGTCACGGACGTGACGCTACCGATCCTGGAGCGCTACCAGAGGTACCTCTTTCACGTGCGCAAGGCCGATGGCGCCCCGCTCGCCTTCACCACGCAGCAGCTCCTGCTCGTGCCCTTGAAGGGCTGGTTCAAGTGGCTAACCAGATCCCGCTACATCCTCACCAACCCCGCCTCCGAACTGACGCTGCCGCGTAAGCCCATGCGCCTGCCCGCGCACGTGCTCTCGGTGGCCGACGTCGAGCACGTACTGAACCAAGCCGATGCGACGAAGGCCTGGGGGATCCGCGATCGGGCGATCATGGAAGTGCTCTACTCCACGGGCATGAGGCGAAGCGAGCTTGCGGCGCTTGCCGTCTTCGACTGGGATCGATCGCGCGGCGCGATCACGGTGCGCCAGGGCAAGGGCGGCCGAGACAGAGTCGTGCCGATCGGCGAGCGCGCGGCGGCATGGCTCGCAAAATACGTGGACGAGGTGCGCTCCTCTCTTAGCCGCGAGCCCGACGACGGCATCTTGTTCCTCACCGACTACGGCGAGCCCTTCGAGAAGAACCGGCTCGGCGATCTCGTGCGTCGATACCTCGACTGGGCAGGGATCAAAGTCCCCGGCTCGTGCCACCTGCTGCGGCACGCGTGTGCCACGCACATGCTGGAGAACGGCGCCGACATCCGCTTCATACAGGCGCTCCTCGGCCACGCGGACCTCTCATCGACCCAGATCTACACGCAGGTGTCGATCGTGAAGCTGAAGGAGATCCACGCGGCGACGCACCCGGCGCGGATCGAACGCGCGAGCAAGGGGCTTCCAAGCGCGTAGATTCGCGCTCCGGAATCGGCGGGTCCGACGCTGCGGCGATGCGGCGCAACTACCGGGTGACGATGTAGACCGCGGCGCCGATGGCGAGCGCGACGACGAGCAGCGCGACGATGCGCGGCTCGAGCGCGCCGATGGCTTCGATGAGCTTGATGACGTTGTTCATGACGATACCGCTCCCGCAAAATGGATCGATGACGCCCGGCGCGAGTGCCGGGCGTCGCAGAACGTGCGAGCGGGCCGATTCACCCTGGGGATTGCCTCGCGTGTTCGCATGCTGAAATCAGGATCCACAAACACCTCCCGAGAAAATCGGTCCCTTCAATAACCGGCCTACTAACAATCCAACAGAGCGCCCCGATCAAGCGTACGGACGCCCCCGATGCGCGCTCCGAGAGCCTAGAACGATGCATGCGCGGCGTTCACCCGGAAGCGCTCCCGGGTTGACTCTGGGCTTCGGTGCAGAGTAGCGGCCTGCCGCTCGGTGTCGATGGGATGAATGTGGGAGGAATGTCGTACGAAGATCCCATCGACAGCGGCGTGCGGATCGGGTACGGACCCGGACCGCCCCGTCACGGCGCGTGCAAGGGCTTCGCGTGCCTCTACGCGCACGCGCCGCGCCGGGGCTGCGCCGGTGCAGGCCCGGGGCTCTGCGCGTTCTGTGGGCGCTTGGTGCAGGCCGCAGCGGGCATCGAGCCCGCCGCGGCCTGGCCGGCGGCCGGGGTAAGTGCGCGGCAAGCCGCGCACTCAACATAACCGCGCGTTGGCCGAGCCTTGCGCATTCGCGCCAAGCGCTCGGTGCGCAAGGCCAAGCTCGGCAGCGAGGCCGCCAAGGGCGTGCGGCCTCGCTACCGAGTCGGCCAACGGTCGGTTATGTCTGGCGCCCCGGCCGCCGGCACGCGCACACCATGCTCGCGCATCGTGTGCGCGCAAAGCGAGTCGGCGCGGCCAAGGCTTCGCCTTCGCCGCGAGGCGAGAAGCAGAACCCACGTCCCCCGCCCGCCCCGCTCGGCGCGCACGGTGGCGCGCCGAGCTCCCGTCCGCCCCCGCAGGCGGGGGCTCCCCGTACTTCCTTAGCTGCGCAGCTAAAGCACCGCCCACGTTGCAGCGGGAGGCGAGGCGCAGCGCGCGAGCGCTGCGCTGAGCGGGGCGGGCGGGCAACGTGGCTCTTGCCGGCGCGGCGACGGCGCGAGCCGTGGCCGCGCTGACTTGCCCTTGAGCGCACACGGTGCGGCACGCACGGTGTGCACGCGCGCCGGACCGGGGCGCCAGACATAACCGCGCCTTGCATGCACCGCACGGCGTGCGGGAAGCGGCCGCGCGGGAGCAAGTCACTTGCGAGCGCGGCCGCTGCGGGCAAGGACCGGTTATGTTGAACCGGCGCGGCACGCGCCGGTTTACCCCGGGCCGGCGCCGGCGCGCTGCGGGCTCGATGCCCGCGGCGTGCCGTGAGAAGCGCTCGCGGAACGCGCGGCGATGGAACCTGCGACGGCGCAGCCCTGGCGCGGCGCGTGCGCGAAGTGCGCCAAACGAAGCCGAGCACGCGCCGTGACAGGGCGGTCCGGGTGCGTGCGGCGCTCGGCATGCTGCGAGCGCCGATCAGGGCAGCGGTCAGCGGCGACCGGAGCCAGTTGATACTCGTTCATCCTCGCATTGGCTGCGTACTGGGTTGCGCTGATCCTACTTTACCGGTCGCCGCCGACCGCACCGTTCGGTCGGCCGTGTCCCATGCTCCCGGTCAGCCGTGTCCGATGCAAATCCTTGTTGCCCACGCTCACCGCGCGTATCGTGGATCCATCGAACGCAACCGACGCAGGTGCCATCATGGCAGACAAGCAAGCGATGCAAGCGGCGACCGTGATCCCGCTGCACAAGAAGAGCGACGACGCAAAGGCGTCGGAGAAAAAGTGGGGTAGCGCCGTGATGAAGCTCGGGTTCTCCCTGCTTCCGTCGCTCATCTTCCGTGCCCAGGCGCGCCTCGGGCTAAGCCCGACGCACCTTGCCGTGCTGCTGCAGATCGCCGATTACTGGTGGGAGCACGAGAGGAAGCCCTATCCCGGAACCAGCGCGCTCGGCGAGCGTCTGAGCCTGAGCCCGCGCCAGGTGAGGCGCCACATCGCCGATCTGGAGAAGGCCGGCCTCGTGAAGCGCATCGAGCGCAGGGCCGCACACCGCGGCAAGCTCACCAACTTCTACGACCTGAGCGGCCTGGTCGAGAAGCTCAAGAAGCTCGAGCCGGAGTTCCGCGAGGTGCAGGAGATGAAGCGCAAGGTCGCCCGTCGCGGCGGCCTCGCACGGCAGAAGAACCAGACGGAAAAGAAAACCTGAGCATCAACAGCACGACGGCGTAGCTCAGTCGGACAGAGCGCCCCGCTTACGACGTACATCGGACTCGCAATTCGATTGTATGGGCGGGGAGGTCGCAGGTTCAAGTCCTGTCGCCGTCTCCAGATCGCGCAGCGCACGCGCTCATGTGCGTGATCGCACAATGAAGTCTTGCGCTCGCGCGTATCCGAGGCTGAAAATGCGCCTCTAGGAAAAAATTGCATCCCGAGGGGTCGGATCATCGCCTTAGCTGCTGCAACTGTTGATCGCGTCAGGGAAAACGTCTTCACCTACGACGAACTCGCGTCGGGCGACTGGTGTCTGAACACGCCAAGACTCATCGCCGACGACACGCAGACCACGGTCTGGCGATGGGACAACACCGAGCCCTTCGGGGCGGGTGCTTGCAACCCGGACCCCGATGGCGACAACGTCGAGTTCGAGTTCAACCTGCGCTTCCCGGGACAGTACTTCGATCGGGAGACGAACCAGCACTACAACTACTTCCGCGATTACGATCCAGCGATCGGCAGGTACGTTCAGAGCGATCCGATTGGATTGCTCGGCGGTCTTAGCACATACCTATACGGGAAAGGCGCTCCGTTGCGCTTCACCGATCCACGAGGTACGTCGTCGACGGTCATTCCTCTAGCCATACTTGCAACAATTGGCGTGGCTATTTCAGTGTCGCCACAAGGCAGACAAGCCGCACAGCAGGCTGCGAGATCACTTTCCGTGATCGCGAGTAGTGCCATGAACATGAGTTGTCGTGCTCTGTGTCACCTCAGATTTGAAGCGTCAGAGGTGGTTTGTTGGGCACAATATGGCGATGCGCGATTGGAAGAGTATCTAGCTTGTAGGCAAGCAGCACTTGCGGTGCTCAAGGCATGCCTTTCGTCCTGTGATGTATGTCCGAATTAGCGACATGGCTAAGCGTCCCACCATTCGAATCCAGATTGATACAGAAACTAAATCGCTCGAATTTTTTCTGGGTGATGACGATCATGCAGTAGGAACGTGGAATCTCGACGAGTACTCAGAACTTGATGCTGGAGAACTTGAGCGCCGCCTTGGATATGCAATTCTCTCGTTGGGTTCGATCTGCAGCGGCAAAGTGATCGGCAATAGGCAATATCTGGTTGAGCGAGACCAGCGCACCGTTCTCGCCATTCAGAGGCTCAAAGCTCGGCTTGCCAATGGCGACAAGGCAGCAATTGTCGACTTGGTGTTGGAACACGTGGTAGCCGCGAGAAGAAATCGTGATTTGTCGCTGATCGTAGATGCAGAAGCAGTTCTTCGGGCCGAAGTTAGTTCAGCGAATAGTTTTGCGATTGAGTATCTTCGGACGCAGTGGCCTCAGGAGAAAAAATCCGCGATTGAATCGGTCGACTCTTCGCAGAATCCACCGGGCTGAACGTAAACCGAGTCAGAGAGTAATTGGGGTCAGAGTCGAATTTCTCCAGTACTGAGAATTCGAGCGATACCCAATCGTTGTGCAAGAGCCCCCGTTTCCCGACTCACCCGCTGCGTCGCTCCACTTAGATAAGTAATTGGGGTCAGAGTCGAATTTCTCCGGTACTGAGAATTCGAGCGATACCCGGTTGCCGAGCACGCGCCCCCGTCTGGCGACTCACCCGCTGCGTCGCTCTGCCTGGAATTCGATCTTGAGCTGGTGTTCCTCCGCATCGCCGGCGCGCGTTCGCGGGCGACCGCGTGGAGCCGGTCCCAGCCGCGCGCCGAGCGCCGCTTCGGCTTCCTTGCGGAAGCGTTCAGAGGCCAGCAGGTGCCCGGCCGCGGTCGCGCCGCGGATGTCGGCGACGATCGCCTCGTCGAGCTGCGCCCGGAAGAGCGCCCGGTACGCATTGCGCCGCGCCTCCGGGTCGGTCCCCAGCGCGGTATAGAGCGGGTGCTCCGAGACGAGCGCATCGCCGGCCCCGAGCCCGTTCCGTCGAAAGCTCGACCATCGGTACGCCTCGGGCGAGGCGACCATGCCGGCGCGCACCGGGTTGAGCTCGATGTAGCGCATGCAGGCGAGGAGGTACTCTTCGGCACGCACGCCGCAGGCGCGAAAGCGCCCCTCCCAGAGCGTGCCGCTGCGGCGGTACAGGTGGTTGACCGCGCGCACGTAGCGCCGGCCCAGGGCCTGCATCAAGCGCGACGCGTCGGCGGGCGCGGGCGGGGTGAGCAGCAGGTGCACGTGATTGGTCATCAGCACGTAGGCGTGCACCCGTACGCGAAGGCGCTCGGCATGGCGCTGCAGCCAGTGGAGATAGGCGGCGTGGTCGTCGTCGCAGAAGAAGCAGGCCGAGCGATTGTTGCCGCGCTGGACGATGTGCAGCGGCAGGCCGGAAAGGGCGATGCGGGGGCGGCGGGGCATGGGGCGCAGGAAGGGCTCCCCGGTGAACGGGCGAAGGGCTGCCGGCGTTGACGCCGCCGCGCCGTGGCGCGCGGCTAGCGCGCGTTCAGCGCGACGCGGCGGTCGGCCGTGCCGCCGCCCGCGGGCGGCGCGTCGGCGAGCGGGCTCTGCGGCCGCGGCGGGTGCTTCGCGACGTAGTCTCGGATGCCGGCGAGGATCGCCCGGGCGAGCTTGTCCTGGTATTCCTCGTCGTTCAGGCGCTTTTCCTCTTCCGGATTCGAGATGAACGCGGTCTCGACCAGGATCGACGGCACGTCGGGCGACTTCAGCACCGCGAAGCTCGCCTGCTCGACCTGCGGCTTGTGCAGCGTGTTGACGCCGCCGATGTGGCGCAGCACCGCGCTGCCGAGGCGCAGGCTGTGGTCGATGGTCGCGGTCTGGGAGAGGTCCAGCAGCGTCTTCGCGAGGTACTTGTCCTTCGAGTCGAGGTTCACGCCGCCGATCAGGTCGGCGTCGTTCTCCTTCTTCGCCAGCCACTTCGCGGCTTCCGACGTGGCGCGGCGCTCCGACAGCGCGAACACCGACGAGCCGCGCGCGTGCGGCTTCATGAACGCGTCGGCGTGGATCGACACGAAGAGGTCGGCCTTCACGCGCCGCGCCTTCTCGACGCGCGCGTGCAGCGGAAGGTAGTAGTCGCCGTCGCGCGTCAGCAGCGCGCGCATGTTGGGCTCGGCGTCCACGAGCGCCTTCAGGCGCTTCGCGATGACCAGCGTGATGTGCTTCTCGCGCGAGCCCATGCGGCCGAGCGCGCCGGGATCCTCGCCGCCGTGGCCGGGGTCGATGACGATGGTGGCGAGGCGCGCGACCTTCGGGCGGCCCGCGGGTTCTGCCGCCGGCGCCGCGGGCGCGGACTGCGGCGGCTCCGGCGCGGGTTCGTTGCGCGGCGCGAGCTTGCCGTCGGACTGGATCAGCGCCGCCAGCGGGTCGGGCGCGACCTCGGGGTAGATGTCGAGCACGAGGCGGTGGCCGTACTCGGCGATCGGCTTCAGCGTGAAGGCCTGCGGCTTCACCGCGGTCTTCAGGTCCAGCACGATGCGCGTCACGCCCGGGCGGTTGCGGCCGACGCGCAGCTTGTCGATGTACGGGTCCTCCGCCGTGACCTTGCCGTTCAGCTCGTTCAGCGCGGCGTTGTATTCGACGCCCTCGAGGTCGAGCACGAGGCGCTCCGGGTCCTTCACCGTGAAGAGCTGGTACTTGAGCTCCTGCTTCGACTCGATGGTGACGCGCGTGTAGACGTTCGCCGGCCAGATGCGCGTCGAGACGACCTGCGCGTGCGCGAAGCCTAGGAAGAGGAGGGCAACGGCGCCGAGGAGAGCCACGACGCCCCGGCGGACGTGCGCGAGGAGAGCGTCGCTTTGCGCGCGTCCCCGTCGATCTCGAGCGAAACGTCGAGGTCCGGCGGCGCGAGCAAGGCTTCCGCCCGCTCCGGCCATTCGACGAGGCACAAGGCGTGCGGAGAGAAGTATTCCCGGAAGCCCGAGCTTACCCATTCCGTGTCATCCTCGAACCGATAAAAATCAAAGTGATACAAGTGTAATCCAGAAACTACATAAGGTTCAACCAGGGCGTAGGTGGGGCTCTTCACGCGCCCGGCGTGGCCGAGCGCCCGCAGCAGGCCCCGGACGAGGGTCGTCTTGCCGGCGCCGAGGTCGCCGTGCAGCCAGAGTACGCGCCCGGCGATGGCGCCGGCTGCGAGCGAGGCGCCGAGCGCGAGCGTCGCCGCCTCGTCGGGCAACTTAAGATGGCGCGCCATGCGCGAACTCGCGGACAGGATCCGGCAGTGGGGACGGGAACTCGGCTTCCAGGCCGTCGGCATTTCCGATGCCGACCTGTCGGCCGCGGAGCCGGGCTTCCTCGAGTGGCTCGCGAAGGGGTGGCATGGCGAGATGAAGTATATGGCGCGCCACTCGAAGATTCGCGCGCATCCGGCGAAGCTGAAGCCCGGCACGGTGCGTGTGATCTCGTGCCGCATGGACTATTCGCCCTCGCACCGCGACGAGGCCGCGGCGTTGGCGGAGGGCGACCTCGCCTACGTGGCCCGCTATGCGCGTGGTCGCGACTACCACCGCATCGTGCGCGCACGGCTGCAGAAGCTCTGCGACCGCATCGAAACCGGGCACGGACCGTTCACCTATCGCGTCTACACCGACTCCGCGCCGGTGATGGAAGTGGCGCTGGCCGCGAAGGCCGGCCTCGGCTGGCGCGGCAAGCACACGCTGCTGCTGTCGCGCGAGGCGGGCTCGTACTTCTTCCTCGGCGAGATCTACACCGCGCTCGAGCTGCCGGTGGACCCGCCGGTCACCGACCACTGCGGCAGCTGCGAGCGCTGCATCGAGGTATGCCCGACGAAGGCGATCGTCGCGCCGTACCGGGTGGACGCGCGCCGCTGCATCTCGTACCTGACGATCGAGCTGCACGGCGCGATCCCGGTGGAGCTGCGACCGATGATGGGCAACCGCATCTACGGCTGCGACGACTGCCAGGTGCATTGCCCGTGGAACGCGTTCGCGCGCCTGTCGCCGGAACCGGACTTCGCGGTGCGCAACAACCTCGATTCCGCGAAGCTGGTGGACCTCTTCGCGTGGACGGAGGAGGAATTCCACGCGCGCTTCGCCGGCGCGCCGATCCGGCGCATCAGCCACGAGCGCTGGCTGCGCAACATCGCGGTGGCGCTCGGCAATGCGCCGACGTCGGACGAAGTGGTCGCGGCGTTGCGCGGCCGGGCCGATCACCCGTCGGCGCTGGTGCGGGAACACGTGGCGTGGGCGCTCGGGCGCCACGCAGGGCGTTGATACCCTAGCCGCCGAGCGCGCGGAAGAGGTCCGCCACCGCCGCGCGCTGCGCGCGCAGCGCGTCGATGCGGCCGAGTTCGGCGGCGAGGAGGCCGCGCTCCGCGTCGATCATGTCGAGCTGGCTGGCGACGCCGTTGTCGTAGCGCAGTCGTGCAAGGCGCACGGCCTCGGTCAATGCGCGCGAGCGCTCGGCGAGCGCGTCGTAGGTCTCGCGCGCGCGGGCCTGCGCGGCGAGCGCCACGCGCACTTCGCGGAACGCGTTCTGGATCGAGCCCTGGTAGCGCGCGACGAGTTGCCGCTCGCGCGCCTCGGCGCCCTGCACGCGCGCCTCCAGGCGGCCGCCGGCGAAGATCGGTTGCGTGATCGCGGCGGCGAGTTGCCAGATCATCGCCGGGCCGCTGAAGAGGTTCGACAGCGCCGCGCTCTCCGAGCCGAGGAACCCGGTGAGCGGGATCGACGGGAACATCTCGGTGCGCGCCACGGCGATGCGCGCGTTCGCCGCGATCAGGCGCTGCTCGGCTTCCACCAGGTCCGGGCGCCGCAGCAGCAGTTCGGAGGGCAGGCCGGCGGGCAGCGTGGCCGGGACGGGCGCCGCTGGCGGCGGGTCCGAACGCTCGATCGAGCCCTCGAAGATCGCCTTCGGCGTGCGGCCGACCAGCACCGCGAGCGCGGCGGCCTCGGCCTCGCGATCGCGCTCCAGCCCGGGCAGTTCGGCGCGCGCGGCGGCGGCCTCGGCCTCGAGCTGTCGATAGTCGAAGTTCGACACCAGCCCGGCATCGGCGCGCTTCTTCTGCAGCGCGAGCGAGGACTCGCGCAGCGCGAGCGTGCGCCGGGTGAGCGCTACCTGCTCGTCGAGCGCGCGCAGCGAATACCAGGACTTGGCGACCTGCGCGGCGAGCGCGAGGCGCACGCCGTCGCGCGCGGCTTCGCTCGCCGCGGCGTCGGCCTGTGCGGCAGACCTTCCGGCGCGCAGCCGGCCCCAGAGGTCGGGTTCCCAGGACACGTTCACCGTGACGCGCGTGTTGTTGCGGTCGCGCGGCACGCCGGGCGGGATCGGGAAGGCTTGCCGCTCGGAGAAGCCGGTGCGGTCGCGACGGGCGTTCAGGTCCACGGTCGGCAGCAGGGCCGAGTTCGCCTCGCCGACGAGGGCGCGCGCTTCGTCCACGCGCGCCACGGCCTCGGCGAGGTCGGTGTTGCGGGCGAACGCTTCGTCCACGAGGCGCTCGAGTTGCGCGTCGCCGTAGATGCGCCACCAGCGGCCGTCGGCGGCGTAGGCGGGGGCGGATGCGCGCCATTCGGCAGGCAGTTCGACCGCGGGGCGCTGGTAGGTCGGCGCCTGCGCGCAGCCTGCGAGCGCCGCGGCGAGCGCGACGGCGACGGTCGTGGAGAGCGGCTTATGCATCGCCATCCCTCCTCTGCGGCGCGACGTGCGGCGCGGCCGGTGGCGGTCGGTGCGCCACGGCGCGCGCGTCGGAGATTTCGCGCTTGAGTTCGTCGGTCGAGCGGCGCTCGCCGAGGTGCCGGTCGGTGATCAGCTTGAAGAAGAGCGGCACGAAGAAGATCGCGAGGAAGGTCGCGGCGAGCATGCCGCCCATCACGCCGGTGCCGACCGAGTGCCGCGCGCCGGCGCCGGCGCCGGTGGAGAGCGCAAGCGGCAGCACGCCGAGGATGAAGGCGAGCGAGGTCATCAGGATCGGCCGGAAGCGCAAGCGCGCCGCCTCGAGTGCGGCGGCCGAGGCGCTGAGGCCCTCGTGATGCTTGTAGACGGCGTACTCGACGATCAGGATCGCGTTCTTGGCCGCGAGGCCGAGCAGCGTGACTAGGCCGATCTGGAAGTAGACGTCGTTGGTCATGCCGCGCAGCCACACCGCCGCCAGCGCGCCGAAGGTGCCGAAGGGCAGCGCGAGCAGCACCGACAGCGGCAGCGACCACTTCTCGTACTGCGCGGCGAGGATCAGGAACACCATCACCACCGCGAGGCCAAGCGCGAGGCCGGAGGTGCCGGCCGAGCGCTTCTCCTGGAAGGACGCGCCGCCCCAGTCGTAGCTGAACTCCGGCGGCAGCGTCTTCGCGGCGAGGTCCTCGACCGCGGCGATCGCCTGTCCGGACGAGGTGCCGCGCGCGCCCTGCCCGAAGAGCTTCACCGAGGGCAGGTTGTTGAAGCGGTCCAGCGTGTCGGGGCCGGAGGCGAAGCGCACGTCGGCGAGCGCGGCGAGCGGCACCATGTCGCCCTTCTCGCTGCGCACCCACACGCGGCCGATGTCGTCCGGGCGCTTGCGGTAGCCGGGCTCGGCGGACATCAGCACCTGCCAGGTGCGGCCGAAGCGGTTGAAGTCGTTGACGTAGTAGCTGCCCAGCGTCGAGGCGAGCGCGCCGTAGAGCTCCTCCAGCCCGACGCCGAGCGCCTTGGCCTTCTCGCGGTCGACGTCGACGTAGAGCTGCGGCACTTGCGCGCGCCACAGCGTCTGCACGCCGCCGAGGCGCTTGTCCGAATTGGCCGCGGCGAGGAACTGTTGCAGCACCTCGCCCATGCGTGCCGGGCCGCCTTCGCCGCGGTTCTGCAGGTAGAGCTCGAAGCCGCCCGCGGTGCCGAGGCCGAAGATCGGCGGCGGGTTGAAGGCGAGCACCAGCGCTTCCTTGATGTGCCCGGTCTTCATGAAGAGCTCGCCCACCAGCGCCTGCGCCGGGACCTTCCTCTCGTCCCAGTGCTTCTGCGTGACGAAGATGGTGGCCGCATTGTTGCGAAAACCCCCGCCGAGGAAGTCGAAGCCGGTGAACGCCACCACGTCCTCGTTGTTCGGGTTCGACTTGATGACCTGGATCACCTCGGAGACCACCTTGTCGGTGCGCTGGAGCGTGGCGCCGTCGGGCAGGATCACCGCGGCAATGTAGAAGCCCTGGTCTTCCTCGGGCACGAGGCTGCCCGGGGTGATGCGCCACAGGCCGACCGTGGCCGCGACCATCGCGGAGAAGAGCAGCACGGCAATGCCGCCGCGGCGGATCATGCGCGCGACGCCGTTCTCGTAGCGGTCGGTCACCTTGCCGAACCAGCGGTTGAACCAGCCGAAGAAGCCCTTTGGCGCTTCGGCGTGGGGTTTCAATACCAGCACGCAAAGGGACGGCGTCAGCGTCAGCGCGACGAGGCCGGAGATCACCACCGCGATCGAGATCGTCACCGCGAATTGCCGGTACAGCTCGCCCGTGAGGCCGCCGAGGAACGCGATCGGCACGAACACCGCGCAGAGCACGAGCACGATCGCGACCACCGGGCCGGTGACTTCGCGCATCGCCTGGATCGCCGCCTCGCGCGGCGCGCGGCCTTCCTCGCGCATGATGCGCTCGACGTTCTCGAGCACGACGATGGCGTCGTCCACGACGATGCCGATCGCCAGCACCATGCCGAAGAGCGTCAGCGTGTTGATGGAGTAGCCGAGGAGGTGCAGCCCCGCGAAGGTGCCGATGAGCGATACCGGCACCGCGGCGAACGGGATCAGCGTCGCGCGCCAGCTCTGCAGGAACAGGAACACCACCAGGAACACCAGCAGCATCGCCTCGGCGAGCGTCTTCACCACCTCGCGGATCGACGCCTCGACGAAGCGCGTGGTGTCGTAGGGCACCGAGTACGTGAGCCCGTCCGGGAAGCGCTGCGACAGGCGCTGCGCGGTCGCGCGCACGTTCTTCGCCACCTCGAGCGCATTGGCCTTGGGCTGCAGGAAGACGCCGACGAGGGTGGCCGGCTTGCCGTTGATGCGGCCGATGAAGTCATAGTCCCGCGAGGCGAGTTCGACGCGCGCGACGTCCTTCAGGCGCAGCGTCGAGCCGTCCGGGTTGGCGCGCAGGATGATGTCCTCGAACTCGCGCGCTTCCGCGAGGCGCCCCTTGGTGGTGAGCGTGTAGACCAGCTCCTGCGGCCCGCCGGTCGGCGACTGGCCGACCTTGCCGGCGGCGAACTGCGCGTTCTGCTCGTTCAGCGCGCGGATCACGTCGGTCGGCGTGAGCTTCAGCTGCGTGAGGCGGTCCGGGCGCACCCAGATGCGCATCGCGTAGTCCTTGGCGCCGAAGATCTGCACGTTGGTCGTGCCCGGGATGCGCTTCAGCTGGTCGAGCACGTTCAGCGTGACGTAGTTCGACGTGTAGAGGTCGTCGTAGCGGCCGTCGGGCGAATAGAACGCCAGCACCTGCAGGAAGGCCGACGAACCCTTCTCGACGGTCACGCCCTGGCGGCGCGCCTCGAGCGGCAGGCGCGGCTCGGCCTGCTTCACCCGGTTGTTGACGTTCAGCGCAGCCTTGTCGGCGTCGGTGCCGATGTCGAACGTGACCTGGATCTCGACCACGCCCTGCGAGGTCGAGGTCGAGCTCATGTAGATCATGCC
>CAZTXP010000029.1:0-8987 GCA_964617355.1 uncultured Enterobacteriaceae bacterium
GAGATCGCCGCGGCCGTGCAGCAGGGCGCCACCGCGTATCTCTGGCGCCAGTACAAGACGATCGGCATCGTCGGCGGCATCCTGTTCCTCGTCATCGGCTTCACGCCGGCGCTCGGCTGGGCGACCGCGTGGGGCTTCCTCGTCGGCGCGGTGCTCTCGGGCCTGTCCGGCATCATCGGCATGAACGTCTCGGTGCGCGCCAACGTGCGCACGGCCGAGGCGGCGCGCAGCGGCCTGCAGGCGGCGCTCGACGTCGCCTTCCGCGGCGGCGCGATCACCGGCATGCTGGTGGTCGGCCTGGGTCTCCTCGGCGTGGCCGGCTTCTTCTGGTTCCTCTACGCCAACGCCGCGAACAAGAACGACCTCGCGCACATCATCCACCCGCTGGTCGGCCTGGGCTTCGGCGGCTCGCTGATCTCGATCTTCGCGCGACTGGGCGGCGGCATCTTCACCAAGGGCGCCGACGTCGGCGCCGACCTCGTCGGCAAGGTCGAGGCGGGCATTCCCGAGGACGACCCGCGCAACCCGGCGGTGATCGCGGACAACGTCGGCGACAACGTCGGCGACTGCGCCGGCATGGCGGCCGACCTCTTCGAGACCTACGCGGTGACCATCGTCGCGACCATGCTGCTCGGCGCGCTGATGGTGAAGACCACCTCGCCCGCGGCGCTGCTGTACCCGCTCGCGATCGGCGGCTTCGCGATCATCGCCTCGATCGTCGGCACCTTCTTCGTCAAGACCAAGTCCAGCGACAAGAACGTGATGCCGGCGCTGTACCGCGGCCTCTGGGTCGCGGGCATCCTGGCGCTGATCGGCTTCTGGCCGATCACCCAGATGGTGATGGGCGAGGTGCTCGCCAGCACGCCGTTCGAGATCGGCGGCGCGAAGAAGATCATCGGCGTCGGCCACCTGTACGGCGCCGCGGTCGTCGGCCTCGTGCTGACCGGCTTCATGGTCTGGATCACCGAGTACTACACCGGCACGCAGTTCAAGCCGGTGCAGCACGTCGCCGAGGCCTCGACCACCGGCCACGCCACCAACATCATCGCCGGCATCGGCGTGTCGATGAAGTCCACCGCGTGGCCGGTGCTCGCGGTGTGCCTCGCGATCTACGCCAGCTACGCGATGGCGGGCCTCTACGGCATCGCGATCGCGGCGACGTCCATGCTGTCGACCGCCGGCATCATCGTCGCGCTCGACGCCTACGGCCCGATCACCGACAACGCCGGCGGCATCGCCGAGATGGCCGAACTGCCGGATTCCGTGCGCGACATCACCGATCCGCTGGACGCGGTGGGCAACACCACCAAGGCGGTGACCAAGGGCTACGCCATCGGCTCGGCGGGCCTCGCCGCGCTGGTGCTGTTCGCCGACTACACGCACGCGCTCGAGTCGGCCGGCAAGACGCTGACCTTCGACCTGTCGAACCACATGGTGGTGATCGGCCTCCTGATCGGCGGCATGGTGCCCTTCCTCTTCGCCGCGATGGCGATGGAGGCGGTGGGCCGCGCGGCCGGTGCGGTGGTCGTCGAGGTGCGCCGCCAGTTCAAGGAAATCGCCGGCATCATGGAAGGCAAGGCGAAGCCCGAGTACGGCGCGGCGGTCGACATGCTGACGCGCGCGGCCATCAAGGAGATGATGGTCCCGTCGCTGCTGCCGGTGCTGGTGCCGGTGGTCGTCGGCTTCGCGCTCGGACCCCAGGCCCTCGGCGGCGTGCTCATGGGCACGATCGTCACCGGCCTCTTCGTCGCCATCTCGATGTGCACGGGCGGCGGCGCGTGGGACAACGCCAAGAAGTACATCGAGGACGGCCACCACGGCGGCAAGGGTTCCGACGCCCACAAGGCGGCGGTGACCGGAGACACGGTCGGCGACCCGTACAAGGACACGGCCGGCCCCGCGGTGAACCCGCTGATCAAGATCATCAACATCGTCGCGCTGCTGATCGTCCCGGTCATCGTCTGACCGCGCCGGCAGGTGCAAGTCACGAAGGGCGGCCCGCGGGCCGCCCTTTTTGCTAGGCTCGCCGCATGAGCGAGGGCCGTCGCGTCGATCCGTTCGCCGCCACCGTGCTGGGCGTGGCTGCCCTGTGCGGCGTGGCGCTCGTAGTGTGGGTGGTGGCGGGCATCCTGCAGGGCGGCGCGCTCGCGCCGGCACCCAAGCCGGCGACGGAGCCGGCCGCCAAGGCAGCGCCGAAGCCCGCCCCGACGCCCGCCTCGAAACCTGCTGCGCCGCCTCCAGAGGCCAAGCCCGCGCCGACGGCGACGCAGGAGGCGGTCGATCCGGCACCCGGCGTCGCCGGGATTGCGCCACCGAACTCGGGCGGTTCGGGCGGGGTCGCTGCGCCGGCCGGCACGCGCGGGTTCGTGCTTGCCGCCGACCGGACGTGGACCTACGCCGTGCGCGTCGAACCCGAGACGTGGCGCGACGCGGTCCTCGTCTATCGCACCGTGCGCGAGCCCTCGGGCCTCGCGGTGCAGACCGAGTTCCGGCATTCGAAGGGCCAGATGTCCTTCCGGCTCGGCACCTACGCGGCCGGCCACCCGTCGCACGCGCAGGTGCGCTTCCCGGGCTTCTTCATGCACGGGGCGTATCTCGACCTGCCGCTGGCCAAGGGCCGCCGGATGGAGTGGACGATCCCGTGGCAGGCCGCGGACAACCGCGTGCGCGAAGGCCGCGTGCGACGCTGGCGTGCGGTGGTCGGCGACACCGAGAAGGTCAGCGTGCCCGCCGGGCGCTTCGACGCCGTGCGCATCGACGCGACGCTCACCTACGAGGATGCGCGTCAGGTCGCCGCCACCGTGTCGGAAACGATCTGGGTCGTGCCCTCCGCCAACCAGATCGTGAAGGTGATCCGCAGCGGGCGTTCGCCCGACGAGTCCGCGGAGCGCATCGTCGCCGATCTCGCGGAAGCGAAGTGATCCGGCGTCTCGCCGCGGCAGTCCTCGCGTGGCCCGTCTTCGCGCTCGCGCAGTTCGCCGCGCCCGAGGCCGACAGCGGGCGCAGCGCGAAGCCGGTGGTCGTCGCGTCGCGACATCTCGCCGTGGCGGCGCATCCACTCGCGACGGACGCGGCGCACGCCGTGCTGAAGCTCGGCGGCTCCGCGGTCGATGCGGCGATCGCGGCGCAGCTGGTGCTCGGGCTCGTCGAGCCGCAGTCCTCGGGGCTCGGCGGCGGCGCGTTCCTCGTCCACTGGTCGGCACGCGAAGCGCGCGTGCGCACCTACGATGGCCGCGAGACGGCGCCGCTGGCCGCGCGGCCCGATCGCTTCCTCGAGGGCGGGCACCCGATGGAGCCGCTCGACGCCGTGGCGAGCGGTCGCTCGGTCGGCGTGCCGGGCGTGTTGCGCGCGCTCGAACTCGCGCACCGCCGCCACGGGCGCTTGCCGTGGCGCGAGCTGTTCCAGTACGCGATCTTTGCCGCCGAGGAGGGCTTCGAGGTGTCGCCGCGCCTGCACCACCTGCTCGAGCGCGACCCGGCACTGCGCCGTGACGCCGAGGCGCGGCGCCTCTACTACGACGAAGCCGGGCGCGCGCTCGCGGTGGGCACCCGGCTGGTGAATCGCGCGTACGGTCGTACGCTGCGCGAGGTCGCGGCGCGAGGGGCGGACGCGTTCTATTTCGGCGCGCTCGCCGACGCCATGGTCGCCGCGGTTCGCGGCCACGCGAAGCCGGGCGATCTCACGCTGGTCGACCTCGCGCGCTATCGCGCGATCGAGCGCGAGCCGGTGTGCGGGCCCTACCGTCGCTGGCGCCTGTGCGGCATGGGGCCTCCGAGCACCGGCGCGATCTCGGTGCTGCAGCTCCTCGGGATCCTGGAGCGCACGCCTTTCGCGCAGGCCGCGCCGGGCTCCGCGGACGCGGCGCACCTGTTCTCGGAGGCTGCGCGCCTTGCGTACGCGGATCGCCTGCGCTACGTCGCCGATCCGGCCTTCGTGGCGCAACCGGTGGAGGGCCTGCTCGAGCCCGCGTACCTCGATGCGCGTGCGCGGCTCGTCGGATCGCGCTCGATGGGCACTGCAAAGCCGGGGGAGCCACGCGGCGCGCCGCTCTCGGGGATCGCGCCCGATACCGAGCTTGCCGGCACCAGCCATCTGTCGATCGTCGATGCCGACGGCGACGCAGTAAGCATGACCACCACGGTGGAGAGTGCGTTCGGCAGCCGCATCATGGTCCAGGGCTTCCTGCTCAACAACCAGCTCACCGATTTCGCGTGGCTGCCGGAGGAAGGTGCTCGCCCGGTGGCGAATCGCGTCGAGGGCGGCAAGCGCCCGCGCAGCACCATGGCGCCGACCTTCGTGTTCGATGGCGACGGACGGTTGCAGGCCGTGGCCGGCTCCCCGGGCGGGCCGCCGATCGTGCTCTACGTCGCGCGCGCGCTGGTCGAGTTGCTAGACCGGGCGCGCTCGGCGCAGGAGGCGGTGGAAGGCGGGCATTTCGGCAGCGTCGGCGGTCCAACGCTGCTGGAGCGCGATACCGAGGCGACCGCGTTGCGTGGCGCGCTCGCCGCTCGAGGCCATGCCATCGCGACCCCGGCGCTGACGAGCGGGTTGCACCTGATCGAGCGGGTGCCCGGCGGCTGGCGCAGCGGCATCGATCCGCGGCGCGAGGGCGCGGCGCGCGGGGACTAGCCGAGCGCTTCCAACGCTTGCGCCAGGCAGGAGTCGGGCGATTGCGCGACGTCGACGCGTATCGCGTTCGCGGGCGGTTCCAGCGTGTCGAGCTGGCTTTGCAGCAGCGAGGCCGGCATGTAGCGATGGCTGCGGGCGGCCAGCCGCTCGCGGATCACCGCTGGATCGGCATCGAGGAATACCGTGTCGAGGCGCTGCAGGCCGTTGCCGAGCGTCGCGCGATACACGGCCTTCAGCGCAGAGCACGCCAGCACCGCGGATTCGCCGTGCGCTTCGCAGGCTCGCAGCTCCGCGTTGAGGCGCGCGAGCCAGGGCCGGCGGTCGGCGTCGTCCAGCGGTGTGCCAGCGGCCATCTTGCGCACGTTCGCCTCCGGATGGAAGTCGTCGCCATCGAGGAACCGCGCGCCGAGCCTTTCCGCGAGCGCGCGGCCGAGCGTGGTCTTGCCGCAGCCCGACACCCCCATGACCAGTACGAGCATCGCCTTGGCGCTGCGGGACCAGCCTGCGCTCAGGCGCGCGGCACGGCGTGGCCGCCGAAGCGGGCGCGCATCATCGCGAGCAGCCGGCGCGCGTAGTCGGAGCGTCCCTGGCTCGAGAAGCGGCTCATCAGCGCCATCGTGATCACCGGCGCGGGCACGCCGAGCTCGACCGACTCCTGCGCCGTCCAGCGACCCTCGCCGGAATCGGCCACCACGGGTGCCGCGGCGCGCAGTTCGTCGTCCTTCGACAGCACGTCGGCGGTGAGGTCGAGCAGCCACGAGCGCACCACGCTGCCGTGGCGCCAGGTCTCGGCGAGGCGCCCGAGGTCGAAGCCGAAGTCCTCGCGCGCGGCGAGCAGCGCGAAGCCCTCGCCCATCGCCTGCATCATCCCGTACTCGATGCCGTTGTGGATCATCTTCGCGTAGTGGCCGGCGCCCGAAGGCCCGCAGTGCAGCCAGCCGCGGTCCGGCGCCGGCGCGAGCACGCGCGCGAAGGGCTCGAAGCGCTCCACCGAGGCCGGCGTGCCGCCCAGCATCAGGCAATAGCCGTTCGCGAGCCCGTGCACGCCGCCCGAGACGCCGAGGTCGACGAAGCGCAGGCCGCGCTGCGACAGCTCCAGCGCGCGGCGCATGGAATCCTTGTAGAACGCATTGCCGCCGTCGACGAGGGTATCGCCCGCCGAGGCGAGGTCGGCAAGCTGCCGGATCGCGTCGTCGGTGGCCTCGCCCGCGGGCAGCATGACGAGCACGACGCGTTCGCCGCCGAGCGCCGCGCACAGGGCGGCGAGATTTTCCACTGTGTCCACTCCGCGCTCGTCCGAGAGCGCATTGCGCGCTGCCGCATCGCGGTCCCAGGCCACCACGCGGACGCCGCCGCGCGCCAGTCGTCGCGCCATGTTTCCGCCCATGCGGCCCAGTCCCACGATTCCGATCTGCATGTCGCCTCCGTGTTCGCCCCCATTCTATAATTCAGCATCCTGTAAGGAGGAGAAACCATGCGCTTCATCGCCGCAGTGCTCGCGCTGCTCGTCTCGTTCTCGGCCGCCGCGCAGTTCCCGAACAAACCTATCCGCATCGTCTGCCCGTTCCCGCCGGGGTCGGCCACCGACCAGGTCGCACGCGTGCTCGCCGCCGCGGTGTCGCAGACGATCGGCCAGCCGGTCGTGGTGGACAACAAGGCCGGCGCCGACGGCGCGATCGCCGGCGCCGAGGTCGCGAAGGCGCCCGCCGACGGCTACACCGTGCTGATGGCCACCAACAGCCCGATCGCCGCGGTGCCCGCGCTGCGCAAGAGCCCGCCGTACGATTCGCTGAACGACTTCACGCCGATTACCGACATCGGCCGCTACACGTTCTTCATCGTCGTGCACCCGTCGGTGCCGGCGAAGACCGTGGCCGAGCTGATCGCGCATGCGAAGGCGAACCCCGGCAAGGTGAACTACGCCACCGGCAACACCACCGGCATCGTGTCGACCGCGTTCTTCGCCTCGCAGGCCAAGATCGACCTGGTGCACGTGCCGTACAAGGGCGAGCCGCAGGCGCTCACGGACCTGCTCGCCGGCCGCGTGCAGATGATGTTCGCGTCCTCGGGCACGACGATCTCGCTGATCCGCGACGGCAAGCTGCGCGCGCTCACCGTGACCCTGCCCAAGCGCTCGCACCTGCTGCCCGACCTGCCGACCATCGCCGAGGCGGGCATGCCGCAGTTCAACCTCACCTCGTGGGCCGCGTTGTACGGCCCGGCGAAGATGCCGCGCGACGCGGTCGATCGCCTGAACAAGGAGTTCGGCGCGGCGATGGCGAAGCCGGAGGTGCAGGAGCAGATGACCAAGGCGGCGTTCTTCCTCAGCCACTCGACGCCGGAGTGGCTCGCCGCGTTCACCAAGGAGCAGATCGAGGCCTACCGTCGCGTGCTGCGCGACGCGGGGGTGCAGCCGGAGTAACCCGGGCGCGCCCGCCCGGCAATCCGCACCTTTGCTTTCCGTCCACCTCGCGCCACAATGCGCGAGGGGAGGCAGGGGTGCAGCAGGCAGCAGCGATTCCGCCGGCAGCGGCCGGCCAGGATGCGGTTTCCGACGCCGAGTTCGTCTGGCTGGTGGGCAGCCTTGCGCAGCTCAACCGCATTCCGTTCGACCCGGCGCTGCTGGTGCAGCGCTTCCCGGCGCCGCACGCGTGGGCGCAGTTGATCGAGGCGCTGCAGGCCTTCGGCTTTCGCACCGGTGAATCGGCGCTCGACGCCGAGCGGCTGAAGTCGCTGCCGCTGCCCTTCGTCGCGTGGCTGAAGGGCGAGACGCCCCGCGCCGCGCTCGTGGTGCGCGCCGACGCGGAGAAGCTCCTTTACTTTCCGGCCGGCAGCCAGTCGCCCGAGACCGCGCCACTGGCCGAACTGGCCGAGCGCTTCGAGCTGCGCGCGCTGCTCGTGCGCCACGAGGCCGCCGAGAAGCTCGAGGCCGACGGCCCCGCCGCCCCTGCGAAGTTCGGCTTCCGCTGGTTCGCGGCCGAGCTGCTGCGGCACAAGCGCGTCTGGCGCGACGTGCTCCTGGCCTCGCTCTTCATCCAGCTGGTCGGCCTTGCCACGCCGCTTTTCACGCAGGTGGTGATCGACAAGGTGGTCGTGCACCAGACGACCAGCACGCTCGCGGTGATCGCCGCGGGGCTCGCGATGTTCATGGTGTTCAACGCCGGCATGACGTGGCTGCGCCAGTACCTCGTGCTGCACACCGGCAACCGCGTGGACGCGGTCCTCGGCAGCTCGGTGCTGCGGCACCTCTTCCGGCTCTATTTGCCGTACTTCGAGCACCGGCCCACCGGCACACTCGTCGCCCGGGTGCACGCCGTAGAGACGATCCGCGAATTCATGGCTGGCGCCGCGGTGTCGCTGGTGCTGGACGCGCCCTTCCTCGTCGTGTTCCTCGCGGTGATGTTCTGGTACAGCTGGCAGCTCACGCTGATCGCGCTCGGCATGATGGTCCTCATCGCCATCGCGAGCGCGATCGTCACGCCGCTCCTGCGCGAGCGGCTGAACCGCCAGTTCCTGCTCGGCGCGCGCAACCAGGCCTTCCTGACCGAGTACGTCTCGGGCATGGAGACGGTGAAGTCCCTGCAGATGGAGCCGCGCCTCGAGGCGCGCTACGACGACTACCTCGCCGCCTACCTCGCGGCCGGCTTCTCCACGCGACAGCTCTCCAACACCTACAACGTCGTCGCCAACGCGCTCGAGCAGGCAATGACGCTCGCCATCCTGTGCGTCGGCGCGCTCCTCGTCATGAGGAACGACGGCTTCACCATCGGCATGCTGGTCGCCTTCCAGATGTTCGCCGGCCGCATGAGCCAGCCGATGCTGCGCCTCGCCGGCCTGTGGCAGGAGTTCCAGCAGGCCAATATCGCCGTCAAGCGCCTGGGCGACATCATGGACGCGCCCGTCGAGCCGCTCGCGCTCACGCCCGCGCGCGCGAGCAGCCCGCGCGGCGAGGTGACCGTGCAGGGCCTCGGCTTCCGCTATTCGCCCGAGCGCCCGTGGCTCTACCGAGGGCTCGATCTCGCGCTCGCGCCCGGCAAGCTCACCGTGCTGACCGGCCCCTCGGGCTCGGGCAAGAGCACGCTCGCCAAGCTGCTGCTCGGCTTCTACCCGCCCGAGGAGGGCCGGATACTGGTGGACGGCACCGACATCCGTACGCTGGCCGCCAACGAGCTGCGCGCGCACTTCGGCGTCGTGCCGCAGGAGACGGTGCTCTTCTCGGGCACGATCTACGAGAACCTGCTCGCCGCCAACCCCAACGCCGCCTTCGCCGACGTGGTGCAGGCCGCGCGCATCGCCGAAGTGCACGAGGTGATCGAGAAGCTGCCCAAGGGCTACGAGACCGAGATCGGCGAGCACG
>CAZTXP010000030.1:0-44685 GCA_964617355.1 uncultured Enterobacteriaceae bacterium
CTTGGTGACGTCGGCCTTCACCTTCGCGAACTCGGGCTTCGCCTTGGCCAGCGCGATCAGTTCCTTCACCGTTTTCGCCGGCACGGACGGATGCGCGACCAGCACGTTGGGCGCGTAGCCGATCAGCACGATGGGCGCGAAGCTCGTGTGGGGGTCGTAGGTTTGCTTCGCCGCGAAATGCGGGTTGATGGACATCGTGGACGACGACGCCTTGAGCAGGGTGTAGCCATCCGGCACGGCGCGCGCCACGAACTCCGTGCCGATGGCGCCACCCGCCCCGCCGCGGTTGTCGATGATGAACTGGGTGCTGAAGGCCTCTGACAACTTCTGGGCCGTGTGCCGCGCGATGATGTCGGCGGCGCCGCCAGGCGGGAACGGCACGATCACGCGCACCGGCTTAGACGGATACGCACCCTGCGCCGCCGCGATGCAGGTGAACGCCAGCAGCCCCGCGCCGGCAATCACCAGCCTCACTTCGGCATCCTCTCGCGCGCGCGATCCACGACCGCGGCGAGCACCTTGGTGACGTCGGCCTTCACCTTCGCGAACTCGGGCTTCCTGCGGAAGGTGGCGGTGTCCATGAAGAGCTTCTTGTTGATCTCGACCATGATGCTCTCGGACTTGCCCGAGGTGTCGCCGAAGCGCGCGTTCAGCTCGCCGCCGGTATAGGGGAAGTTGAGCTTGCAGCTGTAGCCGAGGGACTCGATCTTCGCCTTCACGAACTCGATGAACTCGGCCGACGAGGTCGTGCCGTTCACGTTGCCCAGGCAGAAATCGGTGCGCGGCTGGCCCGCGTCCGGGTGCGTCGGCGCGCCCACCGCCGACATGCAGTGGCACGACAGCTGGTAGACGAAGCCCCAGGCCGAGCGCATGCGGTCGAGGTTCTGCTTGAGTTCGGCGTAGTACGGGCGGTGGTAGTTCTCGATGCGCGCCATCACCTCGGCGACGGTGAGCTTCCTCTCGTGCACCGGCTCGCCGTAGCGCGACTTCGACTTCAGGAGCCCGAGGCCGCGCTTGGACACGGTGGGCTGCAGCGGCACCGGCCACTCGCCCTCGATCAGGTCGGCGTCGATGTCGAGTTCGTTCCGGTTGGCGTCGATCCAGAAGCTCGGGAAGCTCGCGTAGAGCATGGTCGCGCCGTAGTCGGGCGCCGCGCCCCAGAGGTCGTCCACGTACATCGACACGTTGTCGTGCAGCACGGTGAACGGCACCATCGAGCGCATCTCTTCCGGATACTCGCGGCCGCTGCGGGAAACGTCGACCATCACCGGCACCGGCGGGACGTTCGGGTCGAAACGCTGGAAGATGCCTCGCTGCAGGTGGATCATGCTCGCTCCCATGTGTGAAACCGCCGACGCGGGCATCGTCGGCTACAACGCGGGAACGGTCAACCGGGCGTTTTGCGGTTCAGGTCAACAGCAGGGCCCAGGCCCCCACCCCGGCCGCGAGCATGGCCGCGAGGCCGGCGCTGACTCGCGCGCCAAGATCCGGCCGGCGGGCGATCAGCCAGAGGATGCCGAACTTCGACAGGAAGCTCGCGCCGATGGCGATGTGCACCGCGCGCTCGGCCGCGCCCAGTTCCAGGTGCCCCTCGCCCAACAGCACCGCCATCGCGAGGCTTACGCCCTGGAGTTCGAAGAGGCCGCCCAGCAGCGCCACCCAGTGCGCGCCCTCGTTGCCGAAGAAGCGCTGCGCTAGCGCCACCGCGACCAGCAGCGCGCCGATCACGCCGCCCAGCTTCAGCGCCGCCGGGATGTCGAGCGGGTTGTGGGTCTGCAGCGCCTCCTCGCCGCCCTCGGCCGCGCCGCGCGCGTACCAGCCGCCGATCGCGGCGCCGGTGAGCACCATCGCCGCCACCGGCACGAGCACGCGCCCGCCGAGCGTGGTCGAGCCGGCAAGCAGCAGCACGACCAGTTCGACCAGCGTCGCGGCGGTGGCGAAGAGCGCGGTCGCCGCCGCGAGCCGCGGCTTGCCGGTCCCGGCGCGCGCATGGCCGGCGAGCATCAGGAACACTGCGGTACTCGACACCAGGCCCCCGAGGATGCCCGTCAACACCGCACCTTGCGCGGAGCCGAGCAGCCGCCCGGCGACGTAGCCGGCGAACTGCATGCCTGCGATCACGGTCACGAGCAGCGCCAGCCTGCGCGGATTGGCGAGGCCCCACGGATCGAGCGTGCGATCGGGCAGGAAAGGGATCACCACGAAACCGAACACCAGCAGCACCACCGCGGCGTTGACCTCGCCCGCGCGCAGCGTCTCCCGCGCGAAGCTGTGCAGCGAGGTGCGCGACACCAGCACCATCAGCGTGACCACGCCGAGCGCCGCGCCGAGGATGGCGTCCTTCATCGCGAGGTAGCCGAGCGCGTACACCACGCCCGCTGCCACCTCGGTGGTGAGGCCGATGTCGCTGCCGCCCGGCTTGGTGGAGCGGAAGTAGCCGGCGAGGATCGCAGCCAGCGCAAACGCGGACAGGCCGAGCGTCACCGCCGGCTCGCCGATGCGCGCGGCGAGCGTGCCGAGCAGTCCCAGCAGCACAAAGGTGCGCACGCCGATCGCCGCCGTGCCCTCCGCGTGCGCGCGCTCGCGCTCGATGCCGATCAGGAGGCCGGTGAAGAACGAGATCGCGAACGGGTGCAGGGTCTCGAAGAGCATGGCTCAGTCCCCACGGGCGAAGGCGCGCTGCAACCCCTTCAGCAGCGCGAGGGTCTCGCGCAGCGCGCTGCCCGCCGCTGCGTCGGTCGCGGCGCGTGCCTGCGCTTCGAGCTGCTTCACGCGCCGGTTGCGGCCGGCGAGCACCTGCAGCATGTAGAGGTCGTGCTCGTGGCCGAGCAGAGCCTGCAGGCCGCGCGCCTGCGGGGCATCCACGCCGCAGGCTTCCAGCAGGTAGCGCGACTTCTTGATGTCCAGCCGCAGCGCGTGGCGCGCATCGACGTGGCGCGGCGCGCGGCCTTCGCAGCGCTCCAGCGCGCGACGCAGCTTCGCGGCCCGCTCTGCGACGATCGAGCCTGACGCGGTGCGCATGGCCCTCGACGCCGCCTTCAGCTCTTCCAGCAACGCCTCGAGGTCGAGCCGCTTCAGTTCGCGCGCGAGGGCCCGCGAGGCCGCGGCGCGCTTCGGCTCGAAGCGCTCGGGTTGGCGTACCAGCCCCGGCATGCCGGCGAAGGCGACGTCCCACATGCGGCGCTCGCCGAGCGCGCGGCCGAGCGCGCGCAAGCGGCGCGACGCGCGGCGCGCGGGCGCCGCGCCCTTTGCCGGCTTCAGCAGGCGCAGCAGCGCGCGCAGCCGCCGCGTCAGCACGCGCAGCCGGTGCACGTCGGCCTCGCTCGCGCGCCTGCGTGCCTTGGGCACGAGCCGGCCGAGCCGCGCGCGCTGGTCGCGCAAGGTGCGTCGCAGCTTCGCGAAGGCGGATTTCATGCTTGCAGTAAGCCTCCGCGGCCGGTTCGCCGTTTGCTCCAGATCAAGCCCGGCGGCCATGCCAGAATGCGGCGTTCACAGAGGAGTTGTCCGATGGTCCAGCCGCACACGCCCGATTGGCGCCCCAGCCCCCGCCTGCCCGATCCCTCGGTGGTCGAGGTCGACGGCTCGTTCGCCAGGTACCGCCTGCCATTGGCGAAGATCGAGCGCATCGCGCACGGCTACCGCTGGGCCGAGGGCCCGGTGTGGTTCGGCGATTCGAGGACGCTCGTCTGGAGCGACGTGCCTGGCAACACGATGTGGAGGTGGGACGAGGAGACCGGCGCGGTCAGCGTGTTCCGCAAGCCCTCCGGCCACGGCAACGGCAACACGCGCGACCGCCAGGGGCGCCTCGTCACCTGCGAACACAGCGGCCGGCGCGTGTCGCGCACGGAACTGGACGGCAGCATCGCGCCGCTCGCCACGCACTTCGAGGGCAAGCGCCTCAACTCGCCGAACGACGTGGTGGCGAAATCCGACGGCTCGATCTGGTTCACCGACCCGGTGTTCGGCATCGTCGGCTTCAACGAGGGCGTGAAGGCCGAACCCGAGATCGCGCCGAACGTGTACCGCATCGATCCCTCGGGTGCGATCAGCATCGTCGCCGAGGGCATCAACCAGCCCAACGGCCTCGCGTTCTCGCCGGACGAATCGATCCTGTACATCGTCGAGTCGCGCTCGACGCCGCGCCGCATCCTCGCCTACGACGTGGTGGGCGGAAAGACGCTGTCGAACCGCCGCATCCTGATCGACGCCGGCCCCAAGGGCACGCCCGACGGCTTCCGCGTCGACACCGACGGCAACCTCTGGTGCGGCTGGGGCATGGGCGAGGCGGGCCTCGACGGCGTGCACGTCTTCAATCCGGACGGCGCGCTGATCGGCCGCATCGACCTGCCCGAGCGCTGCGCCAACGTGGCCTTCGGCGGCCAGCACCGCAACCGGCTCTTCATGGCGGCGTCGAGTTCGGTGTACTCGCTGATCGTGAACACGCAGGGCGTCGCCTACTTCTGATCGCAAAGGGAACACACGGATGAAAGTCAAAGCCGCCGTCGCGCACAAGGCCGGCGCCCCGCTCGTCATCGAGACCGTCGACCTCGACGGCCCGCGCTTCGGCGAAGTGCTGGTCGAGATCAAGGCCACCGGCATCTGCCACACCGACGAATTCACGCTCTCGGGCGCGGACCCGGAGGGCCTCTTCCCCGCGATCCTCGGCCACGAGGGCGCGGGCATCGTCGTCGACGTCGGCCCCGGCGTGACCACGCTGAAGAAGGGCGACCACGTCATCCCGCTCTACGTGCCCGAGTGCCGCGCGTGCGAGTACTGCGTGTCGGGGAAGACCAACCTGTGCCAGGCGATCCGCATCACGCAGGGCCGCGGCCAGATGCCGGACGGCTCGAGCCGGTTCTCGCTCGGCGGCAAGCCCATCCTGCACTACATGGGCACCTCCACCTTCGCCAACTACACGGTGGTGCCGGAGATCGCGCTGGCGAAGATCCGCGAGGACGCACCCTTCGACAAGGTCTGCTACATCGGCTGCGGCGTCACCACCGGCATCGGCGCCGTGATCAACACGGCGAAGGTCGAGCCGGGCGCGAACGTGGTGGTGTTCGGCCTCGGCGGCATCGGCCTGAACGTCGTGCAGGGCGCGCGGCTCGCGGGCGCGAACATGATCGTCGGCGTCGACCTCAACCCCGCGCGCGCGCCGCTGGCGAAGAAATTCGGCATGACGCACTTCGTGAACCCCAAGGACGTGGGCGGCGACCTCGTCGCGCACCTCGTCGAACTCACCAAGGGCGGCGCCGACTACAGCTTCGAGTGCATCGGCAACGTCGACGTGATGCGGCAGGCGCTCGAGTGCTGCCACAAGGGCTGGGGCGTGTCGGTGATCATCGGCGTCGCCGGCGCCGGGCAGGAGATCCGCACCCGCCCCTTCCAGCTCGTCACCGGCCGCGTCTGGAAAGGCACCGCCTTCGGCGGCGCCAAGGGCCGCCGCGACGTGCCGAGGATCGTCGACTGGTACATGGAAGGCAAGATCAACATCGACGACCTGATCACGCACACCCTGAAGCTAGAGGACATCAACAAGGGCTTCGACCTGATGCACGCCGGGGAGTCGATCCGCAGCGTGGTGGTGTACTGACCGCCTTGGGGCGCTAGGCGCGCGCCGGCACGCCCTTCTCGCCGAGATCCCACCACACCCCCGCCATCAGCCCGAGCGCCTCGCGCGCGAGTGACGCGAGCATGTGCTCGTTCGGCGCGTGCTGGCTGCACGCGGCGTAGGAGTGCGGGATCCAGACGGTCGGGAGTCCCAGGATTTCCGAGAAGATGTCGTTGGGCAGCGAGCCTCCGAGGTTCGGCAGGATCGCGGGCTTCTTGCCGCTGGTCTTCGCCAGCGACGCCACCGTCCACTTCACCCACGGATGCTCCGGGTCGAGACGCGTCGGCGCGAAGGCTTCCATGCGCGCCATCTTCACCTTCACGCGCTCGAAGCCGTGCTTGTCGAGATGCCGGCGCAGCGCAGGGACGACATCCTTGGTGTCGATGCCGACCACGGTGCGCAGCTGCACGGTCGCGGTCGCGCGCGGCGCGATCGCGTTGACCGGGTTTGCCGGGTTGCCGGTAACGAACGCCAGCACCGAGAAGCTCGTCCAGCCGAACACGCGCTCGGCCGGCGAGAGGCCGGGCTCGCCCCAGTCCCAGTCGATCGCCGGGCCCTCGTCGCCGCCCTCCACCTCGCAGTCGGCGAGCGCCGCGCGCACCGCGGGCGTGAGCGAACCATTCGGCCGCCACTCGGGGACGCGGATCTCGCCCTTCGGGCCGGTGATGCTCGCGATCGCGTGCGAAAGGATCACGCCGGGGTCGGCGAGCAGCCCGCCCCAGTTGCCTGAGTGGTGGCCGCCCTCACGCAGGTTGACGTCCATCTCGATGTTGATCGCGCCGCGCGAGCCGAGGAACACCGTCGGCCGCTCCGGCGCGAGCCGCGGGCCGTCGGAGGCGATCAGCACGTCGGCCTTGAACGCCGCCTTCTCGCGCGCGCAGAGCTCGCGCAGGCCGGGCGAGCCCAACTCCTCGCCGGTCTCGATCAGCAGCTTGACGTTGAAGCCGAGCTTGCCGCGCACGCCAAGCACCGCCTCGAGGCCGGCGATGTTGATGGTGTGCTGGCCCTTGTTGTCGGCGGTGCCGCGGCCATAGAGGCGGTCGCCCTCGCGCGTCACCTTCCACGGGTCGAGGCCCTGCTTCCATTGCGCTTCCAGCCCGCGGATCACGTCGCCGTGGCCATACGAGAACACCGTGGGCAGCGCGGGATCCTCGATGCGCTCGGCGAGGAGGAACGGGCCGCCCCTCGGCGCCAGCGGATTCGGATACAGCCGGCACTGGAAGCCCAGCTTCTCGAGGCTTGGCTGCATCTCGGCCGTCAAGTAGCGCTCGAGCTCCGCGCCGCGATCCGGGTTCTGGCTCTCGGTGGGGATGGCGACGCGGCGCGACAGCTCGGCGACGAAGCCGCCGTCGTCGAAATAGCGCTCCGCGCGAGCGATGGCTTCGGCTCGGGACATCGGGACCCTCTCAGTGGAACTGCGGTTTCTTCAGGTAGTCGTTGCGGTCCGCCGAGCGCACCATGAGCTCGATGCGGTTGCGGTCGCGCGCGAGCATCAGCGGCACCTCGACGCCGGCGGCGCCGAGCGACCAGATGCGGCGGAACACCTCGGCGAGTCGCTGGGGCTTCTCGCCGGAGATCTCCATGACGATGTCGCCGACGCGCACGCCGGCACGCTGCGCGGGACCGCCGTCGGCGAGGCCGCCGACGACGAGGTGGTTCTTGAATTCGGTGACGTACATGCCGAGCCACGGCCGCGCCGGCAGGCCAGACTGCCCGGTACGCAGGAGCGGCTCGAAGATCGGCGCGAGCAGGTCGATCGGCACCACCATGTTGCCCTGCACCTCCTGCCCCGCGAGCGCTTCCTGCACCAGCAGCGAGCCGATGCCGACCAGCCGCCCGTTCTCGCCCACGAGCGCCGCGCCGCCCCACTGCGGGTGCGCCGGCGCGGTGAAGATCGCTTCGTCGAGCACGTACTCCCAGTAGCCGGCGAACTCGCGCTTGCCGACGCACTTGGCGCGCAGCGCGTGCTCGCGGCCGCCGTGCCCGATCAGGAAGACGTCGTCGCCCACCATGACCGAGGCCGCGGTGCCGCGCTCCAGCGCCGGCAGGCCGAGGCGCCCCAGCGGCAGCACGAGGCCGAGGCCGCTCGCCTGGTCGTACGCCAGCGGATGGCCCTGCACCACCTTGCCGTTGTTCGCGGTGATCCAGATCGCCGAGGCCTCGGTGATCAGGTAGCCGATGGTGAGGATCAGGCCGTCGTCGCGGATCACGACGCCGCTGCCGAGGCGCTCGGTGCCGAGCACGCCGGCGGTGAACGCATCGTCAGGCACCTCGGTCTTCAGCATCACCACCGCGTCGAGCGCGGCGGCGAGATCGAAGCGCACCTCGGCGGGATCGGGTTGCAGGTTGGCGGGGAACGCCCAGGCGGTCTGCTTGGCCATCGCCCTGAATGTTACGCCATGGACGACGCGCGCAGCACTCGCAGCGCGGCGCAGGCGGCGCCATAGCCGTTGTCGATGTTGACCGTGACGATGCCCGGCGCGCAGCTCGCGAGCGCGGATTGCAGCGCGACGCGCCCGCCCTCGGCGACGCCATAGCCGACCGAGGTCGGCAGCGCGACGATCGCGCCCGGCAGCAGTCCGCCGACCACGCTCGTCAACGCGCCTTCCATTCCCGCAGCGACGATCACGACCTTCATCGGCCGCAGTTCCTCGAGACGTTCCATCAGGCGCCAGAGGCCCGCCACGCCGATGTCCATCGCCTCGAGCGCGCCCTCGCCGTGGAAGGCGAGCGTGCGCACCGCCTCGCGCGCGACCGGCAGGTCGGAACTTCCACCGCTGATCACCGCCACGCGCGGCGCGGCCGGGGCGCGCAATTCGCCCTGCATCGCGGTGCGCGACACCGGATCCCATTGCAGCGCGTCGCGATGATACGGCGCGAGTCCGGCGAGCTTCGCCTCGTCGAGCCGCGTGTAGAAGCGCCGCGCCTGCGTCGCCAGCGCCTGCGCGACGATCGCATCGATCTGCGCGACGCTCTTCCCGGCGCAGTAGATCGCCTCGTCGAAGCCGACGCGCGCCGCGCGCGCGAGGTCAAGCCGGATGCCGTGCTCGTCCATCGGCCTTCACCAGGAATGCGCTGCCGGTGCGATACGGCGCGAGGCTGGCCGCGCCGCCTTGGAAGATGCGCCCGACCGCAGCGCCGATATCGGCTCGCGCTGCGTCGGGCATCGCATCGAGCGCATCCGCGTCGATCTCGATCACCACGCCCGCGGCGCGCACGCGGCAGCGCACGTTCTTCGCGGCGACTTGCGCGCGCACCGCCTGCTCGGCGGCGTGGATGCGCGCGAGCGTCGCGGGATCGATCGCGATGCCGGTCTCTACGCGGCTCGACAGGCACGGAGACGACGGCAGTTCGGCCACCTCGGCGAGGCCGAGCGCGCGCGCGATCGCGCGCACCGTGGACTTGTCGACGCTAGCCTCGACGAACGGATGCCGCACGCCCGCCTCGCGCGCCGCGTCCAGCCCGGGACGGTATTCGCCGAGATCGTCCAAGTTCGTGCCCGAGACGACCACGCCGCGCGCGTGCGGCGCGATCACTGCGTAGAGCGACTGCTTGCAGTAGAAGCACCGGTCCACGGGATTCGCGCGGTACTCCTCGCGCGCGAACTCGTTCGCGTCGACCACGTTCAGGCTCCAGCCCTCGCGCGCCGCGGCCTCGCGCACGCGCGCCGTGCCTTCCGGCTGCACCGCGGGCGACACCGCATGGAACATCGCGGCCCGCACGCCGAGCCTGCGTCCCGCGAGCGTCGCGAGCGTCAGGCTGTCGACGCCGCCGGACACCGCGACCGAGACCGCGCCGGCGGCATCGAGCCACGCGTGCAGCGCGTCAATCGCGGTCGTCGCGCTCACGTGCTTCCCTGTCGCGCAGCACCGCGTCCTCGGCCGCACGGCGTGCGCGCTCGCGCTCGGCACGGTTCGCGGCCTGCGCGGCCACGTCGTCGGACTCCGCCTTCGCCGTCTCGGCGCCGGAGGGTCGCTCGGCGACCTTGACGCGCACGCCGCCGGCCTTGCGCTCCTCGCGCGCGAGCACGCGCCGGCGCGCCTCGGCGATGCGCAGGCCAAGCGTGGTGGTCTGCTCGAAGCACGCATCCGCGACCGCGTCCGCGGCGTCGCGCCGCGCGAGCACGCGCACGTGCGTGGCGATGCGGTTCTTCTTCGCGAACACCGGCGACTGGTAGACCTCGAGCACGCCGTCCATCGCGCGCAGGCGCTCGATGGCGATGCCGAGGTCCTCGGGCGACTGGTCGTCCACCTCGAACTCGAGCGTGGCGATCACGTCCTCGCGCGCGGCGCCCGCCGCGACTTCGTAGGCCATGCAGCGCACGATGTTCGGCAAGTCCTCCATCTCGCGCGTGCCGAAGCCGATCCCGGTGGCGACGAGGCACTCGGCGCCCTTCCCCGCTTCGCCGCCGAGGTCGGCGAGGTGACGCAGGATCGCCGCGCCCGTCGGCGTCACGCGCTCGCCGGGGATGCCGTCGTCCACCAGTTCCATCCCCTTCAGCAGCAGCGCCGTCGCGGGCGCCGGCACGGGCAGGAGACCGTGCTGCGTCTTCACGCGCCCGCCGCCCATTGGCAGCGCGGACCACGTCCACCGCGCGGGCGACAGTCGGTCGATCGCGCAGCCCGCGGCGACGATGTCGACGATCGAGTCCCACGCGCCGACCTCGTGGAAGCCCACTTCCTCGGCGGGAATGCCGTGCACCCGCCCTTCGGCCTCGGCCAGCACCGCGAAGATGGCGAGCGCGTGGCGCTTCGTACCCGCGGCCAAGGCGGATTGCTCCAGCATCGCGCGGATGTCGCGCCACCCGGTGTGATGGTGGCCGTGGTCATGACCGTGGCCGTGTCCGTGCGCATGCGGCTCCGCGACGTCGAAGCGCTTGCCGCGCAGCGCGCCGCCGCGATGCTCGACGAACTTCACCGATGCGCCCTTCGGCCACGAGAGCTTCGCCACCTCGACGAGCACGGCGTTGGCGACGTCGGGGAACGCGTCCGCGATCGCCGCGACGAACATGTCGCCGGCGATGCCCCCGAGCGTGTCGAGGTGGACGCGCGACAGCATCAATCGGCGACGCCGAACTTGATCCGCGGCTTGCTGAAGAAACTCGGCGCCACCACCGTCACCGGGTTCGGGCCGACGTGCTTCTGCGCCAGCTTCCACGCCGCGTTGAAGTCCGCGGTCGGAACCAGCCCCAGCGCGCGATACGCGCCGGGGTTCTGCGTGCCGGCGATGTACACCGCGCCGGCGCGAGCCAGCGTGTACTCGAGTTCGTACATCAGCCAGAACGGGTGCAGCGGCGGATAGCCGTGGCCGTGCGCGTAGCGCCGGCGCCACTCGGGGTTGGCGTCGAACTCGGGCTCGTGGTCCACCAGCGCGCGGATGCTGTGGTAGCGACCGTAGAGGTCGATCACCGACTGGTACGACGGATAGCGCTCCGGGTCGATGAAGCCGTTCGACGGCGACAGCGCGATCACCACGCCGCCCTCGCGCAGCACCGGCAGCCCCGGGCTGAAGCGTGGCGGCACCAGCGCGCCGACCGTGCCGATCAGCGTGTTGTTCGAGTGGCCGTACGAGTAGCTCTGCGCGAGGCCGACGATCAGCACGTCGGCCTGCGGCGCGGGCACCGTGAACATCCGCTCGGCCAGTTCCCACGACGGCGGCGTGATCTCGCTCGCGTGGCCGGCGAACACGCCGGCGAGCTTGCCGCCCGAGCCGGTGACCCCGTTGACGTAGAAGACCTTCTTGCCCGTGGCGGCTTCCAGCGCCGCCGTCATCTCGGGCTTCACGCCCGGTGGCCTTGCGGCGCCGGCCGCCTTCTTCCTGGCAGGATCCGGCACCACGTTGATCGAATGATGCGACTGGATGCTGCGCGTCGAGGCGAGGCCGATCACCGCGCCGGTGCCGGTGAAGCCCTTCCACGCCTGCGAGGACACGTTGCCTTGATAGACCTGCAGGTCGGCTTCCATGAACGCGCGGTGGTGCTCGACCACGCGGCCGCCCGGCGTCACGCCGACGTACTTGAGCTTTTCCGGGTCGTAGCAGTCGTGGCACTCGATGCGCCCGAGCGGCCAGAAGCGGTTGAAGAGCGTCGGCCCGAGGTGCGCGGCGAGTTCGCTGCGGGTGTTCTTTCGGTGGTTGCTGGTGGCCGAGACGAACAGCATGTCCTCGTCGCGCACGCCCGCCTTCGAGAGCTCGTCGACGATCGCGGGCAGGATGAGCTGCGCCGAGGCCGCCGGGCGCGTGACGTCGTCGAAGCCGATCACCACCTTCATGCCCGGCTTCGCCTGCTCGGCGAGCGGCGGCAGGCCCATCGGCTTCGCCAGCGCCGCCTTCACCGCGGCCTGCGGATCGGCGACGAGGTCCTTCGGATCCTGGAACTCGCAGACGACCGCGGATTCCGGCACGTCGATGCCGACCTTGCGATCGCCGAAATCCACCTGCACGTTCTTCGTCGCCATGAGCGTTCCTCGAACGACTATCCCTCGAACCGCGCCCTCAGTTGCGCGCGCTGCACCTTGCCGAGCGCGTTCCTCGGCAGCGCGTCCGCGAACACGATGCGCTCCGGCACCTTGAACGCCGACAGGCGCTCGCGGCAGAAGGCGCGCAGCTCGTCCGCGCTGACCGCATTCTGCGGCACGACGCAGAGTCCGACCACCTCCCCGTAGATGCGGTCGGGCAGGCCCACCGCGCCGGCCTCGCGCACCGCCGGGTGCTGCACCGCCACCGCCTCGACCTCCAGCGGCGAGATGTTCTCGCCGCCGCGCAGGATCATCTCCTTGGCGCGACCGACGATGAAGTAGAAGCCGTCCGCGTCGCGCCGGCCGAGGTCGCCGGTGCGCAGCCACCCGTCGCGGATGGTGCGCGCGGTCGCGTCCGGGTCGCGGAAGTATTCCTTCATCACCGTGCTGCCGCGGATCTCGATCTCGCCGACCTCGTCGTCGCCCAGCGGACGGCCCTCCGGGTCGACGATGCGCAATTCCTGCGGCGCCAGCGCCTGGCCGATGGAGCCGCGCTTGCGCCGGCCGCGCAGCGGGTTCATGGTGTTGATGCAAGTGGTCTCGGTGAGGCCGAAGGTCTCGAGGATCAGCCCCTTGCCGAACCGCGCCTCGAAGCGCTCGGCGAGTTCCGGCGGCGTCGGTGCGGAGGCGGCCTTGATGTAGTCGAGCCGGATCTCGCTCGCCGGCGGCGCCGACTTCTCGTGCTCCAGCAGCATCGCGAGGATGGTCGGCGACACGCTCGAGTTGGTGGCGCGGTGCTCGATGCACTGGCGCCAGAACGCGCTGGCCGAGAACCGCGGCTTCAGAATCACCGTCGCGCCCGCCATCAGGAACGGCAGGTTGCTGAACATCAGGCCGTTGGTGTGGAAGATCGGCATCACGCAAAGTGCGCGCTCGGTGGGCGCGATCTCGAAGCCGTTTCGCACGTAGGTCACGCCGTCGATGACGTTCTTCTGCGTCAGCAGCACGCCCTTGGGCTTGCCGGTGGTGCCCGAGGTGTAGAGCAGCATCGCGCCGTCATCGGCGGCGGGACGCACGTCCACCGGCGTCGCGGGTTGCGCGTGCACCTCGGCGTCGCCCTCGCGCAGCACGAGCACGCCAGGCTTCGCTTCCGACTGAGCGATCGCGTCGGCGGCGAGCGCGCGGAACTCCGGGCTCGCGACCAGCAGCTTCGGCACCGAGTGGCCGATGATCCACGCGAGTTCCGTCGCGGTGAGGCGGTTGTTCAGCGGGTTCGCCACCACGCCGGCGCGCCAGCAGCCGATGAAGGCCGCGATGACGAGAGGGTCGCTTGCGGCGAGGAAGGCGACACGGTCGCCGCGCCGCAGGCCGCGCGCGAGGAAGGCGCGCGCAAAGCGATCGGCGAGCGCGTCGAGATCGGCGTAGCCGTGCGTCTCGCCGCCCTCGTACTCGATCGCGGCCTTCGATCCGCGGTGCGCCCGCAACAGGTCGGACAGTTCCATGCTTTCCCCCCGTAGCGCAGTCTACGGTTCGCGCTGCAGCGCAGCGACAACCTGTCGAAAGTGCGAATGGTATTTCGCACTGCGGCTAGAATCCCGCGACCCAAGGAGGAACCTGACATGATGCGTAAGCTCATTCGCCGCGCCGTCCTCGGCGCACTCGCCACGCTCTCGGTCGCCGCACAGGCACAGACCTGGCCCAACCAGCCGATCAAGCTCGTCGTGCCCTTCCCGCCCGGCGGCACCACCGACCAGATCGCGCGCCACGTGCAGCCGCACCTGCAGCAGTCGCTAGGCCAGCAGATCCTGATCGAGAACCGCGGCGGCGCCTCCGGCTCGATCGGCGCCGGCGTGGTCGCCAAGTCTGCGCCCGACGGCTACACGTTCCTCGTCGTGTTCGACACGCACGGCGTGAACCCGAGCCTGATCCCGAACATGACGTTCGACACGCTGAAGGACCTCGCGCCGATGATGCTGATCGGCAAGTCGCCGATGGTCTTCACCGCGCACCCGTCGCAGCCGTACAAGTCCTTCGGCGAGGTGGTCGCGGCGGCGAAGGCGAAGCCGAACGCGATCGGCTACGGCACCATCGGCTCGGGCAGCCTCGCGCACCTGTACGTGACGCTGCTCGGCAAGCAGGGCGGCTTCAGCATGACGCACGTGCCCTACAAGGGCGGCGGCCCGCTCGTCACCGACACGCTCGCCGGCCACGTGCCGGTGTCGATCGCCACGGTGGCGCTGCTCGCGCCGCACATCAAGGCCGGCAAGGCGCGCGCGCTCGCGGTGACCTCGCCGCAGCGCTTCCCGCAGCTGCCCGACGTGCCGACGGTGGCCGAGGCCACCGGCCTGCAGGGCGCGGACGCCGAGTCGTGGTGGGGCCTGCTCGCGCCGGCGAAGACCCCGGCGAACCTGATCGCGCGCATGAACGACGAGTTCGCCAAGGCGCTGAAGAACCCCGGCGTGAACGAGAAGCTCACCGCGCAGGGCGTGGTGCTCACCATGAACGGCCCCGACGAGTTCGCGAAGTTCCTCGCCAACGAAGTGGACCGCTGGGGCAAGGTGGTGCGCGAGAACAAGATCACCGCGGGCGAATAGCGCCGCGGCCGGTCCGTCAGGCGGCGATGCGCTCCACGCCGGGGAGCACTCGCCGCAGCACCGCGACGAATTTCTCCGGCTCGGTGAGCGGCGACAGGTGGTCGCCGTCGATCCAGGTCAGCGAGGCATTGCGCAGCTGGCCGGCGAGGCGCTCCACCATGCGGCGCGTGATCTGGAAGCTCTGCGTGCCGGCGACCAGCGTGGTGCGCACGCGGCTCGCGGCCTCGCCCATCGGGCCCGCCGGCGGCTCGGTCATCGCGCGCAGTTCGAGCACCAGCTTGGCGGCCAGCGCCGAAAGGCGATCGCGCCGGCACTCGTCCAGCGCGTCGAACTTGCCCGGGCCGTGCCAGAAGTCGTGGTACATGCGCGCCGCGCCCGCGACGAGCCCGCGCGCCACCAGCAGTTCCACCGGGCGCTGCAGGCTGGCGACGAAGTCGCGGTCGAACCCTTCCACCAGCAGGTCGAAGCGCGTCGGCTCGTGCAGCACGAGGCTGGCGATGCGCTCCGGATGGCGGCGCGCCATCTCGAGCGCGACCACCGCGCCGTAGTCGTGGCCCACGAGGTGCACGCGCGCATGCGGCGGCACGCGCGCGCCGATGCGCATCAGCATCGACTCGGCCTCGTCGCCCACGCCGTAGCGAAACGCGTCGGCGACGGGCAGCCCCGCCTCGCCGCCGAGCAGGTCGGGCACGAAGACGCGGCACGTCGGCGCGAGCGCGGCCTCGACGGCGCCCCAGTCCTCTCCGCAACCGAGGGCGCCGTGCAGCAGGACGACGACCGGCCGTGGATCCATGGCGTCGCCTGCGGGATCGTGGACCGAGGTGTTCAGGCGGCCTCGAGCACGCGGAACTCGCGCGCGCCCTGCTGCATCACGCCGGCCATCAGCTCGTAGGCCGCGCACCAGGCGTCGCGCACTTCGTCGGTGAAGTCCTTGCCCATGCCCTGCTGCAGCGTCCAGATCAGCGCCGAGCCGACGGTGACGTAGTTGCGATCGAGCACGCCGTAGGCGACGTGGCGGCGGCCCAGCTCGGTGAGCACCGGCACGAGCGCCGAGGCGTTCGACAGGCCGTTCACCGCGGCGGCGAGCATGTTCATCAGCATCTTGCCCTGCTCGCGCATCGAGCCCTTGAACAAGGCCTTCAGCGACGGATCGAGCTCGAAGAGCTTGCCGTAGAAGAGGTCGGCGGCGGCGGTGGCGATCGGGCGCACTTTCTCGAAGGTCTGCTGGACGATCTCGATTTCGCGGGGGGTCATGGTCGGGGCTCCTCTTGTCGTTGTTCGGTGGATTCGGGATCTAGCGCAAGGCGAACTGCAAGCGCAGTCCGCGCACCAGGCGCTGCAGGCAGTCGAGGTCGAGCGCGAGGCGGCGGGGCGAAAGCTCCTGCATCAGCTCGGTGGCGCCTTCGACCGTGGGCAGCATCTGTTGTTGGCTCGCGTTCATCGTTCGACTCCTTGTTTGTACGACCACCCTTCTGCAACGGCCGTGCCAGCCCCGTAGTTCTTAGTGGATTCAATGACTTGGCGAGTTTCGCCGCGCCGGGGCTCGATCCCCGAAGTGTTGGCGTTTGCGGACAGGGGGCGACCGGCAGATGCGCAACCCATTGATTCGCCATGAGTCGCGCTGTCTGCAAAGTCGCACAGGGGCAACAGGCGCCAACCTCCATTAGAGTGGCGGCACCTTGCCGCCCGCCCCGCCCCCAACCGCCTCCTTCGTCGACTCCCCGGAGCAGACCGCCGAACGCCTGCGGCAGGTGGTCGAGCACGTCTCGGAGGGCATCATCGTCGCCAAGGACGGGCGCTTCCTCTACGCCAACCCGGCCGCGCTGACCCTCACCGGCTACAGCGCCGAGGAGATCAGCGGCCGCGAGTTCGTGCCGATGATCCACCCCGACGACCGCGCGCGCGTGGTCGACCACCACGTGCGGCGCCTGCGCGGCGAGACGCTCGAGCAGCGCTACGCGTTCCGCGTCGTCACCAAGCAGGGCGCCACCAGGTGGGTGGAGCTCTCGGCGGTGATGATCGAGTGGGACGGCCAGCCGGCGACGCTCTCGTTCATCTCCGACATCTCCGAGCGCCGCGAAGCCGAGCGCTTGCAGGCGACCATGGAGGAGCGCTTCCGCGACTTCGCCGGCGCCGGCAACGACTGGTTCTGGGAGACCGACGCCGAGCACCGCTACACCTGGTTCTCGGGCGGCCTGCAGGATTCGGTCGGGCGCCCGCCGGAGCACTACCTCGGCCGCACGCGCATGGAGGTGGCCGCGGCCGCAGGCGTGGACGTGACCGCGCCCGACTGGCAGGCGCACCTCGAGACGCTCGCGCGCCACGAGCCGTTCCGCGACTTCCGCCAGCGCCGCGACACGCCCAGGGGCGTGCGCTGGATGACGATCTCCGGCGTGCCGCGGTTCGATGCCGCGGGCGCCTTCCTCGGCTACCGCGCGTCGGTCACGGACATCACCGCGCAGGTCGAGAGCGAGCGGCGCGCGCGCGCCTCGGAATCGCGCTACCGCAGCGTGGTCGAGGGATCGCCGATCGGCATCGTCATCGTGCAGGACAACCGCGTGCGCTACGCCAATCCCGCGTTCTGCTCGATGATGCACGCGAGCGACGCGGAGCTGCTCGCGATGGCATCGGTGATCGACCGCGTGCACCCCGAGGACCGCGCGCAAATGGCGCTGCTCGCGAGGAGCCGCATCCGCCGCCCCGCCGGCGACCGGCTCGAGGTGAACGCGCGCCTCTTGCGCGCCGACGGCAGCACGCTCGCGATGCAGATGAGCTCGGTGCAGGTCGACTGGGAAGGCCGCGGCGCCACGCTCGGCTTCGTGCAGGACATCGGCGAGCGCCTGCGGCTCGAGGAAGACCTGAAGAGGAGCCTGGCCGAGCGCGAGCTGATCCTCGAGAACTCGGTGGTCGGCATCGCCTTCCTCACGCCCGACGGGCGCCTGAAGTGGGCCAACAGCGCGATGGGCCGCATCTTCGGCGGCGCGACCGACGCGCGCCTGGGCAAGTCGCTCGAGGCGAACTACGTCTCGCGCGAGTCCTACCTCGCCACCGGCGCCGCGGTGTCGAAGGCGGTGATCGAGGGCCGGGCCTACGAAGGCGAGCTGCAGATGCGGCGCCTGGACGGCACCATCTTCTGGGCGCGCCTCTCGGGCAAGGCGGTGAACACGCACGACCTCTCGCAGGGCACGGTGTGGACCGTGCTCGACATCTCGCGCCGCAAGCAGGCCGAGGAGGAATTGCGCGAGGCGCTCGAGAAGCAGAAGGAACTCAACCAGCTGAAGTCGCGCTTCGTGTCGATGACCTCGCACGAGTTCCGCACGCCGCTGGCGACGATCCTGTCGTCGGCGCAGCTCCTGCGCCGCTACGGCGAGCGCCTGCCCGAGTCCGAGCGCGGCGAGCTCTTCGACACCATCGAGACCGCGGTGAAGCGCATGACCTCGATGCTGGAAGACATCCTCTTCATCGGCAAGGCGGAATCGCAGCGCCTGGAGTTCAAGCCCGCGGCGACCAGGCTCGGGCCGTTCTGCGAGCGCGCCGTCGCCGAGGCGCGCGCCGCGGCCGGCGCGAACGCGAAGCACGAGCTCGTGCTGCAGCTCGAGGGCGGCGACGCCGAGGTGCACCTCGACGAGGACCTCGCGCGCCACATCCTCGACAACCTGCTCGCCAACGCGATGAAGTACTCGCCCAAGGGCGGGCGCGTGACGCTCACCGCCTCGAGCACCGGCGGCGCGACGCGCTTCGTCGTCGCCGATGGCGGCATCGGCATGGCCGCCGAGGAAGTGCCGCGCGTGTTCGAGGCCTTCTACCGCGCGAGCAACGCCGGCGGCCTCCCCGGCACCGGCCTCGGGCTCGCGATCGTCAAGCAGTGCGTCGACCTGCACGGCGGCACCGCCACCGTCGAGAGCGCGCTCGGCAAGGGCACCCGTTTCACGATCGAGCTGCCGGCGCGCGGCTAGCCCGCCACCACTCTGTAACCAAAGTCACAGACGCCGCCGGACTGCCCGGTCGGCTTGATCTGGATCAGTCGCGCGCCCGGCGCGAGGCCTACCCTGCCCTCGAAAGGATACCCCTCTGGGTATAAGGGCAAGCGCCATGAAACTCCTCGCCTCGCTCGCGGCCCTGCTGGCCGCGCTGTCGTTCACCGCCACGGCCGCGGACGCCCCGGCGGCACCCGCCAAGGCCGCCAAGCCCGCTTCCACCGCGGACCATGCCAAGTTCGACGAGTTGAAGGGCCCGTTCGCGAGCGGCAGCGACGTCACGCGCACCTGCCTCAAGTGCCATACCGAGGCGGCCGCCCACGTAATGAAGGACAAGCACTGGAGCTGGCGCCACACCAATCCCGAGACCAAGCAGGAACTGGGCAAGACCAAGGTCATCAACAACTTCTGCGTCGCCGCGCCGTCGAACTACGCCACCTGCACCAGCTGCCACATCGGCTACGGCTGGAAGGACGGCAGCTTCGACTTCGCCAACCGCGAGAACGTCGACTGCCTTGTCTGCCACGAGAACACCAAGGGCAAGTACGTGAAGCTGCTCGGCTTCTCGGGCTACCCGGTGCTGCAGGACACCGAGTTCCCGCCGGGCTCGGGCAAGATCGTCAAGGGCGCCGACCTCGCCGAGGTCGCGCAGAGCGTCGGCAAGACCACGCGCAACACCTGCGGCGCCTGCCACTTCACCGCGGGCGGCGGCGACGGCGTGAAGCACGGCGACATCGACTCGTCGCTGCGCAATCCCGACAAGGCGCTCGACGTGCACATGGACGCCAAGGGCCTGAACTTCTCGTGCGCCACCTGCCACAAGGCGCGCGAGCACCAGATCCCCGGCAGCCGCTACGCGCCGGTGGCGAAGGATACCGGCGGCGCGCACGTGCCCGGCAAGGCGGACGACAGCCATCCCGGCACCTGCGTCGCGTGCCACGGCAACGTGCCGCACAAGAAGGGCGAGCACGCGCTGAAGGTGAACCAGCACACCGACAAGCTCGCCTGCCAGACTTGCCACATCCCGGCCTTCGCGCGCGGCAGCGTGCCGACCAAGACCTGGTGGGACTGGTCCAAGGCCGGCCAGATGAAGGACGGCAAGCCGTTCATGAAGAAGAACGACAAGGGCCACGTCACCTACGACACGAAGAAGGGCGAGTTCACGTGGGCGAACAACGTCGTGCCCGAGTACGGCTGGTTCAACGGCCGCTTCGACTACAACCTCGTGAACGACAAGGTCGAGAAGACCGCGGGCTTCACCACCCTTAACCGCCCCGGCGGCAGCGCGACCGACGGCCGCTCGCTGATCTGGCCGTTCAAGCTCTTCAAGGGCGTGCAGCCGTACGACCCGGTGAACAAGACGCTGGTGGTGCCGCACGTCGCGGGCAAGGACGACGCGGCCTACTGGAAGTCGTTCAACTGGGAGGCGGCGATCGCCGCGGGCATGAAGGACGTGGGCGTCCCCTTCTCGGGCAAGGTGGACTTCATCCAGACGCAGATGTACTGGCCGATCACCCACATGGTGGCGCCGGCGAAGGACGCGGTCGGCTGCGCGGATTGCCACGCGCGCGGCGGACGCCTCGAGAAGGTGGACGGCATCTACATCCCCGGGCGCGACCGCAACGCCACGGTGGACCTGCTCGGCTGGCTCGCCGCGGGGCTCGCCCTCGCCGGCGTGCTCGTGCACGGCACCCTGCGCATCGTGCGCCGCAACGGTTGACGGAGGACGTCATGGAACGCATCTACATCTTCAAGGGCTTCGAGCGCTTCTGGCACTGGACGCAGGCGCTGCTGATCCTCGTCATGCTCGCCATCGGCTTCGAGGTGCACGGCGCGTGGAAGCTGCTCGGCTACGAGCGCGCCGGCGGCGTGCACGTGATGGCGGCCTGGGCGCTGATCACGCTCTGGGTGTTCGCGATCTTCTGGCACTTCACCACCGGCGAGTGGCGCCAGTACATCCCGACCACCCGGAACGTCGGCGCGATGCTGCAGTACTACCTGTTCGGCATCTTCCGCCACGAGCCGCATCCGCACCGCCAGAACCAGCTCTCGAAGCACAACCCGCTGCAGCGCCTCGCCTACCTCGGCGTGAAGCTGTGCATCAACCCGCTGGTCTGGGTGACGGGCCTCGCGTACCTGTACTACAACGAGCTCGGCGCGGCGGGCTGGAACGTGTCGCTCGGGGTGATCGCGGTGCTGCACACCATCGGCGCCTTCCTGATGCTCGCCTTCCTGATCGTGCACGTGTACTTCGCCACCACCGGGCACACGTGGTCGAGCCACTTCAAGGCCATGGTCACCGGCTGGGAGGAAGTCGAGGGCCCGGCGAAGTAGCGCCGGCGTCCTAGAAACGATCGGCGCGGAACGGCGAGACGTCCACCTGCGGCGTCTCGCCGGCGACCAGTTCGGCGATCGTGCGGCCGGTGCCCGAGGCGCTGCACATGCCGATGTGCCCGTGGCCGAAGGCGTAGTACACGCCCTTCGCGCGCGGCGAAGGGCCGATCACCGGCAGGCTGTCGGGCAGGCAGGGCCGGTGGCCCATCCAGCGCGACACGTTGGATGCGTCGATGCCCGGGAACATCTCCTGCGCGAGCGCGAGCAGGCGCCCGGCGCGCTCCCAGTTCGGTTCGGCCTCGAGGCCCGCGATCTCGACGGTGCCCGCGAAGCGCATGCCCATCGACATCGGCGTCGCGAACACGCGGCGCGACATCCAGTTCATCATGCGGCCCGCCTGCACCTTCGGGTTGGCGAGCGTGACGTGGTAGCCGCGCTGCGACTCCAGCGGGATGCGGTCGCCCACCGAGGCGGCGAGCCGGTGCGACCATGCGCCAGCCGCGACGACCACCGCGTCGGCGTCGATCTCGCCCTCGCTCGTGCGAACGACCACGCGCTCGCCGCGTGCCTCGATCTTGCTCGCATCGGCGCGCACGAAGCGCCCGCCGTCCCTGGCCACCTGCTCCGCGATCGCCTTCGTCAGGCGATGCGGGTCGATCGTGTAGCCATTCTCCGGCGCGTAGCGCGCCCAGCGAAACCGCGGCGCGAGGCCTGGCTCCATGCGCCGCAGGTCGGACTCGGCCACGTCCTCCAGTACCGCGCCGAGCGTGCGCCGCATTTCCTCGCCCAGCCGCGCGGCCTTGAAGTCGGCCTCCGAGTCGTATACGTAGAGGCAACCCTCGCGGCGGATCAGGTCCTCGCAGTTCGCGTTCCTGACCAGCGGCTCGTAGCACTCGAAGATCGGCTGCAGCAGCGGCCACAGCCCGCGCCCGGTGCGCCACATCGCCTCGGGGTTCGCGCACCGGATGAAGCGCACCAGCCACGGCAGCGCGCGCGGCAGGTAGGGCCAGCGCACCACCAGCGGGCCGAGCGGATCGAGCAGCCACCCCGGGATCTGCGACACCATGCCCGGCATCGCCACCGGCAGCACCGCCGTGGGCGACAGCGAGCCGGCGTTGCCGAAGGATGTGGCCTCGCCCGGACCGTCGCGCTCGACGAGCGTGACCTGCAGCCCCTTCTTCTGCAGCCACCCGGCGCAGCACGCGCCGACGATGCCGGCGCCGACGACGATCGCGTGCCGCGCCACGGCGCCTCGCGCTAGCCGCGCAGGTCGCCGAGGATCGCGAGCGCGCGCTGCATCGAGAACTCGCGCTTCGCGGCGTCGAAGGCCTGAGGGTTGTTGCGCATCATGTAGCCGTGCAGGATGCCGGGCCAGATGTGCAGTTCCAGCGCCTTATTGCGCTTCGCGAGGTCGCGATAGGTGTCGAGCACGTCCGCGGGCGCCATGTAGTCCTGGTCGCCCCAGAGGATGCACATGGGCTTCGCCACCGTCTCGGCGATGCCGGCGTAGTCCTTCATCTGCGTCGAGTGGCAGCCGATGCCGGCGTCGTAGCCGAGCCGCGCCGGGCCGAGTACGGCGAACGGCCCGCCGTAGCAGAAGCCCATCGTCGCCGCGCGCCCGTTGTGCTTCGGGTGGCGCTGCACGAACGCGAGCGTGTCGGCCATGTCCTTCTCGTTCGCCGCGATGCGCTCCAGGCGCGGCTTGCCGCGCGGCGCCGAGCGCGGGTCGTCGCGCTTCAGCGGCCCCGGCGTCTCGGTGCGCCAGAAGAGGTCCGGCGCCGCGGCGAGGAAGCCGGCCGATGCGAATTCGTCCGCGATCGCGCGGATCTCCTCGTCCACGCCGTGGATCGCCGAGGCGAGCACCACGGCCGGCACCTTCGCCGGTCCCGCTGGCTCGGCGAGATAGCAGTCGAATTCGCCGCCGTCGCGGGACTTCACCTTGGTCGCGATGCCCATGCCTTGCGCCTCCTCGTGGGGAAGGCGCGAGTCTAGCGCGGCACGGCGACCGCGCCGCTGGCGACGAGGGCGTCGATTCGCGCTGCGGGATAGCCAAGGGTCTCGCCGAGGATGGCGCGGGTGTGCTCGCCTGCGCGGTACGGCGCGGCGCCTCGGGCCGGCACCGGCGCGCCGTCCACGTGGTACGGCGACGCGGTGACGCGCACGTCGTCGCGCGCCGGGTGCGGGATGTTCGTAAAACCTGCGCGCGCCTCGAGGTGCTCGTGCGCCAGCGCCTCGTCGATCGAGCGAACGGGCGCGCAAGGAACGCGCGCGGCGGACAGCGCAGCGAGCGCCTCGTCCACCGTCTTGAAGCGATCGAGCCAGCGGCCGATCAGTGCGCGCAGCTCCACCCAGTGCGTGCGCCGGCCGTCGCCAGTGGCGTAGCGCGGATCGTCGGCGCCGCTGCCCGGCCCCATCGCCTCGCGCAGGCGATCCCAGGTCGGGCCGCCGCCGATGAACTGCACCGCGATGTGCCGGTCGCCGATGGCGTGGATGATCATGCCGGCGCGCGGCCCGGGCGGGATGCGCCCGCCGTTCAGCACCGCGGCGATGCCGATGTCCTCGGCGCTCCACAACGCCTGCATCATCGCGATGTCGAGGTACGCGCCCTGCCCGGTGCGGCTGCGGCGATGGATCGCCGAGACGATCAGCCCGAAGGCGTGCACGCCCGCGAGCGCATCGGCCGACTGCATGAAGGCGACCCGCGGCGAAGGATCGCCCTGCCGGTCGACGTCCATCGCGCCCGAGGCGGCGTTGATCAGGTGCGCGAACGCCGGCTGGTCGCGCAAGGGCCCCGTCTGTCCGTAGCCCGAGATCGAGCAATACACGATGCCCGGGTTCGCGCCCGATACCGAGGCGTAGTCGAGCCCGTGGCGCGCCATCACGCCGGGGACGAAGTTCTCGACCAGCACGTCGCACTTCCTGGCGAGGTCGAGCACCACGGCGCGTGCCTCGGGGTGGCCGAGGTCGATGGCGATGCTCTCCTTGCCGGCGTTGAAGCGCACGAAGTAGGAACTCTGGTCGGTGCGCCCCTCCTCCAGCTGCAGGTAGAACGGGCGCGTGTCGTCGCCGTGCACCGGGCGTTCCACCTTCAGCACGCGCGCGCCGAGGTCGGCCATGAGGCGCGTGCAGTAGGGGCCGGCGAGCACGCGCGTGAAATCCAGTACCGTGAGCCCTTCGAGCATGGCGGCGATTCTAAGGTGTCGCGCACGGGTAGAATGCGCGCCCTTCCCCCAGTTGGTCCTCGCCCGTGATCGTAGCTTCCGGCATCACCATGCAATTCGGCGCCCGCCCCTTGTTCGAGAACGTCTCGGTCAAGTTCGGCGGCGGCAACCGCTACGGCCTGATCGGCGCGAACGGCTCGGGCAAGTCCACGTTCATGAAGATCATCGGCGGCGACCTCGAGCCGACCGCGGGCAGCGTGGCGATCGACAAGGGCGAGCGGCTGGGCAAGCTGCGGCAGGACCAGTTCGCGTACGAGGACAAGCGCGTCCTCGACGTGGTGATGATGGGCCACGCCGAGATGTGGGCCGCGATGAGCGAGCGCGACGCCATCTACGCCAACACCGAGGCCACCGAGGAGGACTACCTCCACGCCGCCGAACTGGAGGCCAAGTACGCGGAGTACGGCGGCTACACGGCGGAAGCGCGCGCGGGCGAACTGCTGCTCGGCCTCGGCGTGCCGACCGAACAGCACCAGGGCCCGATGAGCGCGGTGGCGCCGGGCTGGAAGTTGCGCGTACTGCTCGCGCAGGCCCTCTTCGGCGACCCGGACATCCTGCTGCTCGACGAACCGACCAACAACCTCGACATCCACAGCATCCAGTGGCTGGAAGACGTGCTGAACCGCCGCACCAGCACGATGGTGATCATCTCGCACGACCGGCACTTCCTCTCCAGCGTCTGCACGCACATGGCGGACGTGGACTACGGCAACATCCGCGTCTACCCCGGCAACTACGACGACTACATGGAAGCCTCCACGCTCGCGCGCCAGCAGCTGGAGAACGCCAATGCGCGCGCCAAGGAACGCATCTCCGACCTCGAGGAATTCGTGCGCCGCTTCCGCGCGCACAAGGCGAAGGCGCGGCAGGCCACGTCTCGCATGAAGCAGATCGAGAAGCTCAAGGTCGAGGACGTGAAGCCCTCGAGCCGACAGTACCCGTACATCCGCTTCCTGATGGACGACAAGGAGAAGCTGCACCGCCTCGCGCTGGAGGCCAAGGGCCTCGCCAAGGGCTACGCGAAGGGCCAGTCGCTCTTCAGCAGGGTCGACCTTTCCATCGAGGCCGGCGAGAAGGTCGCGATCATCGGCCCGAACGGCGTCGGCAAGACCACGCTGCTGAGGTCGCTGTTGCCCGAGGACATGGCCGGCCGCCTCGCGCCCGACACCGGCAGCGTGAAGTGGGCCGAGAAGGCGCGCGCCTGCTACTGGCCGCAGGACCCGGCGGCGGACTTCGCCACCGACGAGCCGCTCACGGACTGGCTCGGCCGCTGGCGCAACAAGGAGCGCGGCGACGACGACCTGATCGTGCGCGCCACGCTCGGGCAGTTGCTGTTCTCGGGCGACGAGGCGAAGAAATCGGTGAAGGTGATCTCCGGCGGCGAGGCGCAGCGCATGTTCATCGGCCGGCTGGTGCTGCAGATGCCGAACGTGATGCTGCTCGACGAGCCGACCAACCACCTCGACATGGAATCCATCGAGTCCTTGAACACGGCGCTGGAGAAATACCCCGGCACGCTGGTGTTCGTGTCGCACGACCGCGAGTTCGTGTCCTCGCTCGCGACGCGCATCCTCGAACTGAAGCCCGGCGAAGGCGGCAAGCCCGCGACGCTCGTCGACTACCGCGGCAGCTACGAGGAATACCTCGCGGCGACCGAGCCCGGGGCCTGAGCGCTACTTCTGCTCTTCCAGCCGGTCGGTGGCCGGCGGTGGCGTGCGCGACAGCGCCGAGATGCGGTTCCGCAATTCCGGCGTCATCTGCACCTTCAGCGAATCGAACGAAGCCTGCAGTTGCGCGAGGCTGCGCGCGCCGACGATCGGCGCGGTCACGCCGGGATGCGCCGCGACCCACGCCACCGCGACGCTCATCGGGTGGTGGCCGATCTCCTTGGCGAGCTGCGCGAAGTTGATCGCGGTCTCGAACATCCACGCTTCCGAGTAGCGGTTGGTGTACATCGGGTTGGTGCGCAGCCGGCCCGCCGCCGCATCGGGGCCGGCGTACTTGCCCGACAGCAGCCCGCCGCCCGCCGGGCTGTACGGCACGACCGACATCCCCGCGGCCTGCGCCTGCGGCAGGATCTCGACCTCGGCCTGCCGCTTGACGAGGTTGTACATCGGCTGCGTGACCTGCAGCCGGTCCCAGCCGTTACGGTCCTGCACGCCGAGCGCGAGCTGCGCCTGCCACGCCGCGTAGTTCGACACGCCGGAGTACAGCACCTTGCCGGCGCGCGCGAGGTCTTCCAGCGCGCGCATCGATTCCTCGATCGGCGTATCCGGGTCGAGCTTGTGCAGGTAGAGGATGTCGAGGCGATCCGTCTGCAGGCGCGCGAGGCACGCCTCGGCCGCGCGCACGATATGCCGCCGCGAGCCGCCGCGCGCGTTGCGGTCCTTGCCGACCGGGTTGAACACCTTCGAGGCGAGCACGAGGTCGTCGCGCTTGCCCTTCATCAGTCGCCCGAGGATCTCCTCCGACTTGCCGCCGCTGTACTGGTCCGCGGTGTCGATGAAGTTGATGCCGAGGTCCAGCGCCGCCGAGAACATCTTCGCGGATTCGGCTTCGTCGGCCTCGCTGCCGAACGACATCGTGCCGAGACAAAGGCCAGAGACATGGACGCCCGTGCGCCCCAGCAGCCGGTATTTCAATTTTCCCTCCCGGATCCGTCAGCAGGCGAAATTGTACGTTGAAGCGAAACGCCCATCCGGCGGTCCCGCGCGCCACGAAGGATCGATCCGGTTCGCCGCTACACTCCCGCCATGTCCCGGCCCCGCAATATCGTCCTCATCCTCGCCGACAACCTCGGCTGGGGCGAACTCGGCTGCTACGGCGGCGGCGCCCTGCGCGGCGCGCCCACGCCGCGCATCGACGCGCTCGCGCAGGAGGGGCTCCGCTTCCTCAATTTCAACGTCGAGAGCGATTGCGTGCCGACGCGCTCGGCCCTGATGACCGGACGCCATCCCATCCGCACGGGCGCGCTGCAGTCGGTGCCCGCGGGATTGCCGCAGGGAATCCACCCCTCCGAGATCACGCTGGCGCAGGCGCTCTCCGCCGCGGGCTACGCCACCGCGATCTACGGCAAGTGGCACCTGGGCGATCGGCCCGGCCGCCTGCCGCACGATCGCGGCTTCGATCACTGGTACGGCATCTCGCGCACCACCAACGAGAGCCTGTTCACCGAGTCCATCGGCTTCGACCCGGCCGTGGTGGACATTCCGTACGTGGAGGCGGGCGATCGCGGCGAGCCCGCGCGCAAGGTGGCGCCCTACGACCTCGAGATGCGCCGCCGCATCGATGGCGATCTCACGCGCATGGCCTGCGGATTCATCGAAAGGAACGGCGCGGCCGGCAAGCCCTTCTTCCTCTACCTGCCGCTCACGCAGCTGCACTTCCCCACCCTCCCCCATCGCGACTTCATCGGCCGCACGGGGACGGGCGACTTCGCCGATTCCATGGTCGAGATGGATCATCGCGTCGGCGAGGTGATCGATTGCGTGGACAAGGCCGGGCTGGCGAACGACACGCTCTTCCTCTTCGCCAGCGACAACGGCCCGGAATTCCGTCGCCCGTGGCGCGGCACCGCCGGCCCGTGGACGGGCACCTACCACACGGCGATGGAAGGGGCGCTGCGCGTGCCGCTGATCGTCCGCTGGCCGGGGCACGTGAAGCCGGGCGTCACGAACGAGATGGCGCACGTGACCGATCTCTTCACGACGCTCCTCTCCAGCGCCGGCGCCCGGGTGCCGGACGACCGGGCCATCGACGGGCTCGACCTCATGCCCTTCCTGCTCGGGAAGGTGGAGAAATCCCCCCGCGAAGGCTTCGTCTACTTCATCAAGGACCAGCTCCGCGCCCTCAAGTGGCGCCACTGGAAGATGCACTTCCTCTGGGAGACGGAGCCCAACACGGGCGTGGTGCACCTGGAGGTGCCCTACCTCTTCAACGTCCTGCAGGATCCGAAGGAAGAGTCGGACGTGAACAGCACGCAGGGCTGGGTGCGCGGGCCGATGCGCAAGATGCAGCGCGCCTTCCAGGAGAGCCTCGAGTGCCATCCGCGCGTGCCGCCGGGAGCGCCCGACGACTGGGTGCCGGCGAAACGATAGACGTCCTGACGGAGACACACGGTGAACGACCTCTCGGGAATTGCGAAGACCGGCATCCGCCTCGAGCGCGACGTGCGCTACGGCGAAGGCGCGATCGGCCACGGCACAGACCAGCCCGGCACTCGCCCGCTGCTGCTGGACGCCTACCTGCCCGCAGGCGATGCGCCTCCGGGCGGACGTCCGGCGCTGGTCATGTCGCACGGCGGCGCCTTCCACCGCGGCGCCAAGGACAAGGACGAGTTCGAACAGGGCGGCTCGCGCAACACGCCCGTGCACGAGTACTGCGAACTCTACGCCGCGCGCGGCTATGCCTGCTTCTCGATCGGCTACCGGCTGACACAGGAACTCCCGGCGCCGCAGGCCCGGCCGATCAAGCGCAACCGGCAGCACGTCGAGCGCGGCCGCATCGACTACGTGCGTGGCCTGCTCGGCCTGCCGCCGGCGACGCTGGAGGAACTGCTCCACGGCAACGAAGCGGCATGCGCCGACGTCGCCGCCGCGTTCGCGTTCATCCACGCCAATGCCGCGCGCTGGGGCATCGACCGCGCCCGCATGGCGATCGGCGGTTTCTCCGCCGGCGGCTTCGCGTCCGCCTACGCGACCTACGCAATGGGACAGCCCGCCGCCGCGGTGATCTGCCTCTCGGCCGGCATGGACGTCGACGACTCCGAGCACTACCTGCGCGAGGCTGCCGGGCGGCCGCCGGTGCTGCTGTTCGAAGGCGAGGACGACCTGCCCTCGATTCCGCCGCGCGTGGGCGCGCTCGCGTCGAACGCCAAGCGCGCCGGACTCGGCATGCGCCACTACCGCGTGCCGGGCAAGCCGCACTTCTACGATCGCGACTCAGCCGTGGTGCCGGTCGCGTCCACGCTGCCGGGTGGCGAGCGCTGCGCGACGGTCGGGGATGCGATGGAGCAGTTCCTGGCGGAGGTGTTGGGGTCCTAGGACCTCAGGCCTTGAACGCCCCCGGCTCGATTTCGTGCCGGTTCAGCAGCGTGTAGAAGTCGCTGCGATTCCTTTTCGCCACGCGCGCGGCCTGCGAGACGTTGCCGCGCGTCAGCTTCAATAGCTGCACCAGGTAATCGCGCTCGAAGGCGCGGCGGGCCTCGTCGAAGGAGGCCATGTCTTCCGACGGGCGGTTCAGCGCGCGCTCGACCAGCGCGAGCGGGATCAGCGGCGTGGTCGCGAGCGCGACGCATTTCTCGACCACGTTGAAGAGCTGGCGCACGTTGCCGGGCCACGGGGCACGCGCGAGCGCATCCAGCCCGTCGGCGGCGAATCCCGTGATCTGCTTGCGGTACTTGCCCTTGAGGGATGCGAGGAAGTGCCGCGCGAGCAGCGGGATGTCCTCGCGGCGCTCGCCCAGCGGCGGCAGCTTCAGGTTCACCACGTTCAGCCGGTAGTAGAGGTCCTCGCGGAAGCGCCCGGCGGCGATCTCGGCGTCGAGGTCGCGGTGCGTGGCCGAGATCACGCGCACGTCCACCTTCACCGGGCGGGCGGCGCCCACGGGGCGCACCTCGCGCTCCTGCAGCACGCGCAGCAGCTTCACCTGCAGCAGCGGCGGCATGTCGCCGATCTCGTCCAGGAAGATCGTGCCGCCCTGCGCCGACTGGAAGAGGCCGAGGTGGTCGCGCACGGCACCGGTGAACGAACCCTTCACGTGGCCGAAGAGCTCCGACTCGAGCAGGTTCTCGGGGATCGCGCCGCAGTTCACCGGCACGAAGGGCGCGTCGCGGCGCGGGCTCCAGTCGTGGATGGTCTGTGCGAGCAGTTCCTTGCCGGTGCCGGTCTCGCCCGAGACCAGCACGCTCGCGTCGTTCGCCGCCACCACGCGCGCCTCGTCGAGCAGCGACTGCATCTTCGGGCTCGCGGTGACGATCGGGCTCTCGTTCTCGGGCGCGCTGTGCAGCGACTGCTCGAGCGCCAGCGCCTTGCGGACTTCGGCGAGCAGCGCCTGCTGGTCGTAGGGCTTGGGGATGAAGCCGTAAACGCCGCGCTTCGTGGCCTCCACCGCGTCGGGGATGGTGCCGTGAGCCGTGAGGATGATCACCGGCAGCGTCGGGTGCTGCTTCTGGACCTGGCTGAACAAGGCCATGCCGTCCATGCCGGTCATCTTCAGGTCCGAGAGCACGAGCTGCGGGCGCTCGGCGGCGAGCATCGCGAGCGCCTTCTCGCCGCTCTCGGCGGCCATCACCTTGAAGCCTTCCTCCCTCAGCAGGATGCCGAGCAGGCGCAGCAGCGTCGGGTCGTCGTCGACGATCAGGACGGTGGCGGCGGCGTCAGTGGCCATGCGACTTTCCCTTGCCCTCGAGGTTCGGCAGGAACCACGCCACCAGCCCGATCGCGGGCAAGTAGGCGCAGACCTGGTAGACGAAGCCGATGCCGCGCGCGTCGGCCACCTCGCCGAGCACCGCGGCGCCGAGGCCGCCGAGCCCGAACGAGAGGCCGAAGAAGAGCCCCGACACCATGCCGACGCGGCCGGGCAGGACCTCGTGCGCGTAGACGAGGATCGCCGGGAAGGTCGAGGCCATCAGCATGCCGATCACGACCGTGAGGATCGCGGTCCAGAAGAGGTTGGCGTGCGGCAAGAGCAGCGTGAACGGCAGCGCGCCGAGCACCGAGATCCAGATCATCGGCCGGCGGCCGATGCGGTCCGAGATCGCGCCGCCGGTGAGCGTGCCCACCGCGATCGCCGCCATGTAGATGAAGAGCTGCACCTGCGCATCGCGCACGCTGAGGCCGAAGCGCTCGATCAGGTAGAAGGTCAGGTAGGTCGAGAGGCTGGTGCTGTACACGTTCTTCGAGAACACCAGCAGCATGAGCACCGTAAGCACGAAGATCGCCGCCTTGCCCGGCACCGGCGGCTTCGCGCCGGCTGCCGTGGCCGGAACCTTGCGGGGGTGCGCGGCGTACCACATGCCGACGCGCGTCAGCACCATCATGCCGAGCAGCGCCGCGACCGACACCCACGCCACCGCGCCCTGCCCGTGCGGCAGCACGATGAACGCGGCGAGCAGCGGCCCCACCGCGCCGCCGAAGTTGCCGCCGACCTGGAAGATCGCCTGCGCGAGCCCGTAGCGCCCGCCCGCCGCCATGCGCACCACGCGCGAAGCCTCGGGGTGGAACACCGCCGAGCCGGTGCCGACCAGCGAGGCGGCAATCAGCACGGTGAAGTAATCGGAGGCCACCGACAGCAGCAGCAGGCCGCACAGCGTCGAGCCCATGCCCACGGCGAGCGAGTACGGCATCGGATGCCGGTCGGTATAGAGGCCGATCGAGGGCTGCAGCAGCGACGCGGTCATCATGAACGCCAGCGTGATCAGCCCGACCTGCCCGAAGTCGAGGTGCAGCTGCGCCTTCAGCATCGGATACAGCGCCGGGATCAGCGACTGCATCAGGTCGTTCAGCAGATGGCTGACGCCGAGCGCGACGAGGATCGGGAAGGTGGCGGCCTTCGCGGCGCTCATGTGCGCGCCGGGAGCAGCCGCGTCGGCGGTGGCGGTCTTCTGCATGGGCGGGCTGCATTATCCGGCATGGCAGTGTCGGTTCGTGCGAACAGGTGGCAGGCCTTGATTGCAAAGCGCTTTTCGCTGCGCGGGCGAATGCGCTGTTGGCAGGCGCCAACACTTCCGGCCGGCGGCACTGCGTCACGCTCGGGCCCTAAGCCCTTGAGCGGAAACACGAACCTGCGGGTGGCACGGGCGTTGCGCTAGGTAGCGCATCACCAACCTGCAAGCCCAAGGAGCAAGACCATGAACAAGAAGAACCTGAAGAAGAAAGCCACCCTCGCCGCCATGCTCGCCGCGTGGGGCCTCGCCGCGTCCACCGGCGCGCAAGCGTGGGTCGTCTCGCCCACCGACGCATCGTTCGTGAACCAGGAAGGCCTCACGATTCCCGCCAAGGTCTTCAAGCCCGCCGGCGCCGGCCCGTTCCCGGCCGTCGTGATGATGCACGGCTGCTCGGGCATCTACTCCAACAGCACGCCGGCCAACGGCGTCGCCAGCCTGTTCCGCGAGTGGGGCGACCGCCTCGTGATGCAGGGCTACGTCGCGATCCTCGTCGACAGCTTCACGCCGCGCAACACGCAGAACGAGTGCGGCAATGGCGCGGTCGGCGTCTCCGAAGTGAACGCGCGCCCGTTCGATGCCTACGCGGCGTGGAACTGGCTCGCCAGCCAGTCGTACGTGAACGCGAGCCGCATCGGCCTGCTGGGCTGGTCGCACGGCGCGAGCTCGACGCTCGCCAGCATGGACGAGTCGCGCAACGTGAACGGCCAGCAGCCCTTCAAGGCCGCGGTCGCCTTCTACCCCGGCTGCGGGATGTACAACGCGTTCGGCGGCCTCTCGGGCAGCACCTGGAAGCCCTACGCCCCGCTCACCATCCTGCACGGCGGCGTGGACGCGCTGTACACCGACGGCAAGTGCACCACCCGCGTGTCGCGCGCCCAGTCGCTCGGCGCCAGCGCGAACATGACCGTGTACACCGGCGCGAAGCACAGCTTCGACATGGCCAAGGATGCGTCGAACGGCTTCACGCTGAACGACGTCGACGCCAAGAACGCGGCCGACCCGGTGGCGATGAAGATCTTCGACGCGCGGCTGAAGTAGCGCGTCGCCGGGAACCGGGGGGCGGCCCGCCCTAGTGGGTCGCCGCCCGCAGTTCCATCTCGACGAACCGCCGCGCCAGCGCAGCCAGCTCGCGGTAGAACACCGACTGCGAACCCGATTCGACGCGCGCCGCGAAAGGCTCGATCCACGCGCCGAGGTGCACGCCGAGGAAGCGCCGGCGCAGGTCCTCGATCCGACCGCGTTCCGCGGCGTCGTTCTCGCGCCGCGAGCGCTCCAGCGCGAACTCGAGCGCGTAGAGGAATTCCAGTTCCACCGCAACGTGGTCGGGCAGCTCGTGGAGTTCCTCGTCCACGTCGAAGCCGCCCTCCTGGTAGAGCGCCAGCACCGCCTGGGTGGATTCCTGCATCAGGCCGCCGCCGGGCTGCAGCCACGCCGAGCCGTACGGCGCGGCATGCGGCGACACCGGACCGAGGAAGAGCCGCGTGTACTCCACGAGCAGCGCGTCGACGCCTTCGGCCGCGAAGGCCTCGCCCAGCCGCTTCGCCTGCGCGGCAAGGTCGGCGTCCACGCGCCCAGCCGCCTCGGCCATGGACTCGAAGAGCCGCTCCTCGGCGAACGCGGCGTCGGGCTCGTAGAAGCAGGCCGACAGGAAGCGCGCGAGGTCCGCGCGCGCGAGGCCCTGGACGATGTCGTCGGCCGAGGCCATGCCGCGCGCGCCCGGGGCCTCAGGCCCGCGGGCTGTACTTGCCGACGTAGTGGACATTGGGCTCCGTGCCTTTGTCTTCTTGCAGGCGGAACGAGCGCTCCTTGTCGAGGATCTTCGAGATTTCGCTCGCCGGGTCTTCCTTGTCGCCGAAGATGCGCGCCTTGGACGGGCACACCTCGACGCAGGCCGGCTGCAGGCCGTTCAGCACGCGGTGGTAGCAGAAGGTGCACTTCTCGACGATGTCGTCCTTGCGCACCGGCTGCAGGTCGCCGCCCTGCCACTCGTTCATCGCCGGCAGGCGCGCGCCGGCCTTGGCGGCCGTCTCGGCGCCGCTCGCCGTGCAGCCCGGGATCATGGCGACCTTGTCGGCCCAGAAGGGCTGCGTCTCCTCGTCCTCGGCATTGTGGTGGATCACGCTGTAGGCCTCGCCGGCGAGGCTCGAGGGCCCGAGCTTCTCGTGGCTGTAGGGGCAGGCCTTCATGCAGTCGCCGCAGCCGATGCACAGCGCCGGGTCGTGCATCGTGATGCCCTCGGGCGTCTTGTACATCGCCTTGTGCGGGTTGGGCTTCACCGGGCACTTCTCGACGCACGGCGCGTTGGTGCAGTGGTTGCACAGCACCGGCATCACGTAGTGCCGCGTCTCCGGGAACGTCCCCTCCGTGCGCATCAGGAAGTCCGCCCAGTTGTGGCTCTGCTGCTTGTCGAAGTTGCGGTTGCGGGTGTTGTTCTCCGCCTTGCACGCGAACGCGCACGCGCCGCAGCCGACGCACCTGGCGAGGTCGATCACCATTCCCAGCTTGGCCATGATTGTCTCCTTGTCCCAGTGCGGCCGCTCAGGCCTTCTCGATGCGCACGCCGGTGAATCCGCCGTTGCGCGCCGTGGCGCCGCTCAGGCGGTCGTAGTCGTCCACCAGGATCTCGTTGTTGTTCGCGCCGTGCGCGGTCGCCTTCGCGTAGTCCTTCGCCGCGACGCGCCCGTACGCCCAGTGGCCCTGCCCGTAGCACTTGGTCACGGTGCCCGGCCGCACGCCCTCCCAGAGCTTCAGCTCGGTGACGATCGCGCCCGCGGGCGAGGTGATCTTCACCCGGTCGCCGGTCTTCAGGCCGTACTTCGCGCCGTCGGCGGGATTCATCTTCAGCACGTCCGCCCAGCCGACGTCGCCCGGGTCCACCTTCTTGAATTCCTGGTACCAGGGCAGGTTCTGCGAGCGGCCCTCGCGGTTCAGGCGCGACTTGTAGTCGATGAAGGTGAGCGGGAAGTCCTGCAGGCTGCCGTGGCGCTTGGGCGCCTCGTAGTGCGGCACGAAGGCGAGTTCGCCGCGCGCGGTGTAGCCGCTCACGGAAAGGATCTCGTCCGGCGTCGCCGAGTGCTTCTTCGCGTGCTCGGCGAGGCCCTTCTTCAGCGTCTCGCTGTAGAACTCGAACTTCTTCGTCGCGGTGGCGAACTTGCCGCCCCAGCCGCGCTTCAAGGCGTACTTCGGCCCGCTGAACATGCCGCGGCGACGGAAGTCGTCCCAGCCGGCGAGCGGCGCGTCGCCCTTCAGGGCCTCCTTCGCCTTCCACAGCGGCGCGCTGGTCATCTTCGCGGCCGTGATCGAGAACTCCATCGCGCTCGCGGGCGCCTTGCCCGACTCGGGATCCTTGAACTCCTTCGCGTAGTAGTCGTGCAGGTTCGGGAAGCCGCGCGCCTTCAGCTTCTCGGCGAGCAGCCACATCACCTCGGTCTCTTCCTGCTTCACGTCCCAGAGGCGCTTCACCGCGCCCTGCTGCAGCGATGCGTACGCGTGGCCATTGCCCATGTTGGTGACGATCGACCAGCCCTCGGCCGAATTGAAGGTAGCGGGCAGCACGATGTCGGCGAACTGCGTCATCTCGGAGGCGTTGGTCACCATGTGCACGAAGAACGGCACCTTCGCCATCGCCTTGTCCCAGCGCTCCGCGCCAGTGCAGGAGAAGTTGAAGTTCGACCACGAGGACATGAACACCTTCACCGCGCCCGGGTCCTTCAGCATGCCGTTGGCGACGTTGTTGGTGACCACGCCGCTGCCGGGCCGCGCGTTCATCATCGCGGGCATGTCCTTCGCGCCGCGGCCGTCGAGCTTCGGGCCGGAACCGGCCTTCTTCGCCAGCGCGTCCACGTAGGCGTCGGCCTTCGGGAATGCCGCGAGCGGCGGGCTGCTCGGGCTCTGCCAGACGCCGCCCTCGACGTCCACCGAGCCGAGCAGGCCGTTCAGCGCGTGCACCGCCATCGCGGCGTAGGTGCCGCGCGGCATCATCGCCGCGCCGGGCCCCATCCAGACGATGGTCTTCGGCGCCGCCTTGGCCATCGCGCGCGCGACGCGCACGATCTGCCGGGCCGGGATGCCAGTCTCCTTCGCGGCGAAGTCCGGCGTGCGGTCCTTCAGCTCCAGGTTCCACCACTTCACGAGACCGTGGGTCTCCTTCTCGGCGAATGCGGCCTCGTCCACCGTCTTGCCGGCGGCGAACTGGTTGCGCCCGTCCTTGAAGTCGCCGACGAACTCGCGGTTCCAGGCGCCGTCCACCAGCAGCACGTGCGCGATCGCACCGGCGAGCGCGCCGTCGGTGCCGGGGATGATCGGCAGCCATTCATGCGCCTTGGCCGCGACGTTGGACAGGCGCGGGTCGACCGCGATCACGGTGCCGCGCGCGACGATCTCGTGGAAGCGGTGGATCGTGTTCGGCACCATGCGGTTCGACGCCAGCGGATCGGTGCCCCAGAGCACGAGGCAGTTCGTCTTCTCGAGGTCGTAGTCGCGATAGCCGAAGAAGCCCTGCGTCAGGCCCGGGCCCATCTTCTCGGCCTCGGCGCAGATCGCGCTGTGCGAGAAGTAGTTCGGCGTGCCGAAGATCTTCGGCAGCGTGCCGTAGAGGAGCTCGGTGGAAGTCGGCGAGTAGCGCCCGCGCATGTACATGAACTTCTGCGGCTCGCCGGCCTTGCGCAGTTCCATCAGCTTGTCGGCCACCGTGTCGAGCGCCTCGTCCCAGGTGATCGGCACGAACTTCGGATCGACGCCGCGCCCCTTGGCCGGGTTGGTGCGCTTCATCGGCACCTTGATGCGGTCGGGGTCGTACACCTGCTGCGGGATCAGGTGCCCGCGCGGGCAGACGTAGCCGTGGTTGGTCTTCGAGAGCGGGTTGCCGCGCACGCGCACCGCGCGGCCGTTCTGCACGAAGATCTGGATCGCGCACCACTGGGTGCAGCCTTGGCAGACGCTCCCCACCCACTCGCCCTTCGGCGGGCTGCTGGGCTTCGCCTTGTAGGGGATCAGCGCCGCGCTGCGGGGCACGCTCGCGCACCCGTACACGCCCAGGACCGCGGCAGCCGTGGTCCCTTGGAGGAACTCCCGTCGGGTCAACCTCATCTCAGCCTCCCGTGCATACCTGCGTTTGCAATGCGGGTAGCATTCGCCCGGCAGGACGCGCTTCTCTTGATCAGGATCAGGGCACCGCGCGGGAATCTGCGCGGATGTTGATGCGAGGTAAAACCGGGCCCTAGCGGGCCTCGAGGGCCTGCAGCTCGATGTCGGCCGAGCGCAGGCGCTGCGAGATCGCGTACGCGAGCTGCTCGAAGACCCGGCTGCCGAGCGCCGGGTTGCGGCGCGCGAGTTCGTCGAAGCGCGCGCGGGAGAGGACGTACAGCTCGGTGGGCGTCGCGGCGATCACGTCGGCCGAGCGCGGCTCGCGGTCGAGGAAGGCCATCTCGCCGAAATAGTCGCCCTGGCAGAGCGTGACGAGGTGGTGGACCTTGCCGCCCTCCAGCGGCAGCAGCACGCGCACGCGACCGCGTCGGATCAGGTACAGCTCGTCGCCCATGCCGCCGCGCCCGAACACGCGCCCGCCGGCTGGCACCGACTGCTCCTGCACCGCGCCGGCGAGGTCGGCGAGCGACTGCGGGTCGAGGTCGCTGAAGAGCTCGATGCCGGAGAGATCCAGCGCCTCGGGGTCGTCGGTCGGCTCCCAGCCCTCGGCTTCGAGGAGCCGGTCTTCCATCCACTCGATCGCGCTGTCGCGGGTCTCGAAGATGCGGATGCCGTCGCCCTGCGAGAGCCCGAGCTCGCCCATGTACTGCTCGATGTCCTGCCGCGTCGGCAGGTGCGAGGGCAGGCCCGAGAACAGCAACTCGCCGCCGCGCTCGTGCAGGCGCTCGCGCATCTGCTCCAGCAGGTGCCCGGCGGTGTAGTCCATCGAGTAGACGCGGCGCAGGTCGATCAGCAGGTACTTCAGGCGATCGAGGTCCTTCTCGATCTCGGAGAAGAGCTGGTCGGTGGTGCCGAAGAAGAGGTTGCCCTGCAGCTGCACCACGGCCGCCTTCGTGCCGGCGTTGCCGAGGATCTCGCGCTCGGCCATCAGGCGCTTCCTCTTCGAGTGCGTGCGATCGAGCGTGACGAGGTTGGCGATCACGGAGCCGCGGATCTGGTCGCGGATGAAGAGCAGGATCGACAGCGCCACGCCCACCGCCGAGGCGAGGATCAGCCCGACCTGCGCCACCGCCACCACGATCAGGATCACGGTGAAGTCCACGCGCGTGCCGGGGCGCGCGACGAGCTTCAGCGCGCCGCGGTCGAACATGCGCCACGCCACCATGATGAGCAGGCCCGCGAGCGCGCCGATCGGCACCCACGCGATCAGGCTCCCCAGCAGCAGGAACGCCGCCAGCACGAACACGCCCTCGAGGATGCCGGACCACGGCGTGCGCCCGCCGCTGGTGACGTTGACGAGGGTCGCGCCCATCGTGCCGGCGCCCGGCATGCCGCCGCCGACGAACGACGCGAGGTTCGCCGCGCCCTGCGCGAGCAGCTCGCGGTTCGAGTTGTGGCGCTTGCGCGTGAGGGCATCCAGCACCACGCCGGTCTTCAGCGTGTCGATCGAGAGCAGCACCGCGAGCGTGAGCGCCGACGTGAACACCAGCGACACGTCGGACGGCCGGATGTGGACCACCGACTGCGCGCGCGTCCACGCGGCGTCCAGCAGCGACCCGCCGGCGTTGATCGAGCCGATCACCAGCTTGTTGCCTTCCAGCACGCGGAGCGACGGGTCGAACACGCTGATCGCGAAATAGGCGGCCACCCCGGCCACCAGCCCGATGATCGCGCCGGGCACCTTCTGCGTGATCTTCGGCGCCACCGCCATCGCGACGATGGTCACCAGCCCGACGCCGATGCCGGTCCAGTTCCACAGCGACGGCGACAGCAGCCCGTGCCACAGGTGCACGTCCTTCGGCAGGCCGAGCAGCTTGGGCAGCTGGCCCACCGCGATGACCAGCGCGACGCCGGAAAGGTAGCCGCTCACCACCTGGTAGGGGATGAACTTGATCAGCCGCCCGGCCTTCACCGCGCCGAACACGAACTGCATCAGCGCGGCGAGCAGCGCGGTGAGCGCGAGCAGGCCCAGCACGCGGTCGGGCGCCATGTCGTTGGCGACGAAGCCCGCCGCCATCGCCGAGAGCACCGCGGCCGCGGGGGCGCAGGGCGCGGTGATGAAGCCGCCGTTGCGGCCCACCAGCGGCGCGACGATGCCGAGCAGCGCGGCGCCGATGATGCCGGCCAGCGCGCCGGCGCCGGTCTGCTCGGGGCCGATCGCGGAATAGATCAGGACGCCGAAGGCGATCGCCGAGGGCAGCGCCACCAGCATCGAGGCGAGGCCGCCCCAGAACTCTCCTGCGCGGTCGACGGGGATGGCGTCGTCGTTGCTGCTCATGGCGTGCGCATCCCCATCGCGGGCCTCAATCGGCGGAGATCTTCGCCGCCTTGACGACGGCGCCCCAGCGCGCGATCTCGGCGCGCAGGAACTTGTCGGCGTCCTCGGGCGAGTTGCCGACCACGTCGGAGCCGCCGTCCATCAGGCGCTGGCGCACCTCGGGGATGGCGAGCGCCTTGGTGGTCTCGGCGTTCAGGCGCGCGGCGATCTCGCGCGGCGTGCCCGGCGGCAGCAGCCAGCCGAACCAGGCCACGGTCTCGAAGTCCTTCACGCCCGCCTCGGAGAGGGACGGCACGTCCGGCAGCAGGCGATGGCGTTTCGCGCTCGACACGGCCAGAGGATGCAGCTTTCCGGACTTGAAGTGCGGCATGAGTGCGAAAAGGTTGTCGAACATCACCTGGATCTGCCCGCCCATGAGGTCGGCGTGCGCCGGGCCCGAGCCCTTGTACGGCACGTGCACCATGTCGATGCCGGCGTCGAGCTTGAGCTTCTCGCCGGTGAGATGGTGCGAGGTACCGACGCCGAGCGACCCGAAGCTCACCTTGCCCGGGTTGGCCTTGGCGTAGGCGATGAAGTCGGGCACGGTCTTGGGCGCGAACTGCACGTTGGCCGCGAAGCCGAGCGGCGAGTGCGTGAACACCGTCACCGAGACGAACTTCGAGGTGTCGTAGGCGAGGTTCTTGTACATCACCGCCGTGATCGGCGTCGCCGCGGTCGACTGCAGGATGGTGTAGCCGTCGGGCGCGGCCTTGGCGACGACGTCGCTGCCGATCGTGCCGCCGGCGCCGGTGCGGTTCTCGACGATGAAGGGCTGCCCCAGCGAGGCCGAGAGGCGGTCGGCGATCATGCGGCCGACGAGGTCGGAGGTGGTGCCGGGGCCGAAGGGCACGACCACGCGCACCGGCTTGTTCGGGTAGGCCTGCGCGACGGCCGCGCCGGCGGCGGCGGCGAGGGTCAGGGCGAGGGCGAGCTTGGGCAGCGGATGCATCGTCGTCGATCTCCTTGAAGGTGTCAGGTCTAGGCGGCGGCGCGCGCCGCGTCTCGTGCAAGCGTGGTGGTGCGGCGCAGGTCCCGGCGCTGCGACAGGTCGTAGCGCCGGCCGCGGTGCAGCGTGCTGCGGTTGTCCCACATCACGAAGTCGCCCGGCTGCCAGGAGTGCAAGTAGCAGTACTTCGGCTGGGTGGCGAACTCGATCAGTTCCGCGACCAGCAGCCGGCCCTCGGGCACGGGCATGCCGCTCACGCGCTCGCAGTGCACGCTCGGGAACAGCACCTTGCGGCCCGAACCCGGATGCACGTGCACCAGCGGGCGCTCGACCGGCGGGAAGCGGCCGAGCTGCGTGGCGTCGTACTTGTCGTCGCCGAGCAGGATGCGCGAGTGGAAGGCGGAGTGGCGCGCGGTACGGCCTTCGACGAGCTTGCGCAGCTCGGCCGGGAGGTCGTCCCATGCGGCGCGCAGGTCGCACCATTCCGTTTGTCCGCCCTCGGGCGGCACGACCACGGCCGACAGCATCGAGTACTGCACCGGCAGGTCCTGGAACGAACTGTCGGAGTGCCACAGCTGGTTGGCGAGCACGCCGACCAGCTTCGGGTCGTCGGTGGACGCCACGTTGCCGTCGAGGGCGACATTGCCGATGTCGATCAGCTCCTCGTGCTGGAAACGCGTCTTCGCACCGGTGGCCTTGCGCAGGCCGCCGTCGAGCGGGCCGAACTGGCGCGACCACGCCACCTGCTCGTCCTGCGTCAGCGGCTGGCCGCGGAACACGAGCACCGCGTAGCGGTCCATCGCGCGGTCGATCTCGGCGATGGTCGCCGGGTCCTGCGGACGGCGCAGGTCGATGCCGGAGGCGTCGGCGACGAATGCGGCGGACTTGGGTCGTAGCGTCAGGGTCATGGCGCGATTGTCCGACATCTGGCATCGGCGTTCCACCCTGCCGTGTATCCTTCGGAGCGCCGCCCCTCCCCGTTTCGCGCCCGCATGAGCATCCGGCTGAAGGCCATCCTCGCGTTCTTCCTCGTCACCGCGGCGATCGCGTTCGGCTCGACCGGCTTCTCGTACTGGCTGCTGCAGGACAGCCTGAAGGAGGAGATCCGCGGGCGCCTGAGGAACATCGCGCACATCGGCGCGGCCTCTCTCGACGTCGCTACGCTGGAGCGCCTGGACGCGCTGCTCGGCGACGACCTGCCGCCGGCGCGCGTCGCCGAGGTCGAGGCCTCGGCCGACTGGCGGCGCCTCGAGCGCCAGCTGCACGCGATCCGCGAGGCCGAGCCCAAGCTGATCCAGTACGCCTACGTGCTCGCGCCGACGCGAGACCCCGCGAAGGCGCGCTTCGTGGTCGATGCCGACGTGCTCGAGGCCGTCGCGAAGGAAGCGAAGGGCGAGAAGCCGGCCGAGGAGATCTCGCACTTCTCGCTCGCCTACGACGTCTCGGACAAGGCCTTCATCAAGGAGGCCTTCGCGACCCGGCGCCTGGTGGTCGAGGACGACTTCGTCGAGGACCGCCAGTACAACACGCGCTCGCTGTCGGCCTACGCGCCGGTGTTCGCCGCCGACGGGCGCCTGCTCGGCATCCTCGGCGTCGACCTGAAGGACGCCAACATGCGCGCCGCGCTCGCGCAGGCGACCGCGACCTCGGCGGTGATCGTGCTGGTGGCGCTCGCGATCGCGCTCGGCGTGTCGGTGCTCTTCGGCGACCAGCTGACGCGCGGCGTGCGCGCGCTCGACGCCGCCGTGCGCGAGTTCGCGGCGAGGAAGTTCGAGGTACGCGTGCCGGTGACCTCGAAGGACGAGATCGGCCACCTCGGCGAGTCGTTCAACACCATGGCGGCGACCATCGACGGCCATTCGAGGCACCTCGAGGCGCTGCTCGCGGCCTACGGCCGGTTCGTGCCGCACACCTTCCTCGGCTTCCTGAAGAAGGACAGCGTGATCGACCTGCGCCTCGGCGACCACGTGCAGCGCGACATGACGGTGCTGTTCTCGGACATCCGCTCGTTCACCACGCTCTCCGAATCGATGTCGCCGCGCGAGAACTTCGACTTCATCAACGCCTTCCTGCGCCGCGTCGGGCCGGCGGTGCGCGACCACGGCGGCGTGATCGACAAGTACATCGGCGACGCGGTAATGGCCCTCTTCCCGAACACGCCCGCCGACGCGCTGCGCGCCGCGATCGACATGCAGCGCCGCGTCGCCGCGTACAACGAGGCGCGCGTCGCGCGCGGCTACGCGCCGATCCGCATCGGCGTCGGGCTGCACGCCGGCAACCTGATCCTCGGCACCGTCGGCGAGGACGAGCGCATGAACAGCACCGTGATCTCGGACGCGGTGAACCTCGCCTCGCGGCTGGAAGGCATCACCAAGCACTATGGTGCCGGCATCGTGGTGAGCGAATCCGTGCTCGACAAGCTGCCGGCCGGCGCCTTCGGCACGCGATTCCTCGACCGCATCCAGGTGAAGGGCAAGAACCGGCCCGTGGCGATCTACGAGGCCTTCGACGCCGACCCGGAGCCCGCGCGCGCCTTCAAGGCGGCGACGCTCGCGGCGTGGGACGCCGCCCTCGCCCGCTACCTCGCGCGCGACTTCGCCGCCGCCGAGGCCGAGTTCCGCGCGCTCCTCGCGCGCTTCCCCGACGACGTCCCCGCCGAGCTCTATGCCGAGCGCTGCCGGCGCGCCGCCGCCGAGGGCGTGCCCGCCGACTGGTCGGGCGTCGCGATCTTCGATTCCAAGTAGTCAACCCAAGGGAGCATCCGATGGCTGCAGCACGACGCAAACCCGCCACTCCGAAGAGCGCGGCTTACAAGAAGGGCCTCGCGGTCCGCCAGAAGTGGCTCGGCAAGGAGTACGTGAAGAAGGCCTTCCGCGAGGCCGACGACTTCACCATCGACCTGCAGCACTACGTCACCGAGCACGCGTGGGGCGCGAGCTGGGCGCGCGGCGTGCTGCCGATGAAGACGCGCTCGATCATGAATCTCGCGATGATCTCGGCGCTGAACCGGCCGCACGAGCTCGAGATCCACCTGCGCGCCGCGATCCGGAACGGCATCACGCAAGCCGAGATCAAGGAGATCTTCCTGCAGGTCGCGGTCTACTGCGGCGCGCCGGCGGCGCTGGACAGCTTCCGCATCGCGAAGCGCCTCTACGCGGAGGCCGCGGCGAAGAAGTAGCCGGCCCTCGCCCTACCCCGCCTCGAGCTCGTCGTGGTAGGGGTGGTGGACGAGCTTCAGCAGCGAGGCGTCGAGCTCCTCGCCGTGGTTGAGGATCGCGTCCACCATCGCTGCGATCGGCATCTCGACCCGGTGGCGGCGCGCGAGCTCGGCCACCGCCTCGGCGGAGAACGCGCCTTCGGTGACTTCCTTCCTCGCGGCGAGCACGTCCGCCGCGCGCTTGCCCTCGCCGATGGCGACGCCGAGCGAAGTGTTCCTCGACTGCAGGCTGTTGGCCGTGAGCATCAGGTCGCCGACGCCCGCGAGCCCGAGGAAGGTGTCCTCGTGCGCGCCCATCGCGACGCCGAGGCGCGTGGCCTCGGCCAGGCCGCGCGTGATCAGCGTGGCGCGCGCGTTCTCGCCGAGCTTGCGGCCGGCGACGATGCCGCTGGCGATCGAGATCACGTTCTTCATCACGCCGCCCACCGCGGCGCCGATGACGTCGAACGAGTGGTAGGCGCGAAAGAGCTCGGTGCCGATGTCCTTGCACAGGCGCTCGCCAACCTCGCGATCGGCGCAGGCCAGCGTCACGCCGCAAGGCAGGTCGACCGCGATCTCCTTCGCGAACGAGGGCCCCGAGAGCACCGCGACCACCGCGCCGGGCAGGGCCTCGGACAGAACCTGCGGCATCAGCGCGCAGGTGCCGCGCTCCACGCCCTTGGAGCAGTTCACCACCGGCAGGCCGGGCGGCAGGAACTTCGCCAGCTCCGTCGCCACTCGCCGCTGGTGCTGCGCCGGGACGACCGCGAGGAGAAAATCCTTGCCGCGCACCGCGGCCTCGAGGTTGCCGGTGGCGACGATGCCGTCGAGCACCGGCACGCCCTTCAGGAACACCTTGTTCTCGCGCTCGCGGTTGACCGACTCGACCACCTCTGGCTCGCGCGCCCACAGCACGACCTCGTTGCCGGCGCGCCGCACCACGCACGCCATCGCCGTGCCGAACGCGCCCCCGCCGATCACGCCCACCTTGGCCATGCGGACCATGCTGCGCCGGCGTCCTGCGACCGACGTTGACCGGGATCAAGCGGCGTGAAAGAGTGCCGGCAGCCATGGGCTCGCCCCTCATCCTCGCCATCGACCAGGGCACGCACGCCAGCCGCGCGCTGGTGATCGACGCCACCGGAGCGATCCTCGCGCACGGCGAGCGCGAGGTCGGCCTGAACCGTCCGCAGGCCGACTGGGCCGAGCAGGACGGCGACGAG
>CAZTXP010000031.1:0-8342 GCA_964617355.1 uncultured Enterobacteriaceae bacterium
GGCAGCGACTTCAGGAACCAGATGTGCGCCACCGGGCTGGCGAGCTCGATGTGGCCCATGCGCTCGCGGCGCACCTTGGCCAGCGTCACCTCGACGCCGCACTTCTCGCAGATCACGCCGCGGTGCTTGAGGCGCTTGTACTTGCCGCAGACGCACTCGTAGTCCTTGATCGGCCCGAAGATCTTGGCGCAGAACAGGCCGTCGCGTTCCGGCTTGAAGGTCCGGTAGTTGATCGTCTCCGGCTTCTTCACCTCGCCGTACGACCAGGAACGGATCTTCTCCGGGGAGGCGAGGCCGATGCGGATGGCGTCGAACTCCTCGGCCGGCTGGACCTGCTTGAACAGCTCGAGTAGCGCTTTCATCGTTAGAACCTCTCCAGGTCGATGTCGATGCCCAGGGACCGAATTTCCTTCACCAGCACGTTGAACGACTCAGGCATCCCTGCGTCGATGCGGTGCTCGCCCTTCACGATGCTCTCGTACACCTTGGTGCGGCCGTTGATGTCGTCGGACTTCACCGTGAGCATTTCCTGCAGCACGTACGACGCACCGTAGGCCTCGAGCGCCCAGACCTCCATCTCGCCGAAGCGCTGGCCGCCGAATTGCGCCTTGCCGCCCAGCGGCTGCTGGGTGACGAGGCTGTACGGGCCGGTGGAGCGCGCGTGCATCTTGTCGTCGACGAGGTGGTGCAGCTTCAGCATGTGCATGTAGCCGACGGTGACCTCGCGGTCGAATGCCTCGCCGGTGCGGCCGTCATAGAGGCGCACCTGCCCGGACTCGGGCAGGCCCGCGAGCTTGAGCATCGCGGTGATCTCCTCCTCGGTCGCGCCGTCGAACACCGGCGTCGCGAACGGCACGCCCTTCACGAGGCCGTGCGACAGCTGCACGATCTCGTCGTCGGCGAGCGAGGCGATGTCCTCGGGCTTGCCGGTGCTGTTGTAGACGCGGTCGAGCTCCTTGCGCAGCTCGGCGGCGGAGGCCGACTTCTGCAGCATCGCGCCGATCTTCAGGCCGAGGCCCTTCGCGGCCCAGCCCAGGTGCGTCTCGAGGATCTGCCCGACGTTCATGCGGGACGGCACGCCGAGCGGGTTCAGCACGAGGTCGACGGTGGTGCCGTCGGCCATGTGCGGCATGTCCTCGACCGGGACGATGCGCGAGATCACGCCCTTGTTGCCGTGGCGGCCGGCCATCTTGTCGCCGGGCTGCAGGCGGCGCTTCACCGCGACGTACACCTTGACCATCTTCAGCACGCCCGGGGGAAGCTCGTCGCCCTGCGTGAGCTTCTTCTTCTTCGCCTCGAACATGTTGTCGAACTCGTGGCGCTTCTGCGACAGCGACTCCTTCAGCGCCTCGACCTGCGCCGCGGCCTCTTCGTTCGCGAGGCGGATGTCGAACCAGTCGAAGCGCTCGAGGGTCTCGAGGTAGCTCTTGACGACCTTGGTGCCCTTGGCGAGCTTCTTCGGCCCGCCGTTGGCGACCTTGTTCACCAGCAGGCGCTCGAGGCGCTCGAAGGTGTCGGCCTCGACGATGCGCATCTGGTCGGCGAGGTCGGTCTTGTAGCGCTTCAGTTCGTCGTCGATGATCGACTGGCTGCGCTTGTCGCGCTCGATGCCCTCGCGCGTGAAGACCTGCACGTCGATCACGCAGCCCGAGATGCCCGAGGGGACGCGCAGCGACGTGTCCTTCACGTCGGAGGCCTTCTCGCCGAAGATCGCGCGCAGCAGCTTCTCCTCGGGCGTCAGCTGGGTCTCGCCCTTGGGCGTCACCTTGCCGACCAGCACGTCGCCGGCCTCGACCTCGGCCCCGATGTAGACGATGCCCGACTCGTCCAGGCGCGCGAGCTGCGCCTCGGACAGGTTCGAGATGTCGCGCGTGATCTCCTCGGCGCCGAGCTTGGTGTCGCGCGCGACCACCGTCAGCTCCTCGATGTGGATCGAGGTGAAGCGGTCGTCGGACACCACGCGCTCGGAGATGAGGATCGAGTCCTCGAAGTTGTAGCCGTTCCACGGCATGAACGCGACCAGCATGTTCTGGCCGAGGGCCAGCTCGCCGAGGTCGGTGGACGCGCCGTCGGCCACCACGTCGCCGCGCGCGATCTTCTCGCCCGGGCGCACGATGGGGCGCTGGTTGATGTTGGTGTTCTGGTTGGAGCGCGTGTACTTGGTCAGCTTGTAGATGTCGACGCCGACCTCGCTCGCCTGGGTCTCGTCGTCGTTCACGCGCACCACCACGCGGTTGGCGTCGACGTAGTCGACGATGCCGCCGCGCAGCGCGGTGATGCAGGTGCCGGAGTCGACCGCCGCGGTGCGCTCGATGCCGGTGCCGACGAGCGCCTTCTCGGGGCGCAGGCAGGGCACGGCCTGGCGCTGCATGTTCGAGCCCATCAGGGCGCGGTTCGCGTCGTCGTGCTCGAGGAACGGGATCAGCGACGCGGCCACCGACACGATCTGCGAAGGCGCGACGTCCATGTAGTCGATGTGCTCGGGCGTCGACAGCATGAACTCGTTCTTGTTGCGCGAGGACACGAGGTCGTCGACCAGCTTGCCGGCCTTGTCGACCTGCGCGTTGGCCTGCGCGATGACGTGCTTGCCTTCCTCGATCGCCGACAGGTACTCGATGTCGCTGGTGGTCTTGCTGTCCTTCACGCGGCGGTACGGCGTCTCGAGGAAGCCGTACTTGTTCGTGCGCGCGTACAGCGCGAGCGAGTTGATCAGGCCGATGTTCGGGCCTTCCGGCGTCTCGATCGGGCAGACGCGGCCGTAGTGCGTCGGGTGCACGTCGCGCACCTCGAAGCCGGCGCGCTCGCGCGTCAGGCCGCCCGGTCCGAGGGCGGAGACGCGGCGCTTGTGCGTGATCTCCGACAGCGGGTTGGTCTGGTCCATGAACTGCGACAGCTGCGACGAGCCGAAGAACTCCTTCACCGCGGCCGAGATCGGCTTGGCGTTGATGAGGTCGTGCGGCATCAGGTTGTCGGACTCGGCCTGCGACAGGCGCTCCTTGACGGCGCGCTCGACGCGCACCAGGCCGGCGCGGAACTGGTTCTCGGCCAGCTCGCCGACCGAGCGCACGCGACGGTTGCCGAGGTGGTCGATGTCGTCGATCTCGCCGCGGCCGTTGCGCAGCTCGACGAGGATGCGGATCACCTCGACGATGTCGCGCGTGCTGAGCGTGAAGCGCTGCTCGATCGTGGTGTCGAGCTTCTGGCGGTCGACGCCCTTGGCCTTCAGCTCGGAGAACATCTTCTCGATCGCGGCGCCGGCCTCGGCCGCGTCCGCCACGCCTTCCAGCGCGACCTTGGACAGCGAGAGCTCCGGCGCGTTGCCGAAGTAGGCCCAGACGTCGGCCTCGGCTTCCTTGGAGAGCGCGAGGTTCTTCAGGCGCGCCTGCCAGCTGGACTCGCTCGCCACGCCGATGCGGCGGTTGAACTTCATGCGGCCCACGGCCGACAGGTCGTAGCGCTCCTCGGCGAAGAAGAGGCCGTTGAAGAGCGACTCCACCGCGTCTTCCGTCGGCGGCTCGCCGGGGCGCATCATGCGGTAGATCGCGACGCGCGCCTGGTTCATGTCGGCGGTCTCGTCCGCGCGCAGGGTCTGCGACACGTAGGCGCCGTGGTCGAGGTCGTTGGTGAAGAGGGTCTGCACCTTGCCGACCTTCGCCTCGCGCAGCTTGGCGAGCAGGGTCTCGGTGACCTCGTCGTTGGCGTTGGCGACGATCTCGCCGTCCTCCGACACGACGTTGTGCGACAGCGCGCGGCCGATGATGAACTCGTCCGGGGCCTCGATGCGCTTGATGCCCGCCGCCTCCATGTCGCGGATGTGCTTGACGGTGATGCGCTTGTTCTTCGGGACGATGTTCTTGCCCGACTTGTCGTTGATGTCGAAGCGCGCCATCTCGCCGCGCAGGCGCTCGGGGACGACCTCGAAGAGGACGTGGTTCGACTCGACGTGGAAGGTGTCGAAGGCGAAGAACTCCTTGAGGATCTTCTCGGGCGTGTAGCCGAGGGCCTTCAGGAGGATCGTCACCGGCATCTTGCGGCGGCGGTCGACGCGGAAGTAGACGATGTCCTTGGCGTCGAACTCGAAGTCGAGCCAGGAGCCGCGGTAGGGGATGATGCGGGCCGAGAAGAGCAGCTTGCCGCTGGAGTGCGTCTTGCCGCGGTCGTGCTCGAAGAACACGCCGGGCGAGCGGTGCAGCTGCGAGACGATCACGCGCTCGGTGCCGTTGATGACGAACGAGCCGTTCGCCGTCATCAGCGGGATCTCGCCCATGTACACCTCCTGCTCCTTCACTTCCTTGACGGTCGGCTTGGCGGCCTCCTTGTCGAGGATGGTGAGGCGCACCTTGGCGCGCAGGGGGCTGGCGAAGGTGAGGCCGCGCTGCTGGCACTCCTTGACGTCGAACGGCGGCTCGCCGAGCGTGTAGGAGACGAACTCCAGGCGCGCGTTCCCCGAGTGCGAGCTGATCGGGAAGATGGTGTTGAACGCGGCCTGCAGGCCCTCGTTCTTGCGCGACTCGGGCGCGGTGAACTCCTGGAGGAACGCCGCGTAGGACTCCAGCTGCGTCGCGATCAGGTACGGCACGTTCAGGACGCTGGCGCGCTTCGCGAAGCTCTTGCGGATGCGCTTACGCTCGGTCGACGTGTAGGTCATGCAGGCTCCCGGTCAATGCTGCAAGAGAACAGAGGAAAGCGCCGTTCCCCGCGGGGTGGCGCTTTGCTCTGGTCTCGGGCGGGACGCGGCCCGCCCGGGCCCAGAAGGACGCGGCCTTACTTGATCTCGGCCTTCGCGCCGGCGTCCGTCAGCTTCTTGGCGATGGCGTCGGCATCGGCCTTCGACACGCCTTCCTTGACGGGCTTCGGCGCGCCGTCGACGAGGTCCTTGGCTTCCTTCAGGCCGAGGCTCGTGACTTCGCGCACGGCCTTGATGACGTTCACCTTGTTCTCGCCGACCGCGGCGAGGATGACGGTGAACTCGGTCTGCTCGGCCGCCGCCGCGCCGCCCGCGGCCGCGCCGCCGGCCGCCGGGGCCGCCACGGCCACCGCCGCCGCGGCGGAGACGCCGAACTTCTCTTCCATGTCCTTGATGAGCTGCGAGAGCTCGAGGACGGTCATCTGCGAGACTGCTTCGAGGATCTGTGCACGTTCCATGATTTGCTCCTAGTGAGGGTTCCCTGCGGCCGCGGTCAGGCGGTCGCCTTCGTCTTTACGAGCGCGCCGTCAAGCCGGCGCTTTTTCCTTTGCATCGCGCACCGCGGCGAGCGTGCGGACGAACTTGCCCGGCACCTCGTTCATCGTGCGCACCAGCTTCGCGACCGGGGCCTGCATCGTGCCCAACAGCTTCGCCAGCAGCTCCTCGCGGGACGGCATCGTCGCCAGCGCCTTGACGTCCTGCGCGGACATCACGGCGTTGGGCATCGCACCGCCCTTGATCACGAAGCGCTCGTTCTCCTTCGAGAACTCGGCGAGCACCTTGGCGCCAGCCACCGGGTCCTGCGCGATGCCGTACATCAGCGGCCCGACCATCTGGTCGGACAGCTTCTCGAACGGCGTGCCGGTGACGGCACGACGCGCGAGGGTGTTCTTCAGCACGCGCAACTGCACACCCGATTTCCGCGCCTTGGCGCGCAGGCTGGTCACGACCCCGACTTCGAGGCCGCGATACTCCGCGAGGATCACGGCCTGGGCCTTCGACAGCTCCGCCGCGACTTCGGAGACGACCGCTTGCTTCTGCTCAAGACTGAGACTCAAGGTCTTGCTCCTGTTGCGTTGAACAAAAGGGAGGCGATGTTCCGACTCCCGCCCTGGCGACCTTGAATCGGGAACCTCTCGATTCCGTCTTCGGGTTCGCCGTCTGCGCAGGGTGCCGACGTATTAAGCGGCGCCGCGGTTGGATGGATCCAGCTCCGGCCCCGCCCCTGCGGTCTTTGACAGCTGCCGCGACCCCTTGCGGGGGCGCGACGGCCCAAAGTTCCTTACGCCTGCTGCGCCGTCAGCGAACCGACGTCGACCTTCACGCCGACGCCCATCGTGCTCGAGACGGAGAGCTTCTTCAGGTAGATGCCCTTGGTGCTCGCGGGCTTCGACTTGTTCAGCGCCTCGACGAGCGCCGCGAGGTTGTCGCGCAGCTGCTCCGGCGTGAACGACGCGCGGCCGATCGTGCATTGCACGATGCCCGCCTTGTCCGCGCGGAACTGCACCTGGCCCGCCTTGGAGTTCTTCACCGCGCCGGCGACATCCGGCGTCACGGTGCCGACCTTCGGGTTCGGCATCAGGCCGCGCGGGCCGAGGATCTGGCCCAGCGCGCCGACGACGCGCATGGCTTCCGGCGCCGCGATCACGACGTCGAAGTCCATCTTGCCGCCCTTGATCGACTCGGCGAGGTCCTCCATGCCGACGATGTCGGCGCCCGCGGCCTTCGCCGCCTCCGCCTTGTCGCCGCCGGCGAACACCGCCACGCGCACCTTCTTGCCGGTGCCCGCGGGCAGGACCACCGCGCCGCGCACGGTCTGGTCGGACTTCTTGGCGTCGATGCCGAGGTTGACCGCGACGTCGACGGCCTCGTCGAACTTGGCGGTCGCGGTGTCCTTGACGAGCTTCATCGCCTCGATCGCGGCGTACGCCTTGGCGCGATCAACCTTGGTGGCGAGGGCCTTGCGGCGCTTGGAAACGGCGGTCATTTAGAGGCCCTCCACGATGACGCCCATCGAGCGGGCGCTGCCGGCCACGGTGCGCGTGGCCGCCTCGAGATCCGCGGCGGTGAGGTCGGGCATCTTCTGCTTCGCGATCTCCTCGGCCTGCTTGCGGGTGATCTTGCCGACCTTGTCGGTGTGCGGCTTGGCGCTGCCCGACTCGATCCCGGCCGCCTTCTTGATCAGCACGGTGACCGGCGGCGTCTTGATGATGAACGTGAAGCTCTTGTCCGAGAACGCGGTGATCACGACCGGCAGCGGCAGGCCGGGTTCGACCTTCTGCGTCTGGGCGTTGAACGCCTTGCAGAACTCCATGATGTTCAGGCCGCGCTGGCCGAGGGCCGGGCCGATGGGCGGCGAGGGGTTAGCCTTGCCCGCGGGCACCTGCAGCTTGATGAAACCGATGATCTTCTTTGCCACGCTACGCTCCTTTCGGGTTCAAGCGGGCGCCCTCGACTGCCGGGCCGCCCTCCCCGTACGGTTGCAATGCCGACCTAGGCCTTCTCGACCTGGCCGAACTCCAGCTCGACCGGGGTCGAGCGTCCGAAAATGGTGACCGCCACGCGCAGGCGGCTCTTCTCGTAGTTCACGTCCTCGACGGTGCCCTGGAAGTCCGTGAACGGGCCTTCCTTCACGCGCACCATCTCGCCGATCTCGAACAGCACCTTGGGCTTGGGCTTCTCCACGCCCTCGCGCATCTGCTGCATGATCGCCTCGACCTCCTTCTCGGGGATCGGGGCGGGGCGCGTCGCGGTGCCGCCGACGAAGCCGGTCACCTTGTTGGTGTTCTTCACCAGGTGCCAGGTGTCGTCGTTCATCTCCATCTCGACGAGCACGTAGCCGGGGAAGAACTTGCGCTCCGACATGTGCTTCTGGCCGCCCTTCATCTCGACGACCTCCTCGACCGGCACGAGGATCTTGCCGAACTTGTCGGTCATGCCGGCGCGGTTGATGCGGTCGAGCAGCGCCCGCTGCACGGACTTCTCGAAGCCCGAGTACGCGTGCACCACATACCAGCGCTTGCCGGTCACGGGGGTCGATGCGGTCGTCGTCATGCGTTGTCCCTCACGCCTTCTTCCAGCCGAGCAGGAGGTCGTACAGCACCCACTCGAGCGTCTTGTCGCTCACCCACAGGAACACCGCCATCACGACCACGAACGCGAACACCGCGAGCGTGGTCTGGGTGGTCTCCTTGCGCGTCGGCCACACCACCTTCTTCGCCTCCGCGAGCGACTCGCGCGCGAAGATGAAGAACTGCCTGCCCGGATCGCTGGTCCCGGCCACCACGGCGCCGGCGGCCAGGCCCGCCACGACCGCGAGGATGCGCAGCACGATCGACACGTCGCCCAGGAGGTAGTACCCCCAGACGCCCGCGACGACGAGCGCTACCGCGATGCCCAGCTTTATCTTGTCGACCATGGTTTCCGGCGCTTGGCAGGGGCAGAGGGTCTCGAACCCCCAGCCTTCGGTTTTGGAGACCGACGCTCTACCAGTTGAGCTATGCCCCTGTGGTTACCCTTACTCGACGACCTTGGCGACGACGCCTGCGCCGACGGTCTTGCCGCCCTCGCGGATCGCGAAGCGCAGGCCCTGCTCCATCGCCACCGGCGTGATCAGCGTCACCACCATCTTGATGTTGTCCCCGGGCATCACCAT
>CAZTXP010000032.1:0-30153 GCA_964617355.1 uncultured Enterobacteriaceae bacterium
TGGAAACGGCCCAAGCATAGCCAAAAGCCCCGCTTCTTGCCATCATCCGCGCTGGAAAAACCCACGGAGGCCTGCATGACTTTCCAGACCCTGAGCTACGAAACCGCCGGGCGCATCGCCCGCATCACCCTGAACCGGCCCTCGCGCCTGAACGCGATCGACGATCGCATGCCGCGCGAGATCCGCCTAGCGGTCGAGGCCGCCAACGACGACGATCGCGTGCACGTGATCGTGCTCTCCGGCGCCGGGCGCGCGTTCTGTGCGGGCTACGACCTGAAGAAGTTCGCCGAGGGCGATCCGACGAACCGCTGGACGCAGCCGATGCCCTGGGACCCGATGCGGGACTACAAGGCGATGAAGGCCAACACCGACGACTTCATGTCCCTGTGGCGCAGCTACAAGCCGACCATCTGCAAGGTGCACGGCTATGCGGTGGCCGGCGGCAGCGACATCGCGCTGTGCGCCGACCTCGTCGTCATGGAAGAGGACGCGAAGATCGGTTACATGCCGACACGCGTGTGGGGTTGCCCGACGACCGCAATGTGGGTGTACCGGCTGGGCGCCGAGCGCGCCAAGCGCATGCTGCTGACCGGCGACAAGATCGACGGCCGCACCGCGAAGGCGATGGGGCTCGTCCACGACGCGGTGCCGAAGGCGAAGCTCGACGCGACGGTCGAGGCGCTCGCCGAGCGCATCGCGGGGGTGCCGAAGAACCAGCTGATGATGCAGAAGCTGATGATCAACCAGGCCTACGAGAACATGGGCCTCGCCAACACGCAGATGATCGCCACGGTGTTCGACGGCATCACGCGGCACACGCCCGAGGGTACGTGGTTCAAGCAGTACGCCGAGGCGCACGGCTTCCACGCCGCGGTGGCGTGGCGCGACGGCGGCAAGGCGATCCCGGAAGGGCGAACGAAGGCGAAGAAGCATCGCCGCCGCTAGGCGGCGCTACTCCGGCTTGTTCTTCAGCCGGCGGATGCGCTCGATGCGGGCATCGACCGTGTCGGCGCCGCCGTCGGTCCATTGCAGGACCTGCAGCACCACGCCGTTGGCGTCGCGCGGCCGCAGCACCACCTCGCGGCGGTTCGAGAACTCGTCGCGCAGCGGGATCTGGTAGCCCTCGGCCTCGACGCGCCGCACGAACGCATCGAGGTCATCGACCTCGAGGCCCATGTGGTGCAGCCCTTCGCCGTGCTTCTCGATGTGCTTGTCGATGAAGCCCCCGGGCTCGAGCGACTGCACCAGCGACAGCACGATCTCGCCGATCCGCAGGTAGGCGACCTTCACGAGCCCCGCCTTCTCGCGCAGCTCCTCGGTGCGCACGTGCTCCGCGCCGAGGAGCTTCACGTACTGCTGGACGGCCTTGTCGCAATCGCGCACCGCGATCGCGACGTGGTCGATGCGACGGATGCCGCTCATCGCAGCGCGCTCGGCCGGCGCGGCTCAGTCCGCACGAATGCCGGCGGACTTGATGACCTCGCCCCAGCGCTTCTTGTCGACGGCGATCGTGGCGCGGAACTCGTCGGGGGAGCCGACGAGGATGTCCATGCCGTTCTCGGTCATGCGCTGGATGAACGCCGGCTGCTTCGCCACGGTCGCGATCGACTTGTTCCAGAAGTTCACCCACTCCGCCGGGGTGCCGCCCGTGGTGACGACGCCGAACCAGTTGGTGATCTTGAACTCGGGGACCGTGGCGCTGACCAGTGGCACCTCGGGCAGGACGGGCGAAGGCTTCGGCGCTCCGAACGCGATCGGCTTCAGGCCACCGCCGCGGATCTGGCCGAGGAACTCGGGCATGTTGCCGAACATCATGTCCGTGCGCCCCGCGACGATGTCGATTACCGCCGGCGCACCGCCGCGATACGGGATGTGCGTGATGAACGTGCCCGTGAGCTTCTTGAAGAGTTCGGCCGACAGGTGCTGCGAGGTGCCGTTGCCCGCGGAGGCGTAGGTGAGCCGCCCCGGGTTCTTCTTCGCGTAGGCGACCAGTTCCGGCACCGTCTTGAACGGGCCGTTCGGGTTGGCGACGAGCACGTTGTAGATGCCGCCGACGTTGGTGACCGGTGCGAGGTCCTTCTCGACGTCGATCGGCACCTTCTGCCCGGGCATCTGCGGCGAGATCGTCATCAGCGCCATCGGCGCGAGGAAGAGCGTGTGGCCGTCGGGCGTGGCGCGCGCGGTGGCCTCCGCGGCGATGAAGCCGCTGGCGCCGGTCCGGTTCTCGACGATCACCTTCTGGCCGACGATCGGCGCGAGGGCATCTGCCAGCATGCGGCCGAGCAGGTCGGAAGTGCCGCCCGGGGGGACCCGTTGTAGAAGCGGACGTCGCCCTTCAGCTGCTGGGCGTGGGACGGGGCGGCGGCGAGGGCCAGCAGCAAGGCGCCGGCCAGGGTACGCAGGTTCATGGTGTCCTCCTCCTAAGGGATTCGCAGATGATACTTCCCCATCGCCCCGCGACGCGGGTAATGTCCCGCCATGCGAATCAAGTCCGTGCAGGCGACGTGGCTCCACGTTCCCATCCCCGAGGCCCGGCAGCACGTGTCCGACTTCGGCCGCATCGCGTCGTTCGACTCCACGCTGGTGCGCATCGAGACCGAATGCGGGCTGGTGGGCTGGGGCGAGGCGAAGGAGGAAGTCGGCAGCGCGGGCAACAACCGCACGGTGACGCGGGCGATCAACGAGAAGTACGGCCCGGAACTCGTCGGCGAGGATCCGCGCGACATCACTCGGCTCACGGAACTCATGTACAGCGGTGTGCGCGGCCACTACGCGCTCGAGCACGGCCGCGTGTTCCCGGCGCTCGGGCGGCGCGGGGTCTCGATCTGCGCCATGAGCGGCATCGACATGGCGCTGTGGGACCTGCTCGGCAAGTCGCTCGGCGCTCCGGTCTGGCGGCTGCTCGGCGGCCGCCGCGGCGAGTCGATGCCGGCCTATGCCTCGGGCGGCTGGGCGGACGCGAAGGGCATCGGCGCACAGCTTCTCGGCTACGTGAAGGCGGGCGGCTTCGGTGCGGTGAAGATGCGCGTCGGCATCATCGACGGCACGCCCGAAGTTTCAGCCGAGCGCGTGCGCGCCGCGCGCGAGGCGCTGGGATCCTCGATCGGCCTCGCCTGCGACGCGCACGGCACCTGGAACGTCGCCGAGGCGAAGCGCTTCTGCCGGCTCGTCGAGGATTGCGGCCTGATGTGGTTCGAGGAACCGGTGACCTCGGACGACAAGCGCGGCTACGCCGAGGTGCGGCGCTCGACCGACATCCCGATCGCCGCCGGCGAATCGGAATTCAACCGCTTCGACTTCCGCGAGCTCGCCGAGCTCGGCGCAGCCGACATCTTCCAGCCCGACCTCGCGATCTGCGGCGGCATCACCGAGGCCATGCGCATCGCGGCGATCGCCTCCGCGTTCAACCTGCGCCTCGCGCCGCACCTGTGGACCGGCGCGCTCGCCTTCGCTGCCGGAATGCACGTCGCGGCGGCGACGCCGTGCGGCTTCATCCTCGAGTATTCGCTCGGCGCGAACCCGCTGCTGCAGGAGCTGCCGAAGGAGGGATTCCCGGTGAAGGACGGTCGCGTCGCGATCCCGGATCGCCCGGGACTCGGCGTCGACGTCGACTCGGCGTTCGTGGCGCGCTACGCGGTGCCCGCGTAGCCGCGCGTCACTTCCAGTTCAGGTAGACCGCGCCGGCGTAGCGGCCGGAGGGGCGCTCCAGCACCAGCAGCGCGGTCTGGAAGCGCCCGTGCACCGGCACGAAGGCATAGTCCTCGAACTTGCGACCGCGCTCGGCGGCGAAGGCATCGGCCTTCGCCTCGGCCTCCGGCCACACCATGCGGATTCGCTCGCGACTGCGCGAGACCAGGAACACGTCGTTCAGGTGCGCGTCCAGCCGCTCGTAGCGCTCGGTCTGGCGGAACACGCTGGGCAGGCCGCGCAGCTGCACGCGCACCAGCTCGCGTGCTTCGGCGCGGTCGGCGGGCATGCGGATCGCGACGAGCGCCGGCCGGTCGCCGGACAGGGCCACGAGTTCCTCGATCGGTCGCTTGCTGTCGACGATGTACTGCTTCGGGATCGGGTAGAAGCGTTCGGCCGGATAGCCGATGAAGGCCGACAGGATCGGCCGCTCCTCGTAGAGCACGTGCACGCCCCATGCGAGGAAGCCGATTTGCACCACGCCGATCACCGCAAGGTCGCGCTTCAGGGAGGCCTTGCCGGGGCGGAACACGACCAGCGTGAGCAGCGGCCCGAGCACGATGTCGACCATCGCCGCGAGCCGCGTGACCTGGATGCCGCCGTCGATCCAGAAGTATGGCGGCGGGTACCACAGCGTCATGCACGCGGCGATGATGCCGACGAACAGCACCACGCTGATCGACAGGTGCGCGCCGAACGCCTTCAGCTTCGAGATCGCGAGGGCGCGGGTTTCCGGCTTCACGCGGCGGGCTGGTCCGGGAACGGCCGTCGCGCCGGCAGTTGCGCGAGCACCGCGCGCCTCTCGTCGTCCGTCATGCGGCTCCAGCGCGAGATCTCGTCGAGCGTGCGCGCGCAGCCGCGGCAGAGGTCCGTGTCCGGATCCATGATGCAGACCTTGGCGCAGGGCGACTCGACCATCAGGCCCTCGCGCGCTTGGCGAGCGTGGCTCGCGCGACCTTGGAGGCCGGTTCGCGGCCGAGGATGCCGCAGATCCATTGGCCGGCGTCGACGACACGCTCGAGATCCACGCCAGTCTCGATGCCGAGGCCCTGCATCAGGTACAGCACGTCCTCGGTCGCGACGTTGCCCGAGGCGCCGGCCGCATAAGGGCAACCACCGAGTCCCGCGACCGAAGTGTCGAAGGTGGCGACGCCGAGTTCCATCGAGGCGTAGATGTTGGCGAGCGCCTGCCCGTAGGTGTCGTGGTAATGGCCGGCGAGCTTCGCGACCGGGATGCGCTTCGCCACCGCCTCGATCATGGCCTGCGTGCGCTTCGGCGTGCCGACGCCGATGGTGTCCCCCAGCGACACCTCGTAGCAGCCCATGTCCCACAGCATCGCCGCGACCTCGGCGACCTTCTGCGGCGCCACGTCGCCCTCGTACGGGCAGCCGACGACGCAGGAGAGGTAGCCGCGCACCTTGATGTTCGACGCGCGCGCCGCCTCGGCGACGGGCCGGAAACGTTCCATCGACTCGGCGATCGTGCAGTTGATGTTCTTCTTCGAGAACGCCTCGGAGGCCGCGCCGAAGATCGCGACCTCGGTCGCGCCGGCCGCCTTCGCCGCCTCGAAGCCCTTCAGGTTCGGCGTCAGCACCGGGTACGACACGCCGGGCTTCCTGCGAATGCCCTCCAGCACCTCGACGTGGTCTGCCATCTGCGGCACCCACTTCGGGGACACGAAGGCGGTGGCCTCCACCGCCTGCAGGCCCGCGTCCGCGAGCCGCTCGATCAGCTCGAGCTTCACCTTCGTCGGCAGCTCGCCCTTCTCGTTCTGCAGGCCGTCGCGCGGGCCGACGTCGACGATCCTGACGCGCGCGGGCAGGCTCATGCGTCCGCCAGCTTGAGGAGCTCGGCGCCTTCGTTCACCTGGTCGCCGGGCTTGAAGAACACCTCGGCGACCTTGCCGTCGCGCGGCGCCGAGATCGTGTGCTCCATCTTCATCGCCTCTAGCACTGCCAGCGGCGCGCCGCGCGACACCTTGTCGCCGGCCTTCACCGCGAAGGAGACGATCTTGCCCGGCATCGGCGCCACCAGCGCGCCGCCCGCCGCAGCGTCGCCCGCGTCGTGCAGGTCGGCCACGAGCCCGAGCGTCCAGCGCTCGCCGCCGCGGAACACGATCCACTGCTCCCCGTCGCGCACCGCGCTGACGGATTCGCGCCGGCCATCGAGCGACACGGCGTAGCGGTCGTCGCCGTAGGCCTCGCCTTCCAGCGCGTAGCGGCGATCGCCCACCTTGAGGCCGTAGCCCTCGTCGCGGAACTCCACGATCAGCTCGTGGCGCGCCTTGCCCTCGGTGAACACGAGCCGGTGGTGCGATCCGAGGTTCAGCCGCCAGCCGTCGACGCTCGCCCACGGCGAATACGGGTCGCCCGAGGCCGCAGCGCGCCGGCTTACCGCCGCCGCTTCCTGCGTCAGCTCGGCGAACGCGGCCGCCGCGAGGATCGCATCCGGCGCGGGTCGCGCAGCCGGAAACAGCTCGGCGCGGCAGCGCTCGATCAGTCCGGTGTCGAGGTCGGCCGACGAGAACGCTTCGGTGCCGGTGACGCGCCAGAGGAAATCCACGTTCGAGGTCGGGCCGACGATCTCGTAGTCGACCAGCGCGGCACGCAGGCGCGCCAGCGCCACGTCGCGCGTCTCGCCCCAGCAGACGAGCTTGGCGATCATCGGGTCGTAGAACGGCGTGATCGCGTCGCCTTCGCGCACGCCGGAGTCCACGCGCACCGGCGCGCCGGGGCGGAACTCGATGCTCTCGGGCACGCGCAGCCGGCGCAGCGTGCCGGTCGAAGGCAGGAATCCCTTGGCCGCGTTCTCGGCGTAGACGCGCGCCTCGATGGCGTGGCCGTTCAGCGGGATCTCATCCTGCGAGAGCAACAGCTTGCCGCCCGCGGCCACGTGCAGTTGCCACTGCACGAGGTCGAGGCCGGTGATCATCTCGGTCACCGGGTGCTCGACCTGCAGCCGCGTGTTCATCTCCATGAAGAAGAAGGTTCCATCCTGCTCGGCGATGAATTCCACCGTGCCGGCGCCGACGTAGCCGATGGCCTTCGCGGCAGAGACCGCGGCGTCGCCCATGGCCTTGCGCCGCTCCGGCGTCATGCCCGGCGCGGGCGCTTCCTCGAGCACCTTCTGGTGGCGGCGCTGCACCGAGCAGTCGCGCTCGTAGAGGTGCACGACGTTGCCGTGCGAGTCGCCGAAGACCTGGATCTCGATGTGGCGCGGGCGCGCGAGGTATTTCTCGATCAGCACGCGGTCGTCGCCGAACGCGGCCTTGGCCTCGCGCTGCGCGCCGGCGAGCGCCTGCTCGAACTCGGCCGCCTTCGTGACCGGGCGCATGCCCTTGCCGCCGCCACCGGCGGAGGCCTTGATCAGCACCGGATAGCCGATCTTCGCGGCTTCGGCCGCGAGGAATGCGGGGTCCTGGTTGTCGCCGTGGTAGCCGGGCACGAGCGGCACGCCGGCCTTCGCCATCAGCGCCTTGGCGGCGGCCTTGTCGCCCATCGCGGCGATCGCCGAGGGCGGCGGGCCGACGAAGATGATGCCGGCCTTCGCGCACGCGGCCGCGAAGTCCTCGTTTTCCGAGAGGAAGCCGTAGCCGGGATGGATCGCGTCCGCGCCGGAGGCCTTGGCCGCGGCGAGGATCGCCTCCACCGACAGGTAGCTTTCGCGCGCCGGTGCCGGTCCGAGGCGGTGCGCTTCATCCGCCATGGCCACGTGCTTCGCGTCGCGGTCCGCATCCGAGTAGACCGCCACCGTCGAGATGCCGAGGCTGTGCGCCGCGGTGATCACGCGGCACGCGATTTCGCCGCGGTTGGCGACGAGGAGCTTGCGGATCATGAGCGCTTCTTCTTCGAGGCCGGCTTGCCGTCTTCGCCCGGGAACCACGCCGGGCGCCGCTTCTCGAGGAAGGCGCCGATGCCCTCGCGACCTTCCTTCGAGGTGCGGATCTCGGCGATGCGCTTCGCGGTGTCGTCGATCAGCTTGTCGGTCACCGGGCCGCCGCGCGAGGCCGCCGCGATCAGGTCCTTGATCTTCGCCAGCGCCTCGGCGCCGCCCTGCACCACGTGCCCGCAGAGTTCGTTGATCTTCGCGTCGAGTTCGTCCGGCAGCACCAGTTCCGACAGCAGGCCGATACGGTAGGCCTCCGCGGCGCTGAAGCGCTCGGCGGTGAGGAAGTAGCGCCGCGCCATGCGCTCGCCCATCGCTCGGATCACGTACGGGCTGATGGTCGCGGGCGACAAGCCGAGCTTCGCCTCCGACAGGCAGAACTCGGCCTCGGGCACCCCGACCGCGATGTCGCACGCGGCAACCAGCCCCGTCCCGCCCGCGAACGCGTGGCCGTGCACGCGTGCGATGGTCGGCTTGGAGAGCCGGTCCAGCGTCTTCAGCATCTCGGCGAGCGCGCGCGCGTCCTTCAGGTTCTGCGCATAGGTGTACTTCGACATGCGCTTCATCCAGTTGAGGTCGGCGCCGGCGCAGAACGTCGGCCCGGCGCCGCCGAGCACCACCACGCGCACGCCGGGATCCTTCTCCAGCTTCTTCAGGACTTTCGCCAGGTTCGCGATCAGCGCGTCGTCGAACGCGTTGCGGATCTCCGGACGGTTCAGGAGGATGATGCCGACCCCGTTGCGGGTCTCTACGATCAGGTTGTCAGCCATGGGATTCTCGACTACATGCGGAAGACGCCGAACTTCGTCGGCTCGACCGGCGCGTTGAGGGAGGCGGAGATCGCGAGGCCGAGCAGGCGCCGCGTATCGGCCGGGTCGACCACGCCGTCATCCCAGAGGCGGGCGCTGGCGTAGTAGGGGTGGCCCTGGCGCTCGTACTGGTCGCGGATCGGCTGCTTGAAGGCTTCTTCCTCTTCCTTCGACCAACTGCCGCCCTTGGCCTCGATGCCGTCGCGCCGCACGGTGGCGAGCACGCTAGAGGCCTGCTCGCCGCCGAGCACCGAGATGCGCGCCGTGGGCCACATCCACAGGAAGCGCGGCGAGTACGCGCGGCCGCACATGCCGTAGTTGCCCGCGCCGTAGGAGCCGCCAATGATCATGGTGAACTTCGGCACCTTGGCGGTGGCGACCGCGGTGACCATCTTCGCGCCATCCTTGGCGATGCCGCCGGCCTCGTACTTCCTGCCCACCATGTAGCCGGTGATGTTCTGCAGGAAGAGGAGCGGAATCCCGCGCTGCGCGGCGAGTTCGATGAAGTGCGCCGCCTTCAGCGACGACTCCGAGAACAGCACGCCGTTGTTCGCGAGGATCGCCACCGGGTAGCCGTGGATGTGCGCGAAGCCGGTGACGATCGTGGTGCCGTAGTTGGCCTTGAACTCGTCCATCTCCGAGCCGTCGACCACGCGCGCGAGGATCTCGCGCATGTCGTAGGGCTTGCGCGCGTCGGTCGGGATGACGCCGTAGATTTCCTCGGGCGCATACACCGGCTCGCGCGGCGTGCGCACGTCGAGCGGCACGTGCTTGCGGGTGTTCAGGTTGCCGACGATGCGGCGCACGATGGCGAGCGCGTGCTCGTCGTTCAGCGCGTAGTGGTCGGAAACGCCCGAGACGCGTGTGTGCACATCGGCGCCGCCGAGCTCCTCGGGCGTGACGATCTCGCCGATCGCGGCCTTCACGATCGGCGGGCCGCCGAGGAAGATCGTGCCCTGGTTGCGCACGATGATGGATTCGTCGGACATCGCCGGCACGTAGGCGCCGCCGGCCGTGCACGAGCCCATCACGCAGGCGATCTGCGGGATGCCCGCGGCCGAGAGGTTGGCCTGGTTGAAGAAGATGCGGCCGAAGTGCTCGCGGTCGGGGAAGACCTCGTCCTGGTTCGGCAGGTTCGCGCCGCCGGAATCGACGAGGTAGACGCAAGGCAGGCGGTTCTGCGCGGCGATCTCCTGCATGCGCAGGTGCTTCTTCACCGTCATCGGGAAGTAGGTGCCGCCCTTCACCGTGGCGTCGTTGGCGACGATCGCGCACTCGCGGCCGGCGATGCGGCCGATGCCGGTGATGATGCCGGCGCCCGGCGCCTCGTCGCCGTACATGCCGTAGGCGGCGAGCTGGCCGACCTCGAGGAAGGGCGAGCCCGGGTCGAGCAGCGTGCGCACGCGCTCGCGCGGCAGCAGCTTGCCGCGGGCGACGTGGCGCTCGCGAGACTTCTCGTCGCCGCCGAGCGCGACCTTCGACACCTTTTCGCGCAGGTCGGTGACCAGCCCGCGCATGCGCTCCGAGTTCTTCTTGAATTCCTCGGAGCGGGTGCTGAGGTTCGAGCGGATAACAGGCATCGCTAGACGAGGCAGGGGGCTTTCCGCAGCCCCCCGCACCCCCGCAACATTGGTTGATGCTCGATCACGATTTCTTCTCTTTCAGGCCCGTCGGGCGCCCCGCCTTCTTCCATTCGCTGAACCCGCCGGTCAGGTGGTAGACGTTCTTCACGCCCATGTCCTCGAGCGTGGACGCGGCGAGCACCGCGCGCCAGTCGGCGGCGCAGTAGAGGATGAGTTCCTTGCCTTCGGCGAAGACCGGCTTGTAGTAGGGGCTGTCGGGGTCCACCCAGAACTCGAGCATGCCGCGCGGCGCGTGGAAGGCGCCCGGGATCATGCCGTCGCGCTCGAGTTCCCTCACGTCGCGCAGGTCGACGAACACGGTGTTGGTGTCCTCGAGCTTCGCCACCGCGTCGGCGGCGGAAATGCCCCTGGTCTTCGCTTCCGCGTCCGCGATCAGCTGCTTGATGCCCTTCTTCAGCGCCATGTCGGCTCCTCCTTGTTCATGCGGCTTCCAGGGATCGTCCAATCAGGAGCCGCTGGATATCGCTCGCGCCTTCGTAGATCTTGCACACGCGCACGTCGCGCCACAGGCGCTCGACCGGGAAGTCTGCCACGTAGCCGGCGCCGCCGTGTACCTGGATCGCGTCCGAGCACACCTTTTCGGCCATCTCGGAGGCGAAGAGCTTCGCCATCGACGCTTCCTTCAGGCAGGGGCGTCCTGCGTCGCGCAGGCGCGCGGCGTGCAAGTACATCTGCCGTGCCGCCTCGACCTGCGTCGCCATGTCCGCGAGGCGGAAATTCACCGCCTGGTGCTCGATCAGCGGGCGGTCGAAGCTGCGGCGCTCGCGCGCGTAGGCGACCGCCGCCTCGAGCGCCGAGCGCGCGATGCCGGTGGCCTGCGCGGCGATGTTGATGCGCCCGGACTCGAGGTTCGCGAGCGCGATGCGGTAGCCGATGCCCTCGTCCGCGAGCAGGTTGCCGGCCGGGATGCGGCAGTCCTCGAACACCACCTGCGCGGTGTCCGAGGCGTGCTGGCCGGCCTTCTGCTCGATGTGCGAGACCGCGTACCCCGGCGCCTTCGTCGGCACGATGAAGGCGCTGATGCCCTTCTTGCCGGCGGCCTTGTCGGTGACGGCGAAGACGATCGCGACGTCCGCCGTCTTCCCGGAGGTGATGAACTGCTTCACGCCGTTCAGCACCCAGCCGTCCGCAGTGCGTTCGGCGCGGGTCTGGATCGCACTCGCGTCGGATCCGGCCTGCGGCTCGGTGAGGCAGAACGCGCCGAGCATCTCGCCGCGCGCCACGGGCACGAGCCACTCGCGCTTCTGCGCCTCGCTCGCGAAGCCGTTCAGGATGCCGGCGACGAGGTTGTTGACCGCGAGGATGGTGCCGGTCGCGCCGTCGCCCGCGGAGAGTTCCTCGCAGGCGATGGCGAGAGAGGTCGCGTCCATGCCGGCCCCGCCCCACTGTTCGGGGATCGCGACGCCGAAGAGGCCCATCGCGGCCGCTTCGCGCAACTCCTCTCGCGGGAAGTGGTGTTCGCGATCCCAGCGCGCTGCGTTCGGCCACAGGCGCTCGCGCGCGAAACGGCGGACCGATTCGCGCAGCAGGGCGTGCGGGTCGTCGGCGCCGGTCGTCATGCGGGCTGCACGTACGTGACGGTGTGGTGCGAGAACAGGTGGCCGTCCTTGTCGTGGCACTCGGCGACGCCGTAGAAGCGGCGGCGGCCGGCTCGCAGGATGCGGCCGGTGCAGTACACCGGCACGTTCTTCGCGGGGCGCAGGAACGCGGTGTTCAGGTCGGACGTGAGCGCGTCGTAGGCGATGCCGTGGCGCGCCTTGATCGCGAGCCACAGCACGACGTCGGCGGCCGCCATCAGCGCCGGCCCGTTGACGATGCCGCCGGGGCGAAGCAATGCCTTGCGCAGCGGGATCATCACCGTGACCGTGCCGTCCCCGACCGCCACGATCTTGAAGCGCCACGGGCGGATGAACTCCTCCGCGTCGAGCAGCCGCTGCAGCGCGGCCTTGCCGGCCTTGGGCTTCGCGATCATGCGAGTTCGATCGCCATGGCCGTGGCTTCGCCGCCGCCGATGCACAGCGAGGCCACGCCGCGCTTGCCGCCGGTGCGGCGCAATGCGCCGATCAGCGTGACCAGGATGCGCGCGCCCGAGGCGCCGATCGGGTGGCCCAGCGCGCACGCGCCGCCGTGGATGTTCACTTTCTCGTGCGGCAGGCCGTGCTCCTTCATCGCCGCCATGGTGACGACCGCGAAGGCCTCGTTGATCTCGTAGAGGTCGGTGTCCTTCGCCGTCCAGCCGGTCTTCTCGAGGAGCTTCGCGATCGCGCCCACCGGCGCGGTGGTGAAGAGGCCCGGCGCCTGTGCGTGCGTCGAGTGCCCGGCGACGGTCGCGAGCGGCGCGAGGCCGCGGCGCTCGGCCTCCGAGCGGCGCATCAGCACCAGCGCCGCTGCGCCATCCGAGATCGAGCTCGAGTTCGCCGCGGTCACCGTGCCGTCCTTGCGGAACGCGGGCTTCAGCGTCGGGATCTTGGCGAGGTTGGCCTTGAAGGGCTGTTCGTCCTTCTCGACGAACTTCTCTTCCTTGCCGGCCTTGATCGCGAGCGGCACGGTTTCCCACGCAAAGCCGCCGGAGGTGTTCGCTGCCTGCGCGCGCTCGAGCGACGCGATCGCGAAGCGGTCCTGCTCCTCGCGCGTGAAGCGATACGACTGCGCGCAATCCTCGGCGAAGGTGCCCATCAGGCGACCCTTGTCGTAGGCGTCTTCGAGGCCGTCGAGGAACATGTGGTCCATCACCTGCCCGTGGCCCATGCGATAGCCGCCGCGCGCCTTGGGCAGCAGGTAGGGCGCATTGGTCATGGATTCCATGCCGCCGGCGACGATCACGCGCGTCGCGCCCGCGAGCAACAAGTCGTGCGCGAACATCGCCGCCTTCATGCCCGAGCCGCACATCTTGTTGATCGTGGTGCAGCCGGCGGCGAGCGGCAAGCCGGCGCCGAGCGACGCCTGCCGGGCCGGCGCCTGCCCCTGCCCGGCGGGCAGCACGCAGCCCATGATGACTTCCTCGACGTCCTCGGGCTTCAGCTTCGCGCGCTCGACGGCGGCGCGGATCGCGGCGGCGCCGAGTTCCGGCGCGGCGAAGCCCTTCAGCTCGCCCTGGAAGCCGCCCATCGGCGTGCGGGCGACGGATGCGATGACGATCGGGTCGGTCTTCATGAAAACCTCCTTGCGGGTCAGGCCGCGGCGAGCGCGCGGGCGCGCGCCGCGATGTCGGGGGGGAAGGGGCGCGCCTTGCGCACCTTGGGTTCGAGGCAGACGACGGTGAACTCGCAGTCGGCGCACTCCACGCCGGTCTCGCTGTTCACGAGCACGTGCCGGAAGCGCATCACCTTCTCTCGCGCCTCGAGCACCCGCGTGCGCACGACGATGGTGTCGCCCGCCAGCAGCTCCGCCTTGTAGGCGATGTTCTGCTGCACGGCGGCCATGAGGATCTCCCCGGCGCGCAGCACCGTCGGCGTGATGCCCACGTGCGCGTAGAGCTGCCAGCAGGCTTCCTCGAAGAACTCGCCGTAGGCGCGCACGTTGACGTGGCCCATGTGGTCGCACTGCCACGCGTGCACGGTGCCGCGCGCGGTCTCGATCCAGCCGTCCAGCGGCGCGCCCATCACGCGGCTCCGTGCCGGCTGACCTCGAGGTCGCGCAGCAGGCCGTCCTCGAGGTCGTAGATCCAGCCGTGCACCGACAGCGGCTGGCCGCGCTCCCAGGCTTCGCGCACCACCGAGGTCTCGCAGACGTGGCGCACCTGCTCGGCGACGTTCAGCTCGCACAGGCGCCGCTCGCGCGCGACGCGGTCGGCGAGCTGCCCGAGCGCGCCCGCGTGCTTCGCCTCGACGTCCTGCACGTGGCGCAGCCAGTTGTCGGCGAGCCCTATCCTCTCGCGCCCGAGGGCGGCGCGCACGCCGCTGCACCCGTAGTGGCCGCAGACGATGACGTCGCGCACCTTCAGCACGCCGATCGCGAACTCGATCGCCGACAGGCAGTTGAGGTCGGTGTGCACCACGAGGTTGGCGACGTTGCGGTGCACGAACACCTCGCCCGGGGCGAGGCCGGTAATCTGGTTCGCCGGCACGCGGCTGTCGGAGCAGCCGATCCACAGGTAGCGCGGCGCCTGCTGGCCGGCGAGGCGCGCGAAGAAGCGCGGGTCCTCGGCGCGCACGGCCTCGGACCACGCTCGGTTCTGCTCCAGCAGGCGGTCGACGTCGCTCACTGGCGGCTCGTCAGCGCGTCTCGGCGAACAGTTCGCGGCCGATCAGCATGCGGCGGATCTCGCTGGTGCCGGCGCCGATCTCGTAGAGCTTGGCGTCGCGCCACAGGCGTCCGGTGGGCGTCTCGTTGATGTAGCCCATGCCGCCGAGCGCCTGGATCGCCTCGCCGGCCATCCACGTCGCCTTCTCGGCGGCGTAGAGGATCGCGCCGGCCGCGTCCTTGCGGGTGGTCTCGCCGCGGTCGAGCGCCTGCGCTACGGCGTAGACGTAGGCGCGGCTCGCCGAGAACGTGGCGTACATGTCGGCGAGCTTGCCCTGCATCAGCTGGAACTCGCCGATCGGCTGGCCGAACTGCTTCCTCTCGTGGACGTAGGGGATCACCACGTCCAGGCACGCGGCCATGATGCCCAGCGGGCCTCCGGCGAGCACCGCGCGTTCGTAGTCGAGGCCGCTCATCAGCACGTTCACGCCGCGCCCCTCGCCGCCGAGGATGTTCTCGGCGGGAATCGCGCAGTCGCGGAACACCAGTTCGCAGGTGTTCGAGCCGCGCATGCCGAGCTTGTCGAGCTTCTGCGCGGTGCTGAAGCCCTTCATGCCCTTCTCGACGAGGAAGGCGGTGATGCCGCGGGGTCCCGCGTTCGCATCGGACTTCGCGTAGACGACCAGCACGTCGGCATCGGGGCCATTGGTGATCCACATCTTGTTGCCGTTCAGCACGAAGGCGTCGCCGCGGCGCTCGGCACGCAGGCGCATGCTCACCACGTCCGAGCCCGCGCCGGGCTCGCTCATCGCGAGCGCGCCGACGTGCTCGCCGGACACGAGCTTCGGCAGGTACTGGCGGCGCTGCGCGTCGGTGCCGTTGCGGCGGATCTGGTTCACGCAGAGGTTGGAGTGCGCGCCGTACGACAGCCCGACCGAGGCCGAGGCGCGGCTCACTTCCTCCATCGCGATGACGTGCGCGAGGTAGCCCATCGCGGTGCCGCCGTAGTCCTCCTCGACCGTGATGCCGAGGAGGCCGACCTCGCCGAGCTTCCTCCAAAGGTCCATCGGGAACTGGTTGGTGGCGTCGATCGCGGCGGCGCGCGGCGCGATTTCCTTCGCCGCGAAGTCGCGCACCGAGGCGCGCAGCAGGTCGATCGTCTCGCCGTGGTCGAAGCGCAGGAACGGGAATTCCATCGGGGGGCCTCGCGGGAGGGGGTCGGGCAGCCTACTTTACGTTTACGTCAACGTCAACGCGGCGCGCGCCGCGGCCTGAGCTGCTTGCGGATGCGGGCCTCGAAGGCGGCGATCTCGGCGAGCTGCGCCTCGAGGTCGGCGCGCTGCGTCTCGAGCGCGGCGCGGTGGCTCGCGAGCACGTCCAAGAAGCGCTCGAGCTGCGGGCGCTCGTCGCGGCCGGGCTCGTACATGTCGATCAGCTCGCGCACTTCCGACAGGGTCAGTCCGAGGCGCTTGCCGCGCAGCGTGAGCTTCAGGCGCGTGCGGTCGCGCCCGGTGTAGATGCGGCGCTGGCCGTCGCGGCGGGGGGCGAGCAGGCCCTGGTCCTCGTAGAAGCGGATCGCGCGCGGCGTGACGTCGAATTCGCGCGCGAGGTCGCTGATGGAGTATTCGGCGCGTTCGGGGGCGGCGGTTCGCTCGGCGGGCATGGGGACTCGGGTTGCCGCGGTCTGGCGCCGCGGCGATAATCGAAGCGCTCCCACGCATTCTAGCCGAAGCCCCTTGCCCGCCCCCTCCTCCGTGCAGTACCCGACGCGCGAAGTCCCCGTGCCGGGCGCGAGCGTGGAGATCGCGCCGGGCGTCTGGTGGCTGCGCATGGCGCTGCCCTTCGCGCTGAACCACATCAACCTGTGGCTGCTCGAGGACGGCGACGGCTGGACCATCGTCGACGCCGGTCTCTCGAACGAGGCCACGCGGGCGCACTGGGAGCAGGTGCTCGGCGAGCGGCTGGGCGGCCGGCCGGTGAAGCGCGTGCTGGTCACGCACTACCACCCCGACCATGCCGGCAACGCGGGCTGGCTGTGCCGCAAGTTCGGCGTCGACCTGTGGATGACGCAGGGCGAATACCTCAGCGCGCACGCGGTGCGCGACCTCAAGGCGGGCTACGGCGTGGACGCAACGCTCGCGCTGTACAACGCGAACGGCGTGCACGGCGAGCGCCACGCGCGCATGGCGACGCGCGGCAACGTCTATGCGGCGCAGGTCTCGGAACTGCCGATGTCCTTCCGGCAGCTGCTGGAGGGCGATCGCCTCGCCATCGGCGGCCGCGACTGGACGGTGATCGTCGGCTACGGACACGCACCGGAGCACGTGTCGCTCTACTGCGCCGAGGCGAACGTGCTGATCTCGGGCGACATGCTGCTGCCGAAGATCTCGACCAACGTCAGCGTCTGGTCGGTGGAGCCGCTCGGCAATCCCCTGGCGCGGTTCCTGGCATCGATCCAGCGCTATCGCGAATTGCCGGCGGACGTCCTGGTGCTGCCCTCGCACGGCCTGCCGTTCCGCGGCGCGCACGGGCGCGTCGCCGAACTCGAGGGGCACCACGACGCGCGCTTCGCCGAGCTCGAGGCCGCGTGCGCGGACGGGCCGCGCTCGGCGGCCGAGGTGATCGAGGTGATCTTCCCGCGCGCGCTGGACGTGCACCAGTCGTTCTTCGCCATGGGCGAGGCGATGGCGCACCTGCACTGGCTGCACGAGGCGGGACGCATGACGCGGGAGGTCGGCGCCGACGGCGTGGCGCGCTTCCGCGCGGTGCAGAGGGCGAAGGCGGTGGCGTAGTCGACCCTGGGAGGGGGAAGCGATGAGCAAGCTCGAGAAGCCCGCGGCAGCCGCGGCGACGCCGGCGGCGCCACTGGACGAGGAAGCCGCGAGGACGCTGCAGCAGGTGGCGGAGCGCTCCGCGAGGATCCTGCGGGACTTCGCCGCGAAGAATGCGGCGAGCAGCGCCGCGGCGGCGGTGTCCGACGAGCTCGGCATCGCCAAGGCCTACATGGACCTCTGGACGCGAACGCTCGCGAACCCGTTCGCGGTGATGGAGGCCTCGATGAAGATGATGGCCGACTACGCGACGCTGTGGCAGGCGACGTGGCTGCGCGCGCTCGGCCAGCCGATGAAGCCGGTCGCCGAGCCGGCCAAGAACGACGCGCGCTTCAAGGGCACCGAGTGGTCGGACAACTTCGTCTTCGACTACCTGAAGCAGTCCTACCTGATCGCCGCGCGGCACATCCAGCACGCGGTCGGCAGCGTCGAGGGCCTGCCCGAGGAATCGCAGAAGAAGGTGGCCTTCTTCACGCGCCAGTACATGGATGCGATGTCGCCGACCAACTTCGCCCACACCAACCCGCAGGTGCTGCGCGAGACCCTCGCCACCGGCGGCAAGAACCTCCTGAAGGGCCTGAACAACCTGCTCGCCGACATCGAGAAGGGCGAGGGGCAGCTGCGCGTCAGCATGACCGACGACAAGGCCTTCCAGCTCGGCAAGAACGTCGCCGCGTCGCCCGGCAAGGTGGTGTTCCAGACGCCGCTGATGCAGCTGCTGCAGTTCGAGCCGGCGACGAAGGAGGCGTACAAGACGCCGCTGGTGATCATCCCGCCGTGGATCAACAAGTACTACATCCTCGACCTGCGGCCCTCCAACAGCTTCATCAAGTGGGCGCTGGAGCAGGGGCACACGGTGTTCGTGATCTCGTGGGTGAATCCGGACGCGAAGCTCGCGCAGAAGGACTTCGCCGACTACATGCACGAGGGGCCGCTCGCCGCGCTGGACGCGATCGAGAAGGCCACCGGCGAGAAGAAGGTCAACTTCATCGGCTACTGCCTCGGCGGCACCCTGCTGGGCGCGACGCTCGCGTACCTCGCGGCGACGAAGCAGGATCGCGTGAACTGCGCCACCTTCTTCGTCTCGCTGCTCGACTTCTCGGCGCCGGGCGAGCTCGGCGTGTTCATCGACGAGAAGCAAGTGGAGAACCTCGAGAAGAAGATGAACCAGCGCGGCTACCTCGAGGGCTCGGAGATGGCCTCGACCTTCAACCTGCTGCGCTCGAACGACCTCGTGTGGTCGTTCGTGGTGAACAACTACCTGATGGGCAAGGATCCGTTCCCCTTCGACCTGCTGTACTGGAACTCGGACTCCACCCGCATGCCGGCGCGCATGCACAGCTACTACCTGCGCAACATGTACATGGCGAACAAGCTCGGCGTGCCCGGGGGCATCACGCTCTCGGACGTGCCGATCGACCTGTCGAAGGTGAAGGTGCCGGCCTACTTCATCTCCACGGCGGAGGACCACATCGCGCCGTGGAAGACCACGTACAAGGGCGCGAAGTACCTCGGCGGGTCGCTGCGCTTCGTGCTCGGCGGCTCGGGCCACATCGCGGGCATCGTCAATCCACTCTCGGCGCAGAAATACCAGTACTGGACCAACGAGCACAGCCCCGCCGACCCGGACAAGTGGTTCGAGGGCGCGACCGCGCAGCCCGGCTCCTGGTGGAACGACTGGCAGGCCTGGATCGACGCGCGCAACCACGGCCGCAAGGGGCCGGCGCGCGTGCCGGGAGACGGCGGGCTGAAGGTGCTCGAGGACGCGCCGGGCTCGTACGTGTCGCTGCGCCTTGGCGACAAGCCCGCGCGTCCGTAGCTTCCCGCCGCTCGCGCGAGCGGACGCGACGCGCCTCGTGCTCGGCAGCATGCCGGGCGAGGCCTCGCTGCAGGCCGGGCAGTACTACGCGCATCCGCGCAACCACTTCTGGCCGATCCTCGGCGCGCTGTTCGGCTTCGACCCCGCGATGCCGTATGCGCGGCGCATGCGCGCATTGGGCGAGGCGCGCGTCGCGGTGTGGGACGTGCTGCAGTCCTGCGAGCGCCCGGGCAGCCTCGACAGCCGCATCGTGCGCGACTCGATCGAGCCGAACGACTTCGCCGCGCTGTTCGCGCGCTGTCGCGGCATCCGCCGTGTCTGCTTCAACGGCGCGATGGCCGAGGAGAGCTTCCGCCGGCACGTCTTGCCGACGCTCGATGCGCGCGCGCTGGAGTTTGTCCGCCTGCCGTCGACCAGCCCCGCGAATGCGTCGGTGAGCTACGCACGCAAGCTCGACGCGTGGCGGCGCGGCTTGCGCCTCGACGAGAATTCAACCTCGCTGGACAACAAGATCAATCGCATCCATCGGCCATAATCCGCGCCTCATGGATGCGCCCGCGACGCCATTGACCTCCGCCGCCGCGCCGTACCCGGGCGCGGAGTCCGGTGCGGCCGTCGGCACGCTCGACGAGGAGCTGCGCGTCGCGCAGTCCCTCCATCTCGTCAGCCAGCTCCCGGCCCTCGTGCTGGCCAACGTCGGTGGCGCGATGGTCGCGGTCATGGCGGTCTGGCGCAACGACAACTGGATGTGGATCGCGGCCTGGATCGCGCTGATGTGGATATTGTGCGTGCCGATGGCGGTGAACTGGATCCGCCTGCGCAACCGGCCGGCACCGGAGCGGGTGAGCCATCGGCGCATCCGCCGGGCGCGCGGACATTCGCTCGTGCTTGGCGTGGCATGGTCGCTGATCATCCTGCTGGCGCTGCACCCCGATCTGCCCAACGACGTGCGGCTGATCGTCGCGGGGGCGATGCTGGTGCTGGGCCTGGGCGCCTGCGTGGCGATGGCGCCGATTCCGGAATCCGCGCTTGCCTACAGCCTGCCCGTGTTGGCGTCGTCGACCCTGTTCGTTGCTGCCCACGACAACACGCCGCTGTATGCGCACACCGTGCTGAACGCGTTCATCTGCATCGCGTGCCTGTTCCTTCTGCGCCAGGGTTGGTCGAGCTTCCGGCGGGCCGTCGAGTCCTCGCGCGAGCGCACGCTGCTCGCGCGCTCGCGCGCGCGCGAGGAGGACCTGCGGCGCAGCGTCGAGCGCTCTCTTGCCGACAGCCGCGAGGAGGTCGAGAGCAAGGCGGCGTCGTTGCAGGCCGTGCAGCGCCACATGCAGTCGATCGTCGAGGCGCTGCCCAATCCCGTCATCGTCTTCGCCCGCGACGGCGCGCGCATCCTGTTCGCGAACGAGCGCGCCGCGGAGCTGGTCGGTGCGCCGCTCGAATCGGTGTATCGAATGACCGCGCCCGATTTCTTCGCCGACGCTTCCGATCACGAGCGCATGCTGGAGCGCCTCCGGGGCGACGAGGCGGTCACCGGGCTAGAGGCGCGCCTGCGCCAGCACGGCGGCGGCGAGATCTGGACCAGCCTCGCCGCGATCGTGATGAGCTACGCGGGCGAGCCGGCGGTACTCGCCACCATCGACGACGTCACCGAGCGCAAGCGCTACGAGATGGCGCTGCACGCGGCGAAGGACCAGGCCGAGGGCGCGAATCGCGCCAAGAGCCAGTTCCTCGCCAACATGAGCCACGAGCTGCGCACGCCCCTCAATGCCGTGCTCGGCTACTCCGAGCTGATGGCCGATGGCGTGTATGGCGCGCTCCCGGATCGCGCCGCGGGCGTGCTCGCGCGGATCCGTTCCAACAGCCAGCATCTCCTCGGCCTGATCAACGACGTGCTCGACCTGTCCAAGATCGAGGCGGGGCAGCTGGTGCTGTCGCTCGAGTCGTATTCGCTTTCCGAGCTCGTGGCGACCGTGCAAGCGGGCACGGAATCGCTGGCGCGCGCGAAGAACCTCGAGTTCCGCACCCGTGTCGACCCTGGCATGCCGCCCGGGTACGGCGATGCGCGCCGTCTCGCGCAGGTGCTCATGAACCTCGTCGGCAACGCGATCAAGTTCACCGACAAGGGCTGGGTCGAGATCCGCGCGAGCTGCGCGGACGGCGTGTTCGCGCTCGAGGTGCAGGACACCGGGCCCGGCATCGACCGCAAGGATCACGCACGCGTCTTCGAGGAGTTCCAGCAGGTGGACAACACAAGTACCCGCAACAAGGGCGGGAGCGGGCTCGGCTTGGCCATATCCCGCCGCATCGTCGCGCTGCACGGCGGCGCCATCGACCTCGAGTCGACGGTCGGCGCGGGCGCCACGTTCCGCGTCACGTGGCCGGTGAGCGCGCCCGTGCCGGAGGCGGCATGAGCAAGCGCGTGCTGGTGATCGAGGACACCGAGGACAACCTGCAGATCCTGCGCGACCTGCTCGGGCACGCGGGCTACCAGATCCTCGAGGCGAGGGACGGCGCCGCGGGCGTCGCCGCGGCGATCGAGCACACCCCGGACCTCGTGCTGATGGACATCCAGCTGCCGGTGATGGACGGCTTCGAGGCGACGCGCCGGATCAAGTCGGATCCGCGCACCTCGGCGATCCCGGTGATCGCGGTCACGTCGTTCGCGCTGGCCGGGGACGAGGCGCGCACGCGGCAGGCCGGCTGCGACGCGTACGTCTCGAAGCCCTACAGCCCGCGGCTGCTGCTCGAACTCGTGCGCCGCCACCTCGGATGAAACCCGCGACCCTGCGCGTCCCGCGCCCCATTCGGAGAAGCCCATGAATTCACTGTCCATCCATTCGTCCGGCGAGGTCGTCACGATCGAGGTCGCCGGCAGCATCGACGCGCTGACCTGCGCGCCGGTCGAGGGGGCGCTGAACGAGCAGTTCGCCGCGGGCCGGCGCAACGTGGTGCTCGACCTCGCGGGTGTCGACTTCACGAGCAGCACGGGCCTGCGCATGATCCTGTCCGCCGCGAAGGAAGCGCGCCGCCGCGGCGGCGACCTGCGCTTGTCGGGACTGCAGCCGGCGGTGGCGCGCGTGCTGTCGATCAGCGGATTCCTCGGGCTGCTCAAGACCTACCCGGATCGCGAGGGCGCCGTTGCCAGCTACGCCGGCTGAACCGCGTCGCAAGCGCGTTGCGCTGGTGATCGGCGCGGGCAGCGTGAAGTGCGCCGCGGCCCTCGGCGTGCAACAGGTGCTCGAGCGCGAGGGCATCCCGATCGACCTCCTCGTCGGCTGCAGCGCGGGCAGCATGTTTGCGGCCTTGCTCGCGCGCGGCGAGTCGGCAGCCTCGGCGATCGACATCACGCGCCGCCTGTGGACCAAGGAGCTGACCTCGCGCTCGGACCGACGCGCGCTCGCCGCGCTCGCCTTCCCGCGCCTGTTCGGCTTCGACAGCCGCTTCGGCATGCGCGACGACCGGCTGATCGGCGAGCGGCTCGCGGATGCGTACGGCGAGCAGCGCATCGAGGGCGGGCGCGTCCCGCTGTTCATCACGGCGACCGACTTCGCCACCGGCGAGCAGGTGACCGCGTCCAGCGGGCGCGTGGTCGACGCGATCCGCGCGAGCATCGCCATCCCGTTCGTGTTCCGCCCCTGGCCGATCGGCGAGCGACTCTGCGTGGACGGCTTCCTGTCGGACCCGATGCCGGTGGGCGTGGCGATCCGCGAGGGCGCGGACATCGTCGTCGCGGTCGGCTTCGAGAGCCCCTACCAGGAGCGCGTGACGAGCGCGGGCCGCTTCGCCTTCCAGGTCTCGAGCATCATGACCAACAACCTGCTGAAGGCCTCGTTCGCCTTCCACCAGCTGGCGCACCACGACGAGATCGTCGCGATCGTGCCGAAGTTCCGCGAGCGCGTGCGGCTGTTCGATACCGGCAAGATCGACATGATCGTCGAGGACGGCGCGCGCGCCGCGGAGGAGCAGGTACCCTACCTGCGCAGGCTGATGGCGAGCCATGGCGGCTGAGCGGCGCGCGCCGGTCGCGGGCTCGATCCTCGTCGTCGACGACGTCGAGGACAACCGTCTGGTGGTCGCCGACCGCCTCGCGGCGCTCGGCCTCGCGGACGTGACGATGGCCTCGAGCGGCGAGGAAGCGCTGGCGGCGCTGCGCGAGAAGCGCTTCGACCTCGTCCTGCTCGACGTGATGATGCCCGGGATGGACGGCGTGCGCGTGCTCGAGATCCTGCGCGAGGAGGGCCTGCTGCCGCGCACGCCCGTGATCATGCTGTCGGCCGCCGCCGAGGCCGACCGCGTCGTGCGCTCGATCGAGCTGGGCGCCGAGGACTACCTCACCAAGCCGCTGAACGGCACCCTCTTCGCCGCGCGCGTGCGCGCCACGCTCGAGAAGAAGGCGCTGAACGATTTCGCGCGCGGCCAGCTCGATCGCCTCGAGGCCGAGCTGGCGACCGCGCGGCAGCTGCAGCTCAGCATGATGCCGGCAGCGCTCGACGCGGCGAGCGAGCCGGTGGTCGTGCACGCGATGCTCGAGCCCGCGCACGAGGTCGGGGGCGACCTGTGCGACTTCTTCCGCGACGGCGCGGGCGGCTTGTGGTTCGCGGTCGGCGACGTCTCCGGCAAGGGCGCGGCCGCGGCGCTGTTCATGGCGCGCACCTGGAGCCTGCTGCGCTCGACCATCACCGACGGCGCCGTGCGCGCGCGGCGCGAGACGCCGGGCGGCGTGCTCGGCCGCATCAGCGACGCGCTCTGCGTCGCGAACCAGGGATCCATGTTCACCACGCTCCTCGTCGGCCGGCTCGACGAAGCGACGGGCACGCTGGCATGGGCGAACGGCGGCCACCTTCCGCCCTTCCTGCTGCGCGCCGGGGGCGCGCAGGTGCTCGAGGCGGCCGCGCCGCAGCTTCCGGCGGGCGCCTGGCACGGCACGGTCTACGAAACGCGGCGCGTGCGCCTCGAGCCGGGCGACGCGGTATTCGTCTACACCGACGGGCTGACCGAGGCCGCCGCCGCCGACGGCTCGCAGTACGGCGAGGCACGGCTGCTAGGCGACCTTGCCGAGATCGGGACATTTCCCGGCGATGCCCTGCTGGCGGAGATCCGCGAGCGCGTGGGTCGGCACTCCGCTGGCCAGCCGCAGACCGACGACATCACCGCGCTCGTCGCGCGCCGCCGCAAGGACCCAGTGGCCCTCGCGCCGACCGTGGCATCGGATCCCGGCGCGCCGCGCCGGCGCGCTAGCGACGCTTCCGCAGCGTAAGCCGGTTGCCGAGTTCGTCGCTGCGGTAGTCGATTTCGTCGGCGAGGCGGTGCATCAGGAAGAGGCCGAAGCCCTGCTCGGGTCCGCCGGCGAGGATCGCGTCGACGTCGGGGGCCGGCACGTCGACGGGCTCGAACGGGCGCCCGAAATCGGTCAGCACGATCTCGATCAACGCCGGCGTCGCGGCGACGTCGACCATCAGCGAACCGGGATCCATCCCGGCGTATCCGTGCGTGATGACGTTCATCGCCGCTTCCTCGAGCGCGAGCACGAGGTCGTCCGCGGCGGTGGCGTCGACGCCGCGCGCCAGCAAGTCCGCGCGCACGAAGGCGCGCAAGTCCGCCAGCGAGGCGAGTTCCGCGGCCCGGGTGATGCGCGAGGTCGTTGTCATCGCGGCGCCCTTCAGATCGCCAGCCCGGGCATCGTGCAGACGCGGGCGTCGCGGCCGATCTGCTTCACCATGCGCAGCCCGGTCCACTCGCGACCGATCGCCGCGAGCACGCCGTCGTGGATCGCCCACGCGCGCCCGCGAACCGACGTCGCGAGCGGCACGTCGCGGAACGGGCTGCTGCCATCGAGGGCGGCCTGCAGTGCGCCGCCCGGCTGGAACTGCGCATGGATTTCATCCATGAGACGGTGCCCGCGAGAATAGGCGAATCCGCAGCGCTCGAACAGGCAGGCCGACACGTAGGTCAGCGGCTCGAGCGAGTAGGCGGAATGCGACAGCAGCGCCATGAAGGTCTCGATCTGCGCGAGCGCGGCGCGCAGGCCACCGCCGCCCGCGCGCACCTGGCCCGGCGACAGGCCGGCACGCAGCGCGCGCGCCTCCTCGGCGAGGTTGCGCGAGACGGTGCCGAAATGGGTCGAGCGGCCCGCCTCGTCGCGATCGATGCCGAAGCGCTCCGCCTGCGGATCCTCGATCGCGATCAGCTGCAGGTCGAAGCCGTTGATGCTGTTGTCGCCGATCTCCAGGCGCAGGAACGGGTCGCCGCCGCCCGGCGGTCGTGCCTCGATGCGCACCGAGTGCGAACCGGGCTCCGCCGCCAGCGACACGCAGGTCTCGCCGTCCGCAGAGGTCCAGCCCGAGGGGCTGATGCCACGGGACGCGAGCAGGCCCGGCGCGATGAGTGCCCGGTAGAGCCGGCGCTTGGCGTTGTCCGAGAGGTTGTTGACCGCGAAGATCGAGATCGGCGTGCGCGGGTCGCCGTCGAGCTGCAGGATCGGCAGCTCCGCAGGGCCGGGCCCGTGCTTCTCGGAATCCCGGCGCAGCCGGAAGAGTCTCATGCGGGCCGAATGTCGCGGACGTTCAATGTCGGCAGTGTACGCACTGCTGGCGTCGCCTAGAGTGGCAGGTCGCGCTTCTTGCGTGGTGCGCGTGTCGCGAACCGATCGTAGAGCCACGCGGGCGCGGCTCGCAGCACGGCGCCGACGACGCCCATCTGCCACGGGATGACGACGAGGCGGCGGCGCGCGTCGATTGCACCCGCGCAGCGGCGCGCGAACTCGGGCGCCGGCATCAGGAACGGCATGCGGTAGGTGTTCACGCGCGTCATCGGCGTGTCGATGTAGCCGGGGCATACCGTGACGACCGACACGCCGCTTCCCGCGAGTTCGACGCGCAGGCTCTCCAGCCAGGTGATCGCGGCGGCCTTCGAGGCGCTGTAGGCCCCGGCGCCCGGCAGCCCGCGGAAGCCGGCGACGCTCGCGATGCCGCAAAGGACGCCGCCGCCCGCGGCCTTCATCGCGGGCGCGAACGCGGCGAGCGTCGCCGCCATGCCCGTCACGTTCACCGCGAGCACGCGCGCGAGCTTGGCCATGTCGTCGATCTCCTCGCCGAGCGTGCCGACCGAGATGCCGGCGTTCGCGATCACCACGTCGGGGGCGCCATGCCGCGCGATGAACGCGGCGGCAGCGCGCGCCACCGCGCCGGTGTCGGCGACGTCGAGCGGATGGATCGAACAGTTCGCGGGCAGCGAGGTCGCGATCCGGCGGAGGAGGTCTTCGCGCCGCGCGCACAGCCCGACGGTATTGCCGGCGCTGCCGTAGTGCCTCGCGAGCGCTTCGCCGATGCCGGTCGACGCGCCGGTGATGAAGGCCTTCAGTCGGACCCCGCGTTCAATGGCAGGAGCGCAATGGCGAGCGATCGTGGCAGGCGCGCAATCGCGAGCGATCGCGCTAGCGCTTGCGTTCCTTGCTCGCGCGCTGCACGAGGAACTCGACGACGTCCATCATTTCCTTGACGCCGTTCGCCATGCGCGCGGAAGTCGCGAACTTGCCGTCGACCACCATGGTCGGCACGCCGCGCACGTTGTAGGTCTCGAGCATCTTCTGCGCGCCCGCGACCTTCGCCGCGACTTCGGGCGAGTTCATCGCCTCGAGGAACTTGTTCTGGTCGACGCCGTTCTGCGCCAGCCACTCCAGCAGGTTCTTCACCTCGTTCAGGCGCTTGCCGTCGAAGTGGTGGTTGTCGAACACCGGCCAGTGCAGTCGCTGCAGGTTGCCGGTGGCCTCGAGCGCGTAGTAGGTCTTGGCGAACGCCTCCCAGCCTTCGCTCGACACCGCGGGCACGCGCCGCAGCACGACCGCCGGGCCGGTCTTCAGCAGCCAGCGCGCGATGTGCGGCTGCGATTCGTAGCAGACCGGGCAGCCGTAGTAGAAGAACTCGATGATCTCGATGCGCTCGCCGGTCTCGACCGGCTGCGGCGAGTCGAGCACGACGTAGTCGCGGCCCTGCACGGGCAGCCGCTGGGCCGCGGCCTGCAGCGAGCACGCGAGGAGCAGGAGCGCGGACAGCCGAAGCAGGAGGCGCAGGGGGGACATGCGCCGGAGTCTAGCGCGTTGCGCCGGGGCCGCGAAGCCCTTACCCTCGAACCGTGCAGCGCTACCGGATCCCTACCTTCGTCGCCCTCATGGCCCTTGCTTCGGCGAGCGCTGCGCAGGTACCGGCGCCCGCGGCCGAGGACGCGGACCTCGGCGTGCCGCCGAGCGCGGAATTGCGCTTCGGGGACCACGCGTCCGCCACCCCCGTCACGATCCCGGGGGCGAGATTCGTCACGACGCCGGAACTGAAAGCAGCGCTCGGCCGCCCGCCGGCGGAGCGGCCGATCCTGTTCGACGTGCTGGGCGGGGCCGGCCACGATTCGTTGCCCGGCGCGATCTGGCTTCCGGACGCCGGCCGCGGCACCGGCTTCGACGACGAGTTGCAGCAGCGACTGGCCCGCACGCTCGCGGTCTTGACCAACGGCGACGCCGCCCGGCCGATGGTGTTCTTCTGCGCGAGCGTGAACTGCTGGCTGTCGTACAACGCCGCGTTGCGCGCCGCGCGCCTGGGCTACACGTCGGTCGGTTGGTATCGCGGCGGCATCCAGGCGTGGATCGCCGCCGGGGGCGCGCTCGCACCGATGAAGGTTTCCTGGCGGCGGCCCGGCGCGAACTAGCGCGCGGGGCGCGAGCGCCGCACGAGATCGATCAGGTGCTCGGCGGTCGCGAGCATCGCACGGCCGGTAGCCGCCTGGTCGGCGCTGACGGCGTAGCGGCCACCGACGGCGAGCGACGGCGTGCCTTCGACGCGATACGCAGCGGTGAGCTGCACCGCGCGCAGCACGCGGCTCGACACGCCGAACGAGCGGAAGGCTTCGCCGAAGGCCGCGTCGTCGATGCCCTGCGACTTCAGCCATCCGGTGAACAGGCGCTCGTTGGTCGTATTCAACCGCTTCACGTGGATGGCCTCGAAGAGCGCGTGGTGCGCGCGCTCGGCCGCGCCGATCGCCTCGAGCGCGTAGAAGATCGTCGCGTCGTGCGCCCAGCGGTCATTGAACACCGCCGGCACGCGCTTCAGGGCGACGTCGGCGCCGAGCTTCGCGGACCACGCCTCGAGCGCTGGCTCGAGGTTGAAGCAGTGCACGCAGCCGTACCAGAAGAACTCGAGGACCTCGATGCGATCGCCGGAGTCGGTCGGCAGCGCAGGGTCGACGACGCGATAGTCGCGGCCGGGCGCCGGCTGTGCATGAGCGACCGGCAGCGTGCCCAGTCCCGAGGCCGCGGCGGCGAGGAGCAGCTTGCGTCGGGAAAGGCGTGGCGCCAAGGGTGCCCCGCGCTCAGGACTTCCTCGCGCCGCCCTTGTTCTTGCGGATGGTGTCCGCGAGGTAATCGGCCACCGCGAACATGCCCTTCGCCGAGCCGCCCTGGTCGGCGGTGATCGTGTACGTGCCGTGCACGGCGAGGGAGGGAGTGCCGTCGACGCGGTAGGCGCGCGTCGTCTGGTAGGCGCGCTTCATCTTGCTCTGCACGCCGAAGGACTTGAACGCTTCCTCGAACTTCTTCAGGTCCACGCCCTGCTTGCCGAGGAACTCGTCGAACGCCTTGCGGTTCGTCGTCTCGAGCTTCGACTTGTGGATCGCATCGAACAAGGGCTGGTGCACCTTGGGCAGCGCGCCGAGGGCCTCGAGCGCGTAGTAGATCTGCGCGTCGTGCGCCCAGCGGTCGTTGAACACCGCCGGCACCTGGCGGAACGCGATGTCCGGCGCAGCCGTCTTCAGCCAGAGGTCCACCGTCGGTTCGAAGTTGTAGCAATGGATGCAGCCGTACCAGAAGAACTCCAGCACCTCGATCTTGCCCGCGGGCGCGTCGACCGGCAGCGACGGGTTGAGCACGTCGTAGTTGCGCCCGGCCTGGAACGCCTGAGCATGCGCGGGAGCGCGCAGGCCCATGGCGGCGAGGGTGGCGGCGGCAACGAGGGAACGGCGGAGCGGGTTCATCGTCATCCTTCAGTTCGACTTGGAGGGGTCCTTGACTTTGACAAGGTTGGCCTCGATTCCGTTCTGCGCCAACGTCGCGCGCGTCTTGTTTATTTCGTCCAGGCGCCGGTAGGGGCCGAGGCGGACTCGGTACCAGGTGCCCTTGTCGGGCAGCACGGACGGCTCGACGTTCGACTCCAGCCCGAGGATCGCGATCTTCGCCTTCTGGTTGTCTGCGTCGGCGGGGTTCTGGAACGAGCCGGCCTGCAGGAAGTAGGTGTCGGCGAGCGGCTCCGGCGCGGCGCCCTTGGCTTCCTTGGCCGCGGCCTTCATGCCCTTCAGTTCCTTGTCGGAGACCGGCTCCTCGCCGCCCGGCAGGATCTTGTAGAAGTCGAAGCGCGGCTTCTCGGCGGCCTTCGCGGGCGGGGTCGCGTCCTTCGCGGCGGGCGTGCTGCCCGGCGGCAGGGCGGCGACCGCGGGCGCCTTGCCGTCGGCTTCCTTCGTCGCAGGGGGCTTGGCCTTGGTGACGAACGGCACCGGGGCCTTGTTGAGGTAGAACGCGACGCCGATCGCGGCGCCGAGGCCGATGACCAGGCCGATGAACACGCCGAGCAGGAATCCGCCGCCGGACTTGCTGCGCGGCGCGGCTTGCGGGCGTGCGGCCTTGGCCATTCTGGCGCTACATCCTTTCCGGAGCCGAAACGCCGAGGAGCGCGAGGCCGTTCGCGATCACCTGCCGCACCGCGGCCGAGAGCCGCAGCCGTGCGCCGCGCAACGCCGCGTCGTCGACGAGAATCCGCTCGGCATTATAGTAGCTGTGGAATTCCGCCGCGAGTTCGCGCAGGTAGAACGCGATCGCGTGCGGCGCGCGGTCGCGCGCGGCCGACAGCACTTCGTCGGGGAAGTCGGCGATGCGCTGCATCAGCGCGAGCTCGCGCTCTAGCGCCAGCGTGCCAAGGTCCGCGTCCGGCGCCGCAGCGAGCCCGGCCTGCGCCAGCACGCTGCACACGCGCGCGTGCGCGTACTGCACGTAGTAGACCGGGTTCTCGTTCGACTGGCTGCGCGCGAGGTCGAGGTCGAAGTCGAGGTGCTGGTCGGACTTGCGCATGACGTAGAAGAAGCGCGCGGCATCGTCGCCTACTTCCTCGCGCAGTTCGCGCAGCGTGACGAAGTCGCCCGAGCGCTTGCCCATCGCCACCTTCTCGCCGCCGCGGTAGAGCACCGCGAACTGCACCAGCGCGATCTCGAGCCGCGCGGGATCGAGGCCGAGCGCCTGCAGCGCGCCCTTCACGCGCGGGATGTA
>CAZTXP010000033.1:0-12531 GCA_964617355.1 uncultured Enterobacteriaceae bacterium
GCACGCCGGCGACCCGATGTACCTGCCGCTCTACGCCGCGAACAAGTGGACCGAGCCGCTGGAGAAGTACCTCGACGACCCGAAGCTCACCGACAAGTCCTGGTTCCGCTACGACGACGTGTTCGAGGCCTGGCGCAAGGCGAACATGGTGGGCGCGAGCACCTACGGCATCCCGTACGACGGCGAAATGACGGTGCAGACCTACCGCAAGGATCTCTTCGACGCCAAGGGCCTGAAGCCGGCTGAGACGCTCGACGACATCCTGAAGAACGCGAAGGCGCTGCACGACCCGGCGAACCGCATGTGGGGCTTCTGCCTGCGCGGCATGCCGGGCGCGGGGCAGAACATGTACATCTATCCCTCGATCCTCGGCGCCTTCGGCGGCAAGTGGTTCGACGCCGGCGGCAAGATCAAGGTCAACAGCCCCGAGGCGGTCGCCGCCCTCGAGTGGTACGTGAACTCGCAGGCCGAGTTCGCGCCCAAGGCGGCGCAGAACTGGAACTGGCCCGACATCGCCGACGCCTTCGCGCAGGGCACCATCGCGAGCTACATCGACGGCCACTCGGCCGCCACCGTCATCGCCAACCCCGAGCGCTCCAAGGTGATGGGCAAGATCGGCTTCGCGCGCTGGCCCAAGGGCCCCTCGGGCCGCCGCGTCACCTCGATCTGGAACTGGGCGATGCCGATCAACTCGGCGCTGTCCGAGAAGGCGCGCCACGCCACCTGGCTCTTCATCCAGTGGGCCGCCTCCGAGGAGACGCAGGCGAGGACGTCCTTCCGCTTCAAGGGCCCGGGCAAGCGCTACGGCGTGAACCGGCTGTCGATGTGGAAGAGCGCCGACTACACCAAGACCATCGGCGACGCCGGCGCGAGCTTCCTCGAGACCTCGCTCACCACGCTCGCGCAGGACACCGACGTCGACTGGCGCCCGCGCGTGGCGCAGTGGCCGGCGATCGGCGAGACCATGGCGAAGATCATCCAGGCCGCGCTGGTCGGCCAGACCAAGCCGAAGCAGGCGCTCGACGATGCGCAGCAGCAGGTCGAGCGCATCATGAAAGGGTGACCATCGCGAGTGGCGGGGGCGATGCCGTCGTCGGCATGACCCCCGCGGAGCGCATCGCCCGGGCGGAGCGCCCGGAGCGGCGCTTCGCGCTGCTCCTTGCCGCGCCGGGCGTGCTGCTGCTCGTCGCGATCACGACGGGGCCGCTCGGCTACCTCGTCTGGCAGAGCCTGCACAACATCAACCTGGCGATGCCGGGGATGGAGCGCTTCGTCGGCGCCGAGAACTACGTGCGCATGTGGAGCGACGCGCGCTTCTGGGGGGCGTTCGGCTTCACGCTCACCTACACCGGCGTCACGGTGACGCTGCAACTCATCATCGGTCTGGGCATGGCGCTGCTGATCCTGCAGATCCCGCGCGCGCAGTGGGCGTTCCGCATCGCGGCGATCCTGCCGATCGTGCTGGCGCCCGTGGTGGCGGGCCTCTTCTGGCGCACGCTGATGCTGACGCAGGACTTCGGCATCGTCGACTTCGCCACCAAGGCGATGGGCCTGGGCTCCTTCAACTGGCTCGGCGACCCGGTGCTCGCGCGCGTGTCGGTGATCGCGATCCATACCTGGCAGTGGACGCCGTTCGTGTTCCTCTACCTGCTCGCCGCGCTCGCGGCGCTGCCCGCCGACCTGTACGAGGCGGCGAAGATCGACCGCGCGAATGCGTGGCGGCGGTTCTGGCACATCACTCTGCCCCTGATCCGCCCGGCGATCGTGGTGGTGGTGATCCTGCGCATGACGGTGGCGCTCGCCGCGTTCGCCGCGATCTACGCCGCCACCGGCGGCGGCCCCGGCACCGCGACCGAGATCATCAACCTCTATGCGTATCGCGTGTCGTTCGCCGAGCTGTCGCTTGGCTACGGCGCGTCGGCCGCGGTGGTGCTTCTGGTGCTCACGCTCGCGGTGTCCTTGCTGATGTTCAACCTGAGGCGCGGCAAGTGAAGAACCGCACGTTCCGCAACGCGGTGCTGATGACGGTGGCGGCGTTCCTGCTCGCGGTCTGGGCGATCCCCGTCGGCTGGGCGGTGCTGACCTCGCTGAAGAACGAGAAGGAGGTGCTGGCCTATCCGCCCACCGTGTTCTTCGAGGTTACCTTCAAGAACTTCCACTCGGTGCTGTTCGGGCCGACGAACATCCTGCCGAACCTCACCTCGAGCGTGATCGTGTCGGTCGCAACCACCGTGCTCACGATCATCATCGCCGTGCCGGCGGCCTACTCGTTCGCGAGGCTCAAGCTGCCGTTCCGGCGGTCCCTGGGCTTCTACGTCCTCGCCACGCAGCTCGTGCCGCCGATCGGCCTCATCATCCCGTACTTCCTGATCCTGAACCGGGTGGGCTGGATGGACACCTACCAGGGCCTCGTGCTGGTCTACATGACGGCCTCGCTGCCGTTCGCGATCTGGCTGCTGATCTCCTACTTCGAGGACATCCCGCGCGAGATGGAGGAGGCGGCGCTGATCGACCGCGCGAGCCGCTGGCAGGCGTTCTGGCACGTGGTGCTGCCGCAGGCGCGCGGCGCGATTGCTGTCACCGTGATCTTCGTGTTCCTCAATGCGTGGAACGAGTTCCTGTTCGCGGTGGTGCTCGGCGGCGCGACGGTGAAGCCGGTGACCGTGTCGATGTACAACTACATCAACACCGAGCAGACGCAGTGGGCGCAGCTCGCGGCCGCGGCGCTGGTGGCGATGCTGCCGGTGATCATCCTCGGCATCGCGGCGCAGAAGCACATCGTCGCCGGCCTCTCGGCTGGCGCCGTCAAGGGAGCGGGACGCAGATGAACGCGCAGGCGAAGGGCAGGGGCGAGGTCCGCCTCTCGGGGGTCGGCAAGCACTTCGGCGAGACGCGCGTGCTGCGCGACGTGGAACTCGACATCCGGCCGGGCGAGTTCTTCTCGCTGCTCGGCCCCTCGGGCTCGGGCAAGACGACGACGCTGCGCATCATCGCCGGGCTCGAGGTCGCGACCGAGGGCCACGTGTGGCTGGATGGCACCGACGCGACGCTGCTGCCGCCGGGCGACCGCGACGTGGCGATGGTGTTCCAGAGCTACGCGCTCTACCCGCACATGACGGTGCGCGAGAACATCGCGTTTCCCCTGAAGATGATCCGCACGCCGGCGGCCGGGATCGAGCCCGCGGTGCGCGAGGCCGCGGCGCGCGTGCGCATCGACCACCTGCTGGATCGCAAGCCGGGCCAGCTCTCCGGCGGCCAGCAGCAGCGTTGCGCGCTCGCGCGCGCGATCGTGAGGAAACCGGCGCTGTTCCTGCTCGACGAGCCGCTGTCGAACCTCGACGCCAAGCTGCGCATCGAGACGCGAGTGGAGCTGCGCCGGCTGCAGCGGTCGCTCGGCGTCACCGCGGTCTACGTGACGCACGACCAGGAAGAGGCGATGTCGCTGTCGGACCGCATGGCCGTCTTCATGGACGGCCGCATCGTGCAGGTCGGCGCTCCCGAGGAGGTCTTCAGCCGCCCTGCGACGGTCGACGTCGCGGCCTTCCTCGGCAACCCGCCGATGAACCTGCTGCCGGCCACGCTCTCGGGCGGCCGCGCGAGCTTCGGTGGCGCGATAGTGGAGCTTCCGTCCTGTGCTGCGCTCGGCGAGCGCGAGGTGGTGCTCGGCGTGCGACCGATGGAAGTGACGCTCGGCGCGGACGGCATCGCCGGCACGGTGACGCTGTGCGAGGTACTCGGCGAGGAGACCGTGATCGACCTCGACGTCGGCGGGCAGCTGCTGCGCGTGAAGACCGCGAGCAGCCGGCGCATCGCCGAGGGCGAGACGGTGCGCGCCCGGATCGACCCCGCGAAGGTGCACCTCTTCGACCGCGCGAGCGGTTTGCGCCTCGACCCGTGATGGCCACTGCCCGCGTCGTCCCGCTGCGTCGCGACAGCCACGTCGCGATGTACCGCCAGATCGCTGGGCAGTTGCGCGAGGCGATCGCGCGCGGCGACTACGCGGCGGGCAGCCGCATCCCGACCGAGCCGGAACTCTGCAGGCGCTTCGGCGTCTCGCGCATCACTTGCAGGCAGGCGGTCGAAGCGCTCGCGCGCGAGGGTCTCGTGGTGCGCCAGCAGGGAAAGGGCACGTTCGTGCTCGGCCCCACGGTGCGCCACGACTTGCTGGAACTGCGCGGCATCTACGACGGCCTCGTCGCGCAGGGCCTCGACCCGCGCACGCGCCTGCTCGAGTTCGGCATCGGCGTGCCGCCCGCCGCAGTGGCGGCGCGGCTCGGCACCGGGATGCGCAAGCTGGTGCACTGGAGGCGCCTGTACGCGGTGCGCGGCAAGCCCTTCGCGGTGTCCACGGTGCACCTCGACAGCGGGCGGCTCAAGCTGGCGCGAGAACTCGTCGACCGCCACCCGACCTATTCGATCCTCGAGAACCTGCTCGGCGAGCGCATCGGCCGCGCCGATGTCGCCATCCGCTACGAGCCGGCCTCGGCCGAGATCGCGCGCGCGCTCGGCCTCGCCAAGGGCGCGCCGCTGATGGTCATGGAGCGCATCTCCTACAATGCCGACGGCGTGCCGCGCGAGCACTCGGTGTACCGCGCGCGCGCCGAAGCCTACGCCTTCTCGCTCACCGTGCGCGGGAAGCTCCCGATCACCCAGTCCCTGAGAGCCGCCGTCTGACATGCATGCCCTGAAAGGTGAGGATCTCGGCCAGCGCCTGTTCCGCTTCGCCGTGATCGCCGATACCCACGTCAACCCGGAGGACGCGCGCAGCTCGTCGCCGTTCGCCACCAATGCGCTCGCCAACGAGCGCGCGCGCTACGCGATCGCCGAGATCAATCGCCACGAGCCCGCGTTCGTGGTGCACGTCGGCGACCTGGTCCACCCGGTGCCGGAACTGCCGAGCTTCGTGCCTTCGTGCGAGCGCTTCAAGGAGCTCGCGTCCGCGCTGAAGGCGCCGCTGCACCTCGTCTCCGGCAACCACGACGTCGGCGACAAGAAGGTCGACTGGATGCCTGCCGGCGCGGTGACGCAGGAGTTCGTCGAGCAGTACCGCCGCATCTTCGGCCCGGACTTCTTCTCCTTCGACGCCGAGGGCTGCCACTGCATCGTCGTCAACGCGCAGGTGATGGCCTCGGGCCTGCCGGCGGAAGCCGAGCAACGCGCGTGGCTGGAGGCCGACTTCGAGAAGCACAAGGGCAAGCGCACCTTCTTCTTCACGCACTATCCGCCGTACGTCTCCGAGCGCGGCGAGGCCTCGAGCTACGACAACATCGACGAGCCTGCGCGCACGTGGCTGCTGGATCTCCTGGCGAAGTACAAGCCCGAGGCGCTCTTCGCGGGGCACGTGCACCACCAGTGGTACGACCTGTTCGCCGAGACCGAGATGTACATCCTGCCCTCGACCGCGTTCGTGCGGCAGGACTACACCGAGCTCTTCAAGGTGCCGCCCGGCGGGCCGGAGTACGGGCGGGACGAATCGCCCAAGCTCGGCTGGTACCTCGTCGACGTGCACGAGCGCGGCCACGTCGCGCACTACCTGCGCATGGACGGCCGGCGACTGCCCGCCGACGCGGCCAGGCTCGCCGACGCGCCGAACCTGCCGCCCGTGCATTCCAAGACCAACCCGTCGGCGCCCCTCGGCGTCGACCTGCGCCACGCGTGGGTGGAGTGGATGGACATCGCCGCCACCGGTGGCGTGCAGGAGTTCGAGAGGAAGCACACGCGCAACGACTACCCGGTGGTCGCGCTCTGGGAGACCGGCGCGCGCAAGGCGCGCGTGCCGCTGCAGGACCTCGTCGACCCGAAGGTGCGCGCGCGCATGGCGCTGCTGTCCCGGCTCGGCCATCGCTTCACCGCCTATGTGTTCGGCGTGCCCACGGGCGAGGCGCTGGAGGCCCTGCACGCGCACGGCGGCGTGCTCGACGCGCTGGAGGTCGTGCTGCCGATGGCGGTCGCGGAGGCCTCGCTGCCGAAGCTGGCGGACCTGCGCAAGCGCCTCGGCCGCCGCGTGCTGGTGTCGAAGATGCGCATGCACGAGGATGCCAAGTTCGATGGCGCGAAGTTCAACCACTTCATCAACCACGGCTTCGTCGCCGCCGAGCGCGAGCAGGTGGCGGGCCTCGTCGCCGCGTCGAAGGGCGTGGCCTTCGACGGCGTGGTACTGCGCGTGGTGCGCGCGCGGGCTCCGGCCGAGGCGATCCCCGAAGCCCGCGATCTCGCCGTCGCGCTGGGCACGAAGGCGGCGGTACACGTGCGCCTCGCAGGCGACAACCCCGCGGATCCGGAATTCGACGAACTCGCGAACGCCAACCGCGTGGCCGAGGCGATGGTGGCCGCATGGGCGGCGCCGGAGGTCGAGGTCTTCCTCGACAGCTTCGTCGACGTCGACCGCGGCTACTTCCCGCACGGCGGTCTCGTCGACCGGCGCTACGACCCGCGGCTCGCGGGGCGCGTGATGCGGCATTTGCACGCGGCGCTGGGCGGCGCTCGAGCAATCGCGATCGAAGGCGTGTCGGCCGATGCCGCTGCGCGCCGCCTCGACCTGCGCGTCGACGGCGAGCGCTGGCAGCTCGTGTTGCCGGCCACTGCGGCCGCGAAGCTTGCGGTGCCGGCGAAGGAACACGTGGACCTCGGCGCCGGACTGCGCCGCACGGGTAACGCGACCTCGAGCGGCGCGCCGCTGCTCGTCCGTCTTTCGTAGCGCCACACGAGGAGGAACGCCATGCGTCGCCTGTTTGCCCTCACGCTATTGCTAGCCGTTACGCTCGCGCAGGCCCAGTCCTTCCCGTCGCGCCCGATCCGCTTCCTCGTCGGCTTCCCGCCCGGCGGCAGCACCGACGTCGCGGCGCGCACGCTCGCGCCCGTGCTCGCCGAGCGCCTTGGCCAGCCGGTGGTGGTGGAGAACCGCACCGGTGCCGGCGGCGTGCTGGCGGCGGACCTCGTCGCGAAGGCCACGCCGGACGGCTATACGGTCGGCATCGGCGTCTCGGGCGCGCTCACGGTAAATGCGCTGCTGATGAAGCTGCCGTACGACCCGCAGAAGGACTTCGCCTTCCTGTCGCTCTTCGCCACCAATCCGATGATCCTGGTCGCGAGCCCGGCGCTGAACGCGACCAACGTGAACGAACTGCTGGCGCGCTCGCGCGCCGAGGGCGGCAAGCCCATGCCCTTCGGCACGCCGGGCAACGGCACCGCAATGCACCTCGCGGGCGAACTGCTCAAGCAACTCACCGGGCTGCCGCTGGAACACGTGGCCTACAAGGGCGGAGGCCCGGCCTCGCAGGACGTGATCGGCGGGCAGATCCCGCTCGCGCTCGTCGACGTCGCCACGGTGCGGCCGTTCCTTTCGTCGGGGCGCGTGAAGGCGATCGGCATGACCGGCGGCAGGCGCAGCCCCGTGGCGCCGGATGTGCCGACGATCGCCGAGGGCGGCGTGGCCGGCTACGACGTCGCGAGCTGGTTCGGCATCGTCGCGCCGGCGGGCACGCCGGCCGATGTCGTGAAGCGCCTGAACGCGGACATCGTCGCGAGCCTCGGCGTCGCCGACGTGCGCGACCGCATGCTCGCCGCGGGGCTGGAGGCGACGCCGAGTACTTCGCAGGAGTTCGCCGAGCGCGTGCGCCGCGAGACCACGCGCTGGGCCGAGGTCATCAAGGCCGCCGGCATCAAGCCGCAGCCCTGAGCCTCACTCTCCCCAGCGCATCGAGCGCGCCGCCCGGTTGATCTCGAGCGCGTCTTCCGGCAGCAGGGTGCGCGCCGACACCAGCTTCGCGGATGCCGCCTCGATCTGCCGGACGTACTCCGCGCGGGAGCCGTAGCGTGCCGCCACGCGGTCGCCGCCGAAGGAAACGAAGCTCGCGCTCAGCCGGCACGCGGCGGCCGTCAGCGGCGCGTTCTGCGCGCCGTGCACGCCGAGCGGTGCCGCCACCTCGGGCAGGCGGATGCCGCCGAGGTAGTTGCCGTCCCGGTCGCGCGCGGGCGCCAGCACCTTCGCCTGCGGCAGGTGCTTCGGCGCGCCGAGCAGCGACGGATCGTCGCTGGCGACGAGCGGCATCAGCGCGCTCGGCGGCGGCTCGTCCGCGCCGCTGACCCAGCGCTGCAGGTTGATCATCGAGCTGCGCATCACTGGCCGGTAGTCGAGGCGCCCGAGCGGCTTCTCGCAATCCGGATGCGAGGCCGCGGTGTTCAGCGAGTGCGCCGCGCCGGCGACGTCGTACATGCGCACGTTCTCCGGCAGCGGCAGGTCCTTCGTGCCGCCGTCGACGCCGGTGCGCGCGAGCGAGGCGCGGATGCTGAGGTAGTCGGTGGTCATGTTGGTGACCACGATCTTCGGCGCCGGCTCGCCGCGTGCCTTCATCGCGGCGGCGATGTCGGCGTAGGTGAAGGGCGGCTCCTGCACGCCGCGCAGGTCGGGATTGCGCACGTTCGGCGTCGCGCTCGCCGTGGCGGACTTCGCGCCGGTCCCCGGCACCAGGATCGGCATCTGGCCCGCGGCGCCCGCGTGCAGGTGCAGGCCGGAGAACACGATGCGCCCGCGGTGCGTGTTGAAGCCCTGCGCGAGGAAGGTGCGCAGGAAGCGGGCGGTCTGCGAGAAACCGGTGACGAGCGCGCGGTCGACGAAGCCGAGCAGCGGGTTGGGGCGGCCCTCGTCGTCCGAGCGCGCGTCGCGCAGGAAGAGGGCGACGTCGCGGATCGCGGCGAACGCGGCCGCCTCGACGTTCTTCACCTGTCCGCTGGCGTCGCGGAAGGTGGGCGGCACGAAGCCCTCGCCGTACTCCCAGGTCACGCTCGCCAGCGCGAGGCCCTCGCGCTGCAGGAAGCCGGTGCCGGGATCGGTCGAGCCGACGCCGACCGCCGGCTCGCGCGGCCCGTTGTAGAGCGCGAACGAGATCACGCGCCCGCGGTTCGGCACCTCGACCAGCAGCATGCCGTTGGCGCGGCGCTCGGGTGCGACCAGCAGCACCTTGGTCGAGTAGCGCCCCTTGCCCTCGGCGGCGAGCGCCGCGTCGAGTTCCGGGATCGGGTCGCCCTTCTCGAGTTCGCCGCGCACCCTGGCCTCGATGCGCACGAAGTCGATGCCGTTGAAGCGGCCGTAGGGCGTCTTGCTCTCGATCTCGAACGCGGTGACGCGGGCCTGCGCGGGCGCGCACATCGCGAGCGCGAGCATGAACGAAGGCACGAGAGACAGGCGCATGGGTGGTTCCTCCCCGGGGACGGCGCAGGATACACTCCGCGTCCCCAGTCCGCGACCCGAGGAGGACTACCGGATGGCGCTTCGAATCGCTCGTTTTTCCCTCGCCGCGCTGCTGGCGTGCGCGGCCACCGCGTCCTTCGCGCAGGCCTGGCCGACCAAGCCGGTGCGCATCGTCCTGCAGTTCCCGCCCGGCGGCTCGACCGACGCGGTCGCGCGCGTGCTCGCGCAATCGCTGACGCAGTCGCTGGGCCAGCCGGTGGTGGTCGAGAACAAGCCCGGCGCCGACGGCGCGATCGCCGCCGAGACCGTGATGCGCGCCGACCCCGACGGCCACACCGTGTTCATGGCCTCGAACACGCCGATGATGCAGGTGCCGCTGCTGCGCAAGAACCCGCCGTACGATCCGCTGAAGGACTTCACGCCGATCACGCTCGTCGGCCGCTACATCTATTTCCTCGTCACGGCGCCGTCGGTGCCGGCGGCGAACGGCGCGGAGTTCCTCGCGTGGGCGAAGACGCAGGGCGCGAAGCTGAACTACGCGAGCTACTCCAGCGTCACGCAGCTGATGCACGCGCGCCTGAAGGCCTCCGGCGTCGACGCGACGCTGGTGCCGTACAAGGGCGAGGCCGCGGCGATCGCCGAGATCCTCGCCGGCCGCATCCACTTTACCTACGCCACGCCGACCAGCACGCTGCAGCAGATCAAGGATGGCCGGCTGAAGGTGCACGCCACGCTGCTGCCGTCGCGCACGTCGATGGCGCCGGAGGTGCCGACGGCGCAGGAGGCGGGCGTGCCGCCGCTGCCGGTCGGCACGTGGGCGGCGATCTTCGGGCCGGCGAAGATGAACGCCGAATTGGCCGCGCGCGTCTCCCGGGAGTTCAACGTCGCGCTCAAGCGCCCGGACGTGATCGAGCGCACCGCGACCCAGGGCCTCGCGCTCGGGGGATCCACGCCCGACGAGACCGTCGCCTTCGTGCGCGACCAGCTGCAGGTCTGGGGCAAGGCATTCAAGGAAGCCGGCTTCCAGCCGGAATGACCACAGGGAGAAGAACCACATGACGCATCCGAAGCTCGCCACGCTCGCCGCGCTCGTCGCGGCGGCGTTCCTCGCCGCACCCGCTGCGCTCGCGCAGGACAAGCCCGCCGCGAAGCCCGCCGCGAAAGCGGCGGCCTCCGACGTCGTGCAAGGCTTCTCGCGCGCGCGCCTCGCGCGCATCGCGCCCGCGATGAGGGAGTCGATGGACAAGGGCATGTTCCCCGGCGCGGTCACGCTGGTGGCGAGGAACGGCACCGTCGTGCACTACGAGGCGCACGGCTACCTCGACGCGGCGAAGTCGAAGCCGATGCCCAGGGACGCGCTGTTCCGCCTCGCCTCGATGACCAAGCCGATCGTCACGGTCGCCGCGATGATGCTGGTCGAGGAAGGCAAGCTGAAGCTGAGCGACCCCGTCGCCATGTGGCTGCCGGAACTGAAGGACCTGAAGGTCGAGACCGCCTCGGGCGACGTCGCGCCGGCGCGGCCGGTCTGGGTGCAGGACCTGATGCGCCACACCTCCGGCTTCGTCTACTCCGGGGGCACCAAGTCGGCGCGCATCAAGAAGGCCTACGAGGACGCCAACATCGAATCGCGCGAGGTCGACATCACCGGCGACGACATGCTGAAGGCGCTGGGCCAGATCCCGCTCGCGCACCAGCCCGGCACGACGTGGGAGTACTCGATCTCGACCGACGTGCTGGGGCTCCTGATCGAGCGCGTGGCGAAGATGCCGCTCGACCAGCTGCTGAAGGAGAGGCTGCTCGACCCGCTCGGCATGTCCGAGACCGCGTTCTGGGTGACGCCGGAGAATGCGGCGCGCATCGCCGACGCGCTCGACTCCGACCCGCAGAAGGCGACGATGCTGAAGTCCTACCGCATCCTCGCCAACCCGGCCGGCAAGAGCTACTTCAAGGGCGGCGCCGGGCTCGTCGGCACGACCATGGACTACCTGAAGTTCTGCCAGATGATGGTCAACGGCGGCGAGCTGAACGGCAAGCGCTTCCTGTCGCGCAAGACCATCGAGCACATGCTGTCGAACCACACGGTGGGCATGGTGGGCAACCCGTTCCCGACCACGGGCCCGGGCTACGCCATGGGCCTCGGCTTCGGCGTGCGCCTCGACGAAGGCATGGGCTGGACGCCGGGCTCGAAGGGCGACGCGATGTGGGCGGGCGCCTGGGGCACCAGCTTCTGGATCGACCCGAAGGAGAAGCTCGTCGGCATCCTGATGGCGCAAGGCCCGTCGTTCCGCGGCCAGACGCGCATGCTCTACAAGGACCTCGTCTACGGCGCGCTGGTGAAGTAGGGCGATGACGGCGACTTCGGACGCGCTGGAGAGGCTGCTCGACAACCTCAACGTCGATGGGATGAGCGACATCCCCTCGCCGGCGGAGGTGAAGGATCGGCTGCCGCTGTCCGAGGCGGCGGCGCGCACGGTGCTCGAGGGCCGCGAGGCGGTGCGCGCGATCCTCGAGCGGCGCGACCCGCGGCTTTTCGTCGTGGTCGGGCCGTGCTCGATCCACGACCCGAAAGCGGCGCTCGAGTACGCGAAGCGGCTCAAGGCGCTGGCCGATGAAGTGAAGGACACCTTCGTCGTCGTCATGCGCGTCTACTTCGAGAAGCCGCGCACCGCCACTGGCTGGAAGGGCTACATCAACGACCCGCGCATGGACGACTCCTTCCGCATCGACGAAGGCATCGTGCTGGCGCGCGAGCTGCTGATGCAGCTCGCCGAGCTCGGCCTGCCCACCGGCACCGAGGCGCTCGACCCGATCTGCCCGCAGTACCTCGCCGACCTCGTCGCGTGGTACGCGATCGGCGCGCGCACGACGGAATCGCAGACGCACCGCGAGATGGCGAGCGGCCTGTCGGCGCCGGTCGGCTTCAAGAACGGCACCGACGGCGGGCTGGAGGTCGCGGTGAACGCGATCCGCGCCGCGTCGCAACCGCACGGTTTCCTCGGCGTGAACCAGGACGGCCGCACCAGCGTCATCCGCTCGAAGGGCAACGCGCACGGCCACCTCGTGCTGCGCGGCGGCGGCGGGCGGCCGAACTACGACACGGTGAGCGTGCGCCTTGCGGAGAACGCGCTCGCCAAGGCGAAGCTGGCGCCGAACCTCGTCGTCGACTGCTCGCACGCCAACTCGATGAAGGACTACTCGCTGCAGCCGCTCGTCTTCGCCGACTGCATGCACCAGGTGGTGGAGGGCAACCGCTCGATCGTGGGCCTGATGCTCGAGTCGCATCTAGAGGCCGGAAACCAGGCTATCCCCGCCAACCTCGCCGACCTGAAGTACGGCGTCTC
>CAZTXP010000034.1:0-18546 GCA_964617355.1 uncultured Enterobacteriaceae bacterium
TTACTTCTTCTTCTCGGCCATCAGGGCCGGCTCGTCCTTCTTCTTGTCGTTGCCTTCGATGAACGGGCTCCAGGGCTGCGCCTTGACCGGGCCCTTCGTCTTCCAGACCACGTTGAACTGGCCGTCGGCCTTCACTTCGCCGATGAACACCGCCTTGTGCAGGTGGTGGTTCTTCTCGTCCATCTTCGAGGTGATGCCCGAGGGCGCGGTGAACGTCTGGCCGGCCATGGCCGCCGAGACTTTCGCGACGTCGAAGGTCTTGGCCTTCTCGACCGCCTGCTTCCACATGTAGATGCCGATGTAGGTGGCTTCCATCGGGTCGTTGGTCAGCGGCTTGTCCTTGTGGCCGGCGATGTTCTTCGCCTTGGCGTAGTCGCTCCAGGCCTTGATGAACTTGTCGTTCGCCGGCGCCTTGATCGACTGGAAGTAGTTCCACGCCGCGAGGTGGCCGACCAGCGGCTTGGTGTCGACGCCGCGCAGTTCCTCTTCACCCACGGAGAACGCCACGACCGGCACGTCCGTCGCCTTCAGGCCCTGGTTGCCCAGTTCCTTGTAGAACGGCACGTTCGAGTCGCCGTTGATGGTCGAGACCACCGCGGTCTTCTTGCCTTCCGCCGCGAACTTCTTGATCTTGGCGATGATCGTCTGGTAGTCGGAGTGGCCGAAGGGCGTGTACTCCTCCATGATGTCGGCCTCGGCGACGCCCTTGGACTTCAGGAACGCGCGCAGGATCTTGTTGGTGGTGCGCGGGTAGACGTAGTCGGTGCCGAGGAGCACCCAGCGCTTGGCGCTGCCGCCTTCCTTCGACATCAGGTACTCGACCGCCGGGATCGCCTGCTGGTTCGGCGCGGCGCCCGTGTAGAACACGTTGCGCGAGATCTCTTCGCCTTCGTACTGCACCGGGTAGAAGAGCAGGCCGTTGAGTTCCTCGAACACCGGCAGCACCGACTTGCGGGACACCGAGGTCCAGCAGCCGAAGGTCACGGCGACCTTGTCCTGCGTAAGCAGCTGGCGCGCCTTCTCGGCAAACAGGGGCCAGTTCGAGGCCGGGTCGACCACCACGGGCTCGATCTTGTGGCCCATCACGCCGCCCTTGGCGTTGATCTCGTCGATCGCCATCATCGCGACGTCCTTCAGCACGGTCTCGCTGATCGCCATCGTGCCCGACAGCGAATGCAGGATGCCGACCTTGACGGTCTTGGCGGCGGCCTTCGCGTCCTTCGCCTGGGCGAAGACGGCAGTGGAGGACATGCCCAGGGCCGCAATGGCGACCGAGAGCGTAAGGGTCTTGAGGGCGGAACGACGCTTCATGGAGATCCTTTCGGGGTTTTGGCGAGACGAGGGGGACGGCATCGCACGAGGTAGTGCAACGACCGTGCCAACCTTCAGCGAGCGCGCCTATCTCGCTGAAAGCAATGGCAGTTACGGCCGCCTTGCCAGTGGAACGCGGATCGCATTGCGGTGCACGACGGGCGCCCGTTAACGGTGCACTCGCGTAGTGCACGCACGCTTGCGGTGCAGCCAGGCGCTAGCGCAGTGCGCGTCGCAGGCGCGTGAGTCCGGCCTCGAGACGTTGCAGCCCGGAGGCGAAACACCAGCGCGCGTAGCCCTCGCCGTGCGGCCCGAACGCCGAACCGGGCGCGAGGCCGAGGCCGACGTCGGCCACCAGCCGCTTGCAGAACGCGAGGCTGTCGTCGACTCCCGCGACGCGGAAGAACGCGTACATCGCGCCGTCCGGCCGCGCGGCCTCGACGCCCGGGATCGCGTTCAGGCCGTCGACGAGGAAGTCGCGCGCCGCGCGAAAGCGCTCGACGGTGCGCGCGATCACGGGCTCGCCGTGCTCGAGGGCGACCACGCCCGCCTTCTGCACGAAGACCGGCGCGCACGAAGTGTTGTACTCGATCAGCTTGCCGAGGTCGGCGGTGAGCGCCTCCGGCACCACCACCCAGCCGAGGCGCCAGCCGGTCATCAGCCAGGACTTGGAGAACGTATTGGTGCTGACGACGCGGTCGCCGGGCTCGGCGAGGTCCAGGAACGACGGCGCCGCCCCGCCCGGAAAGTGCAGGCGCTCGTAGGCGTCGTCGGCGAAGATCCAGATGCCGTGGCGCCGGCAATGCTCGAGCACCGCGCGCTGCGCCTCGCGCGTGATCGTCCAGCCGGTCGGGTTGTTCGGCGAATTGAGGTACAGCGCGCGCGTGCCAGGCACGAGGGCGTCGACGAGACGGTCGAGGTCGAGCGTCCAGCCCTCGCGCGAGAACGCAAGCGGCACGGTGTCGACGCGCGCGCCGAGGATGCGCGGGATCTCCTGCAGGTTCGGCCACAGCGGCACCACCTCGACCACGCGGTCGCCCGGATCGAGCAGCAGCTGCGACACCAGCATCAGCGCGTTCACGCCCGCGCTGGTCACGGCGATGTTGCCTGCCGAGACCGGCCGCCGCAGGCGCGTGACGTACGCGGCGAGCGCCTCGCGCAGCTCGGGGATGCCGAGGTTGTGCGAATAGAACACGTCGCCAGCCGCGATGGCGTCGGTGCCGGCCTTGCGGATGAAGTCCGGCGTCGGCTCGTCGGGCTCGCCGACCCAGAACGCGAGGATGTCGTCGCGGCCGAGGCCGGCGTTCATGAGTTCGCGAATGCGCGACGCGCCGAGCGCGCGAACCGAGGGTCGAGCCGAGAGCATGGGCTAGTGTAACCTCCGCCCCCCATGCCCTCGCCGCGCGCGGAGCGCGCCTCCCTCCTCGCCGCCCTCGCCATGATGGTGGTCTGGGGCGTCAACTTCACCGTCACCAAGCACCTGCTGGGCACGATCGGCGTCGGCGCGTTCCTCTTCGTGCGCTTCCTCGCCATGCCGGCGCTCGGCTTCGCCGTGGTGGCGATCGCGTTCCGCCGCAACGTGCGCGCCGCGCTGCCGCGGCGCGAGGACGTGCCTCGCTTCATCGCCTGCGGCCTCGTCGGCCACGCCGCGCACGTCGGCATCGTCACCTGGGGCATCAACCTGTCGACCGCGTTCTCCTCCGCGCTGGTGCTGACCAGCGGACCGCTCTTCACGCTGCTGATCCTCGCGCTCGCCGGCACCGAACGCCTGCACCCGAGGCAGCTCGCGGGCACGATCGTGGCGTTCGCCGGCATCGTCGTGTTCCTGTCGGACAAGTTCGCGAGCGGCTTCGCGCGCGCCGGGCTCGGCGACCTCGTGCTGCTGCTCGCCGCCGCGCTGTTCTCGCTCTACACGGTGATCGCGCGCCCGCTCGCCGACCGCTACGGACCGCTGCTCGTGCTGTTCTGGACGCTCGCCGCCGGCGCGCCGCCGATGCTCGTCATCACCGCGCCGATGTTCCTCGCCGCCGACTTCGGCGCCGCGGGCCCGGCGGCGTGGGGGATGCTCGCGTGGGCGATCGTGGTGTCCTCGTTCCTCGGCTGGCTGGTGTGGACGTGGGTGAACCAGGTGCGCGGCGTGGCGCGCAGCGCGCCGCTGATGTACCTGATGCCGCCGATCGCCGGCATCGCGGCGTGGCTTACGCTGGGCGAAGCGTTCACGCCGCTCAAGCTTGCCGGCGCCGCGGTCACCATGGCCGGCGTGGCGTGGGCGCAATTCGCCGGCGACCACGGCCCGCCGAAGGAGTCGGGCGCGGCCGATTCCGGCTAGAATCCGCGCCGCTCAGAGCGAAGGAACCACCATGTCGGGCGGCCACGGACACGTCGATCACCACTCCAACAAGGGCATCGCGATGCTGATCTCGGTGCTCGCCCTCGTGCTGGCGCTGTCGGAGACGCTCGGCAAGAGCGCGCAGACCACCGCGCTGTCGGCGAACATCGAGGCGTCCAACCTCTGGTCGTTCTTCCAGGCGAAGACGATCCGCCAGACCGTGATGCGCACCGCCGCCGAGGAGGCGCAGGCCGAGCATGGCGACGCCGCGCCCGAGGCGTTGAAGAAGCAGATCGCGAAGTGGAAGGACACCGCCGACCGCTACCAGTCCGAGCCCGATACGGGCGAAGGCCGCAAGGAGCTGATGGCGCGCGCCAAGAAGGCCGAGGAGAAGCGCGACCGGTCGCTGGCCGCCTACCACCACTTCGAGGTCGGCTCGGCCTCGGTGCAGATCGCGATCGTGCTCGCCTCGGCGTCGATCATCACCGCGATGCCGCTGCTCCTGTGGATCGCCGGCGGCCTGGGCTGCGTCGGCGTGGTGTTCTGCGTGATCGGGTTCTGGTTCCCGACCGCGGTGCACCTCTTCTAGGCCGCGGTCCCCGGCCGTCCCACTTCGCGCAGTTCCGCGCGCCCCGCCGTGCGCGGCGCCGCGTCGCGCGCGAAGCGCCCGCCGTCGAGCTTGAACCAGAAGGTGGCGCCTTCGCCGGGCGCGGACTCGGCCCAGATCTCGCCGCCGTGGCGTTCGATGATGCGACGGACCATCGCGAGGCCGACGCCGTTGCCCTCGAACTCGGCCGGTGCGTGCAGCCGCTGGAACATGCCGAAGAGCTTCCCCGCGTAGGCCATGTCGAAGCCGGCACCGTTGTCGCGCACGTAGTAGGTGGTGCCCGTGCCTTCCTGGATCGCGCCCACCTCGATGCGCGGGCGCTCGGCCTTCGAGCTGTACTTGATCGCGTTCGACAGCAGGTTGGCGTACACCTGCCGCAGCAGCACCGGGTCGGCCCACGCGTCGGGCAGCGGGCCGATGCGCAGGTCGAGGCGCCGCTTGTCGACGCCGGCGCGCAGTTCCTCGGCGACGTCGTCGACGATGTCGCGCACCGACGCGCGGCGCAGGGACAACGGCTGGCGCGTGAGGCGCCCGAACGCGAGCAGGCCCTCGATCAGCTGCTCCATGTGCTCGGCGTTCTTCACCACGCGGTCGAGCAGCCGTCGCGCTTCGCGGGGAATCTGCTCGCCGTGGTCCTCGACCAGCATCGACGAGAAGCCGGTGATGGCGCGCAACGGCGCGCGCAGGTCGTGCGACACGTTGTAGGAGAACGACTCCATGTCGCGGTAGGCGGCGCGCAGTTCCGCGGTGCGCTCCTGCACGCGGCGGTCGAGGTCCTCGTTCAGCTTGACGATCTCGCGCTCCTGAAGCTTCCTGGCGGTGACGTCCTCGAAGGTGACCACCACCCCTGCGAAGGCGCCGTCGTCGCCCTGCAGGCGCGCGCCGGTCATCGACAGGAATACCTCGGAGCCGTCCGGCGCCACCATCACGTGGTCGCGCGGCCCGAGCGTCGGCACGCCGGAGGCGAGCCGGTAGAACAATTCGGCGAGCATGCCGGCGGATTCGCTGCTGCGCGCGCGCAGCGTCATCCACGAGCCATCGCTGAAGTGGCGGCCGAGCATCGCCGGCAGCTCGGCGCCGAGGATGCGCAGCGCAGCGCCGTTGACGCGCGTGAAGCACCCGGCGGTGTCGAGGATCGCCAGGCCCTCGCCCATGGTGCCGATGATGCGCGCGAGGCGGTCGCGCTCGGCGTGCAGCGCCTCCTCCGCGAGCTTGCGCGCCGTGATGTCGCGGCCGACGCCGACGTAGCCGGCGAAGCGCCCGTCGGCATCGACGGTCGGGCGGCCGCTGACCGAGGCCCAGCTCGAGCGCCCGGACGAATCCTGCCGCAGCATCTCGAAGTCGTAGAACGGCTCGCGGCGCTCGAGCGCCGCCCGGTGCACGGCCCAGTCCGCCTCGGAGAGATTGAGCGCGGGCACGTCCCAGCGCCGCTTGCCGACGTACGCCGTGAAGTCCGAGTGGCCGCGCCCGGCGCCGGACTGGTAGGTGAAGCGGTACTCCGCATCCTGCTCCCAGTACCAGTCGGAGGACAGCTCGGTGAGTTCCCGGAAGCGCCGCTCGCTCGCGGCGAGGGCGCGCTGGCCGACGCGCAATTCGGTGACGTCCGTCATCATGCCGACGTAGCCGGTGACGTGGCCGTCGGGTTCCGCGTCCGGCACGAGCTGCACGAGGTAGTCGCGCGCCGCGCCGCCACCGGGCGCGAATTGCGCCTCGAAGCTGACCCTCTCTCCTCGCAGCGCGCGCCGCACCCCGCCTTCGATGGACGCCGCGGTGCCTGCGCCGACGACCTCGGCGACCGGGCGCCCGACGACCTGGCGCGGCTCCAGGCCGAACAGCGCGGCGTACTGGCGGTTGCAGAAGACATAGCGCCCGTCGGCGTCGACGTAGGCGATCAGCGCCGGCACCGCGTCGACGATCAGGCGCAGGCGCTCGCGCGCGCTGCGTACGGTCCCCTCGAGCCGGCGGCTCTCGGTGACGTCACGGCACGCGCCGCGGTACCCGAGGAAGGCGCCGTCGGGCCCGAAGCGCGGTTCGCCGCTGACCAGCAGCACGTAGAGCGCGCGGCCGTCGCGGTCGCGCACGGTGAATTCCTCGTTGCGGTAGGACTGGTGCGCCGCGAGCACGGCGGCGTGCGCATCCGGGTCCGCGGGCAGGATGCCGCACTCCAGGTAGGTGCGCCCGACGATCTTCGCCGCATCCGTGCCCTCGACGTCGCCGAAGGTCCCGCCGACCTTCGTGAAGCGCATCGACGCGTCGGTCTCCCAATACCAGTCCGAGCTGAGAGACAGCACGGCGTTCAGGTCGGCGCGCGCGTCGGCGAGGCGCTGCGACACCCGGTTGACCTCGCGCGCGAGCTCGCCGAACTCGCCGCGGTCGTCGAGCGGGACCGGTGGCGCATCGCCGTCGCTGGCGAGCGCGCGCACCGCGCGACGCAGGCGCAGCACCGGCAGCGCGAGGCGACGCGCCAGGGCCCAGGCCGCGAGCAGCGACGCGAGCAGCATGGCCCCCGCGGTGAAGGCATGCTCGCGGCGCTGCGCCTCGACGACCGCGAAGGCCTCGGACTTCGGCACGCCGACGAACGCCTGCCACGGCGCGGCGCGGACCGGCTCGCTCGCGCCGAGGCGCGCGACGCCATCCGGCGTCGTCACGGCGCCGAGGAACGCCTGTCCGTCCCCTGCACCGCGAAACGGCAGGAAACCCTCCGCACCCGGGAACGCCGCGGCGCCGGGCGCACCCACGCGCGCCACCGTAGCCCCGCGGCTGGTTGCCACCCAGAGCACCGTTCCCGGGGAATCGGCCTGCCCGGCGAGCAGGCGCTCGAACTTGTCCAGTCCCGTGGTCGCTGCGAGGACGGCGACCACCGCCCCGCTGGCGTCCAGCACCGGCCGGCCCATCGCCACCACGTTCAGTCCGGTGAGACGCGATACGAAGGGCTCGCTGATCGCCGGCGCCCGCGTCGCCAGCACCGCGCGGAAATAGGCGCGATCCGCGACGTTCACGTCGCCGGGGAGGCCGGGCTGCGCCAGCCCGCGCGCGATCAACTGTCCGTCGGTTGCGAATACGGCGACGTTGTCCAGCGTGGCCGCCATCGCGGGAAACGTACGCTGCAGCGACGCTTCCAGCCGGCGCGAGTCGTGGAGGCTGTCGGCGACGGCACGCTCGACCACCGCCAGCGTGGTGGACATGTGCGAGAGATGGAGGTCGACGACGTGCGCGGCCTGCCGCGCCGACTGGCGGGCCGATTCCAGGACCTGCGCCTCGGCGACGCGCCGGTCGTGCCACTCGCCGTAGGCCATGAAGAGGGCATAGGGCAGCAGGGTCGCGCCGACCAGCAGTCCCAGCGTCCAACGGAATCCGATGCCGCGCAAGCGTTCTCCCCGATCCCAGGTCGCGCCTCCTGAAAGGCCGCCTGTCCTCGCTCGTCCTTGGATTGCAGCACCGACGATCCCTGACGTTCGCAAACCTTTGCGAGCCCAGTGCAGGATGCGGCCGAGGTTTGGCGCGCAAACCTGCGAAAAGGCAGCGATTAAGGCGCCTGCTTGGCCTTCGCTGCGGGCGCGGCCTTGGGGGGGCCGGCGCTGAAATCGAGGTTCAACAAATTGCCGAGCTGGTCCGCGTACGCCTCACGGACCTTGCGGATCGCCGGCATGGCCTTGCGAAAGGCCTCGACGACGCCAGGGTCGAACTGCTGGCCGGCGCCGGCGATGATCTCGCGCGCGGCCTCGGCGAAGGATTTCGGCTCGTGGTGGAACTGCGTCGTGGTCATGGCCTCGAAAGCGTCCACCAGCGCCATCACGCGACCGGGCCAGGGGATCTGGTCGCCCTTCAGGCCCTTCGGATACCCCTTGCCGTCCCAGCGCTCGTGGTGCGTAAGCGCGAGGATGCGCGCGAGTTTCAACAACGGGTCGTCGTGCTCGCCGATGATCTCGGCGCCGAGCTGCGGGTGCCGCCGCACGTACTCCCAGTCCGGCTCGGAGAGCTGGCCGCTGCGCTTGAGCACCTCGGCCGGGATGCCCAGCTTGCCGATGTCGTGCAGGGGCGCGGCCTTCATCATCATGTCGCACACCTGCGGCTTCGCCCCCGCCGCCTCGGCGACCAGCTTTGCGTACTGCGACAGGCGCAGCACCCGGTTCCCGACTGCGGAGGACTCGTGGTACTCCATCGCGCGGGCCAGGCGGCGGATCAGCTGCAGGCGCGTCTCCTCGAGCTGGCGGGTGCGCTCGCGCACCATGGCCTCGAGCTCGTGGCGCCGGTCCGCCACCGCGAGGTGCGTGCGCACGCGCTGTCGCAGCAGCAGGGCGTTGATCGGCTTGGAAAGATAGTCCTCGGCGCCCAGCTTCAGGCCCTCGACCTCGTGCTGCACGTCCTTGTGACCGGACAGGAAGATCACCGGGATTGCCGACGTGGCCGGATTGCCCTTCAGGAGCTTGCAGACCTCGAAGCCGCCCATGCCGGGCATGACGATGTCGAGCAGGATCAGCGCCGGCTGGGGGGCCTTGATGGCCTCCTTCAGGCCCCCGGCGCCGTCGGCGGCCACGCGTACGCGGTAGTCCTTGCCGAGGACCGCCGAGACCAGGTTGCGGATGTCCTCGGAGTCGTCGATGACCAGGACGACCGGCTGGGGCGGTGCGACATTACCCATTGCACAAGTTTAACGCTTCGAGGTATATAATTGAATTTGCTGGCGTTCAAGCAGTCACTCGGTGGTCCCTTCCTCGCGGCGCAAGCCGTTCGGGAGCCTCGCAGGTCCTCTTGAAGTTCCGGCACGTTGGGCGCAAGCCCGTCTATTCAATTTATTGGTAAAGGAAATCGACATGGCAACCGGAATCGTCAAGTGGTTCAATGACGCGAAAGGCTTTGGCTTCATCACCCCCGACGGCGGCGGCAAGGACGTGTTCGCGCACTTCTCCGCGATCCAGGGTTCGGGCTTCAAGTCGCTCAAGGAAGGCCAGAAGGTGACGTTCGACATCACCACCGGCCCGAAGGGCGACCAGGCCACCAACATCCGCCCCGCGTAACTCGCGGTCCGGACGTTCCGAAGAAGGCCCGCCTCGCGCGGGCCTTTTTCATTCCAGCGGCGGCTCGACCCCCGGCGGCAGCGGGTGGCGGTCGACGTTGAGCACCATCGACACCAGCGTGTAGTAGCCGCAGGCGGCGACGAGGTCGACCACGCCCTGCTCGCCGAAGCAGGCCTTCGCCTCGGCGAACGCGGCGTCGGACACGCCCTTCGACTCGTGCAGTTCGCGGCAGAAGTCGTGCACCGCGGCTTCCTCGCGCGACATGCCTTGCGGCCGTCGGCGCTCCGCGATCGCCTGCGCGATCGCGGGGTCGAGCCCCGCCTTCATCGCGAACTGGTGGTGCGCGTACCACTCGTACTGCGCCGTCCAGTGCCGCGCCGTGACGAGGATCGCGAGCTCGTTCAGCTTCGCCGGCAGCGAACTGCCGAAGCGGATGTACTCACCCACCTTCTGCACGCGGTCGGCGAGGTCGGGGCTGCGCAGCAGCGCGTTGAACGGGCCGCGGATCTGTCCCCTCGGCCCCTGCAGGATGGCCTCGCGCGCGCGACGCTGCGCGTCCGTGAGCGCGGCGTCCTCGAGCAGCGCGAAACGGCGGCCGTCGTCGCTCATCGCGAGCCTCCCTGACGCACGGCCTCGTCGGAAACGAACGGATTGGTCTCGCGCTCCTCGCCGAAGGTCGATACCGGACCGTGGCCCGGGATGAAGGTCACGTCGTCGCCCATCGGCCAGAGCCGCTGGGTGATGGAGCTGATCAGCGTCGCGTGGTCGCCGCGCGGGAAGTCGGTGCGGCCGATGGAGCCGGCGAACAGCACGTCGCCGACGATCGCGAGGCGGTCGGCCTCCGAATAGAACACGACGTGGCCCGGCGTGTGGCCGGGGCAGTGGCGCACCTTCAGCGTCACCGAGCCGAACGTCACCTCGTCGCCGTCCTGCAGCCAGCGGTCGGGCTCGAAGACCTCGCCGTGCGGGAATCCGTAGCGCCGCGTCGACTCGGGCAGCTGCTCGATCCAGAACCTGTCCTCGGGATGCGGGCCTTCCACCGGCACGCCGGTGCGCTTGCGCAGTTCCTCGGTGCCGCTGCAGTGGTCCACGTGGCCGTGGGTGACGAAGATCTTCTCGAGCGTCGCGCCGGTGCGCTTCACCGCCTCGAGGATGCGATCGAGGTCGCCGCCGGGGTCGACCACCGCGCAGCGTTGCGTCGCCTCGTCGACGAGGATGGAGCAGTTCTGCTCGAACGGCGTGACCGGCAGGATCGCGACTTTCATGGCCGCGATTCTATCGGGCCGGCTGCGGCTCGAAGCGCGCCCACACGCGCGTCGGGATGGCGTACGGCAGGATGAAATACTTCAGCCCCACCTCGACGGAACTGGTGCGCGCCATGAGCGAGCCGTCCGCGGCGCGCATCAGCGCCGCGCCGCGCATGCGGCTGCCGCCGTCGGAGGGCAGCGACAGCACCATCGCGCCCTCCTCGCAGCTGTAGTCCTCACCGGGCTTGAGCACGCGCCGCGCGACGAAGGCATTGCGCTTCCACGCCGACACGTCGAGTTCCTTCGCCGGATCGCCCGCGATCTCGATGCGGTACGCGCCCTCGAGGTGCTTGCGCGTCGCGGCGTCGTTGGAGGGCATCACGAACCACGACAGCGCGGCGCCGAACTTTCCGGACGTCGCCCCGACGTTGTCGAAGCGTCCCGCGACGGCCGGGCAGCCGCGCACCGTCTCGACGGCCGGCCACTCGCTCGGCGGCTCCTGCAAGGGGCTCGCGCAGCCGGCGGCAAGCAACACCACTGCCGAAAGGGCCGCGATTCCCGTCTTCATGGCGCGGATTCTACGCGGCGCGTGACGCGCTTCACGGATGCGCCGAGATTTCCCGAGGCGCGTGAAATCCTTCCCACGCGCGGCGTCCGGAACCGCACTACTTTTGCGGCCATCGAAGCCACGAAAGGAGTCGACCATGGAATCGAAATCGAGGCAGACCGTCGCCGCGCTCGCGATCGTGCTGGCGGTGGGCAACGCGCACGCCGAGAAGCCCGAATGGGCCGGCCAGGGCAAGGGCCACGGCAAGGGACACGCGAAAGCGGCGCGCGACGACGGCCGCGGCCACTTCCGCCACGAGCATCGCGCAGCAGTCCACGAGTACTACGAGTCGGAATTCCGCGGCGGCCACTGCCCGCCGGGCCTGCGCAAGAAGAACAATGGCTGCCTGCCGCCGGGGCAGGCGCGCAAGTGGCAAATGGGGCAGCCATTGCCGGCCGGCGTCGTGTTCTACGAGGTACCGCCGCCGCTGGTGGTGAGGATCGGCACGCCGCCACCGGGCTACCGGTACGTTCGCGTCGCCTCGGACATCCTCATGATCGCGGTCGGCACCAGCATGGTGGTGGACGCGATCCGCGATCTCGGCCGCTAGGCCTCAGGCACTGCCGGCCGACACCGCTTCCAGTAGCTCGCCCATGGTGTGGTCGGCCCAGTGCTCGGGATCCTGCTCGATCAGACGGTCGCCGGCCGTGCGGCGCGCGGCGTCGACCTTCTTGCGCGTGCAGAAGTCGTGCCAGTATTCCTTGATTTCGTCGGCGGACATCGGAATCATCGTGGCCGCATTGTACCGAGGGCGGGAGAAATCATGAAGAAGCTGGCTGGCATCACCCACGAAGCGCGCGGGGCGATCCCCCTCGTGCCGGTCGCGAAGCGGGCGCTGAAGGACTGGCTGGCCACTCGTCCGGCGCGCGAACGCCGCTGGGTGGAGGGCTCCGGGTTCCGCGCCGACGCCGGGCGATTCGTGTTCCTGCCCGACGTGAGCGGCAAGCCCGCGCGCGTGCTGTTCGGCGCCGACATCGCGGCCGATCGCACCTGGGCGCTGGCAGCCCTCCCTGACGCGTTGCCGGAAGGCCACTATCGCCTGGACGCGCCGCTGGACGCGGAGGACGCGACGCGCGTCTCGCTGGGGTGGGCGCTCGGGGCCTATCGCTACACGCGCTACAAGGCCGCGAAGCGCGCACCGGCGCGGCTGGCGTGGCCGGGCAACGCCGATCGCCGCGAAGTGACGCATCTCGCGCAAGCCGTGATGCTGGCGCGCGACCTCGTGAACACGCCGGCCGAGGACATGGGACCCGCGGACCTCGCCGCCGCCGTGCAGTCGGTCGCCGATGAATCGGGCGCCGAGTGCCGCATCCTGTCGGGCGACGCGCTGCTGAAGGAGGGCTACCGCACGGTGCACGCGGTGGGTCGCGCGGCGAGCCGCGCGCCGTGCCTGGCCGACCTGCGCTGGGGCGACCCGAAGGCGCCCAAGGTGACGCTGGTCGGCAAGGGCGTGTGCTTCGACACCGGCGGCCTCGACTTGAAGCCCGCCTCCGGCATGCTGCAGATGAAGAAGGACATGGGCGGGGCGGCGATCGTGCTCGGCCTCGCGCAGGCGCTGATGGCGGCGCGCGCGCCGATCCGGCTGCGCGTGCTGATACCCGCGGTCGAGAACGCCATCTCGGGCAACGCGCTGCGCCCGCGCGACGTGGTCCGCACCAAGAGCGGCAAGACCGTCGAGATCGGCAATACCGACGCCGAGGGCCGGCTGATCCTCTGCGACGCGCTGTGGGAGGCCGATCGCGAGAAGCCCGCGCTGCTCGTCGATTGCGCGACGCTCACGGGCGCGGCGCGCGTGGCGCTCGGCCCCGAGGTGCAGGCGCTGTTCTCGAACGACGACGCGCTGGCGGCGGCGCTAGTGCAGGCCGGCCGAGAGGCCGACGACCCGCTGTGGCAGCTGCCGCTCTGGAAGGGGTACCGGCGCCAGCTCGACAGCCCGGTAGCGGACCTGAACAACGTCTCGGCAAGCCCGTTCGCCGGCGCGATCATCGCCGCGCTGTATCTCGCGGAGTTCGTGAAGCCCTCGACGCCGTGGGCCCACCTCGACGTGTTCGCGTCGAACCCGGCGACCCGGCCGGGACGGCCCGAAGGCGGCGAAGCGACGGGCCTGCGCGCGCTCTATCGCGCGATCCTCGCGCGCTACCGCTAGGCGAGTCTCAACTCCAGTTCACGTCGCCGCAGAGCACCGCCTTGCGGCCGTCGACCTCGACCGCGCGCGACAGCGTGATGCACTGGCGCACGCCGGTGATCGAGAGGTAGGGCCGCGTCACCTGCACCTCGCCGGGCTCGGCGAGCGCGCGCCGGAAGTAGTGCCGGCGCGACCAATCCGCCCCGGTCGGATCCGAGATCGGCGCGAAGCGCGCGTCGGCGCGTTCGCGGGCCGGCGCGCTCATCAGGTTGGCGCCCACCTGCACGCCGTTCGCGTCGAGCAGGTAGCAGCGGTCCACGCCGTCGATAGCGAGGAATCCGGCCGCGGCCGACTCCAGCGCCTGCCCCGCCTCGTACAGCGCGGCCGCCTGCTCGATGCCGCCGCGATAGGGCCGCAGCCGCTCGTGGTATTGCACGATCGCGCCGCGCACGCTGGCGCGGTACTCGCACCACGTGCGCTCCAGCGGCGGCGCGACCGCGGCGTCGGGGACCGGCTGCTCGGTCGGCCTCGCGTAGAGGTAGCCCTGCAGGAAGTCGACGTCGGAATCCATTGCGACTACCGCCTCGTCCTGCGTCTCCACGCCCTCGGCGACGACCAGGCATCCGGTCTGGTGCAATAGCGCGACGAGGCCCGGCATCGCGCGCCGCAAGGGTACGCTGCGAGCAGCCTCGGCGATCAGGCAGCGGTCGAGCTTCACGATGTCGGGCTTCAGGCGCCAGATGCGCTCGACGTTCGAGTGACCCTTGCCGAAATCGTCGATGGCGATCAGGCAGCCGAACTGGCGGTAGTACTCCACCGCGTCGGCAAACTCCCGGTCGTCGATCAGCTCCGACTCCAGCACTTCGATCACCAGCTGCCCGGCCGGTATCCCGCAGCGCCGGATCATCTCCTCGAGGAAGGCGCCGTGGCGCCGCCCGCTGGTGATGGCCACCGGGTGCGTGTTCAGGAACAGCCAGCCTTCGCGCGCCTGCGCGGCGAAGTTGCGCAGGTGCACCGCGCGCGTCAGCCGATCGAGCATCACGAGATCGGAGTCGGTGGTCGCCCGCGCGAAGACCTGCGGCGGGCTCACCGGCCGGCCCTCGGCGTCGCGCGCGCGGATCAATCCCTCCGTGCCGACGATGCGACGGTGTGCCGGGCTCAGGATGGCCTGGAAATGCGAGGACAGCTCCAGTCCCCGGAACTCGCCCGTCCAGCGCCCGTCGCGCTCGCGCAGCATCGCCTCGATGCGATCGGGCACCCACTGCTCCGCCGCCAGCGTCCTCAGGTCGTCGATCTTCATGGCAAGGCCACTCCTCCCCGTTGGGGATGGTCCTGTGCCGGATTACGACGGATTCCCGCGGGAACTTGAGCGGCGCGCAGGAAACGCGCAAATGTGAAAACGCCGGGCAAGGCCCGGCGTCGTGGTGAAAACGCCGGGCAGGCCCCGGCGTCGTGGTGAACCCGCCGGGCGCAACCCGGCGGCGGGCGATCAGCGCAGCGAGGCGTTGATCTTGTCGAGCATCGCAGAGCCCGGGCAGAGGTCCTTGGCGGCGAGCGCGTTCAGCGGCGCCTGCACCGTGTTGAGGCCGGCGTGCAGGTCGTGCGAGTCCGGGTTCACGTAAAGCAGGCCCGTGACCACCTCGCCCTTGGCCGCGTGCTCCTGGATGTAGTTCATCGCGCGGATGCGGTCGGTGGGGTCGTAGTCCTTGTGGATCTTGCGCAGCCGCAGGAACGTGCCGTCGTGCTGCTGCACCGTGACGACCTCGCCCTCGGCGTAGTCGGCGTGGATCGGCGCGCGTCCCGGCATGAAGTCGAGGCGGTTCACCGCCTCGTTGTGCAGGCGTACGTACTCGTAGCTCTTGGTGCTGCCGGCGTGGTTGTTGAACGCGATGCAGGGGCTGATCACGTCGACGAACGCGGCGCCCGGGTGGGCGATCGCCGCCTTGATGATCGGCACGAGCTGCGCCTTGTCGCCCGAGAAGCTGCGCGCGACGAAGGTCGCGCCCATGATCAGCGCGAGCGACACCGTGTCGACGGGCGCGTCGGTGTTGACCGCGCCGCGCTTGGACTTCGAGCCCTGGTCGGCGGTGGCCGAGAACTGGCCCTTGGTGAGGCCGTAGACGCCGTTGTTCTCGAGGATGTACGCCATGTTCACGCCACGGCGCATGACGTGCGCGAACTGGCCGATGCCGATCGAGGCCGAGTCGCCGTCGCCCGAGACGCCGAGGTAGATCAGGTCGCGGTTCGCGAGGTTGGCGCCGGTCAGCACCGACGGCATGCGGCCGTGCACCGTGTTGAAGCCGTGCGAGTTGCCGAGGAAGTAGTCCGGCGTCTTCGACGAGCAGCCGATGCCTGAGAGCTTGGCGACGCGATGCGGCTGGATGTCGAGCTCCCAGCAGGCCTCGATGATGGCGGCCGAGATCGAGTCGTGGCCGCAGCCGGCGCACAGCGTCGACACCTTGCCTTCGTAGTCGCGGCGGGTGTAGCCGACGTTGTTCTTCTTCAGCGTCGGGTGGTGGAGCTTGGGCTTGGCGAGGTAGGTCATGTCTCAGGCGGCCTTGTCTTTCTTGATCGGGCGCACGTTCAGCGCGGCGACGATCTCGGCGATTTCCTTGGTGATGAAGCGGGCGGTGATCGGCGTGCCGTCGTAGTGCAGGATGGAGATCAGGCTCGCGGACGGGATGCCGGCCTCGTTGACCAGCAGGGTCTTCATCTGCGCATCGCGGTTCTGCTCGACCACGAACACCTTGGTATGCGACTGCACGAACTCGGCGACCTCCTCCGCGAACGGGAAGCCGCGCAGGCGCAGCGCGTTGACGTGCACGCCCTGCGCGGCCAGCGCCTCGAGCGCCTCGTGCATCGAAGGGCTGGTCGAGCCGAAGTAGATCACGCCGAAGCGCGCCGGCTCCTTCGAGGCCGTCAGCACCGGCTGCGGCACCAGCTTCTTCGCGGTCTCGAACTTCCTCAGCAGCCGCTGCACGTTGTACGTGTAGTCGGGGCCGGTCTCGGAATACTGCGCGTAGGCGTTCTTGGTGGTGCCGCGCGTGAAGTAGCCGCCCTTGGTCGGGTGCGTGCCCGGGAGGGTGCGGAACGGGATGCCGTCGCCGTCGACATCGAGGTACCGGCCGAACTCCTTGCCGGCGTCGAGCATCTCGGCGGTCATCAGCTTGCCGCGGTCGTACTCCTTCGAGTCGTCCCACTGGAGCGGCTCGCAGAGGCGCGTGTTCATGCCGATGTCGAGGTCGGTCATCACGAACACCGGGGTCTGCAGCCGGTCGGCGAGGTCGAGCGCCGCGGCGGAGAACTCGAAGCACTCCTTCGGATCCTCGGGCAGCAGCATCGGGTGCTTGGTGTCGCCATGCGAGGCGTACGCGCAGGCGAGGAGATCCGCCTGCTGGGTGCGGGTCGGCATGCCGGTCGACGGGCCGCCGCGCTGCACGTTGATGATCGTCGCCGGGATCTCGGCGAAGTACGCGAGGCCGATGAACTCGGTCATCAGCGACACGCCGGGGCCGGAAGTCGCGGTGAAGGCGCGCGCGCCGTTCCAGCCCGCGCCGACCACCATGCCGATCGAGGCGAGTTCGTCCTCGGCCTGCACGATGGCGAACTTGTTCTTCCCGCTCGCGGCATCCACCCGCATCTTCGAGCAGTAGCGCTGGAAGGCCTCGGCGACCGACGAGGACGGCGTGATCGGGTACCACGCGCACACCGAGGCGCCGCCGTACACCGCGCCCAGCGCGGCCGCGGCGTTGCCTTCCATGAAGATCTTGTTGCCGACGTTGTCGGCGCGCGTCACGCGGATGCCCATCGCGTCCTTCAGGTGGGCCTTGGCGTAGTCGTAGCCCATCTGGAAGGCGTTCAGGTTGGGCTTGAGGAGCTTCTCCTTGCCCTTGTACTGCTCGCCGATCAGTTCGGCCACCGCGCCCGGCTCGATGCCGATCATGGCCGCCAGCGCGCCGACGTAGATGATGTTCTTGAACAGCTGGCGCTCGCGCGAGTCGGTGTAGGTGTCGTTGCAGATCTGCGTGAGCGGCATGCCGATCACGTGGATGTCGTCGCGGAACTTCGACTTCGGCAGCGGCTTGGTGTTGTCGTAGAACAGGTACCCGCCCGGCTCGATCTCCTTGACGTCGTTCGCCCAGGTCTGCGGGTTCATCGCCACCATGACGTCGACGCCGCCGCGGCGGCCGAGCCAGCCGCGCTCGGTGACGCGCACCTCGTACCACGTGGGCAGGCCCTGGATGTTCGACGGGAAGATGTTCCTCGGCGACACCGGGATGCCCATGCGCAGGAAGGAGCGCGCGAAGAGCTCGTTGGCGGACGCCGAGCCCGAGCCGTTGACGTTGGCGAACTTGATGACGAAGTCGTTGACCGATTCGATGCGCTTCACGTTGCGGGTCCTCTGGCTCTCAGGCGGCCTTGCGCTGCGGGGCGCGGCAACCCGGCCCTGCGTGCGTCATGTCGATGAAGTACTTCTGCATGTCCCACGCGCCGGTCGGGCAGCGCTCGGCGCACAGGCCGCAGTGCAGGCACACGTCCTCGTCCTTGACCATCACCCGGCCGGTCTTGAGGCCCGACTGCACGTAGAGGTCCTGCGTGAGGTTCAACGCCGGCGCCTGCAGGCGCTGGCGCAGGTCCTGCTCCTCGCCATCGGGCGTGAAGGTGATGCAGTCCATCGGGCAGATGTCGACGCAGGCATCGCACTCGATGCACAGCTTGGGCGCGAACACCGTCTGCACGTCGCAGTTGAGGCAGCGCTGCGCCTCCTTCCATGCCGTGGCGACGTCGAAGCCGAGCTCGACCTCGGCCTTCACGCTCTTCAGGGTTTCCTTGAGCTCGCGCAGCGGCACCTTGTAGCGCACCTCGCCCGAGACCTCGTTGTCGTAGCTCCACTCGTGGATGCCCATCTTCTGCGAGAAGACGTTGACCCCGGGCGCCGGGCGCACCTTGACGTCCTCGCCGGTGAGGAACTTGTCGATCGACACCGCGGCGTCGTGGCCGTGCGCCACCGCCCAGATGATGTTCTTCGGGCCGAAGGCCGCGTCGCCGCCGAAGAACACGTGCTTCAGCGTGGACTGCTTCGAGGCTTCGTCCAGCTTGGGCAGGCCCCACTTGTCGAACTCGATGCCGGCGTCGGCCTCGATCCACGGGAAGGCGTTCTCCTGCCCCACCGCGACCAGCACGTCGTCGCACTCGAAGGCCTGGTCCGGCTCGCCGGTCGGCACGAGGCTGCGGCGGCCCTTCTCGTCGTACACCGCCTTCACGCTCTCGAAGGTCATGCCGGTCAGCTTGCCGTCCTTGT
>CAZTXP010000035.1:0-63851 GCA_964617355.1 uncultured Enterobacteriaceae bacterium
CGCTTCGCCGCACCACCGTGATCCTCGCCGCGCTGCTCGGCCTCGCCGCCGCGCCGGCCCGTGCGCAGAACCAGATCACGATCCAGATCTGGGGCACCACGTGGCAGTCGGTAGTGCAGTCGCTCGCCGCCGAGTTCGAGAAGCAGAGCGGCATCAAGGTGGTGCCGGTGACGCAGGCGAGCTCGGGCGAGGGCCTGGTGCGCCTGCAGAACATGCGCGACGCGCCGACCATCGACGTCTACTTCACCACGTCGAGCGTCGCCGAGCGCGCGGTCACCGACCGCAAGCTCTTCCTGCCGCTGCCCAAGGCCTCGCTGCAGAACCTCGGCACCGTGATCCCGGGCGCGTCCACCGACGGCTGGGTGGCCGCGTACTACTACCCGGTCTCGATCATCTGGAGGCCGGACCTCGTCAAGCAGCCGATCAAGGCCTGGAGCGACCTCTGGGACCCGCGCTTCGCGAAGAAGCTCGGCATCCCGAGCGTCAACATGTACCAGGCGCGCATGCTGCTCGTCGCCGCGACGCTGAACGGCGGCGGGCTCGCCAACGTCGAGCCCGGCTTCACGGCGCTGAAGAACCTGAAGCCGAACGTCGCGATGTTCTACTCCAGCGACGCCGCGGCGCGGCAGGCGCTGGCGCAGGGCGAGATCGCGGTGCTGGTCGGCCCGCCTTCGCAGGCCAAGCGCATGCGCGACCAGGGCGTGGCGGTGGAGATCGCCAGCCCGAAGCCGGCGCCGATGCTGTTCGACGTCATGACGCTGGTGAACACGCCGCGCGCCGCGCAGGCGGCGCGCTTCATCGACTTCATGCTGTCGAAGGCCGCGCAGGACCAGATCTCGGACAAGCTCAACATGTTCCCGGTGCACAAGGATTCGAAGCCGGGCCCCGAGCTCGCGCGCGCGCTGCCCGCCAGCGGCGACGCCGTGGCGTACGACGAAGGCCCGATCAACGCCAACATCTCGGCCTGGAACGAGCGCTTCAACCGCGAAGTCGCGAATTGATGGCCGAGGCACCGGCCGCCGCGGTCGCGGACGCGCCGGGCCTCGCGCTCGAGGGCGTCGGCAAGCGCTTCGACGCCTTCGAGGCGGTGCGCGAGGTCTCGCTGTCGCTGCCCAAGGGCGCGCTCCTCGCGCTGCTCGGCCCCTCGGGCTGCGGCAAGACGACCCTGTTGCGCATGATCGCGGGCTTCGTCGAGCCCACTGCCGGGCGCATCGCGGTCGGCGGTGACGACGTCACCGCGCTTGCGCCCGAGAAGCGGCGCATGGGCATGGTGTTCCAGAACTACGCGCTGTTCCCGCACATGACGGTGCGCGCCAACGTCGCCTTCGGCCTCGAGCTGCGCGGCGTGCGCGGCGCCGAGCTCGAGCGGCGCGTTCGGCAGGCGCTCGAGCTCGTGAAGCTCGACTGGCTCGCCGGGCGCTACCCCTCGCAGCTCTCCGGCGGCCAGCAGCAGCGCGCGGCGCTGGCGCGCGTGATCGCGATCGAGCCGGTACTGCTGCTGCTCGACGAGCCCTTCGGCGCGCTCGACCGCAACCTGCGCGAGTCGATGCAGGTGGAATTGAGGAAGCTCCAGCAGTCGCTGCACATCACCACCGTGGTGGTCACGCACGACCAGAGCGAGGCGTGGACGCTGGCCGATCGCGTCGCGGTGATGAACGCCGGCCGCGTCGAGCAGTTGGGTGCGCCGGAGGAGATCTACGACCGCCCGGCGACGCCGTTCGTCGCGGGCTTCACCGGGGTCTCGAACCTCGTCGAAGGCATGGTGGAGCCGGGCGAGGGTGGGCCTCGATTGCGCGCCGCGAGCGGCTCGCTGCTGCCGCTGCCCGCAGGGGTGGCCGCGGGCGCGAAGGGCACCTTCGGCCTGCGGCCGGAGCACGTGCGCCTCGCGAGCGAAGGCGGAATCCCGGCGCGCGTGAGCTTTGAATCCATGCAAGGCGGCATGGTGAGCTGCGAGTTCGCGCTTGAGGGCGGCAGTACGCTGCTCGCTTCGGTGCCGCGCGACGGCGCCGCGCCCCGGCCCGGAGACGCGGTGCGCGTGACCTGGGATCCCGAGAAGGCGCTCTGGTGGCCGGCGACGAGCGCCTGACGCCGCGCTCCGGCGCGTCGCTCGCGGCGATGCTGGCGCCGTGCGTGCTGGTGCTGGCGCTGCTGGTGGCGGCGTACGCGGTGTTCCTCGCGGTAGGCTTCCTGAAGCCGGTCCCGGGCAGCGCCGAGGTCGCCGGGCCGCCGACCTTCGCCAACTACCTCAAGTTCGTCTCGGATGCCGCGTACTGGGGAATCCTCTGGCGCACGGTGTGGTTCGCCGCGCTGGTGTCGCTCGCCGCCGCGGTGGTCGGCTACCCGATGGCCTACGCGATCGCGCGCACCGACAGCGCCTTCCTGCGCCGCCTGCTGATCGCGGCGGTGGTGGTGACCTTCCTCTCGGGCAGCGTGACGCGCGCCTACGGCTGGCTGGTGATCCTCGGCAACCGTGGGCTGCTGAACGGCCTGATGATGGCGCTCGGACTGCGCGAGCAGCCGCTGCAGATGATCTTCAACCACACCGGCGTATTCGTCGCGCTGCTGCACTTCGTGGTGCCGTTCTTCGTCCTCACGCTGGTGGGCACGGTGCGCAACGTGCCGCGCTCGCTGGAGGATGCAGCGCGCAACCTCGGCGCGAGTGCGTGGACGGCGTTCCGCCGCGTCACGCTGCCGCTGACGCTGCCGGGCATCGTCGCCGGCATGACGCTGTGCTTCGGGCTCGGGCTGTCGGCGTTCCTCTTCCCGTTGATGCTCGGCGGCGGGCGCGTGCGCCTGATGGCGAACTTCATCTACGACGAGATCTTCACTTCGTTCAACCTGCCGTTCGCGGCCGCGACCTCGGCGATCTTCCTCGCCTGCGCGCTGGCGCTGCTCGCGGCGTTCAATGCGCTGCAGGGTGCGGTCGGCCGGCGGCCGGGGAGGGCGACGTGAGCGGCGGGCGCATCGCGTGGGGCCTGTACCTCGGCGCCGCGACGCTGTTCCTGGTCGGGCCGGTGGCGTTCATCGCGCTCTACTCGATGCTCGACGCGACGTTCTTCAAGCTGCCGCTGCCGAACCTTTCGCTGCGCTGGTACCGCGCGTTCTTCGAGAGCCCGGTGTTCTCGGCGTCCCTGAAGAGCACCCTGCTTCTCGCCGCGATCGTCACGCCGCTGTGCATGGCGATCGCACTGCCCACGGCGTGGGCGATCGCGCGGCTGCGGTTTCGCGGGCGCGAGCTGCTGAATGCGATGATCCTGTCGCCGCTCGTGCTGCCGGGCGTAGTCACGGGCATTGCGTTGTTGAGCCTCTTCGGGCTGCTGTCCCTGAAGGACGGCTTCGCGCGCATGTCGCTGGGCATGACGCTGCTGTGCCTGCCGTTCGCGGTGCGCGCGCTGACGGCGAACTTCCACGGCCTCGATCCGTCCTCGGAGGATGCGGCGCGCAACCTAGGCGCGGGGCCATTCGTCACCTTCTGGCGCGTGACGCTGCCGCAGCTCAAGCCCGGGCTGATCGCCGGCGGCGTGTTCGTGTTCGTCGAGACCATGGACAACTTCTCGATCAACGTCTTCCTTGCCGATACGCGAAGCAAGACGCTGCCCGTGGCCGCGTTCGAGCACATCCGCGACTTCGACGATCCGACCGTCGCTGCGATGGCGACGCTGTTGTCGGTGCTGTCGGTGCTGATCGTGCTCGCGGTCGATCGCCTCGTCGGGCTCGACCGCTTCCTGCGCCACGGCGGCTAGCCGATCGGTACGAGGGGGCTCAGCCCCCTCGTGCACCCCCGCTAGCTACGCCAGCCCGGCTGGGTGTCGTCCAGCAGCCTCAGCATCGCGGGCCACATGCGCGCGCCGGTGGCGGCCGGGTCGAAGCTGCTGGTGTATTGCGACTGCGACTCGCGCCGCACTGCGGCCGGGGGCTCGATGAACGGGCGCTGCGTCGCGAGCACGTCCATCTGCACGCGCGCCGCCTGCTCGAGGTAGTAGGCGAGGTAGAACGCGGCGGGGACGGAGGCGCCCACCGTCAGCAGGCCGTGGCTGCGCAGCACCAGCGCGACGTTCGACGGGCCGAGGCTCTTCGCGAGGCGCTCCTGCTCGTCGAGGCGCAGCGCGAGGCCCTCGTAGTCATGGTAGCCGACGCGGCCGTCGAACTCGATCGCGAACTGGTTGATCGGCAGCAGCCCTTCGCGCAGGCAGGACAGGGCCACACCGGCGCGCGTGTGCGTATGGATCGCGCAGTGCACGTCCGGCCGCGCTCGCAGCAGCGCGCTGTGGATCACGAAGCCCGCGGTGTTGGCCGGGTGCGCGCTGGAGGCGGACGGCCGGCCGTCCCAGCCGACCTTCACGAGGCTGGACGGCGTGATCTCGCGAAACAGCAACCCGTAGGGATTGATCAGGAAGGCGTCGGGCTCGCCCGGGATGCGGCACGAGGCATGGGTGTAGATCAGGTCGTCCATGCCGAAGTGCGCGACCAGCCGGTAGCAGGCCGCGAGGTGCAGCCGCGCCTCGGCCTCGTCGCGCGGCTGCTGGGGTCCTACCGCGACGTCACGAAGCATCCGGGTTCCCATTGGCCATGCAGCCCGCTGGAGGTTGGGTTATCCTTTTGCGTCGTTCCGCGGGGAACGCCAAACGAGGGACAAGACCATGAGCGATGCGCCGCAAGCGCCCGTCGACAAGGAAGCGCAGAACTGGGCCATGTATTGCCACCTCGCCGCCCTTTCGGGATTCATCATCCCGTTCGGCAGCATCGTCGGACCGCTGGTGGTCTGGCTGATGAAGAAGGACACCATGCCGCTGGTCGACCAGCACGGCAAGGAATCGCTCAACTTCCAGATCACGGTGATGATCGCGCTGATCGTAAGCGCCGCGAGCATGATCGTGCTGATCGGCTTCCTGCTGCTGCCGGTGGTCGGCATCGCCGCGCTGGTCATGACCATCATGGCCGTGATCAAGGTGTCCGGCGGGCAGCTCGACTACAAGTACCCGTTCGCGATCCGGCTGATCAAGTAGCGGGAGGGGGGCCACTTCGGCGGCGCCCTCAGCAGCCGAGCTTTTCCGCCAGGTCGACGAAGCTCGACGCGGCGACGTCGACGACCGCGGGGTCGGCCACGAGGTCGCTGGCCTGGCCCGGGCCGTACTCGGTGGGGCGCGGCACGAATCCCGTCGCCAGCCCTTGCGACTTCGCCGCCTTCAGGTCGCCGTTGTGCGCGGCCACCATCATTACCTGCGCGGGCGGGAGCGACAGCAGCCGGCACGCCGAGGCGTAGGCCTCGGGCATCGGCTTGTAGGCGCGCGCAGTCTCGGCACCGAGGATGCAGTCCCACGGGAAGCCGTTGTGCCGCGCCATGTGCACCATCAGCGAGATGTTGGCGTTCGAGCAGGGCGAGAGGATCAGCTTCGGCTTCATGCGACGCAGGCCCTCGACCACGTCGGGCCACGGCGCGAGGCGGTGCCACGCACGGTTCATGTGGTCGAGCTCGGCCTCGGTCAGCGCGCGGCCGCCCGGGCCGCGCACGTTGAACTTCGCCACCAGCTTGTCGAGGCTCTCGCGGTGGAGCACGTCGAGGATGGTCCACGCACGGCGTCCGGAGCGGACCTCTTCCATCGAGGGCTGGTAGAGCTTCCTCCACTCGACGGTGAACTGCAGCCAATCGGTGCCCTGGCCGATGCCGTTCGCGCCACACCACTGCGCGAGGTCGCGGCTGGCGCTCGAGCGCCAGTCCACGCAGGTGCCGAAGATGTCGAAGATGCAGGCCTTGATGTCCATCCGGGGAACTTAGCGAACGCGCCCACGGGCGTCAATCTCCGCGCTACCATCGTCCCATGACCCGCACCTACGACCGAGCTTCCGAGGACATCGGCAACCTCGTGCTGCTCGAGCACGTGAACGTGACCCACTCTGACCAGGCGCCGACCACGCTCTTCTGGGTGCTGGCGCTGGGTGGCACGCGCGACCCGTACCTGATGGTCGAGCTGGACAACATGTGGGTCAACTACGGCCGCACGCAGGTGCACCTGCCGACGCGGCCGCCGGTGCAGGTGCTGCGCGGCACGATCGGCTTCGTGGTGCCGAGCCTGGACGAGCTTCGCGCGCGCATGGAGCGGGTGGCGCCTCGCCTCGCCGGGACGCGCTTCGCATGGCGCGAGGCGAACGGCACGATCGAGGCCACCTGCCCGTGGGGGAACCGGGTGCGCTGCCACGCGCCGTCGGCGGAATTCGGCGCGAACGTGCAGCTGGGCCTGGCGTACGTGGAGTTCGACGTGCCGCGCGGCACGGCCGATGGCATCGCGCGCTTCTACACCGAGATCGTCGGCTCGCGCGGTCGCGTGGCGGAGCGCAGGGGCGCGGCCGCCGCGCACGTGCCGGTCGGCAATGCGCAGGCGATGTGGTTCGTCGAGACCGACGCGCCGCTGCCACCGTACGACGGCCACCACGTGCAGGTCTACATCGCGGATTTCTCGGGGCCGTACCGCAAGCTGATGGAGCGGGGCCTGATCACGCTGGAGACCGACGCGCACGAGTGGCGCTTCCAGAAGATCGTCGACCCGGCCTCGGGCAAGCTGCTCTTCGAGGTCGAGCACGAGGTGAGGAGCCTCAGGCACCCGCTGTATGCGCGGCCGATGGTCAACCGCAATCCGGCGATCAGGAACACCAACTACGTGCCGGGGATGGACGCCTTCCGGGGGACTTATTGAACGAGGGGCGCTGCGCCCCCCTCGTGCACCCCTGCAAGAAGGTTCTACTGCGAACCCGTCACCGCCCGGGTGACCACGCGCCGGCTTTTTCCAGTTCGTCCATCGCCTGCGTCGTGAACTCGGCGCGCGGCCCGTTGCCGCCGATCACGAACATCAGGATGGATTCCTCGTCCGGGTCGTTGCGCTCGTTGGCCACGTTCATGAAGCGCCGGATCGCGCCGGCGGGGAACGAGACGACGTCGAACGGGCCGACGTCCACGTGCTCGGCCTCTCCGCGCTCGTTCTCCCAGCTGCAGCGCCAGGTCCCGGTCATCGGGATGAACGTCTCGTTGGTGTCGTGGTTGTGCATCATCGGGCCCTTGCCGGGCTTCGCGCGGCAGTAGCCGAGGTTGAAGCCCTCCGAGATCGGGATCGCCGACATGCGCGCGGCGTTCGCGCCCACCGGCGACTGCATGCCGTCGCCCTCGCCCTCGGGCGGCTGGAAGCCGATCACGTTGTACAGCGTGCGGATGCAGGGGTCGTACGTGCTGTCGGGCAGGCCGCCGTCGGACCCCTTGAGGTCCTTGAAGCGCGCGACGCGCTTCAGCATTTCGGTGCGGGGGATGCCGCGGCGCGGCAATTCTTCCTGGTAAGGCATGGCTTGTCCTCCTGTGCGCGGATTGTGCGGCGCGTTGACAGGGCGTGCAATCCCGTTCAGCATCCGCGGGCTGAATTCCGGAGGGGGATCCATGAAGCTTCTCAAACTGGCCGCTGCGGCGGCCCTTGCGCTCGGCGTCGCGTCGGGTGCGCTTGCGCAGCAACCGATCAAGATCGGCATGAGCATGCCGCAGACCGGCGCGCTCGGCGGCGGCGGCAAGGCCGCGCTGCTCGCGCTGCAGATCTGGAAGGACGACGTCAACGCGAAGGGCGGCCTCCTCGGTCGCAAGGTCGAGCTGATCGCCTACGACGACCAGACCAACCCGGCGGTCGTGCCCGGCATCTACACGAAGCTGCTCGACGTCGACAAGGTCGACCTGTTGATCGCGCCGTACGGCACCAACGTCACCGCGCCGATCATGCCGCTGGTGAAGCAGCGCGACCTGCTCTTGATGGGCAACTTCTCCTTCGACGTCAACGCGCAGATCAAGCACGACAAGTGGTTCAACAACGCGCCCTGGGGCGCGGGCGCGCTGGCCTGGGGCGGCCCGTTCCTCGAGGCGGCCGACAAGCTCGGCGGCAAGTCCATCGCCTTCATGGCGGCGGACGCCGAGTTCGCGCAGAACCTCTGCACCGGCGCGCGCGCGATCGCCAAGGCGAAGGGCCTGACCACGGTGTACGACCAGAACTACCCGCCGAACTCGGTGGACTTCTCGTCGATCATCCGCGCGGTGAGGAACGCCAAGCCCGACATCGTCTTCATCTGTTCGTACCCGGCCGAGTCCGCCGCCATCGTGCGCGCGGTCAACGAGCTCGGCGTCGGCCCGACGGTGAAGATCATCGGCGGCGGCATGGTCGGCCTGCAGTTCGCGCCGATCATGGAGGCGCTCGGCCCGATGCTGAACGGCTTCGTGAACTACAACAGCTGGGTGCCCGAGAAGACGATGGCCAACCCGCAGGTCGAGGACTTCCTCAAGCGCTACGCCACGCGGGCGAAGGCCGAGAAGGTCGATCCGCTCGGCTTCTACCTGCCGCCGTTCAACTACGCCATCGGCCAGATGATCCAGCAGGCGGTGGAGGGCACCAAGGGCCTCGACCAGAAGAAGCTCGCCGAGTACCTCCGCAAGAACGAGATGAAGACCATCGTCGGCAACATTCGCTACGACGCGGTCGGCGAGTGGGCCACGCCGCGCATCCCGCAGGCCCAGTTCCGCGGCATCAAGGGCAAGGACATCGAGCAGTTCCGGCAGGCCGGCAAGCAGGTGATCGTCGGCCCGGCGTCGCTGAAGACCGGCGACGTGATCCCCTTCGACAAGGCCAAGAATTGATCTTCTGAGGCACGACGGGCGGGGGGTCGCGAGCGGCCCCCCGCTTCGTTTCCGGTAGCGAGATGGACCTGCAACTCCTCTTCGAAGCTGTCGTATCCGGGGTGCTCCTCGGCTGCTTCTACGCGGCCGTCAGCCTCGGGCTTTCCATCTCCTTCGGCCTGCTCGACGTGCCGCACGTCGCGCACCCCTCGTTCCTGGTGCTGGGCGCGTTCCTCGCCTACCTGCTCGGCAACCACGGCGTCGACCCGCTGCTGGCGGGGCTGCTGCTGATGCCGGTGTTCTTCGTCTTCGGCCTCGCGGTCTACCAGTTCTACTACGCCACTTTCGAGCGGCGCGGCACCGACCAGGGCCTGCGCGGCATCGCGTTCTTCTTCGGCATCGCGTTCATCACGCAGGTGGCGCTGATGCTCGCGTTCGGCGTCGACCAGCGGCTGGTGGAAGCGCCGTACATCGGCACCAGCACCGAGTTCGGCGAGATGCGCGTGCCGAACCGGATGCTGGTGGCCTTCGGCGTCGCGCTGACCATGGCCGTGCTGCTGTCGCTGTACCTCTCCAAGACCTTCACCGGCCGCGCGATCAAGGCGGTGGCGCAGGACGAGGGCGCGCTCCGACTGATGGGCGCCAATCCGGTGAAGATCAAGCGCTGGGCCTTCGGCATCGCCACCGCGACCTGCGCGATCGCCGGCGCGCTGCTGATCATCGTCGGCCCGGTGGACCCGAATCTCGACCGGCTCTACATCGGGCGCTGCTTCTGCGTGGTGGTGCTGGCGGGCCTGGGCAGCATGAGCGGCACGCTGGTGGCCGGGATCATCCTCGGCATCGCCGAGTCTCTGGTGCTGACCGGCGTCGGCACCTCGTGGGCGCCGGCGGTGGCGTTCGGCATCCTGCTCGTCGTGCTGGGCGTGCGCCCGGCTGGATTGTTTGGTCGGTAGCATGAGCCGATTCGGTATCGGGGCGTTGGTGGTGCTCGCCATCGCGGCGCTGCTGCCGTACGCGGTGCATCGCGAGTATTTCTACTTCGCGGGCTTCGTGGTGCTGCAGTTCATCGTGCTGGCCACGGCGTGGAACATCCTCGGCGGCTTTGCCGGCTACGTGAACTTCGGCTCCGGCGCGTTTTTCGCGGTCGGCGCCTATACCGCCGTCGCGCTGTACAAGGCGATGGGCCTGCCGCTCGGGCTGCAGATCGCCGCCGGCGCGCTGACTGCCGGCCTGCTCGGCTTCGGCGTGGGCCTGCTGACGCTGCGGCTGCAGGGCATCTTCTTCTCCATCGCCACCATCGCGATCACCATCATCCTCGAGACTGCGGTGGCGAACTGGAACTACGTCGGCGGTGCCAAGGGCCTGCCGATCCTGCGGCCGTCCGAGACGCCGCTGCACTTCGGCAACTACACGCAGTGGCTGTTCTTCGTCATGGCCGCGATCGCGGTGGGCGCGGTGGCGATCGCGCGCTGGATCCAGGTGTCGTGGATCGGCCGCGGCCTGCGCGCGATCCGCGACAACGAAGGCGCGGCCGAGTGCTCCGGCGTGCCGACGCTGCGGCTGAAGCTGCTCGCGACGACGATCTCGGGCGCGCTGATGGGCGCGGCGGGCGCGCCGTTCGCGCAGTACCTGTCCTTCATCGAGCCCAGTTCCGCGTTCAGCCTCAACTACGCGGTGAACGCGCTCGCGATGCCGATCATCGGCGGCACCGCGCACTGGGCCGGCCCGATCATCGGCGCGATCCTGCTCGGCGGCGTGCAGCAGGTGGTGACGGTGACCATCTCGTCTGAAGTCAACGTGCTGGTCGTCGGCGTGATGCTGGTGTTCTTCGTCGTCGCCGCGCCGCAGGGCATCCTCGGATTGGTCGCGAAGATCAGGGGGAAGCGTGGCTGACGCGCTCCTCAAGGTGCAGGGCATCACCAAGCGCTTCGGCGGCTTTACCGCGCTCGACCAGGTCTCGGTCGAGGTGGGGCGCGGCGAGCGCTTCGGCCTGATCGGTCCGAACGGCTCGGGCAAGACCACGTTGATCAACTCCATCTCGGGCGCCTTCGGCGTCGACGACGGCCGCATCCTGTTCGATGGCGAGGACGTCACGAGCCAGCCCGCGTGGCAGCGCACGCGCCGCGGCATCGCCCGCAGCTTCCAGATCCCGCGCCCATTCTCGAGCATGACGGTGGTCGAGAACCTCGTCGTGCCGCTGGAGTACGTGGTGCACCGCAGCTCGCTGCACAAGGCGGACACGCGCGGCGAGGCGATCGAGATCCTGAAGGGCATGGGCCTCGCCGAGAAGGCCGACACGCCGTCGAACCAGCTCTCGCAAGTCGAGCTGCGCAAGATGGAGCTCGCACGCGCGATGGCCGCGCGGCCGCGCCTGCTGATCTCGGACGAGGCGATGGCGGGCCTCTCGGGCTCCGAGGTATCCGAGGTGCTGGAGATCCTCTTCAAGCTGAACGCCACCGGCATCACCATCATCATGATCGAGCACATCATGCAGGCGGTGATGAAGTTCTCGCAGCGCGTGGTGTGCCTCGACGCCGGCACCATCATCTGCGAGGGCACGCCCGAGACCATCGTGCAGAACCCGGAAGTGCAGAGGGCCTACCTTGGCGCTTGAGCTGACGATCCGCGACGTGGACGCCGGCTACGGCGCGGTGCGCGCACTGCATGGCGTCTCCCTCGACCTGAGGGAGGGCGAGACGCTCGCGCTCCTCGGCACCAACGGCAACGGCAAGTCGACGCTGATGAAGTGCCTGATGGGCATGGTGCGGCCGACGAAGGGCTCGATCACCTTCACCGTCGACGGCACGCCGCACGACCTGACGAAGCTCTCCACCGAGGAGGTCGTCGGCCTCGGCATCGCGCTGGTGCCGGAAGGCCGGCGCCTGTTCCCGAAGCTCACCGTCGAGGAGAACCTGCTCCTCGGCGCCTTCCGCCCTCAGGCCCGGCCGGATATCGCGAAGAACCTGGAGCTCTCCTACGAGAGCTTCCCGATCCTGAAGGAGCGCCGGCGGCAGCTCGCCGGCAGCATGTCCGGCGGCCAGCAGCAGATGCTCGCGATCGCGCGCGCGCTGATGTCGTCGCCGAAGCTGCTGCTCGTGGACGAGCCCTCGGTCGGCCTGTCGCCGCTGCTGGTGTCCACCACGGTGACCATGATCCAGCAGCTGAAGAAGCGCTTCGGCCTCACGGTGCTGATGGCCGAGCAGAACTTCCACCAGGCCATCCGCATCGCGGATCGCGGCTACCTCATCGTGCACGGCGAGATCGTGTTCGAGGGCAAGACCGTCGCCGACCTCGAGAACAACGACCTGGTGAAGAACTACTACCTCGGCACTGCCTGAGCCATCAGGCGTCCAGTCCCGTCTCCGCCCGGTACAGCTCGGGCAGGAATTTCTCCAGCATCCCGACTTCCTCGACGTTGTGGCGGATCCACGTCTCGCCCTTGGCGTCGGGGAACGCCAGCCACTTCGCGAGCGGGCGCACCAGCGCGTAGGCGGGGTGGCGCACGCCGAACACGAGGCAGTTCTCGTACAGCGTGCCGCCCGCCACCGCGCGGAAGGCGTACTCCATGCGCGCGAGGCCGCGCACGCCGTGCAGCACCGGATTGTGGATGAAGCCTTCCTCGTCCAGCTTCTCGATGCGGGTGACGATGTCGACGCGGTAGTCCGGGTTGCCGCCGAGGATCTCGACGATGCGGATCTCGGCGCCGGGGCCGATGGTGCCGTCGGGGCGCCGGCGCGCGTAGCTGTTGTGGACGTGGTCGTAGGGATGCCACAGGCGATAGCGGTCGATGCGGCGGCGGCCGACCACGACGTCACCGTCGAGATGAGCGAACCACCACGCGAGCATGCGTGGCGTCACGCCGCGCAGCACCTCGTGCCGGATCCAGAAGCGCGTGCGACCGTCGGGCAGGTCGTCGACTCCGTACGTCGCGGAGCCGAGCGGCTTCAGGCCCCAGGGCAGGTCCACCGGGCGCGGCACGCCGCGGAAACTCGCGGGGTATTGCGCAACGACGGGACTGGCGGCCTGTGGCAGGAACGGCGTGGTGAGGGCTTGGTAGCTCATGGTGGGGTCCTGTTAAGGTATAGCAGTAGCTATCTTAATAGAGACCACAGTTCATGTAAAGCATATGCTATATTAAACAATGCCTCGTGAAATCAGATCCTTGGATACGCGCAGCCCCGGGCGTCCGGCCTCGCCCGAGATCCCCGAGCGCATCCTCCGCGAGGCGGCGCGCCTGATCGCGGCGCAGGGCATCGCGGGGACCAGCACCCGCGCGATCGCCGCGGCGGCCGCAACGACCGAGCGCACGCTCTTCAAACACTTCGGTTCCAAGGACGGGCTCGTGCAGGCCGTGGTGGAGCGTGCGCTGCTGCCGCACGTCACGCCGAGTTCGCTCGCCGACCTCGGCGCGAGCATCGAGGCGTTCAAGGGCGACCTCGCCGCGTGGCACGCCGGCCTGTTGCGCTCGCGGCTGAAGGCGTGGAAGACCGGGCCCGAACTCGTCAGGCTGCTCCTGCGCGAACTGCTGCGCGATGCCGGGCGGCTCGCCGAGTTTGCGCGGCAGTGGGAGCGCGCGGCGTGGCAGCCGCTGCTCGCGCTCTTCCAGCGCCTGCAGGCCGAGGGGCGCGTGCGCAAGGACCTCGCGCCCGAGCGCCTCGTGCGCCAGTTCCTGTCCCTGAACCTGTCGTTCCTCGTCGCGCGCGTCGTGCTGGCACCCGAGGCGGCATGGGACGACGATGCCGAGGTCGCCGCGATCGCAGCGACCTTCGCGCGCGGGATCTCGCCCTAGACCTTGCCGAGCGCCTTGAGGACGCGCTGGGGCGTGAACGGCATCTCGGTCACGCGCGCGTTCAAGGGCGCGAGCGCGTCGTTGATCGCGTTCATTACCGCGCCGGGCGCACCTGCGGTGCCAGCCTCGCCGACGCCCTTGGCGCCGAGTTCCGAGCCCTTCGTCGGCGAGGAGACGTGGCCGCAGACGATGTCCGGCATCTCCATGGACATCGGCACGAGGTAGTCGGCCATCGATGCGTTGAGGAGCTGCCCGTCCTCGGAGTAGTGGCACTCCTCGAGCAGCGCCGCGCCGATGCCCTGCACCACGCCGCCGCGGATCTGCTCGTCCACCAGCAGCGGGTTGATCACCGTGCCGCAATCCTCGACGCACCAGTGCTTCAGCAGCTTCACGAAGCCGGTGTCCGGGTCCACCTCCACGAGCGAGGCCTGGATGCCGTTGGTGAACGTGAAGCCGTACTCGCGCGGCGTGTAGTGGCGCGTGACCATCAGCTCGGACTGGAACTTCATCGGCAGCGTGTCCGGGCGGAAGTAGGCGACGCGGCCCAGTTCCGACAGCGGCATCTTCGACGCGCCGGTCTCCTTGTCGATCACCTCGTTCGCGTAGACGTCCAGCGTTTCCTTCGGCACGTTGAGGATCGCGGCCGCGATGTCGAGGATGTTCGAGCGCAGCGCCTTCCCGGCCTGCAGCACAGCCTCGCCGCCGATGCCGGCGCCGCGCGAGGCCCAGGTGCCGCCGCCGTAGGGCGTGGTGCCGGTGTCGCCGGTGACGACCTTGATCTTGTCGAGGCTCACGCCGACGGCCGTGGCGGCGATCTGCGCAAACACCGCCTCGGTGCCTTGGCCTTGCTCCGTCACGCTGCAGAGCACGGTCAGCATGCCGGTGGGCTCCAATCGCAGGCTCGCGCCATCCTGCGCCGAGATGCGCGCGCCGCCCACGCCGTAGAACGCGGGCGAGGGGTTCGTCACCTCGATCATCGCCGCGAGGCCGATGCCGCGGTACACGCCTTTCTTCCGCAGTTCGGCCTGTTCCTCGCGCAACTTCTTGTAGTCCATCAGCGCGAGCAGTTTGTCGAGGCACTGGTGGTGGCTCAGGATCTCGAACTTCATGCCCGCGGCATTGGTGTGCGGGTAAGCGTCGTCCGGGATCATGTTGCGGCGGCGGAATTCGGCCGGGTCCATGCCGATCTTGCGCGCGGCCGCGTCGACGATGGCCTCGGTCAGCGCCATCGCGATCGGGTGGCCGACCGCGCGGTACTGGCAGGTGACGTTCTTGTTGGTGAAGACGACATCCAGCTTCGCGCGGTACTGCTTGTGCTTGTACGGGCCGCCGGTGAGGTTCACCACCTGGTTGCCCTCGATGCCGCTGGTCCTCGGGTACACCGAGTACGGGCCGATGGCGGTCAGGTCGACGAGGTCGAAGGCGAGGATGTCGCCGGCCTTGGTGGCCGCGAGGCGCACCTTCACCTTGTGTTCGCGGGCGTGGATGTCCGAGAGGAAGGACTCGAGGCGATCCGCCACGAACTTGACCGGCCGTCGCAGCATCACCGACAGCGCCGCGGTGCACATCTCGTCCGGGTAGACGTGCACCTTGATGCCGTAGGCGCCGCCGATGTCGCGGCAGATCACGCGCACGCTGCCCTCGGGAATGTTCAGGTGCCGCGAGAAGATGTCCTGCATCATGTGCGGCGCCTGCGTGGCGTGGTGCACCGTCAGGCTGTGTTCCGCCGCGTTGTAGTCGGCGAGGATCGCGCGGCCCTCGAGGCAGACGCCGGTGTGGCGGCCGAAGCCGTAATCTTCCTCGACCACCACGTCGGCCTTGGCGAACGCGGCATCCACCTCGCCCGTGTCGAGTTCGCGGTGGAAGCAGATGTTGTCGCCGAACTCCGGGTGGATCACCTTCTTGCCGGCGAGCGACTCGTGCATGTCGATCACGGCGTCCAGCGGCTCCCAGTCGGCGGCGATCAGCTCCACCGCGTCCTCGGCCTGCGCGCGCGTCTCGGCGACCACCGCCGCGACCGGCTCGCCCTGCCAGCAGGCGCGCTCGATGGCGAGCGCGTGCTGCGGCGGCGACTTGATGCCCTTCAGGTGCCCGAGCACCGCGACCCACGGCGTGCAGTACTCGCGCACCGCATAGCCGTCGAAGGCGCCGATCACGCCGGGGGCGGCGCGCGCCTTGGAGAGGTCCAGCGACTTGATCCTGGCGTGCGCGTGCGGGCTGCGCAGGAAGGCCACGTGCGCGAGGCGCGGGAAGCGCAGGTCGTCGATGAAGCTGCCGCGGCCCTGCAAGAGGCGCTTGGCGTTCGCGCGCGGCTCGGGCTTGCCGATGTAGCCGGCCTGCGTGCGGGTCTTGGAATCCTTGACCGGGAGTTCGTCGCGAACCGTCATTTTCCGGCTCCCTTCTTCCGGGCGATCAGCACCGCTTCCACTGCGTCCACGATGGCGTGGTAGCCGGTGCAGCGGCAGTAGTTGCCCGAGAGGTGCTCGCGGATCTGCTCGCGCGTCGCATCGGGCTGGCTCTTCACGAGGTCGAGGCACGCCACCAGCATGCCCGGCGTGCAGTAGCCGCACTGCAGCGCGTTGCGTTCGTGGAAGGCGCTCTGCAGCTGGGAAAGCTCGCCGGAGTCGGAAAGGCCTTCCACCGTGTCCACGACCTTGCCGTCGCAGGCGGCGGCGAGCGTGAGGCAGCCGCGCACGATCTGGCCGTCGACGCGGACCGTGCACGCGCCGCAGACGCCGTGCTCGCAGCCGATGTGGGAACCCGTCAGGCCGAGCTCGTCGCGCAGGAAATCGGTGAGGTGGGTGCGGGCGGCGACGCGGCGCGTGGTCTTGGTGCCGTTCACCGTAAGCGTGATATTGCTGTGCTGTTCCATGGTCGTCCTCAGGCCGCCAGTTGCGCGAGCGCGCGGCCCGCGAGCACGTTGGCGAGGTGCAGCTTGGTCTCGGCGGTGTTGTCGTGGTCGGCGATCGGGGCGAGGTCCTGCTTCAGCGTGGCCGACAGGTCCTTCGACGGCGCGTTGCCTTCGAGCGCCTGCATGGTCTTGCGCGCGAGGATAGGCGTGGTGCCGGCGCCGAGGAAGGCGAGGCGCAGGTCGCGCAGCTTGCCGCCGTCGACTTTGGCCATCGCGGCGACGCCGACGATCGCGTAGTCGCCGTGCCGGCGCGAGAGTTCCAGGAAGGCGCTGCGGTAGCCCGGCAGCAGCGGGATCTCGATCTCGACCAGCAGTTCACCGGGCTTGAGCGCGGTCTCGTAGAGCCCCTTGAAGAAATCGCGCGCCTTCACGTGCCGCTCGTCGCGTCGCGACACGAGGCGGAAGGTCGCGTCCAGCGCGAGGCAGCAGGCCGGCCATTCGGCGGCCGGGTCGGCGAGCGCGATCGAACCGCCGATCGTGCCGCTGTTCCTGATCGCGACGTGCGCGATGTGCGGCGCGGCCTGCGCGAGCAGCGGGCAGTGTTCCGCCACCACCGGCGAACGCTCGATCGCACGGTGCTTCGCAAGCGCGCCGATGTGCAGCTTGCCGCCGGACACGGCGATCCTGTCGAGGTCGTGGATGCCGGTGATGTCCACCAGCAGGTCGGGCGAGGCGACGCGCAGGTTCAGCATCGCGACCAGGCTCTGGCCGCCGGCGATCACGCGCGCCGACTCGCCGTGGCGCTCGAGCAGGTCGAACGCGTCCTCCAGCGCACGCGGCTTCGCGTACGCGAATGCAGGGGCTTTCAAGCGGATCCTCCTCCGGTTGCCGCGGGCGGCGGCGGAACGGCGCAAAGTGTACCTCTGGCGAGCGCGCCGAGCGCGCGGCCGAGCACCAGCGCGACCGTCGCCGCGGCGATGCCGAGCGCGAGCCACGCGAACAACGTCGCGGTGGACGAATTGGTCAGCGCCGCATTGCGCAGCGCCGCGTTGGCGAGCGCGTCCAGCGGGAAGGTGAAGGCGCCCCAGGCCGGCCCGAAGGGCCACGACAGGCACTGGTTGGCGTAGGCGAAGAGCGCGAAGGCGAGCGCCACCGAGAGGTAGAAGCAGGCCTTGGTCCAGAACGGCGACTCGCCGCCGATCGCCGGGTACAGCAGGTAGGTGAGCGAGGGCGGTACCAGCAGGATGAAGAGGCTCGGGCGCAGCGCGTTCGCGAGCGGCGGGCCGGCGATCGCGCGCCACAGGACCAGCGCCACCATGAAGGGCGAGAGCACGAACGAGATCCCGAACAGCACCTGCGAGGCGGTGAGGATGCCCAGCGGCAGCCCCCCCAATGGCGCGACGAAGCCGCCGAGCACGATGATCAGCCACCCGCCGTTCACCTGCCCGAGCTCGAAGCCGCCGCGCAGCCAGCGCGACAGCGCGAAGACCTGGTAGATGGCGAACATCCCGGCGCCCAGCCACCAGACCGCCATCGCCGCGTGCTCCGCCCACGGCGCAAGGCAGCCGGCGGCGAGCATCAGTGAAACCGGGAAGGTCGCAGTGAAGCCGAGCGTCACCGGATTGGTGAACTCCGCGACCACCGCGTCGCGGTGCTTCAGGTAGCGCAGCAGGTAGGCGGCGACGAGCGCTGCCTCCAGCACCAGCGCGCCCAGCGTGACCAGCTCGCCCGGCGCCTCGGGGACGCCGATCGCGACGCGCGCGCTGCGCAGCGCGAGGGCGAGCCCGCAGGCGCCCATCGCGAGGCTGAACCAGCCGACCGGCAGGTAGCGCAGCGACTGCCGGGCCATGCCCTCAGGCCTTCCGCTGGCTGCGGTACCAGTCGAGGATCTGCTCGCCGTTCCAGTGCACCACGCCGCTGAAGCGCGCGATGTGGGCATAGATGTCCTCGAGGTAGCCGATGCGCGAGGGCGAGCCGGAGATGTACGGGTGGATCGCGATCGCCATGATCTTCGCGCGCTCCACGCCTTCCTTGTAGTAGCGGTCGAAGGTGTCGATGCACTTCTGTCGCCAGTACGCGCCCTCGTGGTGCTGCACCACCATCATCGGGATGTCGTTGCACTCGACCGTGTAGGGCAGGGTGACGAGCGGCCCGTTCGCGGTGCGGATCTCGGTGGGCTCGTCGTCGTAGACCCAGTCGCCGATGTACTGGATGCCGGCCTTCGCGAGGTGCTCGGGGGTCTCCAGCGTCTGCGTGAGGCCCGGTCCGAGCCAGCCCACCGGGCGCTTGCCGGTGAACTTCTCCAGCGTATCAAGCGACCGCGCGATCATCGCGGGCTGGTCGGGCTCCTTGTGGATCGGGCCCTGCTCCCACGAGTGGCCCATGAATTCCCAGCCGGCGCCGCGACAGGCCTCGGCGACGCGCGTGTAGTCCTCGACCACGCGCGCGTTGATCGACAGCGTGGGCTTGATGCCGTGGCCGTTGAAGAGGTCGAGGAAGCGCCACACGCCGACGCGCATGCCGTACTCGTGCCAGCTCCAGTTCGGCACGTCGGGCAGCATCGGCTGGCCGGTGGGGGCGGGCAGGGCCTGCCGCGCCATGGCGCGTGCGATATCCCACACTTCGAGGTTGACGATCGTCCAGACCACGACGCGGGCGCCGCCGGGCAGGCGCAGCGGCGGCCGGTCGACGATCGCCGAGAAGGGTATGCGCTCGCGCGGTTGCATGCTCATGGCGGGGTTCTCCTCCTATAATCTTCGGCACGGAGGATGCCATGCCTTTGACCGAACTGAACCACTATTTCGTCCGCGCGACCGACCTCGAGCAGACGAAGGATTTCTACTGCAAGGCGCTCGACCTCGAGATCATGCCGCGGCCGCCGTTCCCGTTCCCGGGCTACTGGCTCGGGCGCGAGGGGCGCATCTGGGTGCACATGGGGCCGCACGGCATCCCGAACCAGGAGCTCTACTACCGCGGCACGCCGAAGCACGCCGCGCAGGACAACTCCGGCGTCGTCGACCACATCGCCTTCCTCGCCACCGACCCGGACACCTTCCGCGACCGCTTCGTCGGCATGAAGTGCGACTGGTGGGCGCGCGCGCTGCCGGACTTCGACCTCTTCCAGCTCTTCGTGCGCGACCCGGACGGCCTCACCATCGAACTGAACTTCAACGGCCTCGCCAAGATGCCCGACTACGGCGAGGACTATTCCAAGATGCCCGAGGTCGAGGGCGCCGGCGCCAACGCCGGCACGATGGCGAAGCGCTCGTGAGCGCCGTGCCCAAGCGTCCCGCGCGCAGCTTCGCGGGTGTCGACCTCGCCGAGGCCAAGCGTCGCGCCGAGTCGCTGATCCCGAAGATCCGCGCGCTCGCGCCGAAGCAGGAAGAGGCGCGCCGCCTGATCCCCGAGATGATGGACCTGCTGCACGAGCAGGGTCTCTATCGCATGCTGCAACCGAAGCGCTGGGGCGGCATGGAACTGCCGTTCCCCGCGATCTTCGAGGTGCCGGAACTCATCGGCCGCGGCGATTCCTCCACCGCGTGGAACCTCGGCAACCTCGGCATCCATCACTGGATGCTGGCGCTCTTTGATCCGAAGCTGCAGGAGGAGGTCTGGGGCGAGAACCCGGACGAACTCATCGCCTCCGGCATCGCCTACCCGCAGGGCAAGGCCAGGCGCGTGGACGGCGGCATCGTGCTGTCGGGCTACTGGAACTTCTCCTCCGGCGTGGACCCGTCGGGCTGGAACCAGCTCGCCTGCATCGTGCGCGACGGCGACAAGGTCGTCGACCACCGCATGTGCATGGTGAAGGCCGGCGAGTACGAGGTCATCGACGACTGGCAGGTGCTCGGCATGCGCGGCACCGGCAGCAAGTCGGTGAAGATAGAGGAACTCTTCCTGCCCGAATACCGCTCGATCTCGATGTACCAGGCGCGCGGCGGCGGCGACTTCCCCGGCGCGAAGGTCAACCCGAACCCGTCGTATCGCGTGCCGCTGGGCGGCATCGGCACCAGCTGCCTCGCGGGCGCGGTGATCGGCAATGCGCAGGCCGCGTTCGACCTCACGGTCGAGTCGGTCAAGGAGCGCAGCACCAACTACGCCGCGGTGCGCATGCGCGACTTCCAGACCGTGCAGCTGCGCGTCGGCATCGCCGGCTCGAAGATCGACTTCGCGCGCCAGGCGCAGGTGGCCGACACGTGGGAGGCGCAGCGCATCGCCGAGGCCGGGCAGGTGCCGCCGATGGATACGAAGCTGCGCTGGCGGCGCAACCACGCGCTCGCCGCGAAGCTCGCCACCGAGGCGGTCGACACGCTGCACGAGATGGCCGGCGCGAACGGCATCTACACGAAATACCCGCTGGAGCGGCTCTTCAGGGATGCGCACGCAGCGGTGTCGCACATCGGTTTCAACTGGGACGCAGGCATGGCCACCTGGGGCCTCGTGGCGCTGGGTGGCGAGGTGCAGAACCCGACGATGTAGCCGGGCGCGATCCCCATTCGCAGTTCCATCGATGGAGGGAAAGGAGGCCCGATGTCGAAGGCAATCGATCGCAGGACGTTCCTCGCCGGGGCGGCGGCAGTCGCCGCGCTCGGCCCCCGCGCGGCGCTCGCGCAGGCGTGGCCGGCCAAGCCGGTGCGCGTCATCGTCGGCTTCCCGGCCGGCGGCCTGACCGACGCGCTCGCGCGCGCCTACGGCGAGCAGCTCGCCGCGAAGCTCGGCCAGTCCTTCGTGGTCGAGAACAAGCCCGGCGCGACCGGCATGATCGGCGCAGCCGAGGTGGCGAAGTCCCCGCCCGACGGGTACACGTTCCTGTTCACGATCTCGACGACGATCAACCAGAACCGGGTGCTGTACAAGAAGATGCCGTACGACCCGGACAAGGACTTCACCTACGTGTCCGGCTTCCACGCCGGCCACCTGCCGCTCGCGGTGAATGCGGCGTCGCCCGTGAAGACCATGCGCGACTTCGTCGAGCTGGCGCGGCGCGAGCGCGTCACCATGGGCAACTACTCGGCCGGCAGCTACCCGCACATGGCCGCGCAGCAGCTGAACAAGCTCTACGGCACGAAGATCGAGCCCGTGCACTACAAGGGCGAGGCGCCGATGTGGACCGACCTCGCCTCGGGGCAGATCACCTCGGCGATCGGCAGCATCGCGGCGATGCTGCCGCACCTGCAGGGCGGCAAGGTGCGGCCGATCGCGGTGCCCACGGCGACGCGCTCGCCGAGGCTGCCGGAAGTCCCGACCTTCGAGGAGCAGGGCTACAAGGACCAGGTCTTCATGATCGAGGGCTGGATCGGCATGTTCGGCCCGGCCAACCTGCCGCGCGCGATCGTCGAGCGCATCTCGCAGGTCAACCAGGAATCGGCCGACACGCCGCGCATCAAGACGATCCACGAGAACTTCGGGCTGCTGCCCAAGCCGTGGACGGCCGAGGCCTTCGAGAAGCTGAACCGCGAAGTCGGGCCGGTCTGGGTGTCGCTCGCGCGCGAGCTGGGGGTCACGCTGGAATAGCGGCGGGAAGCCCCCGCTCCTCGGCCGCTGGCGGCCGTGGGCGGGGCGCTAGGCTGTGGGCTCCATCGATCCGGTCCCGGGGAGGGAAGCCATGAACCACGCCATCCGGACCGTCCTTGTCGCCGCCGCCGCGGCGGCGCTGTCCTTCGCGGCCGTCCCGCAGGCCGGCGCCGCGTCGAAGAGCGCGAGCGGCAAGGCCAAGTCGGCCGCCACGAGTTCGAAGGCGAAGAACGTCAGCGGCTCGCAGAAGTCGAAGGCGACGAGTTCCGCCGCCCGCAGCAAGGCGAATTCGCGCCGCTAGCGGGACGCGACGCCGCGCCGCGGCGGCGTGCGGCGTGATTGAATTCGGGGATGCCCGATCGCAATCGAGATGCGCAGGCGCGCCTGCTGCGTGCCTTGGCGTTCGCCCTCGCCGCGGCCTTCGCCGTGCCGGCGCGCGCCCAGTTGCCGCTGGAGATCGAAGGCCAGCAGTTCACCGTCGAGAACGACGTCCTCACCAGCGGCAACCGCGATCGCGCCTATACCAACGGCCTGCGCTACGCTTTCCTGCTGCGCCCGACGAAGGACGGCGAGGGCACGCTGCGCAAGGACATCGAGGTCGGCGTCGGGCGCTACTGCGAGCTGCTGCGCGACGTCTTCGGCTCGAGCGGCGGGCGGAAGCACGCGTGCAACGCGCAGATGGGCCTCGCCGTCGGCCAGCTGATGTACACGCCGGCGGACATCGCCAACCGCAACTTCCAGCCCAACGACCAGCCGTGGATGGGCTGGAGCTACCTCGCTGCGTTCGTGCAGCTCCACGAGCGCGCCGATCGCCACTCGAAGCTGCCGGAGGACTTCACCAGCACGGTGGAGTTCGCCGCCGGCCCGGTGGGCCGGGCCTCGCTCGCCAAGCAGGGGCAGCGCTTCTGGCACAACACGCTCGGCATGAGCCCGCGCGACCCGCTCGGCTGGGACAACCAGCTGCGCGGGCGCCTCGGCTGGCGTGCCTCCGCCCTGCACGCGGCGCGCTGGCGCGTGCCGCTCGACGGGCTGGGCGACGCCTTCAGGCGCGACGGCATCGGCATGGACCTCGTGCCGCACGCCGGCGCGGCGCTGGGCAATATCCGCACGGCGTTGAACGCCGGCGCCACGGCGCGCCTCGGATGGAAGCTGGACGACATGCCGGCCGGCGGCGTCGACACCATCCCGACGATCGGCGAGCACCGAAGCTCATCCGGCTGGTCGGCCTACGTCTTCGCGGGCTTCGACGTGCGCCGCATCTATCGCGAGATGGCGCTCGACGACAACGAGCAGCGCGATCGCCTGAACATCGTCAAGCGGCCGTGGGTGGACACCTGGACGGCGGGTTTCTCGGTCAGCTACGACGCGTGGCGCGTCACCTACGCGAGCAATCGCCGCGCCGCCGAGTGGCGATACCGCGACGGTGTCGTCCCCGGGCGGCACAACTTCGGCATGATCAGCCTCGAGTGGCGCGCCGCGTTCGACTAGCGCCCTACAGCCGGTAGAGCTTCGCCGCGTTGGTCGCGTAGAGCGGCGTGCGCACCGCGTCGCCGGGCAGCCACGAGTCGACCAAGTCGACGAGGTCGGCGTCGTTCGGCATGTACTTGGTGAGGCCCGGGTGCGGCCAGTTCGTCGCCCAGACGCAGCGATCCGGGCGCGTCTCGATCACCGCGCGCACCAGCGGCCGCATGTCGTCGAAATAGGGCGGGCCCGCGTCCGACAGGCGGTACCACGACGACACCTTGGTCCAGGCGTCGTCACGTGTCTCGAGGATTCGCCGCACCACCTTGAAGCCCGGGGCATCCAGCCCCTCGCTGCCGCGCACGCGACCGATATGGTCGAACACGATCGGCACCGGGCAGGCGCGCAGTTTCGGTTCCAGGTCCACCCAGTCCGCGGATTTCGAGATGTTGATCTCGAGGTGCCAGCCGAGCGGCGCGATCAGGCGCGCGATGGCGTCGAGATCCTTCGTCGTCGCCGCGCTTGCGTACTGGTCCATGAGGCGCGCGCCGCGGAAGCCCGCCGCGTCGAGGCGCTTCAGCAGCGCCATGTCCATGCCCGCGTGCACGTTCGCGATGCCGGCGAAGCGGCCAGGGTACTCGCGGATGAAGTCCTCGGTGATCGAGTTGTCGAAGCCGTAGGGGCTGCCGTGCACCTGCACGCCCTTCGCGACGCCGAGCGAAGCGTGCAGCGCCATCCACGCCTCGCGCGTGCACAGCGGCGGCTGGTACTTGCGCTCGCCGGCGAGCGGATAGCGATCGAAGTGGTCGAAGATGTGCGCGTGCGTGTCGACCGTGCCGGGCGGCAGCGCGCGCTTCGGGGCGCGCAGGTTGGCGTCGGGTGGGAGGACTTCGAGCGGCGCGTTCACGATCACTCCACGACGATGCCGGCGTCCTTTGCCACCTGCCGCCACTTCTCGTAGTCGGCGCGCACGTAGTCGGCGAACACCGGCTGCGCCATGTCCATCACCTCGACGCCCATGCCGGCGTACTTCTCGCGCACGGCCGGCACGGTGAGCGCCTTGCGCAGCGCGTCGGCGAGCTTCGCGGTGACGGCGGGCGGCAGGTTGGCGGGGCCGAAGATGCCGGTGAAGGTGTACACCTCGTAGCCCGGCACGCCGAGTTCCTGCAGCGTCGGAACCTCGGGCAGCTGCGGCGCGCGCGCGCGGCCGGTGACCGCGAGCGCCTTGAAGCGCTTCTCGCGGATGTGGCCGATCGAGGCCGAGAGCTGGTCCATCATGGTTTCGACCTGCCCGCCGAGCAGGTCGGTGATCGCCGGGCCGCTGCCCTTGTACGGCACGTGCACCAGCTTCAGCTTCGCCTGTCGCATCAGCAGCTCGATCGCGAGGTGGTTCGACGAGCCGTTGCCCGCCGAGGCCATGCTGACCTGGCCGTTCTTCGATTGGGACAGTGCGACCAGCTCCTTGTACGTCGACACCGGCGTCTTCAGCGCCGCGGTGATGACGAGCGGCGTCGACTGGATCGGGCCGATCGCGGTGAGGTCCTTCACCGGGTCGTAGCTGATGTTCTTGTACACGGCCGGCGCGTTGGTCACCGTGCCGCTCGAGCCGAGCAGCAGCGTATAGCCGTCGGGCGCCGACTTCGCCACCTGCCCGGAGCCGATGGTGCCGCCGGCGCCGGGCCGGTTCTCGACCACGACCTGCTGACCCAGCGCGTCGCCGAGCGCCTGCGACACGGTACGCGCGGTGATGTCCACGTTGCCGCCCGGCGGCCACGGCACGACGATGCGCACCGGCTTCTCGGGGAACGATTGCGCCGCGACCAGCGTGCTGGCCGCGAGCGCGACGACCGTGAATGCGAATCTCGCGAGCATGATGCCCTCCTCGAAAGTAGTATATCCGCATGAAGATCGCGATCCTCGAGGACTACCAGCGCGCCGCGCCCATGATGGCGTGCTATTCGAAGCTCTCGGCGCACGACGTCGACGTCGTGTCCGAGCCGTTCAAGGACGAGGCGAAGCTCGCCGCGCGCATCCACGATCGCGAGGCGATGGTGGTGATCCGCGAGCGCACGCGCGTCACCGCGTCGCTGCTCGAGAAGCTGCCGAACCTGAAGCTCGTGGTGCAGACGGCGAAGGTCGGGCCGCACGTGGACGTCGCCGCGTGCAAGGCACGCGGCGTCACCGTGTGCGACAGCACCGGCGGGCCGGGCGCGCCGGCGGAACTCGCGTGGGGCCTGATCCTCGCGGCCTCGCGCAACCTCGTCTCGGAAGCGAACCGCCTGCGCGCCGGCCAGTGGCAGGGAAGCGTCGGCTGGACGCTGGCCGGCAAGCGCCTCGGACTCGTCGGCTACGGGCGCATCGCCAAGCTGCTCGCGCGCTACGCCGCCGCGTTCGACATGAAGGTGCTGGTCTGGGGCCGCGAATCCTCGATCGCGCGCGCGAAGGCCGACGGGCTCGACACCACAACGTCGATGCCTGAGGTGTTCGGCTGCGACGTGGTGAGCGCGATGCTGCGCCTGAACCCCGAGACGCGCGGCCTGATCAAGTACGAGCACCTCGCCGCGATGCGGCCGGATGCGCTGTTCGTGAACGTCAGCCGCGCGGAACTCGTCGAGCCCGGCGCGCTGGAGCGCGCGCTCGGCGAAGGCCGGCCCGGGCACGCGGCGCTGGACGTGCACATGGACGAGCCGCTCTTTGGCGAGATCCCGGCGTGGATGCAGCGCCCGAACGTCACCGCGACGCCGCACATCGGCTTCGTCGCGCGCGACAACTACGAGAAGTACTTCGGCGATGCGTTCGAGGCGGTCAATGCCTTCGCGGCCGGCAAGCCGATCCGGGTGGTGGGATGAACTTCGACCTCTCGCCCGAGCAGCAGGCGTTCGCCGACTCGGTGCGGCGCCTCGCGCGCGACAAGCTCGCCGCCGGCGCGCTGAAGCGCGCGCACACGCCGTCGTTCCCGTGGGACGTGGCGAAGCTCCTGTCGGAGCAGGGCCTCCTCGGCATCACCATTCCCGAGGCCGACGGCGGCGTCGGCGGTTCCCTGATGGACGCAGTGCTCGCGATCCAGGAACTGGCGCTCGTCTGCCCGAAGTCGGCCGACGTGGTGCAGGCCGGCAACTTCGGCCCGATCCGCACCTTTGCCGAGTACGCGCCCAAGCCCTTGAAGGACCGCTTCCTGCCCGACCTCCTCGGCGGCCGCACGTTGATGGCGCTCGGCATGAGCGAGCCGGGCGCGGGGTCGGCCGCCACGGAACTCGTCACCACGGCGAAGGCCGACGGCGACGGCTTCGTGCTGGACGGCAGCAAGGTGTTCTCGACCAACAGCCCGGACGCGAACCTGTTCCTCATCTACGTGCGCTTCGGCCCGGGGCTGGATGGCATCGGCTCGGTGGTGGTCGAGCGCGGTACGCCGGGGTTCACGATCGGGCAGGTGTCCGAGTTCATGAGCGGCGAGCAGTGGTGCCAGCTGTACTTCGAGGGTTGCCGGATCCCGGGCGGCAACGTGGTGCTCGGCCCCGGTGGCTTCAAGAAGCAGATCGCGGGATTCAACGTCGAGCGCATCGGCAACGCCTCGCGCTCACTCGCGCTTGGGAGACATGCGTTCAACGTCGCGCGCGAGCATTGCCTGACGCGCACGCAGTTCGGCCGCCCGCTCGCCGAGTTCCAGGGCCTGCAGTGGAAGTTCGCCGAGATGGCGGTGAAGCTCGACGCGGCGCAGCTGCTGCTCTACCGCGCGGCCTCGCGCGCCGACGGCGGCATGCCCTCGGTCTACGACACCTCCACCGCGAAGCTCGCCTGCAACATGGCGGGCTTCGAGGTGGCGAACGAATCCCTGCAGGCGATGGGCGCCTACGGCTACTCCAGCGAGGCGATGGTCGAGTACTGCCTGAAGCGGACGCGGGGCTGGATGATCGCCGGCGGCTCGATCGAGATGCTGAAGAACCGCATCGCGGAAGACGTCTTCGGACGGAGGTTCGACCAGCGTCCGCCGCGCCCGCCGAAGGCCTGACCGGCGTGCTAGATTCCCGCGCGCCATGAAGCTAATTCGCCTTGCTACGTTCGCCGCGCTTGCCTGCGCTTCAGCCACCGCCTTGGCGCAAGCTTGGCCTTCGAAGGGCCTGCGCCTCGTGGTGCCGTTTGCGCCCGGTGGCTCCACCGACATCGTCGCGCGGCTGATCGGCGAGCGGCTCTCCACCTCGCTCGGACAGCCGGTGGTGATCGAGAACCGCGCCGGCGCCGGCGGCAACATCGGTGCGGATGCGGTGGCAAAGGCCGCGCCCGACGGCTATACGCTGCTGATGGCCACCACCGGCGTCATGGCGATCAACAACGCGTTGTACAAGACCATGCCTTTCGACGCAGCCACCGACCTTGCGCCGGTGATCTACGCCGCTTCGATCACCAACGTGCTCGCCGTTCCCCTTGAACTGCCGGCCAGGAACGTCGCCGAGCTGGTGGCGCTCGCGAAGCGCGAGCCGGGCAAGCTCAGCTTCGCGTCGTCCGGCGCCGGCAGCTCGACGCACCTGTCGGGCGAGCTCTTCAAGGCGCTCGCGGGAGTGGACCTCGTGCACATCCCGTTCAAGGGCAGCGGGCAGGCGCTGGTCGACGTGATCGCCGGCCGCGTGTCGATGATCTTCGACAACATGCCTTCCGCGCTGCCGCACATCAAGGGCGGCAAGCTGCGCGCGCTCGGCGTCACCGGCTCGAAGCGCACGGGCGCGCTTCCCGAAGCGCCGACCATCGCCGAGGCGGGCGTCGCGGGCTACGAGTCGCTGTCGTGGAGCGGGATCGCGGTCCCGGCTGCGACGCCACGGGATGTGGTCGCGCGCCTGAATCGCGAGATCGGCGCGATCCTCGCGCGCGACGACATGCGCCAGAAGCTGGCCGAGCAGGGCGCCGAGACCGTGGGCGGCCCGCCCGAGGCCTTCGACGCGCACGTGAAGGCCGAGCGCGAGAAGTGGAGCCGCCTGATCCGGGCGGCGGGCATCACGGTGAACTGAGACGGTGGACTGACATGGGCATCATCGCCGGCCGCGTCGGCCGCATCATTCCTTCGGCTTCTTCGCTCGCCACCCAGCGTGCGCGCGAACTCGCGGCTGCGGGCCGCGACGTGCTCAGCCTGTCGCAGGGCGAGCCGGACTTCGCCACGCCCGACCACGTGATCGAGGCCGCCTACAAGGCGATGCGCGAGGGCCAGACGCGCTACACCACCATCGACGGCGTGCCGGCGCTGAAGGCCGCGGTGATCGGGAAGTTTCGCCGCGACAACGCGCTCGAGTTCAATGCCGAGAATGTTTCGGTGGGCGCGGGTGGCAAGCAGGTGCTGTTCAACGCCATGATGTCGACGGTGGAGCCGGGCGACGAGGTGGTGATCCCGGCGCCGTTCTGGCTCGCGTACCGCGACATGGTGCAGTTCGCCGGCGGCACGCCGGTGTACGTGAACACCACCGCCGCCAGCGGTTTCAAGGCGACCGCCGCGCAGATCGAGGCCGCGCTGACGCCGGCCACGAAGTGGCTGATGCTGAACACGCCGGGCAATCCGGCCGGCGGCACCTACTCGGCCGACGAACTGCGCGCGATCGCGGCGGTGCTGGATCGCCATCCGAAGGTCTGGCTGCTGTCCGACGACATCTACGAGCACGTACTCTTCGACGGCCGCAAGTTCACGACCATGCTGAACGTCGCGCCGCAGCTGCGCGAGCGCTGCCTGATCGTGAACGGCGTATCGAAGACCTACGCCATGACCGGCTGGCGGCTCGGCTTCGGCGCCGGCCCTGTCGAACTGATCCGCGCGATGGCGAAGATCCAGATACAAGCCACCGCGAATCCAAGTTCGATCAGCCAGGCCGCGGCGACCGCGGCGCTCGCCGGACCGCAGGACTTCGTGCCGCAGCGCTGCGCGGAGTTCGAGCGCCGGCGCGACCGCATCGTGCCGTTGCTGAACGCGATCCCCGGCCTCTCGTGCGAGAAGCCCGAGGGCGCGTTCTACGTCTACGTGTCCTGCGCCGGCTGGATCGGCAAGCGCACGCCGTCGGGGCAGGCGCTGGCGAGCGACGCCGACGTGGCGATGTACCTTCTCGAGGACGCGGGCGTCGCCACGGTGCACGGCCAGGCCTACGGCCTGTCGCCGTACCTGCGCATCTCGATCGCGTCCTCGATGGACCACCTGGAAGAAGCCTGCCGCCGCATGGCGAAGGCCGGGGAGAAGCTGGCATGAGTTTCGTCGTGGAGAGATTCGCCGAATGGGCGGTGGCCTACCGCTCGCAACCGATGTCGGCCGAGGTGCTGCGCCACGCGAAGCGCGCGGTGATCGATCTCTACGCCGCGATGGTTCCCGGCGCGGTGGTCGCGCCGGCCACGATGTACGCGAAGGCGCTCGCCGAGGAGATCGGCCGCGGCGGCGCCAGGCTGATGGATGGCCGCGCCGCCACGGTGCGCGCGGCGGCCTTCATCAACGGCACCGCCGCGCATACGGTGGAGGTGGACGACATCTTCCGCGACGGCATCTACCACCCCGGCGCGCCGACGATCCCGGCGGCGCTCGCGCTCGCGCAGGCGAAGGGCGTCTCGGGCGAGGCGTTCCTCCGCGCAGTGGTGGTCGGCTACGAGATCTCGACGCGCATCGGCGCCGCGATGGGCCGCGCGCACTACAAGTACTGGCACAACACCGGCACCATCGGCAGCTTCGGCGCCGCGGCGGCCGCGGCGGAGCTGCTGCAACTGGATGCGAAGCGCTTCGCGCACGCGCTCGCCACTGTGGCCACCTTCGCCGCCGGCCTGCAGCAGGCCTTCCGCATGGATTCTCACTCGAAACCGCAGCACGCCGGCCACGCGGCCGAGGCGGGGATCACTGCCGCACTCGGCGCGGCCGAGGGCGTGATGGGTTCGCTCGACGTGATCGAGGGCGACGCGGGGTTCGGCAAGGCCATGTCCGACGGTCCGGACTGGGAGAAGGGCCTGGCCACCTTGGGCCGCGACTTCCACATCACGCGCATGACCTTCAAGAACCACGCCTGCTGCGGCCACACCTTCGCCGCCATCGACGGCGCGCTCGCGCTGCAGGAGCGCATGAAGGTCGCCGCGCGCGAGATCGAGCGCATCAAGGTCGGCAGCTACCGCGCCGCGAAGGAAGTCTCGGGCTACGACAAGCCGGTGACGCCGGCCGAGGCGAGGTTCTCGCTCAAGTATGTGGTGGCGAACGCGCTGCGCCACGGCAGCGTGCGCCTCGCCGCATTCGAACCGGAGCGCATGAACGACCTCGAGACGCGTGCACTGATGGAGAAGATCGACGTCGCGATCGACCCGGAACTCGACGCCGCGTTCCCGAAGCAGCGCGCTGCCCGCGTCGCCATCCAGACCCGCGACGGCCGCAGCGAGGAATTCCTGCAGCCGACGCGCATCGGCGACCCCGACGCGCCGCTGTCGGACGCGCAGCTCGACGCCAAGTTCCTGGAACTCGCCGCGCCGGTGCTCGGCGGCGAGGGCGCGAAGGCCGTGCTCGCGAAGCTCTGGACGCTCGAGACGCTGCGCGACGTGCAGCTGCAGGGATGAGCCTCGGCGAGGCGCTGCTGGCGCCGAAGTCCGTCGCGCTCGTCGGCGCGTCTGGCGACATCAAGAAGAACACGGCGCGGCCCCAGCGCTTCCTCAGGAAGCACGGCTATGCCGGCCGCATCGTGCCGATCAACCCGACGCGGGACGAGATCCTCGGCGAGCGCGCGTATCCCGCCGTCGCCGATATCCCGGAGCCCGTGGACCATGTGTTCGTGATGGCGCCGGGCGACGCCACGGAGCGCGCGCTGGAGGACTGCGGCCGGCGCGGCATCCCGGTGATGAGCATCTACTCGGACGGCTTCGCGGATGCAGGTCCCGAGGGCGTCTCGCGCCAGCAGCGCCTCGTCGCGCGCGCGAAGGAACTCGGCGTGCGCCTGCTCGGCCCGAACAGCATGGGCGTGATCAACGTGCCCGGCAAGGTCGCGCTCACCGTGAACGCGGTGCTCGAGATGGACGCGCTGCCAGCCGGCGGCACCAGCATCGTGTCGCAGAGCGGCACCATGCTCGGCACCGTGCTGTCGCGTGGCGCGGCGCGCGGGCTCGGCTTCTCGAAGATGGTCTCGGTCGGCAACGAGTGCGACCTCGGCGTCGGCGAGATCGTCGACCTGCTGGCGGAAGACCCCGAGACGCAGGTGATCCTGTTGTTCCTCGAGACGGTACGCGACGCGCCGCGCCTCGCCGTCGCCGCGCGCAAGGCGCACGCCGCCGGCAAGCCCGTGGTGGTGTTCAAGCTCGGCCGTTCGGAACTTGGCTCGGCGCTGGCGAAGTCGCACACCGGCGCGCTCGCCGGCACGGACGCGGCGATGGACGCCTTCTTCCGCGCCAGCGGCATCCTGCGCGTCGAGATGCTCGAAACCTTGATCGAGATCGCGCCGCTGGTCGCCGGACGCAAGCCCGTGCCGCTGGATCGCGCGCCGCGCATCGCGGTGGTCACGACCACTGGCGGTGGCGCCGCGAGCGTAGTGGACCGCCTCGGCATGCTGGGGCTCGACGTCATCGCGCCCGACGAGGCCCTGCGCGCCGAGATGGCGCGCATCGGCGTGCGCCTCGCCGACTCGCCGATCATCGACCTCACCATGGCCGGCACCTCGAAGCAATACGCGCAGGTGCTGGACCTGCTGCTCGATTCGCCGTCGTGCGACGGCGTGCTCGCCGCGGTCGGCTCGTCAGCGATGTTCCATCCGCAGGTGGCGGTGGAGCCGATCCTCGGCACGCGCCGTACGGGCAAGCCGCTCGCCGCGTTCTTCACCCCGCACGCCGAGAAGTCGCTGTCGCTGCTCGCGGAGAAGGGCATCGCGGGCTTTCGCACGCCGGAGGCCTGCGCCGATGCGTTCCGCGCGTTCTTCGACTGGCGCGCGCCGCGCGAGGCGCCGGCGGGACCCGCGCCTTCGTGGCCCGCGGGCGTGCCGTCCCAGGGCGCGCTCACCGAGCGGGATGCGCTCGCGGTATTCGCCTCGCTCGGCGTGCCGACCGTCGCGTCGGCGGTCGCGAAGGCGCCCGGCCATGCGCACGCGGTTCCGTACCCGGTCGCGGCCAAGGTGCTGTCGCCCGACATCGCGCACAAGACCGAGGCGGGCGGCGTGGAGCTGCGCATCCCCGATGCGGCCGCGTTCGCGACACGCGTCGAGGCCATGCTCGGGCGCGTGAAGGCGTCGAGCCCCGGCGCGCGCATCGAGGGCGTGCTGGTGCAGTCGATGGAGTCCGGGCTCGCGGAGGCCATCGTCGGCTACCGCGACGATCCGCTGGTCGGGCCGACGGTGCTGGTCGGCGCCGGCGGCACGCTCGCCGAGATCTATCGCGACACGCAGCTGCGCCTCGCGCCGGTCACGGAAGAAGAGGCCGCCGAGATGGTCGCGCGCGTAAAGGGCTTCGCGGTGCTGCGCGGCTATCGCGGCCTGCCACGAGGCGATCTCGAGGCGCTGGCGAAGGTCGTCGCGAAGTTGTCTCGACTCGCGCTGCTGTCAGGGAAACCGGTCGCGGAAGCCGAGATCAATCCGCTGATCGTGAAGCCCGTCGGCGTGGTCGCCGTGGACGGCCTGCTGGTACCGAAGGCATCCTGAGCCGGCTCGAGACGCAGGCGCGTGTGCGAAAGCGCACGCGCGCAGCGATGCCCTCGTTGACAGCCCGGGGCCCCGAGGCGTAACTGTCGCGGATTGCCCGGCCGGAGGGCCTGGATGCCCGACTCGCCTTTGCGACCTGCTTCGCCCGTTTCGCGCCACGGCATCGCGCTGCGCATGGCGCTGGGCTATTTCGCCGCCGCCGCGGCGTGGATCGTCGGGTCCGATTTCGCGGTCGCGCTGTTCGCCAACGACGACCGCACGCTGTGGCCGTCGATCGCCAAGGGGCTCGCGTTCTGCGCCGTCACCGCGGTGCTGGTCTATGGCCTCGTGCGGCGCGCGATCCTGCACTCGGCCGCGCTCGAATCGGAGCGCGTCGCGCTCGGCGACGAGCGCGCCAGCCTCGGCCGCGCGCGCCGGCGCTACGAGGAGCGCCTCGACCTCGCGCTGCGCGCCACCGGCACCGGCGTGTGGGAGTGGAACGTGCGCACCGACGCGGTGTTCTGGTCGCCCGAGGCGCAGGCGATCATCGGCGCCGGCGAATCGGACGTCACGCTGGAGGATTTCCGCCGCCGCGTGCACCCGGACGACTTGCAGTCGGTGATGGCCGCGGCGCGCGGCGCGATCGAGCAGCGCACCGAGTTCGCGATGGAATTCCGCGCCGTGCTGCCCGACGGCTCGGTGCGCTGGCTCGGCAACCTCGCGCGCGCCGAGTACGACGCACAGGGCGCGCCGCTGCGCATGGTCGGCACGGTGCGCGACGTCACTGCCGAGCGAGCGGCGGCCGACGCGCTCAGGGACAGCGAGGCCCGCTTTCGCGCCATCATCGAGCAGACCATCTCCGGCACCTGCCTGGTCGACGCCGACGGGAAATTCCTCTACGCCAATCCGCGGCTCGCGGCGATCCTCGGCTACGAGCATGGCGAGGAACTCGTCGGCCTGCGCATCCTCGACCTCGTGGCCGAGGGCGACCGCGCGCGCGTCGAGCGCAACTTCGCCGAGCGGCTGGAGGGCAAGCCCAGTGGCGAGCGTTACCACTTCCGCGCGCGGCGCAAGGACGGCTCGGGCGTGACGCTCGGCGCGCAGGGCGCGCGCGGCGCGTTCGGCGGCCGGCCGGTGATCATCGCGACGGTGCAGGACCTCACCGAGCTGCGCCGCGCGGAGGAAGAGGTCGAGCGCACGCTCTCGCGCCTGCACCGCGCGGTGCAGGGCACGATCGGCGTGGTCTCGGCGATGGGCGAGTTGCGCGACGCGTACACGCACGGGCACGAGCGCCGCGTCGGCGAGGTGGCGACCGCGATCGCCAGCGAACTCGGCCTGCCGGCGGAGCAGGTCGAGGGCGTGCGCGTCGCCGGCTACCTGCACGACGTCGGCAAGATCGCGGTGCCCGCCGAGATCCTTTCCAAGCCGGGCCGGCTCACGCCCACCGAATTCGCGCTCGTGAAGCAGCACGCGCAACAGGGCTACGACATCCTGAAGACGGCGGCGTTCCCGTGGCCGGTGGCCGAGTGCGCCTGGATGCACCACGAGCGGCTCGACGGCAGCGGCTACCCGCGCGGCCTCGCGGGCGACGACATCCTGCTCGAGGCGCGCATCCTCGCCGTGGCAGACACCGTCGAGGCGATGGCCTCGCACCGGCCCTATCGCCCCGGCCTCGGCATCGACAAGGCGCTCGCCGAGATCGAGCGCGGCCGCGGCCTGCAGTACGACGCCGCGGTGGTCGACGCTTGCCTGCGCCTCTTTCGCGAGAAGGGCTACGCCTTGCCGGATTGAGGCGCGCTGCTATACTGCCCCGCATGCAAGTCCTCTTCGTCCGACGTCGACGCACCCGTTCCGCCTCCGGCGGCGTGCGCACGCGACGATGATTCCCCGAAGCTGAAGCGAAGTCCCCGTCGAAAGCCGCGCTCCGCGCGGCTTTTTCGTTTCCGTCGTTCGCGCTTTCGAGGAGAAGGACCATGCAAGCCACCCAGTATCCGTTCGAGCACCTGATGGACATCACCGCCCGGCCCGCGCAGGTCTTCGTGCGCGGCGAGGGCGCGTACCTGTGGGACCAGCACGGCCGCCGGTACCTGGACTTCGTGCAGGACTGGGCGGTGAACGCCTTCGGCCACGCGCCGCGCGTGATCGCCGACGCGCTCGCCGCGCAGGCGAAGCTGCTCGTTTCGCCGAGCCCCGCGTTCCATAACGCGCCGTCCCTGAAGCTCGCGAAGCTCCTCTGCGAGCACTCGCACTACGCGCAGGTGTTCTTCACCTCCAGCGGCGCCGAGGCGAACGAGGGCGCGGTCAAGCTCGCGCGCAAGTACGGGAAGAAGTTCAAGGGTGGCGCGTTCGAGATCGTCACCCTGGTCGACGGCTTCCACGGCCGCACGCTCGCGACCATGTCGGCCTCCGGCAAACCGGGCTGGGACACGATGTTCGCGCCGCAGGTGACGGGCTTCCCGAAGGCGCGGCTGAACGACCTCGCCTCGGTCGAAGCGCTGGTGAACGACAGGACGGTCGCGGTGATGCTCGAGCCGGTGCAGGGCGAGGCCGGCGTGATCCCGGCGACGCGCGAGTTCCTGCAGGGGCTGCGCGCGCTGTGCGACCGCCACGGCCTGCTGCTGATCGCGGACGAAGTACAGACCGGCATGGGGCGCCTCGGCACGCTCTTCGGCTGCGAGAGGTTCGACGTGCGGCCCGACATCTGCACTCTAGGCAAGGGCATCGGGGCGGGCGTGCCGCTCGGCGCGCTGCTCGCGACCGGGAAGGCGAGCGTCTTCGAGCACGGCGAGCAGGGCGGCACCTACTGCGGCAACCCGCTGATGACCGCCGTCGGCGCGGCGGTGGTCGAGGCGCTGCTCGCGCCCGGCTTCCTCGCGCAGGTGCGCGAGACGGGCGACTACCTCTCGCAGCGGCTGACCGCGCTGTCGAAGGAATTCGGCCTCGGACCCGAGCGGGGCTTGGGCCTGCTGCGCGCGCTCGACCTCGGCGCGCCGATCGGCGCGAAGGTGGTGGAGCTCGCGCGCGACGCGGGCCTGCTCTTGAACTCCCCGCGCCCCAACGCGCTGCGCTTCATGCCGGCGCTGAACGTGGGACGGGGGGCAGTGGATGCGATGGTGGAGGGATTGCGCGGGGCGATCAGCGCCTCGCGACGCGGGGCGGCATAATCGCTGGATCCAACGAGGGATCCCGCCCATGCGTCTCGCCGGCATCGCGTTAGCTGCTGCACTGTTCGCCCACTCCGCCTTCGCGCAGGAGTGGTCCCCGTCGCGCCCGGTGCGCTTCATCGTGCCCTGGGCCGCGGGTGGCAGCACGGACGCGATCGGGCGCGCGGTCGGCGCGCGCATGCAGGAGACGCTCGGCCAGCCGGTGATCATCGAGAACCGGCCGGGCGCGAACGCGCAGGTCGGCACCGATGTCGCCGCGAAGTCCGCGCCCGATGGCCTGACGATGACGGTGATCGAGCTGCCGCACGCGGTGGCGCCGGCGGTGATCGCGCACCTGCCGTACGACGTGGCGCGCGACTTCACGCCGGTGGCGATGCTGGGCGCCTCGCCCTTGATCCTCTTTGGAGGCGCCGGGGCCGGGGCGCCGGCGGACATCGCGGCCTACGTGAAGGTCGCGCGCAGCGCGAACCCGCCGATCGCGATCGGCAACAGCGGCTCCGGCAGCTCGGCGCACCTCGCGGCGGCGGTGTTCGGCGAACGCGCCGGCATCAAGCTGATCCACGTGCCGTACAAGGGCGCGGCCCCGGCGCTCGCCGACGTCGCTTCGGGCGCGGTTCAGGGGTGCTTTGCGACGCTCGCTTCTGGCTCGGGGCTGGTGTCTTCCGGGAAGCTGCGGCCGGTGGCCGTGGCCTCGACCAAGCGTATGTCCGCGCCGGTGATGACGTCGGTGCCGACGTTCGCGGAGGCGGGCCTTGGCGAACTCGAGATGCTGCAGTGGTGGGCGCTCGCGGTGCCTTCGGCGACGCCCGTCGAGGCGATCGAGCGCCTGCGGAAGGAAGCGCTCGCCGCGCTCGACCATCCGCAGGTGAGGGACCGGCTCGCCGCGCTCGGCGTGGAGCCGAGGCCCTCGACGCGCGAGGAGACGCGCGCGTTCATCCGCGCCGAGCTGGTGCGCTGGCAGGACGCCGCGCGGCGCGCGGGGCTGAAGCCGGAGTAGCGGGCTCAGCCCCTAAAGGGTAGCGGGCTCAGCCCTTAGCGACGTAGTCGGTGCCGCGGCGCTCGATGCCTTCCTTGGCCAGCCCCGCCTCGCGGCGCGTGAGCCACCAGCCGTACTGCTCCGGCCACTGTTCGAACTTCGGGTCGGCGCCGAGTTCCTGCGCCGCGTGCAGCGGCCAGTTCGGGTCGTAGAGCGCCTCGCGGCCGATCGCGATCAGGTCGGCGCGGCCGGCCTGCAGCGCGTCCTCGGCCTGCTTCGCGGTGAGGATCAGGCCGACGGCCATGGTCTTGAGGCCGGTTTCCTTCCGCACGCGCTCGGCGAAGGGCAGCTGGAATCCCGGCACACGGCGCAGCGTGGACCGCACCGCCGCGGTGGCCGAGCCGCCGATGCCGCCGGAGGAGCAGTCGACGACGTCGACGCCGATCCTGGCGAGTTCCTTCGCGAACGCGAGCGTGTCCTCGAGGCTCCAGCCGCCGTCGACGTCGTCGATGGACGAGCAGCGCACGAAGAGCGGCTTGCCGTCGGGCCAAGCGGCGCGCACCGCGCGCGCCACCTCGAGCGGGAAGCGCATGCGGTTCTCCAGGCTGCCGCCGTACTGGTCGCTGCGGTCGTTCGAGATCGGAGACAGGAACTGGTGCAAGAGATACCCGTGCGCGGCGTGGATCTCGGCGATGTCGAAGCCGGCGGCGTGCGCGCGGCGCGCGGCATTGGCGAAGGCTTCGCGAATGGTCACCAAGTCCAGGTTCGATGCGGGCGCGGCGGGCGTCCAGCCTTCGCCGACCGGGCGCGTGGTCGCGCTCACCGTCGGCCACGCCGCGTCGCCGCGCGCGACGTCGGCGGGCGTCAGCGGGCCGTGGCCGAACCACGGCCGCGCGGCGCTGCCCTTGCGGCCGGCGTGCGCAAGCTGGATCGCGGCGCGCGCGCCTTGCGACTGCATGAACTGCACGATGCGCGCGAGGCCGGGCACCTGCGCGTCGTCCCAGATGCCGATGTCGCCGTGCGTGATGCGGCCGCGATCCTCGACCGCGGCGGCCTCGGTCATGACGATGCCGGCGCCGCCCTGCGCGAGCTTGCCGAGGTGCACGAGGTGCCAGTCGTTCACCGCGCCGTCTCGCGCCGAGTACTGGCACATCGGCGAGATGATGATGCGGTTCCTCGCCTCGACGTCGCGCAGGCGCAGCGGCTGGAAGAGCAGGGGCGTGGTCATGGCGTCGGGTTCCGGATTCGAAGGCGGCGATTAGACCATCCGGCGCGGGGCTCGCGGTAGACTGCGGCGAAACGGTCCGCCAAGGGGAGGAAAGAGACCATGCAACGACGCCTGTTCCGATGGGCAGTGGGCGCATTCGCGGGCGCGGCGTTCGCCGCGGCGGTGGCCGCGCCGCTCGAGCCGGTCTGGTCGCTTGCCAAGCAGGAGAAGGCGGCCACCATCGACACGCTGCGGGACCTCGTCAACATCGAGTCCGGCAGCAAGGACCGCGAGGGGCTGGACAGGATCTCCGACCTGATCGCGGCGCGGCTGCGCAATCTCGGCGGCAAGGTCGAGCTGATCGAGGCGGGCCCGGACACCTACCGCATGCACGACACGCCGGAGAAGATCGGCCGCATGGTGCACGCGCGCTTCGAGGGCACGGGCACGAAGAAGATCCTGCTGATCGCGCACATGGACACCGTGTACCTGAAGGGCATGCTGGCGAAGCAGCCCTTCCGGATCGACGGCAACAAGGCCTACGGCCTGGGCATCGCCGACGACAAGAACGGCATCGCGGTGATCCTGCACACGCTCGCGATCCTGAAGGCAGCGAACTTCCGCGACTACGGCCTGGTCAGCGTGCTGATCAATGGCGACGAGGAGATCAGCTCGCCGGCGTCGCGCGGCATGCTGACGAAGCTCGGCGCCGAGCACGACGCGGTGTTCAGCTGCGAGGCCTCGCGCGTGGACCTCGACCGCCTGTCGCTCGCCACCAGCGGCATCGCGGCCGCGAGCCTCAAGGTGACCGGGCGCGCCTCGCACGCCGGCGCCGCGCCCGAGCTGGGCCGCAATGCGCTCTACGAGATGGCGCACCAGGTGCTGCAGATGCGCGATCTCTCGAAGCCGCAGGTCGGCCTGAAGGTGAACTGGACCATCGCGAGCGCGGGCACCAACCGCAACGTCATCCCGGCGGTCGCCGAGGCGGTCGCCGACGTGCGCGTGCTGCGCGTCGCGGACTACGATGGCATCGAGGCCGAACTGCGCGAGCGCGTGAAGAAGCAGCTGATCCCGGATGCGAAGGTGGAGCTCACCTTCGAGCGCCGCCGGCCGCCGCTCGAGTTCACGCCGGCGTCGCAGGCGCTCGGCAAGCACGCGCAGGCGATCTACCGCGAGCTCGGCAAGGAACTGGCGGTGGTCAACGTCGCCGAGGGCGGCGGCACCGACGCCGCGTTCGCGTCGCTGAAGGCGAAGGGCCCGGTGATCGAGCGTTTCGGCCTGCAGGGCTTCGGCGCGCACTCGAACGACGCCGAGTACGTGGACCTCGACTCGGTCGAGCCGCGGCTCTACCTGCTCGCGCGCATGATCATGGACGTGTCGCTCGGCAAGGACCCCAAGTGAGCGCGCGCCTGCCGGTCTGCATCTTGTTTGGCGCTCTTGGCGCGATGGCCTGCCTCGCCGCCCCGCTGCCGGCCGCCGCGCAGGCGTGGCCCGCGAAGCCGATCCGGCTGATGGTGCCGTTCCCGCCCGGCGGCTCGACGGACATCGTCGCGCGCATCGTCGCGCAGAAGCTCGGCGAGCGCCTCGGCCAGTCGCTGGTGATCGAGAACCGGGGCGGCGCGGGCGGCACCATCGGCACCGCGCTGGTGGCGAAGGCCGCGCCCGACGGCTACACGCTCGGCGTGGCCAGCACCAGCACGCACGTGGTCGCGCCCGGCGTCTACCCGAAGCTCGACTACGACCCGCAGAAGGACTTCGCGCCGATCGGCATGATCGCGGTGTCGCCGTACCTGCTGGTGGTGAATCCGTCGCTGCCGGCGAAGACGCTGGCGGAGTTCATCGCGCTGGCGAAGAAGCAGCCGGGGCGGCTCAACTACGCCTCGGCCGGCGTCGGCTCGACCACGCACCTCGCCATGGAGATGCTGAAGTCGGTCTCGGGCACGTACCTGCTGCACATCCCGTACGCCGGCAACGGCCCGGCCGGCACCGCGGTGATCAGCGGCCAGGTCGAGGCGCTGTTCGGCAGCCTGCCGGCGCTCCTGCCGCACGCGAAATCGGGCCGTGCGCGCGCACTCGCGGTCGGCACGCCGAAGCGCTCGCCGTCGCTGCCCGACGCGCCGACGGTGGCCGAGTCCGGCTACGCGGGCTTCGATGCGTCGCTCTGGCTCGCGCTGATGGCGCCCGCCGGCACGCCGCAGCCGATCCTTGACCGGCTGCAGAAGGAGACCGCGACGCTCATCGCCGCGCCGGACACGCGCGATGCGCTCGACAAGGCCGGCGCCGAGCCGCTCACCAGCACGGCGGCGGAACTCGCGGCCACGATCCGCGACGGCGTGGCGAAGTACGCGCAGGTGATCCGGCAGGCCGGGGTGAAGGCGGAGTAGTCCGCCACCCCCGGCGTGGGCGCCGGTCAGTCGGCGCGCGCGCCGGAGATCCGCACCACCTCGCCCCAGCGCGCGACTTCCTCGCGCAGCAGCTTCGAGAACTCCTCGGGCGTGCTGCCGACGGGCTCGGCACCCTGCTCGAGCAGGCGCCGACGCGTGTCGGGGTCGCGCGTCGCGCGGATCACGCCCTGCGCGAGCGCATCCACCACGGGCTTCGGTGTCGCCGCCGGCGCGAGCACGCCGTACCAGACCGAGAGTTCCACGCCGGGCACGCCGGCTTCCTTCATCGTCGGCACCTCTGGCATCAGCTCCGAGCGCCTCGCGCCGGTGGTGGCGAGCGCGCGCAGCCGGCCCGACTTCACGTAGGCGAGGATCGCCGGCACGTTGGCGAAGCTCAGGTCTACTTCGCCCGAGACCAGCGCGGTAAGGGACGGCGCGCTGCCCTTGTAGGGCACGTGCTGGAGGCTGGTCTGCGTGCGCAGCTTGAAGAGCTCGCCCGAGAGGTGCTGCGTGCTGCCGGCCCCGGCGGACGAGTAGTTCAGCTTGCCGGGATTGCGGCGCGCGAGTTCCAGGAACTCGGCCAGCGTCCTGGCCTCGACCTTGGCATTCACCACCGCGAGGTTCGCGCTCTCCGAGAACACCGACACAGCGGCGAAGTCTCGCAGGGTGTCGAACGGCAGGCCCTTGTAGAGGCTCATGTTGATCGCCACCGCGGCGGTGTTGATCAGGATCGTGGTGCCGTCGGGCGCCGCCTTGGCGACGAACTCGTTGGCGATGTTGGTGCCGGCGCCGGGCTTGTTGTCGACGAACACCTGCGCGCCCAGCGACTCGGCCAGCTTCGGCGCGAGCAGCCGGGCGTTGATGTCCACGCCGCCGCCGGGCGCGAAGCCGACCACCAGGCGCACGTTGCGCCCGGCGAGCGGGGACTGCGCAAGCGCGGTCGTCGCCGCGACGGCGAGCAGGGCGGCGGCGAGGCGCCGGGCGGCGGGTGCGGCGTGGGTCATCGGGTCTCCTCCGGATCGACAGTGGATGTTAAACCCGCGACGCTGGATGGCCGTAATTTGGCAGAATGTCCACACCACCATGATCGGCCAGAGCCTCGGCAGGTACGAGATCGTCGCGGAACTCGGGCGCGGCGCGATGGGCATCGTCTACAAGGCACGCGACCCGATCATCGAGCGGCACCTTGCCATCAAGACGCTGCGCGCCGACTTCCCCGAGGACCAGCGCGCGGCGGTGCGCGAGCGCTTCCTGCGCGAGGCGCGCTCGGCGGGCAAGCTCTCGCATCCGGCGATCGTCGTCATCCACGACGTCGGCGAGTCCGACGGCGTCGCCTACCTCGCGATGGAGTTCCTGCAGGGCGAGTCGCTGCAGGCGCTGCTGGCGAAGCCCGATCGCCTGCCACTCTATACGATCGCGGAGCTCGCGGCGCAGATCGCCGACGGCCTGGACTACGCGCAGCGCCACGGCATCGTGCACCGCGACGTGAAGCCGGCGAACATCATGGTGTCGCCGCTGGGCCTCGCCAAGCTCACCGACTTCGGCATCGCCTACGTGCCCTCGTCCACCGCGACGCAGACCGGCATGGTGCTCGGCTCGCCGAAGTACATGTCGCCCGAGCAGGTGATGGGCGAGGCGATCGACGGTCGTTCCGACGTGTTTTCGCTCGGCATCGTGCTCTACGAGATGCTCACCGGCCGCACGCCCTTCGAGCGCCCGTCGGACACCAACATCTACGGCCTGATGCAGCGCATCGTCGCCGATCCGCATCCCCGCCCCAGCGAGGTCGACCGGGAGATCCCGCACGGCTTCGACGTCATCCTCGCGCGCGCGCTCGCCAAGGATCCGGCGCGCCGCTACCAGCGCGCCGGCGAGATGGCGAACGACCTGCGCAACTACCGCAGCTTCTCCGCCGGCGCCGACGCGACGCAGGTGCTCACGCGCGGGCCCGCGATGGAGCAGACGCTGGTGATGCCTGCGCCGGGCGCGACCGTGGCGATGCCGCTGCCGGAACCCGCGCCGGCGCCAAGGGTGGAGCCGCCGCCGCCGGCGCCCGCCAAGCCGGCTCCGCCGGCTCCTGAAGTCTCGCAACTGCTCGCCGACCTGGACAGCTTCGCCGATTCCATCGAGGACCAGCAGCGCCGCCTCGCCGAGGAGGAAGAGGCGAAGAAGCGCGCCGAGTCCGAGGCGCGCGCCAGGAACTTCGACATGAAGATCGACGTCACGCTGGCCGGCCCCGCGGCCGAGCAACTTGGCGCCGCGGTGCGCGCGAGCGAGCCGCCGCCGGTACCCAAGGGCGGCGTGCTCGGCATGCTGCGCGAGCGCTCCGCCGCCGCGGCGCCCGCGAAGCCGGCCGCGCCCGTGGTCCCGCCCGACACCGTCGACCGCCAGATGCGCGCGCTGTTTCGCTACGTGCAGGAACTGGCGCGCGAACTGGAAGCGGGCAATCCGCCGTGCGAGCGCCGCATCGAGTTGCCGTACGTGGGCGCGCTGCCGCCGCTCGCGTACGCCTCGGCCTTCGCCGACTTCCGCACGCAGCGCTCGGCCAGCGAGAAATCGCTCTGCGAGCGCGTGCTGTTCAGCGGACGCTTGCAGGCGCAGGCGCCGAGCACCATCGACCTGGTGCGCGAGGAGGTCGCGGTGATGCGCGCCGAGCTCGACGCGCGCGAGTTCGACTACGAACTGGTCGAGACGCGCAACGACTTCGGCCAGCTGGCGCGCGGGCGCTTCGCGATCGCCGCCTCGCTGCCGGTGAACATGGAGTTCGTCGCCAGCTACGCGACCGGACGCGTGCGGGCGGACCTGCGCAACATCGGCGTCTGGGGCGCGGCGACGCTCGAGTTCGAGGTCGCCGAGATCGGCGAGGCCTTCCTGGAGGGCCTCGGCCTGCTGGTGCTCGGCATGCAGTCGCCGCTCGGCGCGCGGCTCGTGCTCAAGAAGGAATCCTGAGCCGTCCCTTGATCACCTTGCGCGTCGGCGTGAGCGGCATCTCGTCGATCACCACGAGGCGCTCCGGCAGCTTGATCTTGGCGATCTTGCGCTCGGCGAGCCACGCGCACAATTCCTCCAGCGCCGGCGCCTGCGCGCCGGGCTTCAGCGTGACGAAGCAGCAGGCCTTCTCGCCCAGCACGGCGTCGGGCATCGGCACGATCGCCGCCTGCATGACCTTGGGGTGCGACTCGAGCAGGGTCTCGACGTCGGACGGATTGAACTTCACGCCGCCGCGGTTGATCACGTCCTTGATGCGGCCGGTGAGGGCGACGTTGCCCGCGGCGTCCATGCGCGCGAGGTCGCCGGTGCGGAACCAGCCGTCGTCGGTGAACGCGGCACGCGTGGCCGCAGGGTTGTCGACGTAGCCGGTGAAGAGCGCGCAGCCGCGCGTCTGCAGCTCGCCCTCGGTACCGGCGGGCGCAGGCCGGCCCGCGTCGTCGACGATGCGGATCTCGGTGCCGGGGCTGGCGCGGCCGGTGCTGGTGGCCGAGACGTCGATGCCGTCGCCGGGCCGCGTGTAGAGCCCGGCCTGCGTCTCGGTCATGCCCCAGAGTTGCGTCACTGCGCAGCCGGGCAGCTGCTCCTGCACCCAGCGCGCGAGTTCCGGTGGGCAGGCGCTGCCGGAGATGATCGCGAGCTTCAGCGAGCTCCAGTCGTGCTTCGCGAACAGGCCCATGTTGCGGCACGCCGCCATGTGCGCCGGCGCGGTCCACAGCGCGGTCGGCTGGTCGCGCCCGACGACCTCGGCGAGTTCCGGCGGCGTGAACATCGGCAGCAGCACGCTGGTGGCGCCCGTGTACATCGTCAGCAGGAAGGAATACATGCCGAAGAGGTGCGTCAGCGGCGCCGCGGTGAGGATGCGGTCCTCGGGCCCGAGGCGGTGCTCCGGCGCGCCGAGGCGCACGTTGGCGAGGATGCTCGCGTACGGGTGGGCGACCCCCTTGGGCGCGGCGGTGGTGCCCGAGGTGTAGAGGAGGAGGAACGCGTCGCGCGCGCTCGGCCGCGGCACCGAGTCCTCGTCGAGCGTCGCGTCACCGACCAGCGCCTCGGGCGGGATCACGTGCTTCAGCGCCGGCAGCTTCGGCATCAGGCCGCGCACCGTGTCCGCGGGCGACCAGTCCTTCGCGTTCGACAGCACCACCGCGACCTTCGCTCCGGAATGCGCGAGCAGGTTCTCGAGTTCCGCCGCGCGATAGGGCATGTGGATCGTCGACACCGCGGCGCCGAGGCGGCAGGTGGCGAGGTAGGCAATCGCATACTCGGGGATGTTCGGCAACTGCATCGCCATCACGTCGCCGGGGCCGACGCCGGCGCGGGCGAGCGTCGCGGCGGCGCGAGATACCGCGTCGGCGAGGTCGCGCCACGACAGCACGCGCGAACCATGCACGAGGGCGGGGGCGGCGGGGCGTTCGGCGGCGTGCTTCGCCAGCCAGGCGTCCAGGGTGTCGCCGGTCCACCAGCCCTTGGCTGCGAACTCGTCGGCGCGGGGGTTGCGTACGGCTTCTGCGAGAGAGGGCATGCGTTAGACTACCTTGGTGAACGAACCTGTTGCGCATCGGCTCGTCGCTGGGGACGCGCCGCGAATCGAAACCGAACCCTACTACGAACCGCTCGGCGGCGAGGTGGCCTTGTTCGAAGCCGCCTACGCGAGCCGCGTGCCGGTGCTGCTGAAGGGCCCCACCGGCTGCGGCAAGACGCGGTTCGTCGAGCACATGGCGTGGCGCCTGAAGCGGCCCCTCGTCACCGTGGCCTGCCACGACGACCTCACCGCCGCCGACCTCGTCGGCCGCTACCTCGTGGTGGATGGCGAGACGGTCTGGGTGGACGGCCCGCTCGCGCGCGCGGTGCGCGCCGGGGCGATCTGCTATCTCGACAAGATCGTCGAGGCGAGGAAGGACACCACGGTGGTGATCCACCCGCTCGCCGACACGCGCCGCGTGCTGCCAATGGAGAAGCTGGGCGAGTTCCTCGCCGCGCCGCCGGAGTTCATGCTGGTGCTGTCCTACAATCCGGGCTACCAGAGCGTGCTGAAGGAACTCAAGGCCTCGACGCGGCAACGCTTCGTGGCGATGGAGTTCGGCTACCCGGCCTCGGCGCTGGAAGAGAAGATCGTCGCCGCCGAATCGGGCGTCGCGCCCGAGGTGGCTTCGAAGCTGGTGCGCTTCGGCGGCATGACGCGCAACCTGAAGGGCAACGGCCTCGACGAGGGCGCGAGCACGCGCCTCCTGGTGCACGCCGGCCACCTGATCGCGCGCGGCGTCGCGCCGCGCGCCGCGTGCGCGGGCGCGATCACGCAGGCGCTCTCGGACGACCCGGAGATGATCGCCGCGGTGAACGAGCTCGCCGCGGCGGTGTTCTGACCCGGGGCGCGGCCCCTTGAAGCATCCCCTGTCCCGTCGCGAGCTGGAAGACCGGCTCGACGACATGCTGTTCACCGTGCTGTCGGCGCGGCGCACCGCGGCGTCGCTCGCCGCCGGCCTCGCCGAACTCGGTCGTCCGCAGCAGGACCTCGCACTGCACTGGGTGCACGTGGCGGCGCAGAACACCGGCGAACTCGGCTACCAGGTCGCCTCCATGATGCCGCAGGCGCTCTCGGCGTTCGATCGCGCGGGCGTGGAGCGCTGGGTGCTGGACGCGCTGGATGTCTACGACCGCGAGGGCCTGCACGCGGCGAGCGCGTCGCTGCGCGACCTTGGCGCGTTCCGCCGCCGCGTCGAGGGCGAGCGCGCGGGCGTGTCGCTGTCCGAGATGGGGCGCACGCTGGAGCTCTTCCTGCGCGGGCTCTCGGGCCGCGCGATGGGCGTCGAGCCCGCCGAGGTGGCGTGGACCGACACCGACACCGTCTTCCTGCCCGAGCGCATCGGCGCGCGGCCGGATCGCGAGTCGAATCGCGGGCTGTACGTGGCGACCGCGGCCTTCCTCTGGGGGCAAGCGCGCTACGGCACCTTCAATGCGGATCTCGACGCGGCGGCGGACGCGGCCTCGTCGGACCGCGAGCGCGCGATCGCGTGGATCGCGGTGCTGGAGGCGATGCGCATCGAGGGCTGGTTCGCGCGGCAGTATCCCGGCCTCGCCGCGAAGCTGCGCGAGCTGCGCGCACCGTGGCCCGAGGCGCTCGCGCCGGTGGCCGAGAGCCTTGCGATCGAGGGCGCGTCGATCGAGGACACCGTGGCCTTGCTGCGCGACGTCGCTCGCGACGCGCCGCCGGCGCTGCCCGCGTGGGCGGGCGTGCTGCGCGTGTCGCGGGCGCGGCGCGCGCGCGAGGAGCGCATGGAGCGCGAGAAGAAGGATTTGTCGAAGCAGATCGACGCGCTGCGCGAATCGCTGAAGGGCGAGGGCCTGCAGCCGGACGACCTGCAGCTCGAGGCCTCGTACGACACCATGGAGGTGAGCGCGAGCCTCGATGGCGACTCGGTCGAGGTATCCGAGCTCGTCGAGCAGCTCGTGCAATCCATGATGCAGGACCACGGCCGCGTGCCCGACGACCTGATGGCGCCGTCGGTGGACGGCACCTACGCGGCCGACGCCGGCGCGACGCCGCCGCAGGAGGGCGGGCGCGCCCCCGAGGAGCACAAGGAGGGCGGCATCCTCTACCCGGAGTGGGATCACCGCCGCGGCGACTACCGCAAGGAGTGGTGCGCGCTGTTCGAATCGGACGTGCCGCCGGGCGACGCGGGCTACGTGGACCGCGTGAAGGAGAAGTACCGCGGCCCGATCGCGCAGCTGAAGCGCCGCTTCGAGGCGCTGCGCGGCGAGGATCGCCTGCTGCGCCGCGAGCCCGACGGCGACGGCATCGACTTCGACGCCGTGGTCGAGGCCTGGGCGGAGGCGAAGACCGGGCGGGAACCGTCGGATCGCCTCTTCACGCGGCGGCGGCGCACCGAGCGCAACATCGCCGCGATGTTCATGGTCGACATGAGCGGCTCGACCAAGGGCTGGATCAACGAGTGCGAGCGCGAGGCGCTGGTGATGCTCTGCGAAGCGCTGGAGACCCTCGGCGACCGCTACGCGATCTACGGCTTCTCGGGCTGGACGAGGAAGCGCTGCGAGATCTACCGCGTGAAGACCTTCGACGAGACGCTGTCGCCGGCGGTGCGCGCGCGCATCGCCGGCGTGGCGCCGAAGGACTACACGCGCATGGGCGTCGCGGTGCGGCACCTGACGAAGCTGCTGAACAAGGTGGACGCGAGGACGCGCGTGCTCTTCACGCTGTCGGACGGCAAGCCGGACGACTTCCACGACGGCTACCGCGGCGCCTACGGCATCGAGGACACGCGCAAGGCGCTGATCGAGGCGCGGCTTTCCGGCGTGCATCCTTTCTGCATCACCATCGACCGCGAGGCTCGCGACTACCTGCCGCGGCTCTACGGCCCTGCCAGTTGGACCATCGTGGACGACGTCACGCAACTGCCGATGAAGTCGGCCGAGATCTACCGAAGGCTGACCGCATGAGCGGCCGCCGCGGCACATGATCGACGCCGCCGGCGCCGCGGCCGTCGCCGCCACCGCGTTCGCGGTCGGGGTCACCATGGGCTGCACCAGCATCGGCGCGGTGCTGCTCGTGCCGGTGCTGATGGCGCTCGCTGGCATGCCGGTGCACGTCGCGGCCGGCACGGTGCTCGCCACGGGCCTTGCAACCGCCAGCCTCGCCGGCTGGATGCACGCGCGCCGCGGCGCGGTCGAGTGGCCGCTGGTCTGGCCGCTGTGCATCGGCGGGCTTCCGGGCGGCTGGGTCGGCGCAAGCCTGGCAGCCGCCGCGCCGGCGCAGCCGCTCTCCGCGACCATCGGCGCGCTGATCATCCTCGCGAGCCTCGCGGCACTGCGCCCGCCGCCCGCGGTGGCCGCCGGCGCGCGTTCGGCGCGCGCGCGACAGGCGGTGCTGGTGGCGATCGGTGCCGCGTCGGGCGTCTGCGCCGGGCTCTCCGGCGCCGGCGGACCGATCTTCTCGGTGCCGATGATGCTGGTCGCCGGGTTCGCGCCGATCGCGACCGTCGGCGCGTCGACGGTCTACACGCTTGCCGCGGCGGGCTCCGGCACGGTGGCGAACCTGCGCGCGTCGAACATCGACTTCGCGGTCCTCGCGGCGCTGGTGCCGTTCCTGCTCGCCGGGATCGCCACCGGCGTGCGCATCGCGCATCGCCTGCCGGTGCCGCTGCTGCGGCGCGTGGCGATCGGCCTGTGCGTGCTGGGCGGCACGGCGATGCTCGCGCGTGCCGCGTGCGCTAGCGGTTGAAGAGCTTCTCGAAGTCGGCGTCCGCGCCGAGCACGTAGCGCGCGAAGTCGTCGGTGACCTCGTCGAGCACCTTGGCGTCGAAGCGACAGGCGAGGCGCCCGGCGCGGCGCACGTTGGTGAGCTCGCACACCACCTTGCCGGCCGTGTAGTCGGCGCGCAGGATCGCCTCGCAGGGCAGCGAGGCGCTGACGGTGAAGGCCGCTCGCGTCACCTGGCCGAAGTCGTTCTTCGCCACCGGCTGCAGGTCGAAGGGCACGCGCATCGCCTGCAGGTACTGCTGCAGGCGCGCGATGTCGGCACCGATCAGCACCGCCTTGGCCGGCGCCTGCGGGCGCACGCGGAAGCGGAAGATGACGTGGTCGCAGACGTCGCGGCCCTCGATGCGCTGCAGGCGCATGTCGACGAAGGCGTCCGAGAGCATCACGCCGTCGATCTTGCCGAGGTAGACGAAGTCGTACGGGCTGCCGGCGACCGGCTGCACGTCGTTCAGTTCCTTGCCGAACTCCGCGAGGTACTGGAAGGCGGCGCGCACGCTCTTGTCGAGCGCGAGGTCCTGCTCGAGCTTCTTCTTCGCCGGGTCCTCGCGCGGGCCCTGCTCGGCGGCCTTCTTGCGCAGCATGTCTAGCGCGGCCGAGCGGCGCACCGACTTGGAAGCGTCGTCCGGCACCACGCCGGTGAGCTTCATCTCGAACTCGGCGCGCTTCTTCGCCTCGGTCTCGCCCCACTGCTGCAGCGCCTCCTGCTTCTTGCGCTGCGCCTCGTGCTCGGCGGCGATCGCGGCCTGCTCCTGGGCCTCGAAGTCCTTGGCGAAGGAGTCCATGTCCGAGAGGAGCTTGCTGCGCTCCTTCTCCTCCTTCTCGCGATTGGCGGAGGCGGCCGAGCCGGGCATGACGACCGTCTTCTCGTAGTTCGCGGGCGAGGGCGCCCCGGGCGAGGGGGCGCGCGGCATCACCACCGTGGCGTCGCCCGCGGGCGCGGGGCGCGGCGCGGCGGAGGCGGCCGATCCGGCGGCCAGCGTCTTGAAGCCGCGCAGCTCGCGCGCCATGTCGCCGGCGCGCGCGTAGCGCTCCTCGGCCTTCTTGGCCAGCGACCTCGCGAGGATGACGTCGAATGCCGCGGGGATCGTGGCGTCGAGGGCGCGCACCGGCTGGTGCGCCTCGCCGGCGATGCGGTTCATCAGCGCGAACACCGTGGTGTCCGAGGGGCGCTCGAACGGCGTGCGGTGCGTGAGCATCTCGTAGAGCACCACGCCCAGGGAAAAGATGTCCGAGCGCGGGTCCACCGGCAGGCCGAGCACCTGCTCGGGCGACATGTAGCGCGGCGAGCCGAGCGCGGTGCCGGTCTGCGTCATGGTCGACGAGGGCACGTAGGCGACCCCGAAGTCCACCAGCTTGGCGTGCCAGCCGTCGTTGACCATCACGTTGGCGGGCTTCACGTCGCGGTGCACGATCTGGAACTGCTGCGCGTAGTCGAGCGCGTCGGCCACCTGCGCGACGAGGTCGGCGATGCGCTCGAAGGGCAGCCGCGGCTCCTCGCGCAGGATCTGCTGCAGCGAGCGGCCGCGCAGGATCTCCATCGCCATCCACGCGGTGCCTTCCTGCTCGCCCACGTCGAAGATGGTGACCACGTTCGGGTGGTTCATGCGCCCGGCCGATTTCGCCTCGCGCAGGAAGCGCTCGCGAACCTCCGCCATCACCTCGGGCGGGAGGTTCGGGAGCAGCGTCTTGATCGCGACCTCGCGCTCGATCAGCGGGTCGACGGCGCGATAGACGGTACCCATCGCGCCGCGCCCTAGCTCGCCGGTGACGCGGTAACGGCCGAATGCCTTCTGTTCCATGGATGCGTTGCTGCGCCCGCCGTGACCGGCCGGCTCCCCTGAACCGTGATGCTGCAAAGGATTGTAAGCTTCGCCCATCCTGCGCCCGGCAGCAAGGGGCGCGAATTTGTATTCGCCATGTAACGCACCGGGAGCGGGAGTGCCCTCCGACAGCGGCCAGATCGTCCTCGGCGTCGACCTCGACGGGGTTTGCGCCGATTTCTATGCCCGGATGCGGGAAATCGCCGCCGAATGGTTCGAGCGCCCGCTGGAGGGCCTTACGCCGGATGTCTCCTACGGCCTGACGGAGTGGGGCATCCAGGGGGACGACTACGAAGGCCTGCACCGCTTCGCGGTCACGGAACGCGACCTGTTTCGCACCATGCCCATGATCCCCGGCGCGCGGCGCGTGCTGCGCCAGTTGTCGGACGAGGGCTACCGCATCCGCATCATCACGCACCGGCTCTTCATCCGGCACTTCCACGAACTGGCGGTGGGGCAGACCATCCACTGGCTCGACCACCACGGCATCCGCTACTGGGACCTGTGCTTCATGCGCGAGAAGGACCAGGTCGGCGCCGACATCTACATCGAGGACGCGCCGGCGAACATCGAGCAGCTTCGCAAGCACGGCCACTACACGATCTGCTTCGGCAACAGCACCAACAAGCACGTCGCCGGCCCGCGCGCGCGGGACTGGGACGAGGTCTACCGCATGGTGAAGGAGCGCGCGCAGTCGAGCCTGCCGCTCTGAGGAGGATGCGCATGGCACGGAGTCTCGTCGTTCTCGCGCTGGCGGCACTGCCCGTGGTTGCGGCGCAGGCGGCCGATCCGGCGTGGCCATCGAAGCCGATCCGCTTCGTCGTGCCGTTCCCGCCCGGCGGCGGCACGGATCTCTCGTCGCGCGCGGTGACGCAGCGCATCGCCAAGAACGCCGGCTGGACCTTCGTGGTCGAGAACAAGCCGGGCTCGGGCGGCAACATCGGTGCCGACTTCGCCGCCAAGTCGCCGCCCGACGGCTACACCTTCGTCATGGGCCAGACCAGCAACCTGGCGATCAACCCGGCGCTGTACGCGAAGCCGCCGTTCGACCCGATCCGGGACTTCGCGCCGGTGTCCCTCGTCAGCACGGTCCCGCTGGTGATCGTCGGCACCGCGAAGAAGCCGTGGCGCACGCTCGGCGACGTGGTCGCCGCGGCGAAGCAGGGCGCCGATCGCGTCAGCTATGCCTCGCCCGGCAATGGCACCGTCGCGCACCTCGCGGGTGAACTGCTCGCCCGGAGCGCCGGCGTGAAGCTGCTGCACGTGCCGTACAAGGGCGCCTCGCCCGCGCTCACCGATCTCGTCGGCGGGCAGGTGGACCTCTACATCTCGACGCCCGGGCCGGCGGCCGGCCACGTGAAGTCGGGCGCGATCCACGCGCTCGCCGTCACGTCGCCCAAGCGCGTGGCCGCGATGCCGCAGGTGCCGAGCGTCGCCGAAGCCGGCCTCGCCGGCGCCGTCGTGATCAACTGGTACGGCGTGCTCGCGCCGGCCGGCACGCCCGCGCCCGCGATCGAGCGCATGAACGCCGAGATCCAGAAGGCGCTGCAGGCGCCCGAGGTGCGCGAGGCGCTGGCGGGCGAGGGCGGCGAGGTGCTCGGCGGCACGCCGGCGCAGTTCGCCGAGTTCCTGCGCGCCGAGCGCGACAAGTGGGCGCGCGTGGTCAAGGAGTCCGGCGCCAAGGTGGACTGAGCGCGCAGGCAGTCCCGGACAGCGGCGGGCTACTTTCCCCGGCCGGGGCTGCTGGCGTAGTGCTGCATGCTGTCTCGGTCGCGCCAGGTCTTCTCGTCGAGCATCGCCGCCGGCAGCGCATAGCGGCCCGCGGGCGCGACCTCGACGCTCGACACGATGCGTTCCACGGCCTCGTACGGGATCTTGCGCACGAGCCCGTCTTCCCCTTGCGCGCGCACCACGAGGAACGCGTCGTAGGCGCGGTACACGTACACGTTCGCCGGCCGGGACTTCCCGGCGGCGTCGCGCAGCACGAGCGTGCAGCGCGTGTCGCTCGCGAAGTGGCTCTTGTCCATGGCGGGGAGTGTATCCGCGCGCGCGCCGGCCACGTCCCGGCCGGCAGGCACGTTCGCGCTTATCGGCGGATCAATTGCGCCATCTTGTGTGCTGCACTGCGGCGCAGGGACAATCGCGGATTCGTCCACGCGCATTCGTCCACGCGCATCTGTCCACGGAGTCCCGCATGGCTGCTCTCGTCCCACCCCACGGCGCCAAGGCGCTGAAACCGCTGATGCTCGAGGGCGCCGCGCTCGCGGCCGAGAAGGCGCGCGCCGCCGGCCTGCCGAAGCTGAAGGTGTCCTCGCGCGAGAAGGGCGACCTGATCATGCTCGGCATCGGCGGCTTCACGCCGCTCGACGGGTTCATGGGCAAGGCCGACTGGCAGGGCGTCTGCGACCGCTACCAGATGGCCTCGGGCCTCTTCTGGCCGATCCCGATCACGCTGTCGGCCTCGAAGGCCGAGGCGGACGCGATCCCCGCCAACGGCGAGGTCGCGCTCGTCGACCCGGACGACGGCTCGATCCTCGCGACCATGAAGGTCGCCGAGAAGTACTCGATCGACAAGGCGCACGAGTGCCAGTCCGTGTTCCGCACCACCGACGCCAAGCACCCCGGCGTGGCGATGGTCATGGCGCAGGCCGAGGTGAACCTCGCCGGCCCGGTGAAGGTGCTCTCGGACGGCGGCTTCAAGGCGAAGTACGGCGCGCTCTACATGACACCGGCCGAGACGCGCGCGCTGTTCGAGAAGCTCGGCTGGTCGAAGGTGGCGGCGTTCCAGACGCGCAACCCGATGCACCGCTCGCACGAGTACCTCGCCAAGGTGGCGATCGAGGTCTGCGACGGCGTGATGATCCACTCGCTGCTCGGCAACCTGAAGGCGGGCGACATCCCGGCGGACGTGCGCACGCGCGCGATCTCGGCGCTGATCGACGGCTACTTCCGCAAGGACACCGTGGTGCAGTCGGGCTACCCGCTCGACATGCGCTACGCCGGGCCGCGCGAGGCGCTGCTGCACGCGCTCTTCCGGCAGAACTACGGCTGCTCGCACCTGATCGTCGGCCGCGACCACGCCGGCGTGGGCAGCTACTACGGCCCCTTCGACGCGCACAAGATCTTCGACGAGATCCCCAAGGGGTCGCTCGAGACGCAGGCGCTGAAGATGGACGTCACCTTCTGGTGCTACAAGTGCGGCGGCATGGCCTCGTCGCGCACCTGCGCGCACACGGATGCCGATCGCCTGCAGGTCTCGGGCACGCAACTGCGCAAGTGGCTGGGCGAGGGCGCCCCGGTGCCGCCCGAGTTCAGCCGGGCGGAAGTGCTGCAGGTGCTGAAGGAGTACTACGCGACGCAGGACGCGAAGTAGCGTCCTGCGGTACGACCGGACGTCCGGGAAGCCTACGGCTTCTTCGGCGTCTGGTACTCGACTTCCTTCTGCATCGGCTCCCAGACGGTCTCGAAGCCGACGAAGCCCTTTTCGTTGGCAGGCATCTGCTTGGTCGTGAAGAAGCGGGACTTGCCGTCGGGGGTGTTCGCGGGGGCGGGCTTGTGGTCGCTCATGGGGTTCTCTCCTGCGATGAATTCTGGACTGTAGCGGGAATCAGGAAACCGGCCGGAGCCGGGACGGATCGATGTCCGGGCCCGACGGGATCGGGCCGCCGGCCTTCAGCTCCTCGTCCGTCGCGTCGCGCACGGACAGGATCTCGAGGGTGAACAGCACGAGGCGCCCGCACAGCGGGTTGTTGCCATCCACGGTGAGCGTCTCGTCGTCGAACCGCGTGACGAGGAAGCTGCGCGTCTGGCCCTGGTCGTTCTCCATCAGGATCGAGGTGCCGACCTGCCGGTACTCCTCGGGCACGTTCTCGATGGCGTCGGTGAACACCAGCGACTCGTCGCGCGGGCCGAAGATGTCGTCGCCGTTGATCGGCACTTCGATGATCTCGCCGGCGCGCTTGCCCTCGAGTTGCATGTGCACCGACGGGGCGAGGATCTCGCTGTGGCCGTGGATGTAGCCGAGCGGGAACTCGACCTGCGTCAGCACGTGGCCGGTCTTGCGGTCGGTGACCTTGTAGGTCAGCTCGACGAACTTGCCCTCGCAGATCGCGTCGGCCACGGTCGCTCGCTCAGAAGAGGGTGGCGCCGAAGATGCGCACCTTGCCTTCCTCGTAGCCGAGGACGAGGCGGCCGAGCCACTCGCCCGGCTTCTTGGTGCTGCGCACGCGGAAGAGCACGGTGACGTGCTGGCCGCGGCGGATGGTGCCGAGGGTGTCGAAGTCGTCGGAGAGGCTCCTCGCCAGCTCGCTGTTGGCGAACTGGTGGCCGGCGGCGACCTGGTCCATGGCGAGCGCGAACGAGCTGGAGAAGTTGCGCACGAACTCGCCGTACTTGCCCTCGTTCGAGGACTTCACCAGGTCGCGCCACAGCGGCAGCGCGACCGCGAGGATCTCCTCGTCGGACTTGTCGACGAGGTTCGCGCCCGGCGCTTGCGCGGCGGGCGTGCCGACCTTCGCGGCGGTGGCGGCAGGGGAGGCTATTTCTCGTCCCCGACCAGGTGGTAGCACGGCGCCTTCTCCATCGTGTACTCGCCGGTCTTCGGGTCGCGGCGCGACACCGTCAGCACGTGCCAGTTGGCGTCGTCCACCTTCATCGCGTCGCCGCGGTAGTAGTAGCCCGGCCAGCGCGTCTCCTTGCGGAACAGCGTGTGGTGGGTCACGCACTCGGCGGCGCGGTGGCGGTGCTTCAGTTCCCACGCGCGCAGCAACTCGTGGATGTCCTTGGCGGCGAGCTTCTCGAGGTCCTCCTCCATGATCCTGAGCTTCTTCAGGCCGATGTTGAGGAGCTTCTCGTTGGTCATGTAGCCGACCGTGACGCCGCCGCAGTACTCGTCCATCAGCTTCTGCAGGCGGTCGAGGCCCTGCTTCGGGTTGATGTAGTGCGGGTTGACGTCGCCCGCGACGATCGCGTTGCGGTAGATGCGGTAGTGCTCGAGCGGCTTGAAGATCTCCTGCCGGCGGCCCTCGATCTGGGCGTCGGAGACGCGGATGCCCTCGGCCTTGCCGTCGTCGATGTACTTGCACGCGGCCTTCGCGGCGAGGCGGCCCTCGGTGAACGAGCCCGACGAGAACGCGTGCGGCGTGCCGCCGACCGCGTCGCCGGCGCCGAAGAGGCCCTCGATCGTGGTCATGCGGTTGTAGCCCCAGAAGTACTCGGGCGGCGAGAGGTCCTCGGGACCCGAGCACCACGCGCCGGAGCCGGTGGCGTGCGAGCCCATGACGTAGGGCTCGGAGGTCGTGAGCTCCGGGTTCTCGTTCTTCGGGTCGACGTCGGTCGAGGCCCACAGCACGGCCTGGCCGACCGTCATGCCGAGGAAGTTCTCCCAGCCCACCTCCTCTAGGTGCGGGTCCTGGAACGCGCGCATCGTGACCATGTGGATCGGGCCGCGGCCGGCGTTCACCTCGCTGATGATGCAGTGGTTGCGCAGGCACGTCGGGATCGGACGGTGCGTCAGGTGCGAGGCCTCGGGGTCGAGGTACTCCTTGCCGACCATCTTCTGCAGCTCGGGGAACCACTTCGACTCGTATTCCTCGCCGAGGCAGTTCTGCGTGTAGGTCTTCAGGTGCAGGAAGTACGCGCCCACCGGGCCGTAGCCGTCCTTGAACCGCGCCAGCACGATGCGGTTCTCCATCTGCGTCATCTTGGCGCCGGCGTTGATCATCAGGCCGTAGGCCGAGGCCGAGGACCAGGGCGCGTACCACGTGCGGCCCGAGCCTTCGCCGACCGAGCGCGGCTTGAAGATGTTCGACGCGCCGCCCGCGCCGCAGATCACCGTCTTCGACTTGAAGACGTGGAAGTTGCCCGTGCGCACGTTGAAGCCCACCGCGCCCGCGACCCGGTTCTCCTTGGCCTCGTCCATCAGCAGGTGGGTGACGCAGATGCGGTTGAAGACCTTGTCGGCCGACTTCTTCGCGGCTTCCGCGACGATCGGCTTGTAGGACTCGCCGTGGATCATGATCTGCCAGCGCCCTTCGCGCAGGTAGCGGCCCGTCTTCGGGTCCTTCATGATCGGCAGGCCCCACTCCTCGAACTGGTGCACCGTCGAGTCGACGTGGCGCGCCATGTCGAACAGCAGGTCTTCGCGCACCATGCCCATGAGGTCGATGCGCGCATAGCGCACGTGGTCCTCGGGGTTGTTCTCGCCCCAGCGGGTGCCCATGTAGCAGTTGATCGCATAGAGGCCCTGCGCCACCGCGCCGGAGCGGTCGATGTTCGCCTTCTCGGCGATCACGATCTTCTTGTCCTGCCCCCAGAAGCGCGCTTCCCAGGCCGCGCCGGTGCCGCCGAGGCCCGCGCCGACGACGAGGATGTCGATGCCGTCTTCGATGATGGTGTCGTTGGCCATGATCAGTACTGGACGCCTTTCTTCAGCGTGAGGCCGGCGTCCTTCAGGCTGCGCAGGCCGCCTTCATCCATGCGGAGGTACTTCGGTTCGTTGTAGAGCAGCTCGCCGTCGCGCATCTCCTTGGACGGCGCGGGTACCTCGGCGAGCTTGGGGATCGCGGTGCCCCAGGGCTTGGTGGTGATCGGCGAGAGGAAGTTCTTCTCGGTGCCGTTCCTGAACTTGATGCGCCAGGCGATGGTGCCCTTCTGCTCGTCCCGGTGCACTCGCACGCTGTGGCCGAGCGGTGCGAAGTCCGCGTAGCCGCGCACGTCGATCGCGTGCTGCGGGCAGGCCTTCACGCAGGAGTAGCACTCCCAGCACATGTTCGGCTCGATGTTGTAGGCGCGCCGGTACGTCTTGTCGATGTGCATGATGTCCGAGGGGCAGATGTCGACGCAGTGTCCGCATCCGTCGCACCTCGTCATGTAGACGAAGGTAGGCATAGGCTCGTTCCTTTTTCCTGTGCTGGCTGCTTAGTAGTGGCGCGGGGCTTCGCGCTTGATGCCGAGGCCCATGTCCATCGGCGCGTCCTTCAGGAGCTCCATCGAGTGGCGCTCGCGCTGCGCGGGATCGTCGCGGGTCAGGGTCGGCAGGTTCTCGTGCGAACCGTCGGCCTCGCAGACGCGCTTGTCGAAGGCCGCCGCGGGCTTGAAGAACATGTGCGCGAACTTCGACCACGGCACGCCGGCGAACAGCACCGTGGTGGCGAGGATGTACAGGGCGAAGGCGACCATCGAGCCGGCCGCGCCGCTCGCCTGCATCCACGCCCACACCAGGCCGAGCGTGACGCTCGCCAGCAGCGACAGGATGAAGAGGTCGGCATGCATCACGCGCAGCGGCGTGCCGCCCTCGGCGGCGACGTCGACGCGGATGAAGAACCAGAACCAGTAGCCGCCGGCGCAGACCATCAGGCCGCCGATCCACCACAGGTTCGGCCAGAAGCTCCCGGCGCCGCCGAAGACCATGACGGCCGACGAGACCACGTAGAGGATGAAGCCGTACATGGTCAAGAGGTGCGCGACGCGGCGCTTCTGGTTGCAGAACTCGCCGGAGGTCATGACGTCGACCACCGCGGTCTGCACGGCGATCGACATCAGCTCGCCGCCCTCGACCTGGCGCGCGCCCTTGGCGCGCTTGGCGCGCATGTTCTCGAAGAAGAACTTGGCGCTGCCCTTGTGGATCATGTCGAAGATCGTTCCCGCGGCCACGAGGACGACCATCAGGATCACGTACCCCTGCATGACGGACTGCGGAATGCTCGCCGCGAGGGCGGCAAACGGATTGACGCTGAGCATCGTGCTCCCTCCTTAGGAACGCCGGATTCTACGGGGCGCCGTTCCGAAGGGCCGCATAAATGCTGCTATGCGCCCATAGAAACGACTTCGAATCGCATTGCAGCAAGGTCGCCGAACACCCAGGTCGCAGGGGCTGCGATGCCGCCCGTGGTGCCGGGGTTGACCAGCCACGTCCGGCCGCCCTTCACGTTTTCGACCTGCGAAATGCCGGCCTGGTGCGAGTGGCCGCAGCAGACCAGGTCCCAGTCGCCGGTGCAGGCCATGGCGTGGCCGTACTCTGGGTAGTGGACGACGAACACGCGCTTGCCGCCGAGCGTCAGGCGCGCGTCGGCGCCGTGGTAGTCGAGCTTGCCCGGCCGCTCCCGCGACCAGCGCGCGAGGGACACGGGGTCGCCGAGATTGTTGCCGTGGATCACGTGCACCGGCAGGCCGACCTCGAGCGCCGCGCGCAGCGTCTGCGTGCCGATCACGTCGCCGCAATGGATCACCACCTCGGCGCCGCGCGCCGCGCCCTCGCGGACCGCGCGCGCGAGCGGCTCGCCACGGTCGTGGCTGTCGGAAACGATGCAGATCTTCATGCGCGCATCATAGGCGATCGCGCTGCTCGCCCGGGCGAACGGTTCAAGGCCGGATGTAGGCCCAGCCCTCGCGCTGGCGCTTCATCAGGTGCACCACGCCGGCCTCGACGAACTTCACGCCGCCGTAGATGTCGGCGCGCGTCAGCTTCTGGTTGCGGATCGTGTTCTCGCAGGCGAAGAGGCCGATGTTGCGGTCCATGGCCTGCGCGAGGCGGTCGGCCACCTTGGAGTCGTCGCGCAGCATCGCGAGCCCCGGGCCGTAGGCGACGATTTCGATATCCACGTTCTTCGCGCCGAGTTCGTCCTGCACGTTGCGCGCGTTGTTCAGCGCCACGTTCCAGCGCGCCGGGTCGTTGTCGCTCACCTGGAAGATCACGCGCGCGCGCTCCGGCGCGGGCGACTGGGCGAGGGCGCCGCCCGCCGCAAGGAGGGCGAGGGCGGCGACGAACTGGCGGCGGTCGATCATGGCGGCTCCTCGGCGGGTCGGGCGCGCAGCGTAGCGCGTTCTCCCTGCTGCGTTGCGTCATGGACGCCACAGGGTTCGGCACATACACTGGGGGGTATGAATGCGACCGCCAGTCCCAGCCTTCCCACGCTCAACGACCCGGACGAGAAGCAGGCCATGCTCGCGCGCCTCGCGCGCGTCGAGGGCCAGGTCCGGGCCATCCACCGCATGATCGAGGCCGGCGCCGGCTGCGACGAGGTGGCGCACCAGCTCTCGGCGGCGAGGAAGGCGCTCGACAAGGCCTTCTTCGAGATGCTGGCATGCATGGTGCGCGCGAGCGCCGAGGCCGCGCCGGGCGCGCGCGTGCCGACCAGCGAGAAAGTCGCCGCGCTGATCGCGCGCTACGCCTAGGGAGGGCGAGATGGCCAAGCGAAAGCTGCTGATCGTGATGGTGAATACCGACCCGCGCGACCCGTCGCAACTGGGGGCGCCGTTCTTCCAGGCCACCGTCGCCGCCGCGATGGAGGTCGAGTGCGAGGTGGTGATGACCGGGCGCGCCGGGCAACTGGCGATGAAGGGCGTGGCCGAGGGCATCCGCATCAAGCCGGATTCGCCCAAGACCGTGTACGACTTCATGAAGGATGCGCACGAGGCGGGCGCGAAGTTCAAGGTCTGCGCGCCGACGCTAGACCTCTGGGGCGGCGACCTGATCCCCGAGATCGAGGAGACCGTGGGCGGCGCCTACGTGATCGAGCAGGCGATGGAAGACGACGTCGTCACCTTTACCTACTGAGAGAGAGAAGGACCCGAGATGCAGCACGACAAGGAACTCGACGCCCGCGGCCTGAACTGCCCCCTGCCCATCCTGCGCGCCAAGAAGTCGCTGAACGACATGAGCACCGGGCAGGTGCTGAAGATCCTCGCCACCGACCCGGGCGCGGTGAAGGACTTCCAGGCCTTCGCCAAGCAGACCGGCAACGCGCTGCTCGAGCACTCCGAGGCCGACAAGGTGTTCACCTTCTTCCTGAAGCGCAAGTAGGGAGACCCCGCGAGTGGCGACGTACGCGGAGATGCAGGCAGCCTTCGAGGACATCAAGGCCGACCCGCGCTACGACCACGAGCTGAACGGGTGCCTGAACTGCGGCGTCTGCACGGCCACCTGCCCGTCGGCGCACTTCTACGACTACAGCCCGCGCGAGATCGTGCAGTTGCTGTGGACCGAGAACGTCGAGCAGGTCTACGACGCGATGCAGGAGAAGATCTGGGCCTGCGCGCAGTGCATGACCTGCGCGGCGCGCTGCCCGTTCAAGAACTCGCCCGGCGGCCTCGTGTCGATCATGCGCGAGGTGGCGATCAAGCACGGCATGCAGTCGGCGAAGGAAGTGCTGCGACCCTTCGGCCGCGTGATGCTGAAGCTCATCACCACCGGCAACCAGCTCTCGCCGGACATGATCAAGCCGGACCACTTCGCCGACTGGGGCCCCGAGATCCAGAAGGTCGAGGGCGACCTGAAGACGCTGCGCAACGCGATTCCCGTAAAGACGCTGCAGACCACCGGCACCGCGTGGGAAGTGTCGCTGAAGACCTCGGTCGAGATGCACACCATCTTCGAGGAGACCGGCGTGCTCGACCAGCTCGAGAAGATGGACCCGAGCCTGCACGAGGTGATCACCGACTTCATCGAGGAAAAGCGCGAGGCCTACGAGGAGTGGTTGGAAGACCACGAGGAGGAATCGAATGGATGAGCTGAGCGGGGGCATCGCCGGCCACGGCGCGTTCTTCCAGCCGACGAACCTGTCGGCGGCGGACGCGGAGAAGGCCACCGAATGGGTGAAGAAGCAGGTCGACCGCCGCGCGCTCGACCTCGGCGCGCGCATGGACGACGCGCGCGACGCGATGTGGCAGCTCGAGAAGGACGGCGAGATCCTCGTGCACCGCATCTCGGACGCCCACCAGCCGCGCATGGCCAGGACGCTTTTCGGCTGGGAGAAGAAGATCCCCACCATGCAGCTCTGGCACCACAAGAGCTGCGGGCAGTGCGGCAACATCCCGGGGTATCCGGCCTCGCTCCTGTGGACCATGAACCAGCTCGGCTTCGTGCCGGGCCGCGACTACCTCGACGAGACCGACCAGACCTCGTGCACCGCGTGGAACTACCACGGCTCGGGCGTCGGCAACCTCGAGTCGCTCGCCTGCGTGTTCCTGCGCAACTTCCACCAGGCCTACGTGTCGGGCAAGCGCCTCGGCCACGAGCCGGGGCATTTCTTCCCGCTGGTGCATTGCGCCACGTCCTTCGGCAACTACAAGGAAGTGCGCAAGTACCTGATCGAGAACGCCACGCTGCGCGAGCGCGTGAAGAAGATCCTCGCCAAGATCGGCCGCCTCGTGGACGGCAAGATCGTGCTGCCCGAGGAGGTGGTGCACTACTCCGAGTGGGTGCACGTGATGCGAAAGGACATCGCCTCGAAGCTGCAGAAGATCGACGTCTCGCACCTCAGGGCCACGGTGCACATGGCCTGCCACTACTCGAAGATGGTGCACGAGGACGCGATCTACGACACCGAGGTGCTCGACGGCAACCGCGCCGCCACCGGCACCGGCATGGCCGCGGCGCTCGGCGCGCAGGTGGTGGATTACTCCACGTGGTACGACTGCTGCGGGTTCGGCTTCCGGCACATCATCAGCGAGCGCGAGTTCACGCGCTCGTTCACGATCGACCGCAAGATCAAGGTCGCGCGCGAGGAAGCGAAGGCCGACCTGATGCTCGGCATCGACACCGGCTGCGTCACCACGATGGACAAGAACCAGTGGATCGGCAAGGCGCACGAGAAGCCGTACACCATGCCGATCATGGCCGACATCCAGTTCGCCGCGCTCGCCTGCGGCGCCGACCCGTTCAAGATCGTCGGCCTGCAGTGGCACGCCAGCCCCTGCGAGGAGGTGGTCGAGAAGATGGGCCTCTCCTGGGCAGACGCGAAGAAGAACTTCGAGGCCTACCTGCAGCAGGTGAAGGCCGGCAAGATCGAATACCTCTACGACCCGAAACTGGCCGCGAGCCTCGGATGAACCAGACCGTGATGGTGGTGGGCGCAGGGCCCACCGGACTCTCCGCCGCGCACGCCTGCGCGACGGCCGGCCGCAAGGTGGTATTGGTGGAAAAGGAAGCGCGCCTGGGCGGCGCGCCCATCCTCTCCGGGTACGCCAAGCTCGTGCCCTCGGGCGAATGGGCGAAGGACGCCATCGGCCGCATGGTGAAGCGCGTCGAGGAGCATCCGGCGATCGAGGTCCGGAAGGGCGCCACGGTCGCGAAGCTCGACGGCGGCCCGGGCAACTTCACCGCCACGCTGTCGGACGGCTCGACGGTGCAGGCGGGCGCGGTGATCCTCGGCACCGGCTTCACGCACTTCGACTCGATCAACAAGCCCGAGTGGGGCTTCGGCACCTACGAGGACGTGGTCACCACCACGCAGGTCGAGCAGATGGTCACCGCCGGCAAGATCGCGTGCCCGTCGGACGGCCGCGTGCCGGAGCGCGTCGCGATCCTGCTCTGCGTCGGCTCGCGCGACCGCCAGATCGGCCGCGAGTGGTGCTCCAAGATCTGCTGCACGGTGTCGACCAACCTCGCGATGGAGATCCGCGAGCTGTCGCCCAAGACGGACGTCTACATCTACTACATGGACATCCGCACCTTCGGCCTCTACGAGGACAAGTTCTACTGGCGCTCGCAGGAAGAGTTCTGCACCAAGTTCGTGAAGGCACGCATCGCCGAGGTGACCATCGCGCCGGACGGCAAGCGCCTGCTGGTGAAGGGCGAGGACACGCTGGTCAAGCGCCCGATCGTGATCCCGTTCGACCTCGTGGTGCACGCCATCGGCATGGACCCGAACCTCGACAACCCGAGCATCGCGAAGGCCTTCGGCGTCGGCCTCGAGCCGCACGGCTTCATCGAGCGCGGCGAGCACTACACCAGCAGCTTCTCGTCGACGCGGCCGGGCGTGTACGTCGGCGGCTCGGCGCTCGGCCCCGAGGACATCGACACCTGCATCGCGCACGGCCTCGCGATGGCGATGCGCGCGATCGGCGACCTGTCGGCGAAGCAGGCGGCGTAGGCACCGTCGCGGCCATCCACGCATAGCCCATGGCTATCCACGAAAAATCGCTGATCGACCCGGATCACCTCGTCACCGCCGACAAGCTGGTGGTGGACGGCGTGGACGTCTCCGGCCACTGGAACACCATGATCCTGCCGCGGACCGTGTCGGACTACGACCCGGACTTCGCCAAGGTGATCGCGTCCTATCCCGGCGGCGAGAACGTCGGGCGCTGCTGGCAGTGCGGCTCGTGCACCAACTCGTGCACCATGTACGCGATCAACGCGGACTTCAACCCGCGCTACTGGATCTACTGCACCAACCTCGGCCTGCAGTCCGAGATC
>CAZTXP010000036.1:0-8889 GCA_964617355.1 uncultured Enterobacteriaceae bacterium
GGTGTCGCACTGGGGCCCGGCGGGCGGCCGCTTCACCGAGCTCGCCGGCCCGAGCGCGAAGGACGTGCACTTCGTGCAGACCTACAGCTTCTTCGGCAAGCTCTCGCCGGTGGGCGAGAAGGTGATGAAGGCGCTGAAGGCGAAGTATCCGGACGTCAAGGGCCCGGGCGACGTCACCCCGGCGGTGGGCGTGGCCAACGCCTACGACGCGATGCTGCTGTCGGCAGAGGCGATCAAGGCGGCCGGCAAGACCGACGGCCCGGCCGTGCGCGAGGGCTTCTACAAGATCGGCAAGGTGGACGGGCTCATCAAGACCTACAACAAGCCGTTCTCGGCCGACAACCACGATGCGCTGAACGAGAACGACTATGTCTGGACGCACTTCGTCGACAACCAGATCCTGCCGATCGGGATGAAGCCCTAGCCGATAGAATCCCGGCACCGACCACGGCCGCCGCGCGCGGCCGTTTTTCGTTCCGCCATGCTCGTTCTCTCCGCACTCATCTCCGGCCTCGGCCTGGGCGCCATGTACGGGCTGCTCGCGCTGGGCTTCCACATCACCTACGCGGTGTCGGGGACGGTCAACTTCGCGCAGGGCAGCTCGATGATGCTCGGCGCGGTGTTCGCCTACGCATTCGCCATCGGCCTCGGCTGGCCCCTGCCGCTCGCGGCGGCGATGGCGCTCGCGGCCTGCGCGGTGTACGGGCTGGTCGTGGAACTAGTCGCGGTGCGGCCATTCGCGCGCCGCGGCTCGAACGCGTGGCTGATGGCCACCGTGGCACTCGGCATCCTCGCCGACAACGTCGTGCTCTTCACCTTCGGCAAGGAGCCGCGCGGGCTGCCGATGCCCGGGACGGCGGCGGCGTTCCAGCTCGGCGGCGTCGGCGTGTCGACGCTGCAGGTGGTGATCCCGGCGGTCGGCCTCGGGCTCGCGGCCGCGCTGCACCAGTTCTCGCGCCGCACGCGGCTGGGCACGGCGCTCCTCGCGGTGGTGCAGAACCCGGACGCCGCGCGACTGATGGGCATCAACGTGACCGTCGCGATCGCCGGCGCCTATGCGGCCTCGACGGTGTTCGCCGGCGCGGCAGGCATCCTGATCGCGCCGCTCTTCAACGTGCACTCCGACATGGGCACGGTGTTCGGCCTGAAGGCCTTCGCGGTCGCGATCCTCGGCGGCATCACCAGCGCCTGGGGCGTGATGCTCGCAGGCCTCCTGTTCGGCGCCGCGGAGGCGCTGATCACCGCGCTGCTCGGCTCGGCCTATACGCAGATCCTCACCTTCGCGCTGGTGATCGTCGTGCTCGCGTTGCGGCCCAACGGCCTCTTCGGGCGCGCGGAAGTGAAGAAGGTATGAGTCCCGCCGCGCGCCGCGGGGCAGGGGTGGCCGCGCTCGCGGCGCTGTTCGTCGTCGCGGCGGCGTTCACCGCGACCGCGAACAGCTACTACGTGTTCGTGATGGCGACGCTCGCGCTGACGCTGCTGGTCGGCGTCGGGCTGAACGTGCTGATCGGCCTCACCGGGCAGGTGTCCTTCGGCCACGTCGGCTTCTACGCCATCGGCGCCTACGTGGTCGCGGTGCTGACGACGGCGGCGAAGCTCTCGTTCTGGGTCGCGCTGCCGATTGCCGCCATCGCGGCGGGCGCCACCGGCGCGCTGCTCGCGCTGCCCGCGCTACGCGTGAAGGGACCCTACCTCGCGATGGTGACGATCGCCTTCGGCTTCATCGTCGAGCACTCGGCGGTCGAGTGGCGCGCGGTCACCGGCGGCCAGAACGGCATCATGGGCGTGCCCTCGCCGTCGGCCTTCGGCGTCGCGTTCGGCGAGCGCGGCGTGGCGCTCTTCGCCATCGTGCTGGCCGCGCTCGCGGTGGCGGCGTACGCGCGCCTGTCGGCGGGCGCGTGGGGACGGCGCATGCGCGCGGTGAAGGATTCCGAGACCGCGGCCGAGTCGATCGGCCTCGATCCGGTGGCGATCAAGACGGTGGCGTTCACGGTGTCGGCGGTGCTCGCCGGCGTCGCCGGGGCGCTGTTCGCGCCGCTGTCGGGCTTCGTGACGCCGTCGACGTTCGCGTTCTCGCAGTCGATCCTGTTCGTGCTCGCGGTGATCGTCGGCGGCGCCGGCTCGGTCGCCGGGCCGATCGTCGGCGCGGCGATCGTCGTGCTGCTGCCGGAGGTGCTCGCGGGCCTCGCCGAATACCGGCTGCTGTTCTTCGGCGCGCTGCTGCTGGTGGTGCTGTGGATCGCGCCGGAAGGCATCGCCGGCGCGCTGGAGCGCTGGGTGATGCGTGGCGGTCGCGGGCAGGCGCCGGAGGGCGCGCCGGATCTCGCGCCGGCGACGCGCGCCGGCCTGGTGGTAAACGGGCTGTCGATTGCCTTCGGCGGCGTGCGTGCCGCGACCGACGTCGCGTTCGAGGCGCGCGCTGGCGCGGTGACGAGCCTGATCGGCCCGAACGGCGCCGGCAAGACCACGGTGCTCAACCTGCTCGGCGGGTTCTATCGTCCGCAGGCCGGCACGATCCGCGGCCCGCGTGGCGAGCAGCAGGGCCTGAAGGCCTGGCAGGTGTCGCGCGGCGGCGTGGCGCGCACCTACCAGACCTCGCAACTCTTCGGCAGCCTGAGCGTGGCGGAGAACCTCGTTGCCGCGCTGGAGCGCCGCGGCGACGATCCGCGCGCGGTCGGGCCGCTGCTCGCCTTCGTCGGCTTCACGGGAGACCCGCAGGCGCCGGCCTCGGGCCTCGCGCACGTCGATCGCCGGCTGGTGGAGATCGCGCGCGCGCTCGCGACCCGGCCCTCCGTGCTGCTGCTCGACGAGCCCGCGGCAGGCTTGTCCGCGGACGACAAGCGCCGGCTTTCGGAGTTGATGCGCCGCATCGCGGACGCCGGCATCGCGGTGCTGCTGGTCGAGCACGACATGTCGATCGTGATGGAGATTTCGGACCACGTGGTGGTGCTCGACGCCGGCAGCGTGATCGCCGCCGGCGCACCCGCGGAGGTGAAGCAGGACCCGGCGGTGCGCAAGGCCTACCTCGGCGAAGAGCACGGGCGCCCGAGCGCGCAGCGGGCGTCGTCTGGCGAGATCGGCGGCGTGTTGCTGCAGGCGCGCGAACTGGAGGCGGGCTACGGCGCGGAGCCGGTGCTGAAGCGCGTGACGATCGAGGTGCGCAGCCACGAGATGGTCGCGGTGCTCGGCGCGAACGGCGCCGGCAAGTCGACGCTGATGCGCGCGCTCTCGGGACTGCATCGCCCGGTGGCGGGCGCGATCGAGTGGCGCGGCGAGTCGGTCGCGGCGCTGCCCGCGCACCGGCTGGTGGCCAAGGGGATCGTGCTGGTGCCGGAGGGCCGGCAGGTGTTCCCGGAACTCACCGTGCTGGACAACCTGCGGCTGGGCGCGTTCCTGCGCGGGGGCGCGCCGCAGGCGGAAGTGGACGCGATGCTGGATCGATTCCCGCGCCTGCGCGAACGACTCTCGCAGCGCGCCGGCCTGCTTTCGGGCGGCGAGCAGCAGATGCTCGCCATCGCGCGCGGGCTCATGGCGAAACCGGAGATGCTGCTGCTGGACGAGCCTTCGCTCGGCCTCGCGCCGGCGGTGATCAACGATCTCTTCGCGGTGCTCGACCGCCTGCGCGGCGAGCGCGCGACGATCCTGCTGGTCGACCAGATGGCGGGCCTCGCGCTCGCGCTGGCCGATCGCGCCTACGTCATCGAGGGCGGGCGCATCGCCGCCTCGGGTACCTCGGCGGAACTGGCGGCCGACGGCGCGCTGGAGCGCGCCTACCTCGGCGCGGGGTAGAGGCCGAGTCCCGCGACGTGGTCGTGGATCGCGCCGGGCAGCGTGATCCACGCCCGGCCGTCCTCGACGATGTGCTTCAGCGCGCGGCGCAGTTCGCGCAGGCGGTAGGGCTGGCCGACGATGTAAGGGTGCAGCGCGATGCCCATCACGAGCGGCTGCGCGCGCGACTGCTCGATCATCTCGTCGTAGTTGCCGACCAGCAGGTCGGCGAACTCGACCGCGCCCATCAGGCGCGCGACCACCATCGGGATGTCGTTGGCTTCCTGCGGGTACGGGATCGACCACAACTGCCCGGCGCGCGTGGCGAAGGGCAGCGGCTGGTCGTCGTGGCACCAGTTGAGCGTGTAGGCGTAGCCGGCTTCCCGCAGCAGTTCGGGCGTGGTGGCGCTCTCGGAGATCCACGGCGACAGCCAGCCGCGCGGCGCTCGACCTTCCTCCTTGGCGATGCGCGCGGTGCACTCGGCGATCAGCGCGCGTTCCTCGGCCTCGGGCAGCGTGCCCTGGCGCTCGGAGTTCGTGCGGCCATGGCCGACGACCTCGTCGCCGCGCGCGCGGTGCGCGGCCATCAGCTCGGGGCAATGGTCGTAGATCGCGGTGTTGGCGATCACCGCGGCGGGCAGCTTCAACGTGTCGAACAACTCGAGGCAGCGCCACGCGCCGACGCGGTTGCCATAGTCGCGCCAACTGTAGTTGAGCACGTCGGGTTCCGGGCTTGCCGGCCCGAGCTTCGCGCCGAGGCCCTCGCCGAAGGCGAAATGCTCGAGGTTGTAGCCGAGGTACACGGCGAGCCGCCGGCCGCCGGGGAAGGCGTAGTCCGGGCGGCGGGTGATGGGCAGGTACGGGTAGCGTCCGTGGTCGCGCAGCATGCGAAATCCCTCAGTAGCGCAGCCGGTACGCGCCCTGCGCGCCCGGCGGCACGGTGTCGATGCGCTCGCAGTCGAGCGGCTGTGCGGCGGCGAAGACATCGGCCACCGATTGCGTGACGAGGATCTCGCCCGCGCGCGCGATGTCCTCGCCGAGCTTCGACGCCGCGTTCACCTCGGCGCCGAATACATCGGCGTCGCCGATGCGCAGCACGCGGCCGTAGCCGACGCCGACGCAGAGCTCCACGCGCTCGCCCGGGACGCGTTCCGCGTTGTACGGCGCGAGCAGGCGCTGCATCTCGGTCGCGCAGTGCACCGCCTTGCCCGGGTTGCGGAAGATGACGAGCATCGAGTCGCCCTCGAGCTTCAGCAGGATGCCGTCGTGCGCGCGCACCACGGGCAGCAGCAGGCGCTGCGACTCGTAGATCACCTGCAGGAAGTGCGTGACGCCGAAGTCGGCGATGCCGCGCGAGAAGCCTGCGAGGTCGGTGTACATCACCGCCCAGGTCTCGCCGAAGAGGTCCCAGATGCGCTGGTCGATCGCGGCCTTGTCGGCGCCGGGCGCGAGGCGCTCGGCGATCAGCTGCTCGAGGCGGTCCTGCGAAGCGCTGGTGTGGCACTGGAAGGCGAGGGTCATGGCGAGGCTCGGCGTGGCGCCGGCGCAGTCGTCCGGCCGGCATGCGGCATCTTAAACTGGCTGCGGAGAGATCCTGCATGCCAGGGAACCGGATGACGCACACCTTCGACTGCGCGCCTTGCGCGCGCGGCGGCTGAATGGACGACGCCGTCGCGCGCAGCCTCGCGCGCTGGCCCGGCGTGCCCGCGGTGCACGGCTGGCTGCGGCTCGACCGGCGCGGGCGCTGGCTGCTGCGCGATCCGGCCGCGGGCGGCTTCGGCCCGGTCGGCAACGCCGCGCTGAACGCGTTCATCTCGCGCAACTACGCTTCGGACGATGCTGGACGCTGGTTTTTCCAGAACGGGCCGCAACGCGTCTACGCCGCGCTCGACTACACGCCGCTGGTCGCGCGGCTGGAGCACGACCGCTTCCGCGATCACTGCGGCCGCGTGTTCGCGCCCGAGGCGGTGTTCGTGGATGACGAGGGATCGGTGCTCCTCGCCCGTGAAGGCACGGCCGCGCTGCTCGACGACCGCGACCTGCTTGCGTTCGTCGAGCGCGAGGCGGGGCGCATCGACGAATTGCCGCGCATCGCGCGCGCCGAGGTCGCGCGCCGCTTCGGTTTCGATCCGGCGCCCTCTCCCTAGCCTGCGGGCGGCTGCGCCAGTGCGGCGAGCGCTTGTCCGACCGCGGGATCGTCGAGCGCGCCGCGACGCCAGAGGAAATCCAGCGTGGCGAGGCCCGCGTCCACTGTGTAGAGGCCGGCCGCGAGGCGCGCGACGACCTCGTCGAGCGGCACGCGTTCGAACCCGGCGACCTCGCCGTCGCGATTCTCCGGAACGAAGCCGGGCGGCAGCTCGAGGTCGTAGACGTGGATCGTCTCGTCGTGGACACCCTCGGGCACTTCGCGCCTCGTGCGCAAGCTCGATCCGGCCTGCGCGCGCGCGGCGAGTTCGGGCGGGATTCCTGCCTCCTCGCCGCACTCCTTCGCGAGGGTGGCGAGGATCGAATACCCGGCGCCGATGCCGCCGCCGACCACGTTGTCGAGCAGGCCTGGATCGACGGGCTTCGAGGGGCTGCGCCGCGCGACCCAGAGCTCGATGCGGCCGGCGACTTCAACCCAGCCGTTCAGGTGCACGGCCTCGCAGGGCAGGCCAAGCGGGCGGAACGCGGCGCGCTCGAGGGTCCACCCGGTCCCGGGGACGGGATAGGCTTCGTTGCGCCAGCCCCTGATCCAGCCCGAGGCCGCGAGACCCCTGACTGCATCAGCCAGGGACTTCCCGGAGCGAACGCTAACTTTCGTGGGTGATACCAAGAATGCATGAGGGTGTCGGAAGAATTGGGGGATCGCCGAGCGCTGTATCCAGCCGATCCGGGGCCCGTCCGCCAGGGTCAGCGGCAGGTGGCCGGAGAGGTCGAACCGGCGGGCTTCGAGGAGGGGCGGGAAGGGCATTGGTGCGCCGCAGGATGGGGCCTCGCGGCGGTGCTGTAAACCGCCGCCGCCCGAGTGCTGTAAGCCTTGACGGTTCCTCGAAAACCTCTTTATAATCCGGCCTCTTTTTTTCACCCTGGGCGGCCGACGGAGCACGCGAGCGGTCGCCCGGTTCGTTTCTGGAAGCGGAAAATCATGCCTACCGTCAATCAGTTGGTCCGTCACGGGCGCACCGCGCCGGTGGCGAAATCGAAGGTGCCGGCCCTCGCAGGCTCGCCGCAGAAGCGCGGCGTCTGCACCCGGGTCTACACCACGACCCCGAAGAAGCCGAACTCGGCGCTGCGCAAGGTCGCGAAGGTGCGCCTCACGAACGGTTTCGAGGTGATCGGCTACATCGGCGGCGAGGGCCACAACCTGCAGGAGCACTCGGTGGTCCTGATCCGCGGCGGCCGCGTGAAGGACCTGCCCGGCGTGCGCTACCACATCGTGCGCGGTTCGCTCGACACCCAGGGCGTGAAGGACCGCAAGCAGTCCCGCTCGAAATACGGCGCCAAGGCGCCGAAGACGGCCTAAGGGCCAGGAGTCGCCATGCCCCGTCGCCGTGAAGTTCCCAAGCGCGAGATCCTGCCGGATCCGAAGTTCAACAACGCGGACGTCGCGAAGTTCATGAACGTGCTCATGACGCGCGGCAAGAAGTCGATCGCCGAGCAGATCGTCTACGGCGCGTTCGACCTCATCAAGACCAAGTCCGGCCGCGACCCGGTCGAGATCTTCTCGCAGGCGATCCAGAACGTGAAGCCGATCGTCGAGGTGAAGAGCCGCCGCGTCGGCGGCGCGAACTACCAGGTGCCGGTCGAGGTCCGCCCGGTCCGCCGCCTCGCGCTGTCGATGCGCTGGATCCGCGAGGCCGCGCAGAAGCGCGGCGAGAAATCGATGATGGCGCGCCTCGCCGGCGAGCTGCAGGAAGCGGCCGAGGGCCGCGGCGGCGCGATGAAGAAGCGCGAGGAAGTGCACCGCATGGCGGAGGCCAACAAGGCCTTCTCGCATTACCGGTTCTAAGGCAAGGAATCCAGATCGTGGCTCGCAAGACCCCCATCGAACGCTACCGGAACATCGGGATCTCGGCGCACATCGACGCCGGCAAGACCACGACCACCGAGCGCATCCTCTTCTACACCGGCGTCAACCACAAGATCGGCGAGGTGCACGACGGCGCCGCGACGATGGACTGGATGGAGCAGGAGCAGGAGCGCGGCATCACGATCACGTCGGCCGCGACGACCTGCTTCTGGAAGGGCATGGACCTGTCCTATCCGGAACACCGCTTCAACATCATCGACACCCCGGGGCACGTCGACTTCACGATCGAGGTCGAGCGCTCGATGCGCGTGCTCGACGGCGCGTGCATGGTCTATTGCGCGGTCGGTGGCGTGCAGCCGCAGTCCGAGACGGTCTGGCGCCAGGCCAACAAGTACGGCGTGCCGCGGCTGGCGTTCGTCAACAAGATGGACCGGATGGGCGCGAACTTCTTCAAGGTCTACGACCAGATGAAGACGCGCCTCAAGGCGAACCCGGTGCCGATCGTGGTCCCGATCGGCGCCGAAGAGGGGTTCAAGGGCGTCGTCGACCTGCTGAAGATGAAGGCCATCCTGTGGGACGAGGCTTCGCAGGGCATGAAGTTCGAATACGCCGAGATCCCGGCCGAGCTCGCCGACACCTGCAACAAGTGGCGCGAGAACATGGTCGAGGCCGCGGCCGAGGCCGACGAGGAGCTGATGAACAAGTACCTCGAGGAGGGCGACCTCCCCGAGGACCTGGTCAGGCAGGGCCTTCGCAAGCGCACGATCGCCAACGAGATCCAGCCGATGATGTGCGGCACCGCGTTCAAGAACAAGGGCGTGCAGCGCATGCTCGACGCGGTGATCGAGTTCCTGCCGTCGCCGGTCGACATCCCGCCGGTGCAGGGCACCGACGACAACGACGCCCATACCGAGCGAAAGGCCGACGACGGCGAGAAGTTCTCGGCCCTCGCGTTCAAGCTGATGACCGACCCGTTCGTCGGCCAGCTGACGTTCGTGCGCGTCTACTCGGGCGTGCTCAATTCCGGCGACACCGTCCTGAACTCGATCAAGGGCAAGAAAGAGCGCATCGGCCGCATCCTGCAGATGCACGCCAACCAGCGCGAGGAG
>CAZTXP010000037.1:0-71054 GCA_964617355.1 uncultured Enterobacteriaceae bacterium
CACGTACTCCATCGCGCCTTCGAGCCAGCCGAGGAACATGGTGCAGGTCTTCCGGCCGGCATCCCTGCCGGCCTCGGCGACGAACACCGAGTGCGTCGCGCGCACTCGCGCAGTGCCAGCCGCCGGGTCGATCGACTCGACCGCGAACTGCGCCCAGCCGCGCTGCGAGAGGCGCTTCATGTAGTGCCGGAACACGGCGACGCCCGAGAGCCCGTGCGTCTTCGCCTCGCGTTCGCACCACTGCCATGCCGACTTGTGCCCCGCCTTGCGAAGGTGCCCGGCATACGCCTCGCGGCCGATCGCCTCTTCCATCGCCACGTGGTTGTTCACGAGGAAGTGCCGAGGCACGAGGATCATCGGCATGCCGTCGACCCGCCACTCGCCGGTGGCGTCGTCGACCTCGATGTCGAGCGCGGGCTTTCCCACCTCAGGCGCCCCAGACGTCCTTCAGCACGCGCACCCAGTTCTCGCCGATCACCTTGCGGATGCGCGATTCCTTCCAGCCGCGCTTCTGCATCGTCGCCGTCAGGTTCGGGAACTCGCCGATGGTGCGGATGCCCTCGGGGTTGATGACGTCGCCGAAGTCGGTGAGCTTGCGGGCGTAGCCCTTGTCGTGCGTGATCCAGTCGAAGAATTCCTGGCCGTAGCCCTGCGTGAAGTCGGTGCCGATGCCGACCTGGTCCTCGCCGGCGAGGTCGATCACGTACTCGATCGCCTCGACGTAGTCGTCGACGGTGGACTGCGGGCCGCGCTTCAGGAAGGGCGGGAACATGGTCACGCCGACGAAGCCGCCGCGCTCGGCGATGAACTTCAGCTGCGCGTCCGACTTGTTGCGCGGATGCGCCTTCAGCCCCGCCGGCAGGCAGTGCGTGTACGCCACCGGCTTCTTCGACGCGAGGATCACGTCCTCGCTGGTCTTCGCGCCGACGTGCGACAGGTCGCAGAGGATGCCGACGCGGTTCATCTCGGCGATCACCTCGTGGCCGAACTCAGAGAGGCCGCTGTCGTTCTTCTCGTAGCACCCGCAGCCGACGAGGTTCTGCGTGTTGTAGGCGATCTGCATCACGCCGACCCCGAGCGCCTTGAAGAGCACGAGGAAGCCGAGCTGGTCCTCGATGCCCGAGAGGTTCTGCCAGCCGAGGATGATGCCGGTGCGTCCTTCCTTCTTCGCGCGGTGGATGTCGGCGGTGGTGAAGACCTGCGTGATCAGGTCCGCGTTGTCGCGGAACATCCTCTTCCAGCGCGCCACGTTGTCCATGCTGCCGCGGAAGTTCTCCCACACCGAGCAGGTGCAGTTCACCGCGGTAAGACCGCCGCGGCGCATGTCCTCGAACACCGGCCGCTCGAAGTTGGCGATGATCAGGCCGTCGATGACGATCGCGTCGTCGTGCAGGGTGGCCATGCGGGGAACCTCTGCCTAGGGGGAGTCCCATTATAGGAACGCCCCCGGGCCGCGGCGTTTCGCTGCGCGACCGCTAGCGGCCGCGGCGTCGCGCGGGCGCGCCGGTCTGCGCGTGCAGCACCAGCACGTCCCTGAACCGGCGCAGCACCGGCGAGGGGTGATCCGAGACCCAGGCCGCGAAGATCGGGATCGTCTCGTGTACGTCCGCGATCGGCTTCACCACCACGCCCGCCCGGCGCAGGTTGCGCGCGCAGCCGGCGAAGATGCTCACGCCCACGCCGGCCGCGACCATGCCGAGGATGCCGCTGGTGTTCGAGGCCTGCTGCACGATGCGCGGGAAGAAGCCGCCCGCGTGGCACACCGAGAAAAGGAGCGTGCGGAAGCTGGCGAAGGTCTCCTCGCTGCCGACCACGAAGGGCTCGGCCGCAAGATCGCCGACCAGCAGTCGCTCACGCCGCGCGAGCGCGTGGCCCTCGGGCAGCAGCGCCACGAAGTCATCCTGGTCGACCAGCAGGTTCAGCACCTTGGGGCTGGCGAACTCGCCGATCAGGAAGCCGATGTCGAGGCGCCCTTCGAGCAGCGCAGCGTGCTGCAGCTGGGTGGGCAGGTAGTCGAGGTCGACCGCCACGCCCGGGTGCGCTGCGCGGAACGCCTGCAGCAGTTGCGGCAGGCGGCCATTGATCGCGAAGTCCATGTAGCCGACCTTCAAGCGGCCGCCCTTCCCCTCGGCGGCGCTCTTCGCCGCGCTCATCGCGAGTCCGAGATGGCCGAGCGCGAGCCGGCACTCGGTGGCGAAGGCCTCGCCGGCCGGCGTCAGGCGCACGCGGCGCGTCGAGCGCTCGAAGAGCGCGACGCCCACCGCGTCCTCCAGCGCGCGGATGGTGCGGCTGAGCGCGGGCTGCGTCATGTAGAGCTTCGCCGCCGCCCGGCCGAAGTGCAGGTCTTCGGCCACGGCGAGGAAGGCGCGCGCCTGTCGCAGGTCGAAGCGGGGAGCCGGGGGAGCCGCCATTGTTGCCCCATTTTGCATCAATCAAGCTGTATTTCATATCAAACCATGCCGGCCGGGCCTTACGATGGCTCGGTCACCCAACGCCACCGAGGAGATTCCATGTCCAGCACCACCGACATCGCCGACAAGAAGCTCGAAGCCGCCCTCGAGGCCGCCTTCGCCGAAGCCACCCGCCTCTACCAGGGCAGCGGCTTCCAGCGCCGCGTCGGCTTCGGCTCGAAGCCCGCACTGATCAGCGTCGACCTCGCCAACGCGTGGACGCGCCCGGGCAACCCGTTCACCTGCAAGAACGTGGACGAGCAGATCATCCCGTCGATGCAGAAGCTGCTCGCGGCGTTCCGCAAGTACAACCTGCCGGTGGTGCACGTGACCACCTGCTACCAGATCACCGACCGCAAGAACCCGCACACCGACATGGGCCTGTGGCACGACAAGATCCCCGTGGACGTGGTGGACCAGAAGAACACCGAACTCTGGGCGATCGACTCGCGCATCGCGCCGATCGAGGGCGAGCAGCTGCTGATCAAGAAGCGCGCCAGCGCCTTCCACGGCACCTACCTCGCGGGCTACCTGCGCGCGGCGGGCGTGGACACGATCCTCGTCACCGGCGTGACCGCGTCGGCCTGCGTGCGCGAGACCATCTGCGACGGCCTCGCCGACGGCTTCCGCCCGATCGCGGTCAAGGAAGCGATCGGGGACCGCATCCCGGGCGCGGTGCTGTGGAACCTCTTCGACATCGACGCAAAGTTCGGCGACGTCGAGACCACCGCGCGCTGCCTGCAGTATCTGGACGAGGTCGGCGCCAAGCACCTGAAGGCCAAGGCAGCCTGATGGCCTTGCAGTGACGCGGGGCATTCGCCCCCGCGTCACGCACGCATCACACGGCCGGGGTACCCTTCGCAGCATGTACGTCGGCCTCTTCGACCTCTTCAAGATCGGCATCGGCCCGTCGAGCTCGCACACCGTCGGGCCGATGCGGGCCGCGCGCCGCTTCCTCTACGAACTGCCGCCCGGTGCGCTCGCGCGCATCGCACGTGTCGAGGTGACGCTGCACGGGTCCCTGGCGCACACCGGCCGTGGACACGGCACCGACCTCGCCATCGTGCTCGGCCTGATGGGCTCGCTGCCCGACGAGATCGATCCCTCCGCGGTCGGCGCGACGGTCGCGAAGGTGCGCGAAGCGAAGTCGATCGCGCTGCTCGGCGAGCGCGTCGTGGCCTTCGACGAAGCCACCGACCTGCGCTTCAACCTCAAGGACGTCCTCCCGATCCACTCGAACGGGATGGTGTTCCGCGCCTTCGACGCGGCGGGCGAGCGGGTGGCCGAGCGCGACCTCTACTCCATCGGCGGCGGCTTCGTCGTCGACGACCATGAGGCCTTCGTCGGCACGCCGCGCGGCGAGAACGCGATCGTGCCGCATGCGTTCGACACCATGCAGGCGCTGCTCGACCGCGCCCACGCACTCGGACGGCCGATCACCGCCCTGCTCGCCGAGAACGAGCACGCGCTGCACGGCGCGGAGCGCACGAACGCGTTCATCTCGCGCATCGAAGCCGTGATGCGCGACTGCATCCGCCGCGGCATCGAGACCGAGGGCACGCTCCCGGGCGGGCTGTCGGTGAAGCGCCGCGCCAAGGCGCTCGCCGAACGCCTTGCCGCCGGCACCGGGATCGCGGGCCACGACACGATGAACTGGGTCAGCACCTACGCGATCGCGGTGAACGAGGAGAACGCCGCCGGCGGCCGCGTGGTCACCGCGCCGACCAACGGCGCCGCCGGCGTGGTGCCCGCGGTGCTCGAGTACTACCGCCGCTTCTGCAAGGGCGACGACGCGGGCGTCGAACGCTACTTCCTCGCCGCCGCCGCGATCGGGTCGCTCTGCAAGCGCAACGCGTCGATCTCGGGCGCAGAGGTCGGCTGCCAGGGCGAAGTCGGCTCCGCGGCGGCGATGGCCGCGGGCGGGCTCGCCGCCGCGCTCGGCGCAACCAACGAGCAGGTCGAGAACGCGGCCGAGATCGCGCTCGAGCACCACTTCGGCATGACCTGCGACCCGATCGGCGGCCTGGTGCAGGTGCCCTGCATCGAGAGGAACGCGATGGGTGCGGTGAAGGCGATCAACGCCTGTTCACTGTCGATGCTCGGCGACGGCACGCACCTCGTCAGCCTCGACGCGGCGATCGAGACCCTGCGCCGCACCGGCGCGGACATGCAGTCGAAGTACAAGGAGACCGCGCTCGGCGGGCTCGCGGTCACGGTCGCCGCGCCCGCGTCGATCGCGCAGGCGGAGTGTTGAAGCTCGGTCCCGGGGGCTAGTCGACGAGCACGCAGTGCTCGGGGCGCCAGCTCACCACGAGCTTCGTGCCCGGTGCCGCCGTCACGTGCGGCGCGTCGGAATCCGCGCTCACCAGCAGCCGTTCGCCGGACTCGGCGACGAGGTCGTACTCGGTCTGCGCGCCCAGGTACGTGACCGAGCGCAGCGTCGCTTCCATCCAGTTGCCATCCGCCGGCGCCGCGGTGGCGACGCGCGCGTGCTCGGGCCGGAAGCACAGCGCCCCGGTGCCCACGGCGTGCTGCCCCGAGAAGCCGCAGGCGCGGCCGTTCGCGAGCTGGAAGCGCCCGGGTTCCGTGACACGGCCTTCCAGCAGGTTGCACTTGCCGATGAAGGTGGCCACGAAGCGCGAAACCGGACGCTTGTAGAGGTCCTCCGCCGAGCCGAGCTGCTCCAGCTTGCCGTGGCTCATCACGCCGATGCGATCGGCGATCGCCATCGCCTCTTCCTGGTCGTGCGTGACGAACACCGAGGTGATCTTCGCGTCCTGCTGCAGCTCGCGGATCTCGGTGCGCATCTGCGTGCGCAGCTTGGCGTCGAGCGCCGAGAACGGCTCGTCGAGCAGCAGCACGTCCGGCTCGATCACCATCGCGCGCGCGAGCGCCACGCGCTGCTGCTGCCCGCCCGAGAGGGCGCGAGGCGAGCGCTCGGCCATGGCTTCCAGCTGCACCCAGCGCAGCATCTCGGCGACGCGCTTCGCCTTGCGATCGGCGTCCCACGAGCGCACCTTGAGGCCGAACTCGATATTCTTCGCGACGCTGAGGTGCGGAAACAGCGCGTAGCCCTGGAACACCATGCCCACATTGCGCTTGTGTACCGGCACTCGCGTGACGTCGCGCTCGCCGAACCTGATATGGCCCGCGGTCGGCTCGACGAAGCCCGCGATCATGCGCAGCGTGGTGGTCTTGCCGCAGCCGCTGGGGCCGAGCAGCGCGAGCAGCTCGCCATCGCGGATGTCGAGGGAGACGTCGTCGACCGCGGCGAGTTCGCCGTAGGTCTTTCGAATCGAGGTGAGCGTGACGCCGGACATGGGTTCTAGAAGGCCTTGCCGAGCTTGACGAAGCGGTCGGAGACGAGGAGCCCGATCGCGATGATCGCGATCTGCACGGTGGCGACCGCCGAGATCGTCGGGTCGAGGCTCCACTCGAGGTAGTTGACGATCGCGATCGGCAGCGTCGTCTTGCCCGGGCCGATCAGGAACAGCGACTTCTCGAGGTCGGAGAACGAGGCGATGAACGAGAACATCGCCGCCGCGATGATGCCCGGGCGGATGATCGGCAGCGTGACGTAGAAGAAGGTCTGCCACGCATTCGCGCCGAGGCTGCGCGCCGCCTCCTCGGAGGTCGTGTTCGCGGTGACGAGGGCCGCGCAGACGAGGCGCATGGTCCACGGCAGCGCGATCAGCGAATGCGCGATCACCAGGCCGCCGAAGGTCGCCGCGAGCTGTACCTTGGTCAGGATCTCGAACTCGACGTAGTAGATGTACACCGCGGCGCCGGCGACGATCGCCGGCACGTACATGGGCGCGAGCAGCACCTGGCGGATCGACTCGCTCCCCGGGAATGCGCGCCGCTCGATCGCCAGCGCCGCCGGCACGCCAAGCACCAGCGACACCAGCGTCGCGCAGGCGCCGACCTGCAGGCTGGTCAGGAAGCCGTTGGCGAAGTCCGGCAGCGCCCACGCGGCGGCGTACCACGAGGTGGTGTAGCCGGTGGGCGGGAAGATCAGGATCTTGTCCTTGAAGAAGCTCGCCCAGACGATCATCAGCAAGGGCCCGAGCAGGAACACGAAGATCGACGCGACCAGCGCGTGGAAGGCGAGGCGCCCGGGCTTCATCGCGCGCCTCCCGCCGGCCCGCGCGCCAGCATCCGCCCGGAGAGCACGGTGAGCACCATCGTCACGGCGACCAGGATGCAGGCGAGCGTCGAGCCGAGCGGCCAGTTGTTCGCCTTCGAGATCTGCTCGTACACCGCCGGCCCCATCATGTGCATCGTCGGCCCGCCGATCAGCACCGGCGTCGCGTAGGCGTTCATCGCCAGCGCGAAGCAGATCGCCGAGGCCGCCACCACGCCCGGCATCGCGAGCGGCAGCACCACCTCGAATACCGTGCGCAGCGGCGAGTGCCCGAGCGACTGGCCGGCCTCCTCGAGGCTGGTCGGGATCGCGTCCATCACGCTCTGCAGCGTGATGATCGCGAACGGCAGCAGCACCGACACCAGCGCGATCACCACCGCGGTCGGCGTGTAGAGGATCTTGATCGGCTCCGGGATCAGGCCGATGCCGATCAGCACCGCGTTCGCCACGCCCTTGGTGCCCATCATCAGCATCCACGCCGCCGAGCGCACCGCGTTGCCGAGGAGCAGCGGCAGCACCGTGAGGATGATCAGCAGCCCGCGCAGCCGCTGCGATTCCAGCCGCGTGATGTAGTAGGCGACCGGGAACGCGAGCAGCATCACGATCACGGTCGACAGCGCGGCGATGCCGGCGGTGGTACCGAGGACGTTCTGGTAGAACGGGTCGGTCACCGCCTTCACGTAGTTCTCGGGCGTCAGCACGCCCAGCATCAGCTTGATCGGGTCGTAGCGATCGAAGCTGTAGCGCAGGATCAGGGCGAGCGGCGCGAGCAGGAACGCGGCGACGAGCAGGAACGCCGGCGCCACCAGCGCCGGCCCTCCCCAGCCGCGTTTCTCCTGCATGCCGTCCCCGTCCCTACGCCCGCGCGCTCACGCGAGGAAGTTCTTCTTCCACCAGTCGAGCCAGGCGGTCAGGTTCTTCGCCCAGTAGTCGTTGTCGGCGTAGTGCAGCTTCGCGCTCTGCTCCGGCGTGTACGCGATCTTCTTGCCGACGTCGCCCGACAGGTTCACCGCGGTGATCGGCGGCGTGTAGAAGTTGTCCGCGCAGAGCGAGACCAGCTGGGTCGGATCGAGCAGCGCGTTCAGGTAGGTGTACGCGCCGTCCTTGTTGGCCGCGCGCCGCGGCATCACGGCACCGAATACCTGGTAGATCGCGCCTTCCTTCGGATACGCCGTGAGCACCTTGGTGCCGTCCTTGGCGAACTGCAGGCCGCGCGCCCGGTAGTTCGCCATGATCCAGATCTCCTCGCTCTGCAGCGCAGCCTGCGCCTGCTGGTGCGCCGGGTAGACCTTGGGCTGCACGGCCTTCTTCCACTCGAGCAGCATCTTCTGCGCGCCGGCGAAGTCGTTCATCTTGCCCGAGGCGACGATGCTCGCGGTCTGCATCGCGTTGCCGTAGTTCTGGTCCATCACGCCGACCTTGCCGGCGTACTTGGGATTCCACATGTCCGCGTACGCGGTGACCGGGTCCTTGATCTTCTCGGGGTTGTAGACCAGCTCCCAGCCCGACCACAGCCACGGCAGGAAGAACGGCCGCTTCATGCCCTGCACCATCGTCGCGGCGTTCGGGATCTTCGAGTAGTCGAGCGTCTCGAGCGCCTCGTTCACGTGCAGCGTGTAGGCCTCGGCCTCGCCCAGGTGGGCGATGTCCACAGTGCCGCGCGGCAGGCGCTTCTCGGCGATGATCTTGGTGAGCCGCGGCGGCTGCTCGCCGAGTTCGCGCTGGATGGTCCAGCCCTTGGCCTCCAGCAGCGGCGCCTCGATGTGCTTCACCGTGCGGCCGTTCCAGTCTCCGCCCCAGTTCATCACCGCGATGGTCTTCGATTGCGCGACGGCCGGGCGGATGCCCAGCATGCCCGCGCCCGCTGCCGCGAGCCCTGCACCGACGAATTGCCTGCGTTTCATGGGATTGCCTCCGTGAAAGGGACGGTTACTTCCAGACCTGGGAACAGACTCGGTGGAAATTCCCCCCGAGGATGCCGCGCACGGCCTCGTCGGGGTAGTTCTTGCGGCACATCAGCTCGGCGAGATCCTCGACCTGCTCGGGCTGCACGAACTTCGTGTGGCGGTTCGGCCGGCCCTGGTTGTCGGGCCAGGCGTCCGGATTGTCGTCGACGTACTTCCAGAATCCGGCCACGTCCTTCACGTAGTCGAGGCCGATGCCGGCGTGCTTCGCGCCGACCAGGTTCACGATGTGGTCGAGGTGGCGGAACATGGTCTCGCTCTTCGCCTCGACGTCGTCGAGGAACTCGCCCAGCCCGTTGACGCCGATCACGCCGCCGGTCTCGGCGCACTTCCTGATCTGGTCGTCGCGGATGTTGCGGTAGTGCGGGAACACCGCATGCGCGTTGCAGTGCGAGAAGATGCACGGCGCGGTGCTGGCCTCCATCGCCTCCATGGAAGTGCGGTACCCCGTGTGCGTGCCGTCCACCAGCATGCCGACCCGGTTCATCTCGCGGATCATCGTCAGGCCGAAGCGCGACAGGCCGGCGTCGGTGCGCTCGGCGCAGCCATCGCCCACGAGGTTCTTCTGGTTGTAGGCCATCAGCATGTGGCGCACGCCCAGCCGATAGAAGACCTCCACCAGTCCGACGTCGTTGGCGAGCACGTTGGTGCCCTGGAAGTTCAGCGTGATCGCGAGCTGGCCGGCCTTGCGTGCCGCATCGACGTCGTCGATCGTGCGCACGAACCGGTAGAGCTCCGGGTGCTTCGCGCAGACGGCGTACACCTTGCCGATGCTGCCGAGTGCGGTCTCGGGGCCGAAGGTCTTGTCGCCGCCGATGGTAAGCGACACCAGCCCGAACCCGGCCTTGCGAAAGCGCGGCAGCGTGATGCCGTCGGTGGCGTGCTGCAGGCCATACGGAACGGTCATGTCCCAGACGAGCGAGGAGCGGTACAGCTCCCGGGCGCGCGCGCCGATCTCGAGGGTCGGGCCGTGCTGCATCAGGGTTGCTCCAGCCGGATGCCGCGCGAGCGCACCACGCGCCCGAAGCGCTCGTACTCGGCGCGCATGAACTCGGCGAACTCCGCCGGCGTGCCGCCCGACACCTCCCAGCCGAAGGCCGAGATCTTCTGGTGCACCTCGGTATCCTTCGCGAGGATCGCCGAGATCTCGCGCGACAGGCGCTCGCGCACCGCCGCCGGCACGCCGGCCGGCGCGACGATGCCGTACCACGAGCCGCCCTCGGCGCCCTTCAGGCCGAGCTCGGCGTAGGTCGGCACGTCGGGGATCCAGCGCGCGGCGCGCTGCGCGCCGCCGTAGGCGAGCACCTTCGCGCGGCCGTCCTTCTGCATCGCGGCGGCATTGATCGGGCTCGACACGATGAGATTCACCTGTCCGCCGAGGAAGGCGCTCGACGCCGGCGCCGCGCCCTGGAAGGGCACGTGCAAGAGGTCGGTGCCGGTGGCGGTCTCGAAAAGCGCCACGGCGACGTGCGCCGTGCTGCCGATGCCCCAGGTGCCGTAGGTGACCCGGTTCGGCTCGCGCTTCGCGGCGGCGACGAGATCGGCGACGCTAGCCACCTGCAGGTCCGGGCGCGCGAGCAGCGCGAACCAGACGGTGCCGACCAGCGTGATCGGCTCGAAGCCCTTCTGCGCGTCGTAGGGCAGGCTGCGGTAGACGTGCGGGTTGATCGAGTGCGTGTCCGCGGTGGCCATCAGCAGCGTGTAGCCGTCCGGCGCCGCCTTCGCCGCCTGCTGCGTGCCGATGATGCCGTTCGCGCCCGCGCGGTTCTCGACCGCGACCGGCTGGCCCAGGCGCTTCGCGAGTTGCTCCGCCACGAGGCGCGTGGCCGAATCGGTGGCCGCGCCCGGCGGCCAGGCGACCAGGATGCGCAGCGGCTTCTCCGGGTACTGCGCCAGCGACGGCAGCGCGGCGGCCAGCAAGGCCAGCAGTGCGATGAGTCGGGTCACTCGTGCGCGCATGAGTTCCTTTCGAGTCTCGCCCGGAGCGGCGGACCAGCACCGCAGCTTATCCAAAGCCCCCGCGCGAAAGTTGCCGATATGCGACACGCTTCTGCATTTTTGCGAAGCCGCACCGCGACGGCGCGAACTGCACCTCGGCGGGGCGGGCGGGCACGGACGCGCGGGGCGCTCAGGCCCTGGCGCGAGGCGCGCCGCGACGGGCCGGCGCCGGACGCTGGGCGTGGCGCGACGCGCGCCGCGCCGCCGACGGCGTCTCGCGGAAGCGCTGCGCGAACGCGCGCGAGAAGTGCGAGCAGTCGCCGAAGCCGCACTCCAGGCCGATGCTCGTGACCGGCAGGTCGGTATGCTCCAGCATCCACTTGGCGCGCGCGAGGCGCAGGTGCAGCCGGTAGTCGCGCGGCGTGAGGCCGACGTCGGCGACGAAGCGCCGCTCCAGCTGCCGCGGGCTGATGCCGAGCTGCCCCGCGACGCCCGCGAGCGAATCCGCCTGCCCGAGCTTCTGTTCGATCAGCAGCATCGCTCGGCGCACCAAGCCATCCGTCGCCTGCCGCGTGACTACCGATTCGGGCTGGGGCGTATTGGAGGGCAGCGGCTGGTCCTCGATCAGGATGCGCAGGCTCTTCGCGGCCAGCGCGCGCCCGCAGTGGCGCTCGATCAGGTGCGCCGCGAGGTGCACCACGCTCGTGCCGCCAGCGCAGGTCATGCGATCGCCGTCGACCACGAACATGCGGTTGGACGCGAGACGCAGCGCCGGGAACTCGGCCTCGAAGTCCTCGCGATGGAACCAGCTCACGCACACGAGGTACCCGTCGAGCAGACCCGCGCGCGCCAGCACGAAGGAGCCGGTGCACAGGCCGACGAGCCCGACGCCGGCGCGCGCCGCCGCGCGCAGGAAGGCCTGCGTGCCCGGCAATACCTTCTGGCCGCCGTGCAGCAGGCCTCCGACGACCACTATGTAGTCGAAGCGCGAAGGATCTTCCATCGGAGACCAGGGCTTCACCGCCGCGCCGCAGCTCGAGGCCACAGGCGCGTGCGCGTCGCCGAGCACCGCCCATTCGCATTCCAGCGGCCGGCTGCGATCGCCCTCGTCGGCGGCGAGGCGCAGCGCGTCGACGAAGCCGGCGAACGCGGTGAGCGTGAACGACGGCGTCAGCACGAAGCCGACGCGCAGCTTCGGCGTCGCCGCCTGCGGCGGCGGCGTCGGGCGGGGCGTCCTGGAGGGCTTGCGCAGGCTCATGGGGCTGACGGATAGATTAAAGAGAATGTCGCAGAAATCAAAGTACCCGGGGGAGCCTGTGTCTAGCATCCAACGCTCCGGACCCCGCATGGAACGCTTCTCCGTCTTCAGCCTGTTGCGCCACGCGATGAGCGGCCACCGCCAGTGGCCGCCGTTCTGGCGCGACCCGGCCCCGAAGCAGAAGTACGACGCCATCATCGTCGGCGGCGGCGGCCACGGCCTCGCCACCGCGTACTACCTCGCGAAGAACCACGGCCTCGCCAACATCGCGGTACTCGAGAAGGGCTGGATCGGCGGCGGCAACACCGGCCGCAACACCACGATCATCCGTTCCAACTACCTGTGGAACGAGAGCGGCGCGCTCTACGAGCATTCGCTGAAGCTGTGGGAGGGCCTCACCGAGGACCTCGGCATCAACCTGATGTTCAGCCAGCGCGGCGTGCTGAACCTCGCGCACAACCTCGGCGACGTGCGCGAGGCGGTGCGGCGCGTCGAGGCGAACCGGCTGAACGGCATCGACGCCGAGTGGCTCACCCCCGAACAGGTGAAGGCCTTCTGCCCGATCGTCAACATCGACCGCGACGCGCGCTACCCGGTGCTCGGCGCGACCCTGCAGCGCCGCGGCGGCGTGGCGCGGCACGACACCGTGGCCTGGGGCTACGCGCGCGCGGCCGACGCGATGGGCGTGGACATCATCCAGAACTGCGAGGTCACCGGCATCCTGCGCGAGAACGGCGCGGTCACCGGCGTGCGCACCACGCGCGGCACGATCATGGCGCCGAAGGTCGGCGTGGTTGCCGCGGGCCACACCTCGGTGATCGCCTCGATGGCCGACGTGCGACTGCCGTTGCAGAGCCACCCGCTGCAAGCCCTCGTGTCCGAGCCGATCAAGCCGATCCACCCCTGCGTGCTGATGTCGAACGCGGTGCACGTGTACCTCAGCCAGTCTGACAAGGGCGAGCTGGTGATCGGCGCCGGCATCGACGCGTTCAACTCGTACAGCCAGCGCGGCTCGTTCCACATCATCGAGCACCAGATGGCGGCGCTGATCGAACTCTTCCCGATCGTCAGCCGCGTGCGCATGCTGCGCACCTGGGGCGGCATCGTGGACGTCTGCCCCGACGCCTCGCCCATCATCTCGAAGACGCCGGTGAAGGGCCTGTTCCTCAATTGCGGCTGGGGCACAGGCGGTTTCAAGGCCACGCCCGGCTCCGGCTGGGTGTTCGCGCACACCATCGCCACCGGCGAACCCCACCCGCTCAACGCGCCGTTCGCGCTGGAGCGCTTCTCGACCGGCGCGCTGATCGACGAACACGGCGCCGCCGCGGTGGCACACTGATGTTGCGGATCCGTTGCCCGTGGTGCGGCGAGCGCGAGGAGGTTGAGTTCTCCTATGGCGGCCAGGCGCACATCGCCTATCCGAAGGACCCCGGCGCGCTCACCGACGACGAGTGGGCGCGCTTCGTCTTCCTGCGCGACAACCCCAAGGGCTGGTTCCGCGAGCGCTGGGTGCACTCGCAGGGCTGCCGACGCTGGTTCAACGCGCTGCGCCACACGGTGACGCACGAGATCGCCGCGACCTACAAGCCGGGTGAAGCTCACCCCGAGGAACCCGCCGGAGGGAAGCCATGAGCCGCCTGCCCGGCCTCGGCCGGCTCGATCGCGCGCGCACGCTGAACTTCACCTTCAACGGCCGCGCGCTGCAGGGCCATCCGGGCGACACGCTCGCCTCGGCGCTGCTCGCGAACGACGTGCACCTCGTCGGCCGCAGCTTCAAGTACCACCGGCCGCGCGGTTTCCTGTCGGCCGGGCACGAAGAGCCGAACGCGATCGTGCAGCTGGAGCGTGGCGCGCGCACCGAGCCGAACCTGCGCGCCACCGAGATCGAGCTCTACGACGGTCTCGACGCCGAGAGCGTGAACGTCTTCCCGAGCGTGGAGTTCGACCTGCGCGCGGTGCTGGGACTGGGTTCGCCGATCATGGTGGCCGGCTTCTACAACAAGACCTTCAAGTGGCCGAAGGCGTTCTGGCAGGCGCTGTACGAGCCGATCATCCGCCACGCCGCCGGCCTCGGCCGCGCGCCGACCGAGCCGGATCCGGACACCTACGACCGCATGCACTGGCACTGCGACGCGGTGGTGGTCGGCGCAGGCCCCGCGGGGCTCGCCGCCGCGCTGCCGCTCGCGCGCGCGGGGCTGCGCCTCGTCGTGGTCGAGGAAGCGCCGGAACTCGGCGGCAGCCTGCTGTCGCGCCCGGCGACGGTCGAAGGCGCCGCGGGCGCCGACTGGGCCGCCAGCGCCACGGCCGAGCTGGAATCGCTTCCCAACGTGCTCGTCCTGCGCCGCACCTCGGTGTTCGGCTACTACGACCAGAACTACCTGATGGCGGTCGAGTCGCGCACCGACCGCCTCGGCCCCGGCCGCGCGAACGACGTGGCGAGGAAGCGCCTCTGGCACCTGCGCGCGGCTCGCGTGGTGCTCGCCACCGGCGCGCACGACCGGCCGATCGTCTTCGGCGACAACGACCTGCCCGGCATCATGCTGGCCGGCGCGGCCTGTACCTACGCGCACCGCTACGGCGTGTCGCTCGGCCGCACTGGCGTCGCCTTCGTCAACAACGACGCCGGCTTCCGCCAGGCGCTCGACACGCAAGCCGCGGCGAAGAACCTTACCCACGTCGTCGATTCGCGTGCGCAGCCCGACGCGGCGCTCGCGAGCAGCGCGCGCGCCCTCGGCATCGAGGTCCTCGCCGGGCACGTCGTCACCTCCGCGCACGGCGGCAAGCGCGTCGCCGCGCTGGACGTGCTGCGCGCCGACGGCGGCGGCGCGCGTCGCCTCGACTGCGACCACGTGCTGGTCTCCGGCGGCCTGAACCCCGTGGTGCACCTCTACAGCCAGGCGCCGGGCGCGCTCGCGTACGACGACGCGCTCGCCTGCTTCCTGCCGCAACGCACGGTGCAGGCGGTCGAATGCGCGGGCGCGGTGCGCGGCTGCTTCACGCTCGAGCGCGCGCTCGCCGACGGCGCTTCCGCCGGTGCGCGCACGCTCGCTTCGCTCGGTCATCGTGCCGAACCCGTGCCGGCCGCGCCTCGCGACGATCTGCGCCTCGAGAAGCTGTGGTCGGTGCAGGCGCGGCTTGGCACCGAGCTGCCCGGCAAGCACTTCGTCGACTACCAGAACGACGTCACCGAGCGCGACATCCGGCTCGCCGCGCGCGAGGGCTTCCGCTCGGTCGAGCACACCAAGCGCTACACCACCACCGGCATGGCGAGCGACCAGGGCAAGACGTCCAACGTCGTCGGCCTAGCATTGCTGGCGGATGCGCTCGCGAAGCCGATCCCCGAGGTCGGCACCACCACCTTCCGGCCGCCGTTCACGCCGGTCACGTTCGGCGCGCTCGCCGGCCGCGACCTCGGCGCGCTGTCCGATCCGGTGCGCACCACGCCGATCCACCCGTGGCACGTCGCGCAGGGCGCGCTCTTCGAGGACGTCGGCCAGTGGAAGCGGCCGTGGTACTTCCCGAAGCCCGGCGAAGACCTGCACGCCGCGGTGAAGCGCGAGACGAAGGCGGTGCGCACCACCGCCGGCGTGATGGATGCCACGACCCTCGGCAAGATCGACATCCAGGGCCCGGACGCGGCCGAGTTCCTCGAGCGCATCTACACCAACGCGTGGAAGAAGCTCGCGGTCGGCGCGTGCCGCTACGGCCTGATGTGCAAGGCCGACGGCATGGTGTTCGACGACGGCGTCACCGCGCGCCTCGCGCCGGACCGCTTCCTGATGACCACCACCACCGGCGGCGCCGCGCGCGTGCTCGACTGGCTGGAGGAGTGGCTGCAGACGGAATGGCCGGAGCTGAAGGTCTACTGCACCTCGGTCACCGAGCAGTGGTCCACGGTGGCGATCGTCGGCCCGCACTCGCGTCGCATCCTCAAGGCGCTCGCGCCGACGATGGACCTGTCGAACGCCGCGTTCCCGTTCATGACCTGGCAGGACGGCGTCGTCGCCGGCATGGACGCGCGCGTCTTCCGCATCAGCTTCAGCGGCGAGCTCGCCTACGAGATCAACGTGCCCTCGTGGCACGGCCTCGCGATGTGGGAAGCGGTCTGGGCCGCCGGAGAGCCGCACGGCCTCGTGCCCTACGGCACCGAGACCATGCACGTGCTGCGCGCCGAGAAGGGCTTCATCATCGTCGGCCAGGAAACCGACGGCACGGTGACGCCGCTCGACCTCGGCATGGACTGGATCGTGTCGAAGGCGAAGAAGGACTTCATCGGCAAGCGCTCGTTCGCGCGCGCCGACACCGCGCGCGCCGGCCGCAAGCAGCTGGTCGGCCTGCTGCCGAAGGACAAGGCCTTCGTCGCGGCGGAGGGCTCGCACCTCGTCGCCGACCCGTCGCGCGCGAGGCACGATCCCGCGACCGGCAGCCCGTCGCTCGGCCACGTGACCTCGAGCTACTTCAGCCCCAACATGGAGACCGGCTTCGCGCTCGCGCTGCTGCTCGACGGCCGCGCGCTGCACGGCAAGACGGTGTGGAACGTGACCGCGCAGGGCTTGCAGGAGATGACGGTCTGCGACCCTGTGTTCCTCGACAAGGAAAACAAGCGCCGTGACGGCATCGACTGAGCGCCGCAGCCCGCTCCATGCGCACTCGGCCCTGCTCGCGCAGGCGAGCGGCGACCCGTCGCGCTTCGCGATGCGCGAGCGCGCGTTCGTCGCGCAGCTGAACCTGCGCGGCGATCCGTCCGACGCCAGCTTCGCCGATGCGGTGCGCGGCGTGCTGGGCTGCGCGCTTCCGACGGCGGCGAATACGTGGACCGGCACGCCCGACAAGGGCGCGCTCTGGCTCGGCCCGGACGAATGGCTCGTCGTCGCGCCTGACGCCGAACGCACCGCCCTCGAGGCGTCGCTGCGCGCGGCGCTCGCCGGCCGCCATCACTCGGTCGTGGACGTCTCCGCCAACCGCACCGTGCTCGAACTGTCGGGCGCCGATGCCCGCGCGGTGCTCGCCAAGGGCTGCACGCTGCCGCTGCACGCGGCAGCCTTCGCACCCCCGCAATGCGCGCAGACGGTGCTCGCCAAGTCGCAGGTCATCCTGCAGGCGTGCGAAACGACCCCCGTCTTCCGCCTGTACGTGCGCAACTCCTTCGCGCACTATGTCGCCCAGTGGCTCGCGGATGCCGCGGCCGAGTCGGCGGCGTCGAAGGCGCTCGATTCGGACCGCATCGCCGCGCGCCTCGCCTGAGCAGCCCCCCCTTCCCTCGAGGAGGTCGAGCATGAGCAAGATCACCGTGTACGTCGCCCGCCGCGTCCGCACGATGGACCCCGGTCGCCCCGTCGCCGAGGCCGTGGCCGTGATGGACGGTCGCGTCGTCTCCACCGGGACCCTCGCTTCGATGAAGCCCTGGCTCGACCGCCACGAGCACGTCATCGACCGCACGCTCGCGGACAAGGTGATCCTGCCCGGACTGATCGACCCGCACACGCACTTCTCGTGCTCGGCGGGCTACATGTCGCTCACCTACATCGGCCCGATCGAGTCGCCGGGGCCGGATGGCATCAACCCGCCGCTCTCCACGCACCAGCAGATCATCGACAAGCTGAAGGCCACGCACGCCGCCGAGAAGGATCCGAAGAAGCCGCTGCTCGCCTGGGGCCTCGACCCGGCCATGCAGGGAGGGCACCTGCACCGCGACGAACTGGACGCGATCACGAAGGACCGGCCGATCTGGGTGATCACCTACGCGCCGCACTTCGTCTATGTGAACAGCGCCGCGCTCGCGATCTCCGGGGTGAAGCCCGACACCACCATCCACGGCGTCGGCCGCTATCCGGACGGGCGCCTGAACGGCGTCTTCGTCGAGATCGAGGCCAAGCGCGCGGTGCTCGGGTCGATGCTGCTCGTGATCCAGAAGGGCGGCGGCGTGGAAGGCATCCGCATGATGGGCGACACCGCGCGACGCGCCGGCGTCACCACCACCGCCGAGCTGGTGTTCGGCATGATGGACTTCGACCTCGAGTGGCAGGCGCACCAGGAGGCGGTGAACGACCCCGCGTTCCCGGTGCGCATGGGTCTCGTGTCGCTGGAAAACCCGCTCTACAAGAAGCACGGCGACCAGTCCGCCGCGTTCCTGCTCGAGATGTCGAAGCAGAACAACGACAAGCTTTTCTTCCACGGCATCAAGTACCTGTCGGATGGTTCCTTCCCGGCGATGTCGCTGCGCCTCAACTTCCCCGGATACCTCGATGGCACGAACGGCGTGCGGAACGACATCCCGTGGGACGAGCTGCCGGCGCGCATGATGCAGTTCTGGAAGGCGGGCATCCAGATCCACTGCCACGCCAACGGCGACCAGGCGATCGACGCGTCGCTCAACGCGCTGGCCGCGCTGCAGGCCGCGCACCCGCGGTTCGAACACCGCTTCACCATCGAGCACTACTGCATCAGCAACACCATGCAGGCGCGGCGCCTGAAGGCGCTGGGCGGCGTGGCGAGCGTGAACCAGTACTTCGCGCACTACCGCAGCCAGATCCACGACAAGGAAGCCTACGGCCCCGACCGCGCGGAAGCGGTCGGCCGGCTGGCGACGCTCGACCGCGAAGGCGTGATCTTCGCGCTGCACTCGGACTTCTCGCTCGTCGTCGTGCCGATGCACCCGCTGACCGCGGCGTGGGTGGCGGTGAACCGCATCGCGGCGGATGGAAAAACCGTGGTCGCGCCGGGCGAGCGCATCAGCGTCGAGCGCGCGATGCGCGCGGTGACGATCGACGCCGCCTACGTCATCGGCATGGAAGACAAGGTCGGCAGCCTCGAACCCGGCAAGCTCGCCGACTTCGCGATCCTCGAGGAAGACCCCTTCGAGGTCGACCCGATGAAGCTGAAGGACATCCGCGTCTGGGGCACGGCGCTGGGCGGCAAGCTGCAGCCGGCGTGAGCCTGCGCAGTCCGATCGGAGTTCCGGCCGCCGATCCGCACGCGGCCAAGCTCGCGGCGTGGGAGATGGTGAGCGGGCTGCTGGAAGCCGCGCGCTTCATCCCCGGCACGCTGCGCGCTGCGCCGGATTCGCTGCCGTTCACCGTGATCGGCGGCTTCCTCGGCGCAGGCAAGACCACGCTGCTGAACGAACTGCTGGTCGCGCCGCACGGCCGCCGGCTCGCGGTGCTGGTGAACGACTTCGGCCGCATCAATATCGACGCCTCGCTCGTGCGCTCGCGCACCGAGGACATGATCAGCCTCGAGAACGGCTGCGCCTGCTGCACCGTGGCGGGCGACCTGACGCGGACGCTCGTGCAGCTCGCGCAGCGCGAAGACCCGCCCGAGGCCATCGTGCTGGAAGCGAGCGGCCTCGCCGACCCGCGCGGCATCGCGCAGATCGCGCTCGCGAACCCGGCGCTGCGCCTCGACGGCCTGCTGGTGGTGGCGGATGCGGAGACGCTCGCCGCGCGCGCGGCCGACACCGCGACCGGCGCCGCCTTCCGCGCGCAGCTGGACGCCGCCGACCTCGTGGTGCTGTCGAAGCTCGACCTGCTGGATGACGCCGGCCGCGCCGCCGCGCGCGCGTGGCTCGCCGCCGCCCTACCCGGCCGCCCGGTCGTGGACGCCGACCGCGGCCGCATCCCGGTGGAGGTCGCGCTCGGTATCCACAGCGGCCGCGACCTGCGAAGCGAGAAGCCGGTGCCGCCGGTGCATGCCGCGGGCATCGCCAGCTGGAGCGTGCTCTGCGAGGGCGCGCTGGACGCGGCGAAGCTCGATGCAATGCTCGCCGCGCTGCCCGCGACGCTGTTGCGCGCGAAGGGGGTGCTGCACCTCGCGGACGACCCGATGCACCGCGCCGTCTACCAGCGCGTCGGCGCGAGAGCGAACCGCACGCGCGGTGAATCGTGGGGCGCGGACACGCCGCACTCGCGGCTCGTCTGCATCGGCCCCGAAGGCGCGCTCGACGACGCCGAACTTCAACGCCGGCTCGACGCCTGCCGCGCCTGAACTAGCGCAGCCTCATCGCAACTTCGCCGGCAGCCGCGACGCCACCGCGATCCCGGCGACGTTGATGCCGGCCGCGATCAGCACCGCGGCGACGTAGCCCTGCGTGCGGTCGAAGAGCCAGCCGGCAATCACCGGCAGCGTCACCGCGCCGACGCACCACGCGATGTAGAGCCGCGCGGCGACCGCGCCGACCTGCGACTTGTCCCAGTAGCGCGCGATCGCGGCCGCGGTGAGGCCGGAGGTGAAGCCGTAGCCCATGCCGATCATCGCCAGCGCCGGCACCGCGACGAGCGCGTCGGGCACGAGCGTGAGCAGCACGCCGCCGGCGAGCGCCCACGCGTTCGCGAACATCGCGACCCACGGCACCGGGAAACGGTCCACCAGCCAGCCGCCGGCGATGCGCGCCGCCGCGATCGCGCCGGTGATGAAGGTCGTCGCGCCCACCGCGAGCGCGGTGCCGCCGCCGTAGGCCTTGACGATCGCCGCGGCCTGGCTCATCACCATCAGCCCCGAGGCTGCGGCGAGGAAGAAAGCGGTGCCGAGGATCCACAACACGCGCCCGTGGCCGGCCGCGGCGGCGGAGCCCGAGGCCGAACGACCGCGCGTCTCCACGCGCGAGAGCACGTACAGTGCGGCGGCGGTCGCACCGGAGCAGAAGAGGAACGCGCCGATCGCGCCCAGCGTCGCCTCGAGCCCGAAGCGCTCGAGGCTCCAGCCGAAGAGCGGCGCGCCCACCATCGCGCCGAGCGGGTAGTGGCTGACGATGTAGCCGTTGACGAGACCGCTCGGTTTCGCCATCAGCGCGTTCACGCACTGCTGGTTCAGCGTGAACGCGATGCCGGCCGAAAGCCCGAACAGCACGCCGAAGCCGACGAGCACCTGCGCGTAGCTCGTGCCCGCGGCGGCGAGCGCGATGCCGGCAGCGCCGAGCGTGCCGCAGCCGAGCGCGATCAGCGACGGCGGCAGCACGCGGTACAGGCGTGGCGACACGTTCATGCCGACGGTGAGCGTGATCGTCGCCAGCGCGAACACCGCGCTCATCTGCGCGCGGCCGACGCCCAGCTTCGCCTCGAGCGCGACGAGGAACACGCTGAACGCGTAGATCGTGCCGTAGGGCACGTTCAGCACGGTCGCCGCCGCGATCGCGGCGGCGAGGCGCCGGCCCGGCGTCATCGCCATGCGGGTGCGGCGGCCGGGCTCAGTCGTAGCCGGGCGGCGGCTCGAAGGTGCGCAGATGGCGTTCCATCAACCGCGCGACGCCCATCGTGACGCGGTCGCCGTACTGCGGGCCGACGATCTGCACGCCCACGGGAAGGTTCTCTTTCGTGCGCGCGATCGGCGCCACCGTACCCGGCAGGTAGAACGCGCCGCTCCAGCCCGCCCAGAACATCTGCTGCGTCGAGGGCTGCGGCTGGCCGTTGACGTCGATCATGCGCTCCCAGCGCTCGCCGGCGGTGTTCTGCTTGAACGCGGCGGTGGCCGCGGCGGGGCAAAGCAGCACGTCCCAGTCGCGGTAGAACTCCGCCCACGCGAGGCGCATCTGGTGGCGGCGGTTCGACGCGACCAGCCAGTCCTTGTGCAGCGCCAGCGTGCCGCGCGAGGCCATCGCCTCGTAGGCCTTGCTGTCGCGCGTGTGCGACGAGCGGATCACCTGCCACTTGGCGAGGTCCTTGCCCGCGACGCGCGCCGACGTGGCGGCGCGCAGCAGCAGCACGAACACCTCCCACGCTTCCTGCTCGTCGATCGCGGGGCGCGCCTTGAACGACACCTTGGCCCCCAGTTTCGCCATCGCGCGACCGAGCGCCTCGATCTCGCGCGACACGCTCGCGTCCACCGGTGCGACGCTGCTGGTCGGCATCACCGCGACGCGCAGGCCCTTGAAGGATTTCGGCGCCGCGCGCAGCGGCGCGAGGCTCCAGCCTTTCGCATCGACCTCGTCCGGCCCGGCGATCAGGTCGAAGGCGAGCTGCAGGTCCTCGGCGCTCCTCGCGAGCGGGCCGATCACCGAGATGTCGGGCGTGCCGACGCCGCCGGGCAGCGCGTGGCCGTTCATCGCACACACGCCCCACGTGGGCTTGTGGCCGTAGACGCCGCAGTAGTGCGCCGGGCCGCGGATCGACGCGCCGATGTCGCTGCCCAGTTCCAGCCCGGTGAGGCCGGCGGCGAGCGCCGCGGTCGCGCCGCCCGACGAGCCGCCCGGCGTGCGCGTCACGTCCCACGGATTGTTCGTGGTGCCGTAGACCGGGTTGTAGGTCTGCCAGTCGGCGAGCATCACCGGCACGTTCGACTTGCCGAAAACGTTCGCGCCGGCGGCCTTGAGGCGCGCCACCGCGAGCGCGTCGATCTTCGGGACGTTGCGCTTCAGCTCGAGCAGGCCCCACGTCGTCGGCATGCGCGCGACGTCGAAGGACTCCTTCACCGTCATCGGCAGGCCGTGCAGCGGCCCGCGCGCGCCGCGCGCCTTGTCCGCGGCCTTCGCGCGCTGGCGCCCGCCGTCGAGGTCGAGCACGCAGAGCGCGTTCAGCGCCGGGTTGTGGCGCGCGATGCGCTCGGCGTAGAGGTCGAAGAGTTCGAGCGCGCCGAGCTTCTTCGCGCGCAATGCCCGCGCGAGTTTCGTGGCGGACCAGAAGGCGGGATTGGAGGACATCGCGGCATTATGCCGCTCGCGCGCGACCCGATCGCGAAATTCAGTCCGGCGTGATCTCCAGAATGACGTTGCCCCGCTTGCGCCACGTGTCGACGTAGGCGTGCGCCTCCGCGATGCGTTCGAACGCGTAGCGGCGGTCGATGACCGGCCTGAACTCGCCCGTGTCCGCGAGCCGCGCGAGGAACCGCAGGTCTTCGGCGCGCTCGGGCGCCGGGCCCGCGACGACCCGCCGGGAGTCGGTGAGCGCAACCAGCGGGGCCGCGAGCATCTGTGGCAAGGAGGCCTCCACCAGCAGCAGCCGGCCGCCGGGCCTAAGGGCTTGCCGGCAGCGCGCGAAGCCCGCCGTCCCGACCGTGTCGACGATCACGTCGTAGGCGGCGCGTTCGCGCGCGAAGTCCTCGCGCGCGTAGTCGATGGCGCGCGTCGCGCCGAGCGATCGCGCGAGGCCGACGTTCGCGCCGCTGCAGACGCCGGTGACTTCGGCGCCGAAGCGGACCGCCAGCTGGATCGCAGCCGTGCCGACGCTGCCGGACGCGCCATGGACGAGCACGCGCTCGCCGGCACCGAGCTTCGCTCGCCGGAAGAAGCCCAGGACCGTCGTGCCGCCGAACGGGATCGCCGCCGCCTCGGCGTATCCCAGCGCGGCCGGGGCGAGGGCCAACGCGGCATCCTCTCGGATGCACGCGAACTGCGCGTGGCAGCCCATCCGCGCGCCGCGCATCCCGAACACGCGGTCCCCGACCTTGAACCTCGTGACGCTGCGACCCACCTCGACGACGTCCGCGGCGAAGTCGACCCCGAGGATCGGCTGTCGCGGGCGACGCGCGCCGAAGGCGAGACGCGCGACGAGGCCGAAGCCGCGAGGCATGTCGAAGCTGCGCACGCGGCGGTCGGCGGAACTGACCGTCGCCGCGCGAATCCGCAGCAGCAGTTCGCGCTCGCCGGGCGACGGCGTCGGCACTTCGGCGATCTCGAGCACCGAAGGCGGGCCGTAGTTCCTGCAGAGCGCCGCCTTCATGGCGACGAGGTCCGGCTCCGCTCGTAGGCGCCGAAGTCCTGCCGGTTGAGCTGCGCTTCGCAGCGTTCGCGTTCCGAGGACGGCAACACCTGGCACGCGTTCCTCGCAGCCGCCTGCAGGCCGTCATACCACGCGCGGGTCGAGCATCCCGTCGCGGCCAGGGCGGCAAGTACGGCGAGCACGGCGGCTCGATGGCGGGTCGGCATTGCGCGTTCTCCGGTAGCGGACGGCGTCGGTGCGGCTACTTCGCGTCGTCGCCGTCCGGCACGTACGCCAGCAGGTCGCCGGGCTGGCAATCGAGATACGCGCAGATGGCCTGCAGCGTGTCGAAGCGGATGCCCTTCACCTTGCCCTGCTTTAGCAGCGACAGGTTGGCCTCGGTGATCCCGACGTGCGCGGCGAGGTCCTTCGACTTCACCTTGCGCCGCGCGAGCATCACGTCCAGCTGGACGACGATCGGCATCGGCGCGGGTCAGACGAACGCCGCGTTTTCCTCGGCCAGCGCCCGACCCTGCCCGATCACGGTGGCCATCACCCACACCATGCCGGCGAAGAACAGGGTGAAGACCTGGTCGGTGCCGAAGCTGATCGCGAGATGCCGCGCGCCGGGCGGATTGTGGAAGGTCAGCACCACGGAGGTCGCCGTGGCCGCCACCATGCTCGCGGCGACGGACACCGATACCCAGCCGGCGAAGCGACGCAGGCAGCGCACGGTCGCCGCGGTGAACACCTCGCCCGCCTCGAACAGGCGGAAGCACGCGCGCGCCTGCCAGAGCCCGGCGCAGAAGAAGAGCAGCGGCACGAACGTGACGACCGCGCCCGCCCAGCGCTGCGCGGACGTCAGCGGCGCGCGAATGGCGTCCACCGGCAATTGCGCACGCAACGCGAGCTGCGCCGGATCCGCCCACTGCCAGTAGGCGATCGCCAGGATCGGCAGCAGGACGATGAGCAGAAGGCAGGCGCGAGCCATCCACCAGCTCAGGCGTCGCAGGTTCTGCGCAGGGCTGTTTGTAGCAGTGATCGAGTTCATCGCGCGCCTTTCTTCTATGTGGCCGAGGTGGCCAAAATTTTCTGTTGGATGACAATATATTATCGTTTTACAATAAATTCAATCCTTCCTTCCCTAGACTTCATGCCCCGCTCCGCGGTTCTCTCCTGTGCCGTCCTCGCGATTGCCGCGACGCTCGCCGCCTGCAGCGGCGTCCCGCTGCGCTCCATGCCGCGCCTGATGTCGCTGCCGGGCACGCTGCTCGACCTCGATCCCGCGCAGTTCATGCTTGCGATCCAGGTCGACGCGCGCATGGCGCCGCCGCCCGACGCCGCGCCCGTCATGCGCGTGCACTTGCGTCCGCGCGAAGCAGGCGCGTTCGAGGCCCTGCAGAAGGACCTGCCGATGCGATTCGCGACGGCGTCGGGCAGCGAAGCCGCGGCCCAGGGCCTGCCGCCCGCACGCGCGCAACGGCGCTGGCTGCTCTACCGCTTCGCGCCGGAAGCGCAGGCCGAGCTCGCGCGCCTCCAGCAATCGATCCGGCACCTGCGCGCCGGCGGCGGTCCGGGCGGCAGCGTCGCGATCGGCATCGCGCAGGAAGGCATCGCGGCGCGCGACCCGGTGTTCGCCGATACGCGCTGGGAGACATGGCTGCAGACCTCGACGCGCGAGGGCTTCTACGAAGTGTGGTCCGGAACGGTTGCGGAACTGCTGCAGCAGGCTATGGAGGCGCGCCGGCAGCCATAGTATCGTCCCCGCGATGTCCCTAGCGAAGCCAGAAGTGCTGATCGTCGGCGCCGGGATCGCCGGCGCATCGGCGGCGCATTTCCTCGCGCCGCACGCCAAGGTCACGGTGCTGGAGCGCGAGGACCAGCCGGGGTATCACTCCACCGGACGGTCGGCCGCGCTCTACGCCGCCGCCTACGGCAACGCGCCGGTGCGCGCGATCACGCGCGCGAGCCGGCCGTTCTTCGACTCGCCGCCCGCTGGATTCACGTCGTCGCCTCTGCTCTCGCCGCGCGGCATGCTGTTCTTCGCGCGCGAGGACCAAGGCACGCTCCTCGAGGAGCACGTGCGCGAGCACGAAGCCACCGGCGCACACCTTAAGCCGCTCACGGGCGCCGAGGTGCGCAGGCTCGTACCGGCGCTGCGCGAATCGCACTCGTTCGCAGGCCTCCTCGACGAGGAATCCGAGGACATGGACGTGAACGCGATCCACCGCGGTTTCCTGCGCGGTATCACGGTGGTGCGCAATGCCGAGCTGCGCCGCGCCGAGCGCGTCGCGGGGCGCTGGCGCGTCAACACCTCGGCGGGCGTATTCGAGGCAGACGTGCTCGTCAACGCGGCCGGCGCGTGGGTGGACGAGGTCGCGCGCGCCTGCGGCGTGGCGCCGATCGGCATCCAGCCGCTCAGGCGCACCGCGATCGTGTTCGACTGCGGGCGCTGGAACGGCGCCGCCGAATGGCCGATGGCGATCGACGCCACCGAGACGCTGTACTTCCGCCCCGAGGCCGGACGCTTCCTTGCTTCTCCCGCGGACGAAGTGCCTTCCGCGCCGTGCGATGCGCAGCCGGATGAGCTGGATGTCGCCGCGCTCGTCGAGCACCTTCAGCAGGCGACGAACTTCGACGTGAAACGCCTCACCGCGCGCTGGGCAGGCCTGAGGAGCTTCGTCGGCGACCGCACGCTGGTCGCCGGGTTCGACCGCCGCGAGCCGGGCTTCTTCTGGGTCGCCGGGCAGGGCGGCTACGGCATCCAGACCAGCCCGGCGATGGGCATGGCGGCGGCGGCGCTGGTGCTGGGGCGTGAACTGCCCGCCGTCCTGCGCGACAATGGGGTCACCCCGGACATGCTCTCCCCCACCCGCCTGTGACCCGCACCCCGAAAGCGAAGAAGGCGTCCGCGTCATCCGCGAAATCCGCGCCGAAGAGCCGCGCATTCAAGGATGCGCTGCGCGACGCCGCCACCTACGCAAGCGATCCGGTACGGTTGCGCGCGCTGATCGACGAGGCGGTGAAGAAGGCGCGCCGCATGCCCAAGGGCCCGTTCAAGGACCTGTGGCCGTACTTCCTCGCCATGCTCCGGCTCCTGCGCGCGTACTACGCCGGCGCCTACCGCAAGGTGCCGTGGCAGACGGTGCTGATGGTGGTTGCCGCGGTGATCTACGTGGTGAACCCCCTCGACTTCATCCCCGATGCGATCTTCGGCATCGGCCTCGTCGACGACGCCACCGTCGTCGGCTTCGTGGTGCGCACCGTGAAGGCGCAGATCGACGCCTTCATGGACTGGGAAACTACTCGCGACTAGTCCGTTCGTCCGGCGCTATACAATCGCCGGCGGTGCCACCGAAGGAGATCCTCCCCATGCTGCGAGAGAAAGTCCCCGACCTGTCGTCCTACGTCGAGCCCGACCGCGTCCGGAAGGAGTGCTACACCGACCCCGACGTCTTCCAGCTCGAAATGGAGCGCATCCACGAGACGGTGTGGATCTACTGCGGCCACGAGTCGCAGATCCGCAAGCCCGGCGACTACGTCACCGTGCAGGTCGGCCGCCAGCCGATGATCCTGGTGCGCGGCAAGGACGGCAAGCCGCACGTGGTCTACAACCGCTGCCCGCACCGCGGCGCGATGGTCTGCGGCAACCACACCGGCAACACCGGCGAGTTCTTCCGCTGCTCGTACCACGCGTGGACCTTCCACCACGACGGCAAGCTGCGCAACATCCCGATGATGGAGTCGGGCTATGCGGGAACCCGCTTCACGCGCGACAACCCCGACTGCAACATGAAGCCCGCCGCGCGCGTCGAGTCGTACCGCGGCTTCGTGTTCTGCAGCCTCGCCAAGGACGGCCCGACGCTGAAGGAGTTCCTCGGCGAGTCGATCGTCGCCTTCGACGACATGTGCGACCGCGCGCCCGAGGGCGAGGTCGAGGTGGTGCCCAACTGCTTCCGCGTCATCCAGCACTCGAACTGGAAGCTCTTCATGGAGAACCAGATCGACGCGCTGCACCCGTCGGTGACGCACCAGTCCACCGGCCGCGCCGCGCGCGAGGTCGAGCTCGACATCGAGAAGAAGACCGGCCACGCGCCGCTGTCGTACCACATGCTGTCGGCGTTCGCGACCGTGACCATCGACAAGTGGGACAACTTCCAGACGCTGAACTACCCCTACGGCCACTGCATCCTCACCGGCTACATGGGCCTGCGCCCGACCGACCCCGACACGCGCGCCTACGAGGCGGTCATGGAGAAGGCGTACGGCAAGAAGCGCATGGAGGAGATCTTCAACGTCAACATCCACCACGTGCTCGTGTATCCCGGTTTGTCGGTGCAGTCGCCGCTCCAGCAACTGCGCGCGGTGCGGCCGCTGGACGTCAACCGCACGCTGACCGAGATCTGGCACTTCCGCCTGAAGGGCGCGCCGGAGCCGATCTACCGCCGGTCGCTCGCCTACTACAACCTCGTCAACTCGCCGTCGACGATGATCAACGCCGACGACCTCGAGAACTTCTGGAAGTGCCACACCGGCCTCGAGTCCGACGGCGGCGACTGGGTCAGCTTCGCGCGCCACCATGGCCGCGACATCCGCCAGGGCAACGCGATCTCCTCGCCCCCGAACCAGGGCACCTCCGAAGCACCGATGCGCAACCAGATGCAGGCCTGGGCGCAGTACATGAAGGGTTGATGAGCATGGCCGCGAAAAAGAAGGCAGTGAAGAAGGCCGCGAAGCCCGCGGCGAAGAAGGCGCCGGCCAAGGCCGTGAAGGTCACGCCGCAGCTCCAGCACGAGGTCGAGCAATTCCTCTACGCGCAGGCCGCGCTCCTCGACAACAAGCGCTGGCAGGAATGGATCGACCTCTTCACGCCCGACGGCGTGTACTGGATGCCGCCCGAGCCCGGCCACACGCACTGGGACGGCATGCCGGCGATCTTCGCCGAGGACAAGAACATCATGACGGTGCGCATGAAGCGCGTGCTGCACCCGGACGCGTGGTCGCAGGTGCCGCTGTGGGGCACCAACCACGTGGTCGGCAACGTCGTGGTGGACAAGGCCTCGGCCAACGGCGACGTCGTGGTGCGCTCGCGCTTCCACATGCTCGAGATGCGGCGCGACAACGTGCGCCACTTCGCCGGCCAGTACACGCACCACCTGAAGAAGACCCCGCAGGGCTGGAAGATCAAGCTGCAGCGCGTCGACATGACCAACGCGCAGGCCGCGTACGACTACGTCCTGCAGGTCTGGGTGTAAGCGGGCCGGTTGCGCCTCCTAGAGCTCCTGCTGAAGGCGATCGACCAGCTCGGTCGCGCGAACCTCGTCCTGGCCGGGATCGCCGGCGCGCTCGTCGTGGTGCTGTGGACCAAGCACCGCGACGACCGCGTCGACTTCCTGCTGAGCCTGGTCATGACCTCGCCGTTCATCGCGGGGCTGCTGGCGCTGCCGATCATGAGCTGGATGAAGCTCTTCCTGTACGACGCCGCCAAGGCGGCGGCGTTCGGCGGCAAGCGGCAGATGTACTACACGACCGAACTGCGCACGATGTACGTGCGCGGCTACCCGTGGGTGCGCCTCACCGACGTCTGCAAGATCGTGGGCGTCGCGCAACCCGAGAAGCTCGCCAAGCGCATGTCCGGCCAGGAGTGTGATTCGCACGACACCGACCACGACTGGTTGTCGGAGGCCGGCGTGAAGAAGCTCGCGACCATGCCGCTCGGCCCCGAGACGGCGAAGTTCGTCGCCTGGTTCGACCGCGAGATGGCCAAGCCGGCCGCGAAGATGCGCGACAAGGGCACGCCGCTGGGCTGATGCCGGACCTCGGCGCACCGATCTGGCGCGACCTGCTGCTCGTCGGCGCCTACGTCGCCTGGGCGATCGGCGTGACCAGCATGCTGCTGCTGGCGCGCCGGCCGCCGATGGCCACCGTGGCGTGGCTGCTCGCGCTGCTGCTGCTGCCCTACATCGGCGCGTTCCTGTGGTTCTTCTTCGGCCCGCGCCGCCTGCGCAGGAAGCGCCTGCGCTACGCCAGGAGCCGCTCGGCGGTGGCGCAGAGCGCGGCGCGCATCGCGCGCCCCGACAACCTCTCGGAGGACATCTTCCACCGCTACCGGCAGCTCGCCATCCTCGCCGAACGACTGGAGCAGCCCGCGCCGGCGCGCGCTACCTCGCACGCGCTCTACTTCGACGGCGACGCGCTCTACGACGCGATGCTCGAGGCGATCGCCGCGGCGCGCGACCACCTGCACCTCGAGTACTACATCTGGCGCGACGACGCGATCGGCACGCGGCTGCGCGACGCGCTGGCGGCCAAGGCGCGCGAGGGCGTGAAGGTGCGGCTGCTGGTCGACACCGTCGGCTCGAACACCACCCACGACCGTTTCTTCGCGCCGCTCGAGGCCGCGGACGGCGAAGTGGCGTGGTTCAATCGGCCGCACCTGAAGAAGCTGCGCTTCCGGTACGTCAACTTCCGCAGCCACCGCAAGATCCTCGTCGCCGACGGCCGCGTCGGCTTCGTCGGCGGCATGAACGTCACCGACGACCACAGCGCGCGCGCGAAGGGCGACGCGGCGTGGCGCGACACGCACCTGCGCATCGAGGGCGCACCGGTGGCGCAGTTGCAACGCGTGTTCCTCGACGACTGGGTGTTCGCGCGCGGCCCGTACCCGATCCAGCCGCAATGGTTCCCCGAGGCCGCGCCGGCCGCCGGGCCTTACGTGCAGGTGGTCGCCTCCGGCCCCGACAGCGACACCTGGGCGATCCAGCGGCTCCTCTTCAATGCGATCGCGAACGCGCGCCGGAGCATCCGCCTCACCACGCCCTACTTCGTGCCCGACGAGGCGTTGCTCGCGGCGCTGGTCGCCGCCGCGCTGCGCGGCGTTTCGGTGCGCGTGCTGGTGCCGAAGGCGAGCGATTCGAAGCTCGTCACCGCGGCCGCGCGCAGCTACTTCGACGAACTCGCGCGCGTCGGCGTCGAGATCTGGGAATACGGCCCGCCGATGCTGCACGCCAAGACCTCGGTGTTCGACGACCTCGTCTCGGTGGTCGGCACCGCCAACCTCGACAACCGCAGCTTCCGGCTCAATTTCGAGGTCGTCGCGGTCGCGTATTCGGCGGAGATCGCGCAGGCGCTGAACGCGCAGTTCGACCACGACCTCGGCGAGGCGACGCGCTTCGCGCCCTCGGGCCGGCGCACGCCGGTCGGCGAACGACTGATGATGGGCGCGGCGCGCCTCTTCTCGCCGATCCTCTGATGGCGACGGTCGTCCTGCTGGCCCCGCTGGGCAACACCGGCTTCGGCACCTTCGGCTTCCACCTGTCGCGCGAGCTGCTGCCGCTGGTCGACCGAGACGGCGTTACGTTCCGGATCCTCTCCGGCAACGACCGTCGCCGCGCCGTCGCGGCCGATTCCCCCGACGCGAAGGCGCGCGCCGTCCACGCGGCGCACGCAAGGATCTTCCCCGGGATCGCGGACGTCTCCGTCTCGATGTTCGACGCCACCAATGTCGTCGTGCTGCCCGGCCGCGTGCGTGTCGGCTTCACGATGTGGGAAGGCTCGCAGGTACCGCCCGAGTTCGCCGAGCAGCTGCGTCCCTTCGACCTGGTCGCCGTTCCGAGCCACTGGAACCAGCGCGCCCTCGACGCGGCCCTCGCGGCGCTGCCCCCCGGGCGACGGCCCGCCACCGCGGTGTGGCCCGGCGCGGCGCCGGACATCGCGTTCGCGAACGCGGGGCCGAGCCGCTATCGCGGCGACGCCTTCACCTTCGGCAACGTCGGCAAGTTCGAGCGCCGCAAGGGCATCGTGCCGATGGTCATGGCCTATGCCGAGGTCGCGCGCGCGCGCCGCGGCACGCCGATGCGCCTGCTCGCGAACTGGACGCACATCTGGCACAAGTCCTGGGCCGAGCGCGCGCAGGCCATGCTGGGCGACCACGGCTTCGAGCCGGAGCCCGGCGACCGTGGCGGCGCGCTCGCGCGCTTCCGCCATCGCGACGCGAGGAACGCGACGATCGAGCTGCTGCTGCGGCCGCTGCCGGGCGAGGACGACGTGATCGAGTTCCACCGCGGCTGCGACGCCGGGCTCTACCCGTATTTCTGCGAGGGCTGGGGCCTGCCGCTGATCGAGACGCTGGCCTGCGGCGTGCCCTGCGCCGCGAACCCCTATTCGGCGCCGACGGAGTACCTGGTCGACGGCGGCTACGTGCCGATCGCGAGCACGGTCGAGCGACCGATGCGCGGGGTCTTCTACCAGAAGTGGCCGTGGGGCACGTGGCGCGAGCCGACGCTCGAGGCCATCGTCGCGGCGATGGCCACGCTGCTCGACATGCCGCCGGAGCGGCGGCTGGCGATGGGCGCGCGCGCGCGGGACCACCTGCAGCAGCGGTTCACGTGGCGCGACGCCGCCGTCCGCGTCGCCGCCGACCTGAATGCCATCCTCGCCGCAATGCGCTAGGCTCCTCGCATGCGCTGCGTCTTCGTTGCCCTGCTCCTCGCGTTCGCCGCCTCGGCGTCGGCCCAGCCCGCCGCGCCGCTGCGCGTCATCGTGGTCTACCCGCCCGGCGGGCCTAGCGACGTCGTCGCGCGCGTGGTCGCCGAGCGCCTCGGCGCGCGCCTCGGCCAGCCGGTGGTCGTCGAGAACCGCAGCGGCGCCAGCGGCGCGATCGGCATCGACGCGATGGCCAAGGCCGCGCCCGACGGCCGCACGCTCGCGTTCTCGGCGGTCAGCCCGGTGACGCTGCTGCCGCACGTCGCGCGCGTGCCCTACGACCCGATCAAGGACGTCGCGCCGGTGGCCTCGGTGATGTTCTCGCCGGTATACCTCGTGGGCACGCCGGCGTTCAGCGGCCGCACGCTGGAGGATGCGGTCGCGCAAGCGCGCGCGAAGCCGGGCTCGATCCGGCTCGCCACTTCCGGCGTCGCCACGCTCGGCCACGTGATGCTGGAACAGATCCGCTCGGCGGCCGGCGTCGACATCGTGCACGTGCCCTACAAGGGCGGCGGGCAGGTGGCGCTCGACGCCGCGGCCGGGCAGTTCGAGCTCTTCACCACCAATCCGGCGCCGGGCGTGAACGGGCTCATCGCACAGGGAAAGCTGCGCATGCTCGCGGTGGCCGCGCCGCAGCGGCTCGCGGCGCACCCCGCGGTGCCCACCATGGCCGAACTCGGCCGCCCGGAGTCGAACTACGCCTCGCTCTTCGGCTTCTTCGCGCCGGGGCGCACGCCCGCGGCCGAGGTCGCGCGGCTGAACGCGGAGGTGAACGCGGTACTCGCGCTGCCCGCGGTGCGCGAGCGCATCGCGGGCCTGGACAACGTGCCCGCGCCCGACACGCCCGAGGCCTTCGCGCGCCGCGTGCTGCAGGAATACGCCTCGAACGCGCGCCTCGTGGCACGCACGGGGTTGAAGGCAGACTAGCGCGATCGCTTGCGATTGCGCTCCACGCGAGCCCGCGATCGCTTGCGATTGCGCTCCACGCGAACCCGCGATCGCTTGCGATTGCGCTCCACGCTAGCCCCGCGCCCTGACCGCGAGGCTCTGCGTCGCGCGGCCGACGAGGCCCTCCTCGTCGAACAGGCGCGACTCGGCGAGCCCGCCACCCTCGTCGCAGAAATACGACTGCGAGTCGACGCAGATCCACTCGCCGCGCGGCACGCGCAGGAGATTGATCGTCAGGTCCGAGTTCGCGAAGGTGAACTTGCGGAAGTCGAGCACCGCGCTGATGCCGTTGCCGGAGTCGGCGGCGACCGCGACGCGCTCCAGCGGCCGCGGCGATTCGCCCGCGACCAGCGGATGCCGCAGGCGGAACCACACGGCCGACGGCGTGCGGAACGGACGGCCGGTGGCGACGCGCGTCTGCACGAGCTCCGGGTAGCCCACCATGTCCGTGACGATCGGCATGCGCGCCTCGACCGATTCGTCGACGCGCTTCGGCGCCTGCGGCAGCGGATGGCCGGGGACGTCCGCGGGCAGTGCGATTGCCTGCTCGCGCTGCGCCACCGCGGTGAAGCGCGCGACCTCCTTGCCCTCGGCCTCCAGGGTCGCGGCGAAATGCGCGACGCCCTTGCCGGCGTATTCGGTGCGCACCTCGAAGGCGAGTTCGCCGATCGGGATCGGCCGGATGAGGTTCGCGGTGAGGCGCGCGACGTGCGTGTACTCCATCGCCGCCGCCGCGCGCTCGATGGCGCCGCCCACCAGCGCGATCGGCGGGCCGGCGTGCTGGTGCGCCGGGCTCCACGGCCCGCGCGTGAGTTCGGTGGCGCGATAGCGATCCCCGGCACGCTCGTACGCGCACGCGGGGATCTTCGCGAGTTCCGTGTGCGGCGTGGTCATCGCGCCACGAGGTCGGGCGTGATCTCGGCGAGGTTGCGCGCGCCGCAGAGCTGCATCGCGCGCACGAACTCGCCCTGCAGGATGGACAGCGCCCGCGCCGCGCCCTCCTCGCCGCCGGCCATCACGCCGTAGAGCGTCGCGCGGCCGACCTGCACCGCGGTCGCACCGAGCGCGCGCGCCTTCAGCACGTCGACGCCGCGGCGCACGCCGCTATCGACCAGCACCGGCACCTTGCCGCCCGCCCCCTGCACCACGTCGGGCACCGCGTCCAGCGTGCCGAGCGCGCCGTCGAGCTGCCGCCCGCCGTGGTTCGACACCACGATCGCGTCCACGCCCATCGAGGCGAGGCGCATGGCGTCGTCGCCGCGCTCCACGCCCTTCACCACCAGCTTGCGGGGCCAGCGCTCGCGCAGCTTCGCCAGTTCGTCCCAGTCGAAGCTCGCATCCATCTCGCGGCCGACCGACGAGGCGACGTCGGTCGCCTTGGTCGACGACGCGACGAGGCCTTCCAGGTTCGCCATCTGCGGCATGCCGTGCCGCGCCATGTCCCAGAGCCACGCCGGCTTGGCCCACATGTCGCGCGAGTTGCGCCAGCTCGGCTTGAAGTTGGACGCGAAGTCGTTCCGGAGGTCGCGCTCGCGCTTGCCGCCCACGGGCAAGTCGACCGTCAGCACCAGTGCCTCGTAGCCCGCCGCCTCGGCGCGCGCGATCAGGCGCTCGCGCACCTTCAGGTTGCGCAGCACGTAGAGCTGGAACCAGAGCCGCCCGCCCGCCTGCTCGGCGACCTCTTCGATGGAACACATCGCCGGCGTGGCGAGCGTGAACGGGATGCCCATCGCCTTCGCCGCGCGCGCGATCATGATCTCGGCGCCGCGCCGGCCGATGCCGATGGCGCCGGTGGGCGCGATCACGATCGGCGACGCGGCGGGGCCGCCAAGGAGTTCCAGCTTCGTGTCGACCTCGGCGACGTTCACCAGCACCTTCGGGCGCAGGCGCACGCGCTCGAAGGCCTCGCGGTTGCCGCGCAGCGTGGTCTCGTCTTCCGCGCCGCCGTCGAAGAAATCGAAGATCGCGCGCGGCAGGCGCCGCTTCGCGATCAGCCTCAGGTCCGCGATGTTCGCGGCGTGCTTCAACGCATCCGACATGGGCCGCAGTTTACCCGCCGGCCAGGATGCACTCCTCGCTCAGGCGCGGCCGTACCCCTCCTGCCGCAACCTTACCGAGAGGTCGGCGCCGTTGACCACCACGCGCGCGATCGAGCGGCCGTAGCCGTCGACCGCGATCCGCCAAACCTGTACCGCGCCGCTGGAGAGCAGCTGCTGCAGCCGCGCGCGCGCCGCGGCGCCCTGCGGCGTCGAGGGATCAAAGGTCTGCATCCCCGAGAGCACGTAGGTCACGCCACCCGCCACGAACGACGCGCCATCCACCGCGAGGAACGGCCCCGCAAGCGTGCGCCACGTGCTCGCAGCAGGGGGCGGCACCGGCGCGCCGTAGGGCGTCGGCGCAACGTAGGCGGGAGGCGGCACGTAGACCGGCGCCGGGACATAGGCCGGCGCGACGTAGGCGGGCGCCACGTAGGCGGGTGCGACGTAAACAGGACGCGGCACCACGACCACGCGCGGCGCAGAGTAGGCGACGGCCGGCGCGCCACGGTAGCTAGGCCCGTGGTGATGGTGCGAATGCGCGTGGGAGTGCGAGTGAGCGTGCGAGCCGCGCGAGGACGACCCGCCGCGCGCCGCGTGCGCTGGAACGCTGGCCACGGCGGCCGCGCCGAGCAGCGCGGCGGCGAACGCGAGGCGGTGTTTCGCTATCCCGTACATGGCGGGCATCCTAAACCCGCCGACCCCGCGGATAAGGACTTTTACAATTGCACGACGGGCACCCGCATAATGGCGCCTCCCGGCAACTGGCATGCGGCGCCGCAACAGCGGAACCGCCGCGGAGAATTCATGGAAACCATCGCCTTCATCGGCACCGGCATCATGGGCGTGCGTCAGGCAGCGAACCTCGTGCGCGCCGGCCACCCGCTCGTCGCCTACTCGCGCACGCCGTCGAAGGCCGACCCGCTCGTCGCGCTCGGCGCGACAGTCGCGCCGACGATCGCCGACGCGGTGAAGGGCGCCGACGTCGTCATCACGCTGATCGGCGCGCCGAAGGACGTCGAGGAGGTGTACTTCCAGCACGTGCTCGGCGCCGCGAAGCCCGGCGCGCTGCTCATCGACATGACCACCTCGAGCCCGAAGCTCGCCGAGAAGATCGCCACCGCGGCCCGGGCCAACGGCCTGCGCGCGCTGGACGCGCCGGTCACCGGTGGCGAGCAGGGCGCGCGCGAAGGCACGCTCACCATCCTCTGCGGCGGCACGCAGGAAGACTACGACGCCGCGCTGCCGATCCTGCAGCGCATGGGAAAGACGATCGCGCGCTTTGGCGGTCCCGGCGCCGGCCAGCGCGCCAAGGCGGTGAACCAGATCATCGTGCAGCAGAACGTGCTCGCCGCGGTCGAGGGCCTCGCGTTCGGCAAGCGCGCCGGGCTCGATGTCGAGGTACTGCTGCAGACGCTGCAGACCGGCACCGCGGATTCCAAGGCGCTGCGCTTCCAGGCCACGCGCGCGATCCGCGGCGACTTCACGCCCGGCTTCTACCCGGCGCATGCGCTGAAGGACCTCGAGATCGCGATCGAGGAATCCGACGCCCTCGGCATGGACCTGCAGGGCCTGAAGAACATGCGGGACCGGTGGAAGGAACTCTTCCGGCGCTACCCCGACGCCAACTCCATTCAAGACATCATCCGCCTCTATCTCTAGGGAACACCATGGCAAAACGTCTCGAGGGCGTCCTCTCGCCCGTCATCACCCCGTTCAAGAAGGACCTCTCGCCGGACCACGACCGCTTCGTGAAGCACTGCAAGTGGCTGCTGCGTAGCGGCTGCTCCGGGCTCGCGGTGTTCGGCACCAACAGCGAGGCGAACTCGATGGCGGTCGAGGAGAAGCTCGAACTGCTGGATGCGCTGATCAAGGGCGGCGTGCCCGCCGACGCGCTGATGCCCGGCACCGGCCACTGCGCGCTCACCGACTCGGTGAAGATGACGCGCGAGGCGGTGCGCATGGGCTGCGCGGGCGTGCTGATGCTGCCGCCGTTCTACTACAAGGGCGTGCCGGACGAGGGGCTCTTCCGCAACTTCGCCGAGATCGTCGAGCGCGTGGGCGACGACCGCCTGCGCCTCTACCTGTACCACATCCCCCCGGTGGCGAACGTGCCCATCACGCTGGAGCTGATCGACAGGCTGATCACGCGCTACCCCGGCATCGTCGTCGGCGCGAAGGATTCCTCCGGCGACTGGTCGAACACCAAGGCGGTGCTCGATCGCTTCAAGGACCGCGGCTTCGACGTCTTCCCCGGCAGCGAGGTGTTCCTGCTCGATGGCCTGCGCGCCGGCGGCAAGGGCTGCATCACCGCGACCGGCAACGTGAACCCCGGCCCGATCAACGAAGTGTTCAAGAACTGGCGCGGCCCCGATGCGGATCGGCTTCAGGCCGGCATCACCGCGACGCGCTCGATCGTGCAGAAGGTGCCGATGATCCCGGCGCTGAAGGCGATCACCGCGCACTTCGGCAACGACCCGGCGTGGAAGACGGTGCGCCCGCCGCTCGTCGAGCTGTCGGACGCGCACGAGAAGCAGGTGATCACCGAACTGAAGTCGGCCGGCTTCTCGATGCCGGGCCTAGCCTAACCCCATGCGCCGCGCCCTCGCCGCCATCGCGCTCGCCGCCGTCACAGGCATCGCGGGCGCCCAGGACACCTTCCCCTCGCGCACCGTGCGCATGATCGTGCCGTTCGCGCCCGGCGGCGGCATCGACGTGCTCGGCCGCGCGATCGGCCAGAAGCTCTCCGAGCGCTGGAAGCAGCCGGTGGTAATCGAGAACCGCCCCGGCGCGAGCGGCGCGATCGGCACCGAGCTCGCCGCCAAGGCGCCGGCCGACGGCTACACGCTCCTCATGTCGGTGAACACCATCGTCATGGTGCCGAGCCTCAGCCCGAAGGCGCCCTACGACCCGGTGAAGGACTTCGCGCCGGTGTCCACGGTCGCGCTCGGGCGCCTGTCGCTGGTCGCGCATCCGTCGCTCGGCGTGAAGAGCGTCGCCGAGCTGCTTGCCCATGCGAAGAAGGACCCGGGCAAGCTGAACTACGGCTCGCCCGGCAACGGCACGCCGCACCACCTGTCGATGGAGCTCTTCAAGCAGCGCACCGGCTTCGAGATCACGCACATCCCGTACAAGGGCTCGGACGGGTTCCTGGCCGGCATCCTCTCGGGCCAGACGCAGGCGGTGTTCATGCCGATCCACCAGGCGCTGGCGCAGGTGCAGGCCGGCAAGCTGGTGATGCTCGCCGCGGGCGGCAAGGAACGCGCCTCGGTGACGCCGAACGTGCCCTCGCTCGCCGAGGCCGCCGGGATCTCCGACATGGACGTGGACATGTGGTACGCGGCCTACCTCCCGGCCGGCACGCCGCGCGAGATCGTGCAGCGCGTGAACGCGGACATCAATGCGGTGCTGAAGATGCCCGAGGTCGCCGAGACGCTCGGCAAGCAGGGGCTCACGCCGATGGGCGGCGCGAGCGAGGCGCTCGCGGCGATCACGGTTGCCGACCTCGCGCGCTGGGCGCGGGTCATATCGAACGCGAAGATCAAGGCGGACTGAACATGCACGCGATCATCGTCGGCGGCGGCATCGGCGGGCTCACGCTCGCGCTCGCGCTGCACAAGGCCGGCATCTCCTGCAAGGTCTACGAATCCACCCCGGAGCTGCGCGCCATCGGCGTCGGCATCAACCTGCTGCCGCACTCGACGAAGGTCCTCGACGAGCTCGGCCTGCAGGACGAACTCGCACGCGTCGCCGTCACCACCAGGGAAGCGGCCTTCTTCAACCGCTTCGGCCAGTTCGTGCACCGCGAGCCCTCCGGCACCTACGCGGGCTACCCATGGCCGCAGTTCTCGATCCATCGCGGCGACCTGCAGATGGTGCTCGCGGCCGAGGTGCAGAAGCGCCTTCCGCCCGGCACGCTGGTCACCGGCTGGAAGTGCACCGGCTTCACGCAGGACGAGCGCTCCGCGACCGCCAGCTTCGTCGACGCCGCCGGCCACGCGCTGCCGCCGCAGTCGGGCGACGTGGTCATCGCCTGCGACGGCCTGCACTCCGTGATCCGCAAGAAACTCCACCCGGACGAAGGCGAGCCGCGCTACTCGGGCGTCAACATGTGGCGCGGCGTGACGCGCTGGAAACCCTTCCTCTCCGGCGCGAGCATGACGCGCGTCGGCTGGCTGGTGCCGGGCAAGATGGTGATCTACCCGATCCGCAACAACGTCGACGCCGAGGGCCGCCAGCTGGTGAACTGGGTAGCCGAGGTGACGACGCCCAAGTACGAGAAGCGCGACTGGAACCGCCTCGGCAAGCTGGAGGACTTCCTGCCGGTGTACGCCGACTGGAAATTCGACTGGCTCGACGTGCCCGCGTTCCTGAAGGCCTCGGACATCATCCTCGAGTTCCCGATGATCGACCAGGACCCGCTGCCGTTCTGGACCAAGGGCCGCGTCACGCTGCTGGGCGACGCCGCGCACCCGATGTACCCGCGCGGCTCCAACGGCGCCGGGCAGGCGATCCTCGATGCGCAAGCGCTGGTCGACGCCTTCGTCGCGGAACGCGACCCGGTGCGCGCGCTCGCCGCCTACGAGGCGAAGCGCCTGCCGGCCACCTCCGAGGTGGTGCTCACCAACCGCAAGAACCCGCCCGACGCCATCCTGCGCGAAGTCTGGCAGCGCACCGGCGACAAGCCCTTCAAGAACATCGACGACGTGATCACGAAGGACGAGATCATGGCGATCTCGGACGGCTACAAGAAGGTCGCGGGCTACGACAAGGCGGCGGTCGCCGCGGGGAGGTAGCGATGGCGCAGGAACCGCTCGCGCGCAAGGGCAACTACCTGCACATCTACGACTTCAAGGTCGTGGCCGACAAGATCGACGAGTTCGTGCGCCTGTTCAACGAGTTCGACTACGGCGACGACAATCCGATGCACAAGTCGAGCGCGCAGGTGAAGGACGGCGTGCTGGTGCAGGACGTCGCCGACCCGACGCACTTCTGGCTGGTCGCCGAGTGGGCCGACATCGAGGTGCACGCGCGCATCCGCAAGGTGCTGGTCGAGATGAAGCCCGCGTTCATCCAGCACATCGAGGGCGGCAGGTTCGTGCCCGCCTACGGCAAGGTGGTGTCTGCGACGCCACAGGAGATCCTCGACAAGGCGAAGGGCTGAAGCACGGCCCTCGGGCGTCCGGGATCGACCCGTCTGCAAACCGAGAGGTGGACAGGACCATGACGACCCTGAAAGCGATGCTGGCCGCCGGCGACTTCGTCGTCGCGCCCGGCGTGTTCGAGATGTTCTCGGCGAAGATCGCCGACCGCATGGCCTTCAAGGCCCTCTACATGACGGGCTACGGCATCTCGGCCTCGCACCTCGGCGTGGCCGACGCCGGCCTCGTCACCTACCGCGACATGGTGGAGCGCGCGCGCACCATCGCTTCCGGCACCTCGAAGCCCTTGATCGCGGACGCCGACACCGGCTTCGGCGGCTTGCTCAACGTGCGCGAGACCGTGCGCGGCTACGAGGCTGCCGGCGTGCAGGCGGTGCAGATCGAGGACCAGGAAGTGCCGAAGAAATGCGGGCATACGCCGAACCGGCGCGTCGTGCCGCTCGCGGACGCGGTGCGCCGCATCGAGGTGGCGGTGGACGCGCGGCGCAGCACCGACACGCTCGTCATCGCGAGGACGGATGCGCGCACGGGCCTCGGGCTTGACGAAGCCATCGCGCGCGGCAAGGCCTTCGCCAAGGCCGGCGCAGACATCCTCTTCATCGAAGCGCCGGAGTCCGAGGACGAGTTCCGCCGCGTCGGAGACGCGCTGGCAGGGGAGGCGAAGCTGCTCGCCAACATGGTGCCCACCGGCAAGTCGCCGGTCGTCGCTGCGGAAAAACTCAAGGCCTTCGGCTTCTCGATCGCCATCTACCCGAGCGCCGGCATGGGCACGGCCTGCGCGGCGCTCGACGCGGCGTATCGCTACCTGCTCGAGCACGGCAGCACCGAGGGTTCGCCGGTGCCGGCCTACGACATGAAGCAGCTGCATGAACTGGTCGGCTTCCCGGACGTCTGGGACTTCGAGAAGAAATACGTCGAGCGATGAAGACGCTGTTCGCCAAGGTCTGGGACGCGCACGTGGTCGCCGACCTCGGCGGCGGCGTCGCGCTCTTGCACATCGACCGCCACCTGCAGCACGACCTCGGCGGCGGGCGCTCGCTCGAGTCGCTGCGCAAGCGGGGCCTGAAGGTGCGCAATCCCGAACTCACGTTCGCCACCGCCGACCACGTGGTCGAGACCGAACCCGGCGTGAAGGGCAGCCGGCACGACTGGGCGATCAAGCTGCTGGATTCGCTTCGCACCGAGACCAAGGCCGCGGGCGTGCGCCTCTTCGACGTCGGCGAGGACGGGCAAGGCATCGTGCACGTGGTGGCGCCGGAACTCGGCATCACCCTGCCCGGCCTCACCGCGGTCTGCGGCGACAGCCACACCTGCACCAACGGCGGCATCGGCGCGATGGGCTTCGGCATCGGCGCCACCGAGATCGTGCACGTGCTCGCCACGCAGTGCCTCGTCCAGTCGCGGCCCAGGACCATGCGCGCGAGCTTCGACGGCGAGCGCCGCCCGGGCGTGCACGCGAAGGACCTCATCCTCGCGCTCGCCGGCCGCATCGGCACCGCGGGCGGCGTCGGCCACGCGATCGAGTACGCCGGCCCTGCGATCCGCGCGCTCGGCGTGGAGGAACGCCTCACGCTCTGCAACCTCACCGTGGAACTCGGCGCGAAGATCGGCATGGTGGCGCCGGACGCGACCACCATCGACTGGCTGCGCGGCCGCCGCTTCGCACCGAAGGATCGCGCTTTCGACGCCGCCGCCGAGCAATGGCTCGCGCTCGCCACCGACGCCGGCGCGAGCTTCGACCGCGAGGTCGCGCTCGACGCTTCGGCGATCGCACCGCAAGTGACATGGGGCACCAGCCCCGAGGACGTCATCGCCGTCGATGGGCGCATCCCCTCGCCCGCCAGCGACGCGAAGCGCGAGGCGCTCGCCTACATGGGCCTCGACGCGGGCGCGCCGCTCGCCGGCACGAAGGTGGACCGCGTGTTCATCGGCTCGTGCACCAACTCGCGCCTGCCCGACCTGCGCGCAGCCGCCGCCGTGGCGAAGGGTCGCAAGGTCGCGAAGCACGTGCGCGCGTGGGTGGTGCCCGGCTCGGTGGCGACGCAGCGCGCCGCCGAAGCGGAGGGCCTGCACGAAGTCTTCCGCGCCGCCGGCTTCGAGTGGCGCGACCCGGGATGTTCGCTCTGCGTCGGCGCGAACGGCGAGCTGGTCGAGCGCGAAGCGCGCTGCGTGTCGACCTCGAACCGCAACTTCGTCGGCCGCCAGGGCCCGGGCGCGCGCACGCACCTCGCGAGCCCCGTCACCGCCGCCGCGAGCGCGATCGCCGGCGTGATCGCCGACCCGAGGGAGTTCCTGTCGTGACGCCCTTCACCACGCTCACCGCGATCGCGGCGCATTACCCGAAGCCGAACGTCGACACCGACCTCATCATCCGCGTCGAGCGCTGCGCGCAGGTGCCGAAGAACGAGCTCGGCCCCTGGGCCTTCGAGATGGCGCGCTACAAGCCCGACGGCAGCGAAAACCCGGACTTCGTGCTGAACCGCGCACCATGGCGCGAGGCCCGGATCCTCGTCGGCGCCGAGAACTTCGGCTGCGGCAGCTCGCGCGAGATGGCGGTGTGGGCGCTCGCGGGCATGGGCATCCGCTGCGTGATCGCGCCCTCGTTCGGCCAGATCTTCTTCGACAACTGCTTCCAGAACGGCCTGCTCGCGATCCGCCTGCCCGCCGACGCGCACGCCGTGCTGGCGAAGCGCGCGTCCGACCCGAGGGATTGCACCTTCACGGTGGACCTCGCCGCGCAGACCATCGACGGGCGGATCCCGTTCGACGTCGACCCGCTGAGGAAGAAGATGCTGCTCGAGGGCCTTGACGAGATCGGCCTCACGCTGTCGCGCGAAGCCGAGATCGCCGCCTTCCAGCGCCGCGACCGCGACGCGCGGCCGTGGGTGTACGCGCCCGGCGCCTAGGCGAGGACCGGCCGCCTCCATGCGCGACTTCGGCATCCTGCAGCCCGACGTGCTGGCCACCATCGGCTCGGCCGGCAACGCCAGCGGGCCCGATCCGCTCGGCATGGTGTTGCGCGCGATCCCGGTCTCGATCCTCGCGGTGCTCGCGACGATGTTCGCGGTGGGCAACCAGGGCCCCTGGCTCGGGACGATCGCTACGATGCTCGCCTGGTCGGTCGCGCAGTGGCTGCTCGACCGCTCGGGCCGGCGCGAGCTGGCGCTGCTCGCGCTGGTCGCGGGCCTGTCGGTGTTCGCCGGCGTGGCCTGCGCGACGTACGGCTCGGTGCGCGGCCCCGCGAGCGCGCTCACGGTGGCCTCGGTCGCCGCGGCCGGGATCTTCCTGCGCCTGCCCTGGGTACTGGGCGCGATCGCGCTCAACCTCGGCGTCGTCGCCGCGCTGATCGCCGCCGAGGCCGCCGGCCTGATCCGCACCAGCGACATCCGGCCCAGCCCGGTGACGTGGCTGGTCTACGCCGGCGTCTGCGGCATCCTCGGCTTCGCCGCGTACCACATGCGCTCCACGATGCGCGCGCGGCTCGAGCGCCAGATGGCCGCGGAGGCGGCACGGGCACGGGCGCAGGAGGACGCGCGCCGCAGCAGCGAGGCGCTGGAGACCGTGTTCCGCATGGTGCCGGTGGCGCTCACGCTGTCGCGGCTCTCGGACGCGCGCGTGATCGAGGCCAACCCGGCGAACGCGGCGCACCTGGGCTACACGCGCGAGGAGATGCTTGCGCTCGACGACGTGCGCGCGACCTGGGCCGATCCCGAGGACTACGCGCGCCTCGCGCGAGAGGTCGACTACGCGCGCCTCGCGCGCGCGGTCGACGGGCGCGGCCCCACCGCCACGATCGAGGCACGCCAGCGCACGCGCGCCGGGGACCTCGTCGACGTGCAGGCCTGGGCGGCGCGCGTCGACGTCGCCGGCGAGCCCTGCCTGCTGGTCGCGGCGATCAACGTCACCGACCGCAAGCGCGACGAGGCACTGCTCTACCGCCTCGCCGAGGGCGTCGCCGGCGCCACCGGCCAGCCGCTCTTCGCGTCGCTGGTCGAGCACCTCGCGGACGTGCTCGGCTGCGAGATCGCGTTCTGCGGCGAGGTCACCGGCCGCGGCGCGGTGCGCGCGCTCGCGCTGCGCAAGGACGGCGCGATGGCGCGCGACGCGACGCTGGACCTCGCCGGCACGCCCGACGCGCACCTGCCCTTCGACGGCAGCCCGAGCCTCACGCCCGACGGCGTGCTCGCCGCGTGGCCGGGCGCCGTCGCGCTCGACCCGCGCGTGCGAGGACACGCCGGCATGCTGTTGCGCGACGACGATGGCGGCGCGATCGGCCTGCTCTCGGCCTACGCCTACCACCCGCTCGCGTGGTCGCCTCGCGCCGAAGCGCTGTTCCGCATCTTCGCCGCGCGCGCCGAGGCGGAGCTGCGCCACCTGCGCCGCGACCGCGAGCTGCAGGACCTGCGACGCTCGCTGGAATTGCGCGTGCGCGAGCGCACGCAGGACCTCGAGACCTTCTCGTACTCGGTGTCGCACGACCTGCGCGCGCCGCTGCGCGCGGTGAGCGGCATGTCGTCGATCCTGCGCCAGGACTTCGGCGCCACGCTCGCGCCCGCCGCGATCGGGTACCTCGACCGCATCGACCACAACGCGCTCAAGATGGGGCGGCTGGTCGACGGCCTGATCGAGTTCGCGCGCCTGGGCCTCGCGCCGCTCGAGCCGCGCGAGGTCGAGATGCGCCCGCTGGTCGAGCGCGCCGCGTCCGGCCTCGACGCCTTTGCCGACGGCCGCGTCGAGCTGCGCATCGGCACGCTGCACCCCGCGGTGGGCGAGCCGCGCATGCTGGCGCTGGCCTGGCACCACCTGCTCGACAACGCGGCCAAGTTCTCGGCCTCGATCGGGCACCCGTGCGTGCACGTCAACTCGGAGCGACTGCCCGACGGCTGGGTGCGCTACTCGGTCGCCGACAACGGCGTCGGCTTCGACCCGGCGTACGCGCACAAGATCTTCGGCGTGTTCGAGCGCCTGCACGACGAGGCGCGATTCGAGGGCACCGGCATCGGCCTCGCGCTCGTGCGCCGCATCGTGCTGCGCCATGGCGGCACCACCGAGGCGCGCGGCGAGCCGGGCCGCGGCGCGACCCTGTCGTTCATCCTGCCGCCCGCTCAGGCCGGCGGCAGCACGATCGCGGTGTCGTCGCGGTTGCCCCACTCGCCCCACGACGAGACGTAGTTCCGGACGCGCGGGTAGCCGAGCGACTTCAGCGCGAGGAAGGTGCTCGCCGAACGGTAGCCGCCCTGGCAGACCGGAATCACGACCTTGTCGGGCGTCACGCCGCGCGACTCGTACAGCGCGCGGATCTCGTTCGCCGGGCGCAGCGAGCCGTCGGGCGCGATGTGCTCGCGCCAGAACACGTGCACCGCGCCGGGGATCGTGCCGGCACGCTTCGCGCGCTTCTCGGTGCCGCGATGCTCGGATTCGCGGCGCACGTCGACGATCACCGAGCCGGGATCGCCGATCGCCGCGGCGACGTCGAAGCGCGTGGCGAGGAACGAGCGGTTCTGCTCGCTGCGGAACGGCGGCGCGGTGGGCGGCGAGGTCGCGGGGTCCGGGTGCGGCGGCGCCGAGTCGAGGCGCACGAGAGATCCGCCCGCCGCGGTCCACGCGTGCGTGCCGCCGTCGAGCAGCCGCGCATCGGGATGCCCCAGCACCGCGAGCAGCCACACCGCGCGCGATGCGCGCTCGCCGCTCTCGTGGTCGTAGCAGACCACCGGCCGCTCCGCGGTCACGCCGCGCGCGCCGAACAGCACGCGGAAGATGCCGAGGAACGAGGCCAGCGGCGCCTCGGCGGAATCCGACAGGCTGATGCCGTAGAGGTCGAGCGGCCTCGCGCCCGGGATGTGGCCGACCGCATAGTCCTCGGCCGGCCGCAGGTCGAGCAGCGTGACCGCGCCCAGCTGCTCGCGCAGTTCGCGAGCCGTGACGAGGTAACGCGTATCCGTGAAGCCCTTCGTGTCCATCAGTCGCCTCCGCCTCCGCCGCACCCGCCGCCGCCGCAACCGGAGTCGCCGCCCGAGTCGCCGCCGATCGAGAAATCGCCGCCATCGACGCCGTCGCCGGCCGTGCGCTCGCCGAGCTCGGCGCCGCAATGCACGTTGCGCGCGCCGTCGCCGACCGTCGGCCCGCAGTTCGCCACGTAGCGAAAGCCATCGGCGACGCCGAGCTTGCCGTCGATCGCGAAGAGGAGCGGCACCCGCGCGGGCGCGGCCGGGTTGATGTTCTCCTCGCGGCAGGCGTAGTGCCACGTGCGCCTGAGGCCCGTGTCGTCGTTCTGCCCGTGGCTCAGCACCGCCGCGGGCACGTGATGCATGTAGCCGCCGAACGCCGCCTTGCAGAACGCGTGGTACTCGCGCGTGTAGAGGATGAACTCGTGCCACAGGTCGTCCACCACCTTCGAGGGCATGGACACGAATTTCATGCCGCTCGAGAGATGGCAAAGGAAGTACTGCCGCAGCGCCTGCGCGACCAGCGCGTGGTACTTCGGATCCACCTCGGGGCGGCGCTCGCCGAGCTTGTGGAACAGGCCGCGCGGCAGCTGGAAGGTGCGGATGTGGCGCTCGCGCCGCGCCGCCGACACCTTCGTCCACAGCGTCACGATGGCGAACGTCGCCACCGCCGCCAATGCGATCGCCAGCAGCACGTACTTGGTCATGCCTGCGCCCTCCCTTCATCCCGCTGGTTCCTCGCCGTGCCGATCCGCGTGCCGACCAGTACGCCGATCACCGTGAGCAGGGCGCCGACCAGCACCTGGTCGATGACGAACGCGGCCTCGCTGCCCGCGAACACGAGGCCGAGCAGCACCGAGATGCCGGCGAGGATCCACCCGAGGCGCGCCTCGTCGCGCTTCGCGATGCGCGCGCACACGTAGCCCCCGAGCGCCGACGCGGCCGCGCCGCACGCGGTGGCGAGCAGCGTCAGGGGCGTCCAGCCGGACTGGCGCAGCAGCTGCGCCGAGAATTCCTCGGCCGAGGCGCCGGTCCCGGCGAGCACCATGGCGAACACGATCGACAGCACCGTGCCGCTCGCGATCGTCGCGCCGATGTCCACCACCGCGCCGACGAGCACCGCCTTCACCGGCGAGCCCGGCGCGAGGTCGGGCCGGTCCGCGACCCTCGCGTCCGGCGGCGTGAACGGATTGGGCGGGGTCATCGCCACGATCCCGGCCGCTAGGGCGCGACCTCGACCACCGCCTTCAGGATGACGGGCACTCCGCCGCGCAGGGAACTCGCGCCGAGCACCGAGCGCGCGTGCACGCCCTTCTCGCCGAACACCTCGACGAGCAGGTCGGAGCACCCGTTCATCACCTTGGGGTGGTCCTCGAACTCGGGCACCGCGTTCAGGAAGCCCTGGATCTCGACCACGCGCGCGACCCGGTCGAGCGAGCCCAGCTCCGCGCGCATCACCGCGATCAGGTCGAGCGCCGTGGTGCGCGCGAAGCGGTAGCCCTGCTCGACGGTGAACTCCTTGCCGAGCCGGCCCTTGGGCAGCCGGCCGTCCTCGGGCAGCGGCGCCTTGCCCGCGATGAAGAGCAGGTTCCCGGTGCGCACTGCGTTGACGTAATTGGCGGCGGGCGAAGTGCCGGCGGGGATGGCGAGGCCGAGCTCTCGGATGCGCTGTTCGGCGGACATGGGAAGCTCCTCTCTGGCAACGGCGACTGCGGGCGGGGAATACGGCCGGAATGCTGGCGCCGCCTTCGATCGGGCGAATCGCGCAGGGACGGGGATCCGGACGCTCGCGACGGGCTGGTTCGCATCATGCCGCATTCGCCCGGCTACGGCCGCCACGACGCCACGACCTCGCCCGCGACCCTGCGCGCGCCCGCGACCCCGCCGTGCTTGTCGTAGAACCACGCCGCAACCAGCAGCCCCTTCCGGTGCGCCACCGCGTACAGGTGCGCCGGCTCCTCGTACGTGCCGAGCCAGCCGGAGCGACGCACCGCGAGCTGGCGCGTGCGCTCGGGGCCGTCCGGCCCGTCGGCGCGCTCGATCGGGAAGTGCTTCTCCTTGCCGTCCCAGCGCTGGCCCGGGATCTCGGAGGCCGCGCTCCAGAGGGTCGACAGCGCGGCGCCCGCCTGCTGCACGAAGCGGTCCAGCGACGCGAAGCGCGCCGGCAAACCGACCGCGAGCATGCCATCGCAATCCGGATGCCCCGACAGCGTCGAGTCCCAGTTGCGATACGCCACCAGCGCATCGGGGGCGCGGTCCGCGTAGTTCGGATAGCTCGTCTTCACCAGGAACGGCGAGGGCACCGCCACCGACCCGCCGCCCGGCAGCGCTGCGCGCGATTGCGCGAAGGCGAGCGGCGCGAACGGGATTCCGGCAAGCGCGAGGAGCAGCGAGCGGCGAGAATGGTTCAGAAGATGCCGCGGACCGGCACGCTCGGCGCTCACGCCTTCGCGCGCGGCCGAACCGCCCTGCCGACCTGGGCACGCAGGCTGTCGAAGTACATCGCGCCAGCAGGCACGGACGACGTGGAGCGCACGCCCGCCAGCAACAGGTCACGCAATTGCTGCCGTTGTTGCTCGCGAAGGAGCAACTCCCTCACGTAACCGCTACGCGTGCCATAGCCCCGCTCGCCGACCGCCTTGTCGATGAAGGTCTTGAGCGAATCGGGCAAGGATATGTTCAGCCTGACCATCGGGAAAGCCTAGGCGTCTCGGCGAATTCTGGCAACACCAAGCCCGCAAGGCCCGCGCAATAGCCCACCCGCACTCAAGAATCCGTCGCCAGCGCCGACAGCTAGACCGACTTGCCCAGCACGTCCGCCATGCGCGTCTGCCAGCCGGGGCCCGTGGCCTTCCAGCGCGCGAGCGTCTCGGGCGGCAGGCGAAGGCTGATGGCGACCTTGGCGTCGTGCGATTTCGGCCGCCCCCGCGGCTTGAGCATCGCGGCGGCCGCGCGCGCGCCGAAGATCCGGGGCAGCACGTCCCTCGCAGGCCGCGCCTCCGCGATCATCTTCGCGGTCCACTCCGGATTCTTCCGCAGGGACTTCCTAGGACTGGAGCGCTTCTTCATATCGCCTGACCTCACGCTTGTTGGCCTTGCGCAGGCTGATCACCCGGGGCCTGCCCTCGCGCGGCGTGAAAACCACGCTGTGCAGCCGGTCGCCGATGAACCCGAGCACGCAATACCGCCGCTCGCCGTAGTCCTTGCGCCGGTCTTCCCAGATTAGCGCCGTGGACCAGTCGAGTTCCGCGGCAAGATCCAGCGAAAGGCCGCGCTGCTCGAGATTGCGGCGCTCCTTCTCCGGATCCTTGTCCACCGATTAATTGTATATACGATTATTCAGCGCCGCAAGCTACGCCGCACCCGCCGGCCTTGGCGGCGGCGGCTGCGCCTCGAAACGCTGCAGCGAAGCGTCCATGCACGCCCACGCGGGCGCGCTGGCGCTCCAGATGTTGGCGACGGGCCGCACCGACGAGGGATCGTCCAGCGTGCCGACGCGCACCACCACGAACCCCGGATAGCCGGGCGACTCGGCGAAGAGGTGGCAGCCGCAGCGCGAGCAGAAGCGCCGCCGCACCGCGTTGCCGCTCTCCGCGGGGCGCACGAGCTCGGTCATCGGCCCCGACACCTCGAGCGCGCTCGCCGGGAACACCGCGTTCACGGTGCCGTTGGCCGCGATGCGCTGGCAATCGCGGCACCAGCACACGCGCGCGCCCACCGGATCGGCCGTCAATCGATAGCGCACTTCACCGCAAAGGCAACCACCGGTACGGTCCATCATGGGGACTCCTGTCGATGAACGCTCGTTGACGACGCGGCCGCGGACTACGGCTTCGCCCCGCCCTTCAGCTCCGCCACGCGCTTGGCTTCCTCCTTGCGGATGCGATCCATCATCGCCGCATCCGGATCCTTCCAGCCGGCGCCGCCCGCGCGCGCCATGTGCACGACCGCGCGCGCGAATTCCTCGAGCGCGAGATCCTGCCGGCCGCCCCTGGGCGGCATGGCGCGAAGGCCGACCCACGCGTGCGCGGTGAGCACGGGCTGCCCTTCCTTGATCAGCGGCGCCCACGCCTTGCGATCGCCGAACTTCGGCGCGCCGGCCACGCCGGCGGCATGGCAGGCCGAGCAGGTCTGGGCATACACCTGCTCGCCGGACTTCAATGCCTGAGCGCCCGCGACCAGCGGGCTGCCGAGCGCGAGGGCGAGGATCGTGAAGCGTCGGGGGAAGTCGTGCGTCATGGTTGCGTTGCCCTTTGCGTGCAGTGCCGCTCGAACCGGAAGGAGCGCAATTCTAAGGCGCGGCGACCTCAGGCCGCCCACAGCGCCCCGACCACCAGGAGCGTCGCCGCCACGCCGGCCAGCGGCGAGAGCAGCAGCGCCCTGCGCCGCGCGGCGAGTACCGGCCGGCCGAGGAACGCGAGAAACGGCAAGCCCAGGAACGCCGGTGCGCCCGACGCGAGCCCGAACCACACCCCGAACAGGGCCTCGTTGTACGCAGGATCGGGCGGCGCGACGAACCACCACGCGCAGAAATACATCATCAAGCCGCACGCGAGCGAGGCCCACGCGAAGGCGAGCCAGCGGATCAGCGACATCGCAACCGGCCCTCCCCCCTGCACGACGCTCAGTCGCGCACGGCGGCGCGCAGCGCGGCCTTCTGCGCGTCGTCGGGATTGCCGAAGAAGCGCTCATTCTTGCCGTCGCGCACCAGCAATCCCCAGGCCTTCGCGCCGTCGGCCGTGAACAGCACGAAGAAGCGGTTGTCGCCGCAGTCGTGCGTCTTGCACACGTTGCCGACGTAGTGCGCCGCGCCGCCCACCGTGACGCGCTTGCCCGGCGACGAAGGGCCGTCCTTGGTCTTCGCGTACCGCGCGAGCCACGCATCCACGCCCTTCTCGCCCGCGAGCATCGCGTTCCACGACTTGAGGTACGCCGGCTTGGCGAGGACGTCGAAGAGGTACTCCTGCGCGAGCGCGACGGTCGACGCGAAGGCGAGCGGGAGGCAGAGCGCGAGGCGGGTGCGAAGGGTCATGGTGGCGTGGACCGTGGAAGGTTGAAAGCTTGCGTGAGCGGGGAATCGAGATACCGACTGTACCGGATGAATAAGGCTGCTGCGGCCCACCCTTCGTCAATGCACCAGCCCGATGATCCACGACAGGAACTTGTAGAACGTGATCGTCAGCGCCACGAAGCCGGCGAGCACCCACGCGAACTTGTAGATCGTCCAGTCGGGCGTCCAGCCGAACACGAGGAGCCAGGGCTCGCGTGCTGCCTCTTCGTAGTCGTCCTGCGCGCTGCGCGCGAACGCCACCAGCGCCGGCCAGATCACCACGCACGCGAGCGCCAGCGCCACGCCGAGCAGCACCGGATGGTCGAAGAAATCGTCGAGGGTCTGGCTCATGCCCGCGCGGCCGCCCCTGTCAGAGCCACCACGTGTAGAAGAACACGCGCGGGTCGAAGCGATGCCGCAGCCAGGCGCTGAGCGCGCCGACGGCCGTCGAGACGATCGCGACGACGAGAACCAGCCCGAGCCACGAGTCCAATGCGTCGCTCAGCCACAACGTGCGCAGCCGGAGATCCCATTTCATCCAGATCCACACGCCCATGATCGCGCCGAGGATCGCCCCCATCCCGCCGAAGATCGCGACGTCGTGGCGGCGCTCTCGCTGCTTGTAGGCCTCGGCGGCTTCTTCGCCTGGGGTCACCGAGCTAGCGTCCGTCAATCAGCACGAGAATCAGGATTGGCAGGGCGACCAGCCCCCCCGAGGGACACGCCTGGCTATCGCAGGCGCAACACACTGCCGGCCTTTACGTGGATGTGATGCGTGTCCTCGCGCCCGCGGCGCGCCGCGACGAAGCGAAGCACGGTATCTTCATTGAAGGACACCGACGCGAGCTCCTGGAAGAACGGGGCACCGAACGTTTGCACGGTTACCGTCGTGCCGCCCTGCAGCTTCGTGAACTGGGTGCCGAACGAATGTGAATACCAGTCCCAGCTGAAATCGTCCTCGGACCGGCCGGATACCAGCCCGAACCCCGTCAGCCGGGGTTCACGGAAGACTCGCGCGCCGATCCAGAAGCCCTTTTCGAGTTCTATGGATTTCTCGACGATCTCCATTCCGTCGCGCACGTACGGCTTCGCCACGACGTCGGCAATCGAGTAAGTCCTGACCCCACTGGCAATGGACTTCGGACCGTCGCGCTGGAGTTCGAAAATCTCGTAGGCGATCGTCTCGGTCTGTGCGAACGCCGTCCCCGCGCAGAACGAGGCCAATAGCACGAGCGCTCGAATCACGTGGCTTGACCTTAGCGGAATGCCGGCAAGCGACTACTGCTCGACGACGAAGGAAATCACGACTTGCCGCGGCGTTTGCTTGAACTCGGCTATGACCGCGGCCTTCGACTTCGCGGCAATGTCCGCTAGCGGCACGTTTGGCGGAATTCCCATGAATGTCACGGTTACGGAAGTGAGAGATCCGTTATGCCAGTTGAAGCCCGTGGCGGACTTGACCCCCAACGCCTTCTCCAAGCTTTCGGAAACGGCCTTCGAGTGCGCCACGCCTTCCTTGAGGCTGTCGATCGGGCCGCAACCAGGAAGTACCGCCAACGCGACCAGGAGAACGACGGCACAGGCTTTCATCGGAGCCCCCATTCGAAGCGAGAGGTAACGAGATCAGGCCAAGCCTCGGCCAGTTCGACCCTGCGTCGGCAAGCATATAGGCGCCGATGAAAAGATTCACTGGTACAAATCACCATCGGCCGGACTTTGGTCTCCGTCCATCAGGCGGCTTTCGGAACCCGTCACGGCTGATTCCTGAGGCACGTCGCGTAGAAGGGCGACTGCGCCACGCCCTATCTAGAACAACGTCGACGCCGCGCGCGAATGCTGTGTCCGGGCCGACGATATCGAAGCATCCATGGTCATGCCGGATCCCGCGTGTACACGATGAACCCAAGATGCTTCGCCACCTTGTCGTACAGCGCGCGCCCGGCCACGTTGCCGACCTGCGTCTGCCAGTACACCCGCTGCGCGCCCGCGGCCCGCGCCTCCGCGTACACGCCCTCGATCAGCGCCCGCCCGACACCGGCGCCACGACGATCCGGGCGAGTGAAGAGATCCTGCAGGTAGCAGACCGGCTCGATCTTCGTCGTGCTGCGATGGAAGAGATAGTGCACGAGGCCCACCAGCCGCCCCTCCGACTCCGCCACCAGCGCGAACACCGGCTCCGCCGGATCGAAGAACCGCTCCCACGTCGCCGCCGTGATCGCCTCCGGCAGCGCCGTCTCCCCGGCGCGGCCGTAGAACGCGTTGTAGCCGTCCCAGAGGGGGCGCCACTCGGAGTAGTCAGCGCGGGCGATAGATCGGATCACGATGGAAGCAGGCCGTTGTCTGAGGAACGTTCAACTCCGCCAATCGAAGCCCCTGCAGCGATGGGTTGGGCCTGAGCTTCGAGAGTACGAACCAACATCCCTGCGCCAGTTAGCTGCCCGAGGAGAATTGCGATGTCCGATCGAAACCTCTCCGCCATGGCCTCCCTATCGCTTGGGTCAATCTCAGGATCGTTAAGCAACGGCGCCAATTCCTTGCGAAGGCTCAGAAACCGAATGACACGATCCCTAAGCTTGGGGCTATCAAGTTTATGCGCCAGATCGTTCCGTATCGAGTTCAAGGCGTCGATTAGTGGCCACAGGCCCGTCCATACAATGTGTCCAGAAAGCGCCCGCGCGACCCTCGCTTTGACGAAGAAGCCGATCTCGATTCCGTTCAGGTGTTCTGGTTGTCTACAGTAGAAGCGGATCAGATCATCGAGCGCCTCGTCTGCGAGCAGATGCCCTTTCAGGGCTATGAGGATGAGGTCCTTTCCAAGGGGCAAATGCGTCCGTACCCGCTCAATGCGAATCTCCGCTTCCGCATCGATCTGAAGTGGAACCCTGTCAGACACTGATTTCAGGTCCAACGTCCACGGCCGCCAGCGCGCGCAAGGTGTGACGACTCACGATGTACGTCGCTCGCACGCACGTCCGAGTGGGTCGTGTTGCTAAACCGCAGGTTCAGTCGCCTCTGGCTCATAGCTCAGCGCGGCTCGCGCCAACCATTAAGTCGTCCGCCGAGGAAGTCCGCACTACCGCCCCTGGGGTAAGTCCACAAGGTTAGAGACGAGCTGGCATCGACCCTCTGTGGTTCGCCCAAGATGGAACGCACGTCGCTCTCCGTCATTCCGCGCCTAAGGGAGCGCCAGCTCTCCATTTGCCGCCAGCCGTCCGACTGACCAGGCACGGGCTTAGGGGCACTAGAGGGAGACGCGGGATACGTACCTTGCTTCTCAAGTTGCTCTACGCGACGTTCAAGGTCGCGAACGCGATCATCGAGGGACTGCGCAGACGCTACGGCGCAGAACACCGTGCCCAGAACGATGCCAGCTAGACGCTCAATCATCCTGAACCCCCGTTCTATGCAGCTTAACGTTCGCCATGACCGGATGCCGGCGCGCAAAGCGCGACGAGTACCCAAGAGCGGCTACACTTTTGTGCGCTCCGGTAGATTGCCGGGTTATGCCGCCGTTTCATAGGTCGACCTATAGGCCTCCCGTAGTTTGATCGCGAGATCGTTAGATTTGACCACCGATGCAATTCCTACCCCTGCCAGCAACGACAGCGTCGCGGATGACGTGAGCAGACCGGCGACATGCGCCGGTTTGTAGCTCTGAACAATCTCGTCCCTTGTAGTTCTCGCCATTACTTGAATGATTCCACCGTGAGTGAAGTCACAGAGATTCCGCCACAACTTGCTCTTCATCCTCCGGAGCTCGCCACGGGTGAAAGCCTCCCGCGCTTCCAGTTGCTGGATCAAAACTCCTGATTTAGGCGGCTCAGAACCCCGGAGGAAGTTGGCGATCTCTCGGTCCGACGCACAGAGGTGATACCACGCCCCTCGCAGGTACGCCTCAAACTCTGGGCGGAAAAGTGCGAAGGCCGATCCGCATAGGTCATGCTCAACTAAGGTGTGAATTGCAGTGTAGTGCTCAATAGCCAGATGATGCAGTGACGCTGACACACGGGCCCGGTTCGTTGTGGAGAAACTGACGCCGTCGATCAATGACGTCGACTCCATCATCCAACGTAGCGACTTTTTGAATGCGTCGTCAAGCGGCATAGCGTCAACGCTGAGGCGCGCGCCGGTCTTTGCGCGTCGCCTCCGACGCTCTATTGGCGTGTACTTTGACTAGAGGCTGCCGCGAGTGCATCACCGAACACCTGAGCGTAGTCCACGTCGAAGGGCTTTGAGACGACAACGAGTTTCCCGGAACCACTAAGATCCTCCAGTAAGGCCTTTGCTGCTTCGTGATCGATGGGAAGGGGAATCCTCCCAGGGCTTTCGATGTGCGCGGAGTGCGCGAGCCCTGCCGCATAATCCGCCAGCAGAAGTAGAGGCTCTTCCTCCTCAGTTGCCACGAGAACCTCGCGAGTCTCGAATCTGAAGCCACGCTCTGCCATGCGGGGTTGATGGCGATCACTCCGTTCAAAAAAATATCTGAACGCAGAAAGATTCTCCTCGCCCTGAATGTCCGAATCGCACACTATCGTTCGCTCGACAATTTCCAGCCCCCGGTAGTCGAGAATGCGGGTTCCCCGGCTAACCTTCACCGCGTGACCGAGCGCAATCCCGTATGCATGCGCGAGAAGGCCGAAGAGAGCGACGTTCGCAGGCTTAACGAAGCCTGCCGGCTTACCGTCCTGCGCAACGATAGCGTCCTGGAGAGGCTTTGCGGCATCCCAAAATTCAGGCCAGCGTTCCGGGTCTTTGGTCATTGAAACAACTGCGACTGATGCTGCCCCGGCCATCAGCTTGACTGCAGCGTGTGCGTGCTCCATGCCGCAATCGCGCCACTTCGGAAGTTTGCGAACGTGATCTCGAATCGCTTCTGCACGCGCACTGTGAATGGCTACCGCTGCCCCTGTCATGCGATCACTTCCGGCGCTGGCTCTGGACCGGCGGCCTGCGATGTCGGCAACTATCGTGTAACGGCTCATCGCATGTTGTGCACTCTAACTTTTCGCTTTTGCCGCGCGGCGCGATCGGCGGAGCCGAAGGCGTAACGCGTCGAGCAATAACGCGGCGTTAGATCTCATGATCCCTTCTTCCATTTGTTGGCCGGAATCCACCTCTCCTCTTCCTCAAGGAATTTGAATAGGTCGTCATACTCGTTGGAGCCGGACGTCGTTTGATCCTCTACGCTGCAAAAGAAGCACTGCTCCTCGGGACGCCATACGACTTGAGTTATGCCGCGTGATGTGAACTGGGATGTCTCGATGCCGAGCTCAACAAATGGTGCAAATGGGAGTTCCAGCTTGCGAAAGAACGACATTCCGTGCTGCTTGCGCTCGGAATCCTTCCATAGCGACACAGTAAGCACAACGGTGTACAAGATGTCTAACGTCCCGGGTGTGGCGCAAAGCGCGCATAGCGCAGCGGTGCGCGAAATTGGTCAACTGCCAGCCGGCTGTTAGATCTCACCCAGCCACCTGCGAATCAGCCTGTAGGAGCCAGATGTTGCCTCACGAAGCGGTGTGATCGTGGCTGTCATTACCAGATGCTCCCACTCACGCGCATTGGTGACGAAGTCTCCGTAGTAACGCACCTCGTCGACAGGGCGGAAATGTCGGAACCATACTCCAAGTTCTGGCGCTGTGGCCCGGATGTAGTTGTAGGGTCCTGAGATTCGCGCAAGTGCAAACGGAAAGTGGTGTGTGAAGAGAAGGACCCGGTCGCCCACATCCATCTCATGTGCAAACGCCCAGTAATTGCGTTGATTTGTAGGGAGTGCTTCCTGCCTAACCGTCATTAGATCAGGAACGTCTTCCTCAAAGTCCAAGCCTATATATCCCGAAGTCAAGCTTTCCACCGTGTGCTTGATCGCACCCTCAGACTCACTTGGGTGCAGTTGCATTCGCCAGTAGGTCACTGTGTCTCCGATCGCGCGATAGCTTTGCTGTGAGGTCTAACGTGTCGTTCAGCGGCGCTCGCTCGCGAGGGGCCGCTGCAACGGATTCTTGAGGGCGTCACCTTCCTGAACAATCAAGGCTGGTGGCGCCGCATACAGCAAAGATCGCAGAATCGGCCCACGAAAGCCCGTCTTCTCCCGGATTCGCACCTTTAATGCATCTACGTCGGGTTCAGGCATTCGAGGGTCTATCATGATCTGATCGATAAATGCATAAGGGTCGACGCTGTAACAGTACAAGTCGCCAACCGTTTCTGCGGCACTGTGCTGGAAGTAAAGAAGCCTTACTTCGCGCTCGTGTTTGAATGCCGGTCTCTTGACTAAGAGGGTTTCCGCTGAGACTCGCGCCCGCAGTCGGTGCGCCCCTGGGAACCAGCTGCTAGCGAATGCGCTAAGCCGTCTGCTGGGGAGGTATCGAACCTTGCCGATAAACGCCTGGATCTGCGCATAGTCTCCAAGCACTGTGCTGAGACTCTCTGCCAACGTTTGGATAGTCGAACGTATGCGAATTGCGCTTCGATTGGGGGAGTAGATGCGCCAAATTGCATCTGAGGACGATTGCAGGGTCCAGCATTGACCGTAGAACTGATCGTGAAAAGAGAACTGCGCGAGCTGTCCTGTCTCCAGTCTGATGCGAGCGCGCAGAATGAAGTTTTCAAAAGGGTCATCCCACTTCCTAGGCTTGACTAGAACGTTCTGTCGGTTCTCAAACAGTTCAAAGAGTCGCTCCACTGGAACAATTCGATAGATATGCCGAGATCGCATGGCTCTCGGTATCTCAATGTAGTTGTCGTCATCCATCGCCCGAGGTTCAGCGTCGCGCCCAACGTTGTATAGATCGCCTAGCAGTCGGGATGCAATCCGACTGATCTAGCGAGTCTGTCCGATTCCGCATTGGAATCAAGTGCAAACGAACATCTCCCGGAATCATCTGGTCCTGTCCAACGCTGTTCGTCAGGATTTCATTCGCCGAATCAGCCTTCTACACCCGCGCGGGTGGTCTCGCGCCAGCGCAATGTGCGAAAGCGCACCGGTTTCCCCCTTCGCCCCCGCCGCGCGCGACGCGGCGCGCCGGGAAAGAAGGCGAGGATTGTCCGAGCCCTGAGCGGCCCTTGCGAGGGGCGAGTTCCGCAGCCGCCCGGCGCGTCGCGGCGCGCGTGGTGCCCGTCGCGCCGGCAGGCGCGGCGGCGGGGGCGCAGGGGCGTGCTTTCCGGGCGTCACCTGCTTTGCACGAGCAAAGGAGGTGACCGCAGGTGCGGGGCGCGCAGCCCCGCGTAGCGAAGCGCGCAGCGCGAGAGCGCGCCTACTCCAGTTCCCGCAGCTTGATGCCTTCCATGTTCTGCACGATCGGCTTCCCGCCGGCGCAGAGCACCGAAGCCTCCTCGCGGCCGTTGATGACGACCGTCACCCCGCCGCCATCCGGATGCTTGTCGTCCAGCCGGTCCATGCCCCAGAAGACGTCGTAGACGGTATTGCCGTTGGGCACCTGCACGGAATACGAGATGCTGCGCCCGATGCCCTTCCACTGGCGCGTGGACGCATCCTTGCGCAAGGCGCGCACCACGATCTCCGGCTTCCTGCCCGGCACGCCGAACGAATAGTCGATCGTCTTGCCGGAGTCGCAGACCTCGATCTGCTTGCCGCGCGAGGTGAGGCACGAGAAGACCGTCTCCGTGCCCTTCTCGCACGCGGCGAGCGCGAGCGACGGCCCGAGCGCGACCGCGGCCGCGACCACCCACCGAGCGATCAAGACTTCTTCGCCTTCTTCTTCGCACCCTCGATCGCGTTCTCGACCGCGTCCACGACCGTCTTCACGATCTTGGCGCGCGCCCAGTACTTGTCGTTCGCCTCGATCAGCACCCACGGCGCGTGCGAAGTGCTGGTGCGCTCGATCATGTCGGACGCGGCCACCTGGTAGCCGTCCCACTTCTCGCGGTTGCGCCAGTCCTCGGCGGTGATCTTGAACTGCTTGAAGCGCGTGCGCTCGCGCATCTTGAAGCGCCGGTGCTGCTCGGCCTTGGAGATCTGCAGCCAGAACTTCAGCACGATGGCGCCGTTCTTGGCGAGCTGCTCCTCGAAGTCGTTGATCTCGGCGTAGGCGCGCATCCAGTCGGCCTCGGAGCAGAAGCCCTCGATGCGCTCGACCAGCACGCGCCCGTACCACGAGCGGTCGTAGATCGTGTAGCGCCCCTTGCGCGGCACGTGCCGCCAGAAGCGCCACAGGTAGGGCTGCGCGCGCTCCTCGTCGGTGGGCGCGGCGATCGGGATCACGTTGTAGAGCCGCGCGTCCAGCGCCGCGGTGATGCGCCGGATCGCCCCGCCCTTGCCGGCGGCATCCATGCCCTCGAACACGCAGACCACGGTGCGGTCCTTGAACGCCGGGTCGCGCGTCAGGCGCGCGAGCTTCGCCTGTTGCTTCTCGAGTTGCTTGGCGTACTTCGGCTTCGGCATCGCGGCCGAAAGATCCATGCGATCGAGGATGCGCACGCGGTCGGCCGGTTCGGTGAGCGGCGCGGCGAGCGACGCGGCCATGGGTTTCTGCCCCGCGGCCTTCTGCGCGATGCGCTTCTGCAGCGCCTGCAGGATGGTCTTGCCCACGGTGACGGCGCGGTACTCGGGGTCCGAGCCCTCGACCACGATCCACGGCGCGGCGGCGGTGCTGGTCTCGCGCAGGGTGTCTTCGCTCACGCGGTAGAAGCGGTCGTACATCTTGAAGAAGTCCCAGTCGCGCTCGCTGATCTTCCAGCTCGTGTCCGGGTCGCTCTCGAGCTTCTTCAGGCGCTTTCGCTGCGCCTTCTTCGACAGGTGGAACCAGAATTTCAGGATCAGCGCGCCGCCGTCGGCGAGCATGCGCTCGAAGTGGTTGATCTCCTCGATCGCCTGCACCTGCTCGGCCTTGCCGGTGCGGTGGAACACGCGGTCGATGATCGGCGCGGTGTACCACGAGCCGAACAGCATGCCGATCTTGCCCTTCGGGGGCAGCGCGCGCCAGTAGCGCCACATCGGCGGGCGCTCGCGCTCCTCGTCGGTGGGGTTGTCGAACGCATGCGTGTGGATGTGGCGAGGGTCCATCCACTCGTTCAGCAGGTTGACCGTCTCGCCCTTGCCGGCGCCGCGCACGCCCGAGATCAGGATGATCACCGGGAACGAGCCGTCCTTGGACAGCGCGAACTGCGCGTCCAGCAGGTCGGCGCGCAGCTTCGGCTCGATGCGCTTGTATTCGCCCTTGGAGAGCTTGTGGCCGATCTCTGCAGCTTCGAACATGGCGGATCTCCCGACGGAACGATGACCTAGGATAAACGAAGGGTGGACCGACCCGCCCCGCGCGGGATTGACCCAGATCAGATCGCCGGCGCTACAGCGCTGGCTTGGCCACCATCAGCCAGACGATGGCGAGCACCGCGGCGAACGCGGGCCAGCCGAGGCCGAACCACCAGCGCATCACGCGGTGGTAGGCGGCCGGCAGCGGCGCGCGCTCGCGGGCGGCCTGCGCGGCGAGATCGCGCGCGCGCAGCTGCAGCCACACCACCGGCAGCCAGCAGGCGCCGGTGAAGACGAAGAGCCCGATCGCCCACGCGAGCCAGGGCGTCGACAGCGGGAAACCCGCGACAAGCGCGAGCGCCACGCCGCTGGCGAACTGCACCAGCACCGCCGGCGCCGTAAAGCAGAAATCGGCGAGCACCACGATGCGCGCCACGGCGGCCACCGTCGCCGCGTCGCGCGTCGCGTGCGCGCGCCACATGAAGAACGCGATGCCGGCGCCGGTGCCGAGCAGCACGCAGGCGGAGACCACGTGCAGTGACTTGAGCAGCAGGTAGGTATTCACGAGGCCCCGCGCGGCCGCTGCCAGGCGAGCACGAAGAGAAGCAGCGGCAGGATCGCCGCGTTCTTCACGAGACCCCCCAGCGGCTCCAGCCAGAACGCCGGCCACAAGAGGCCGGTGACCACGGTGTAGCCGGCGACGCTGCCGAGCATCAGCCAAGCGGCAAGCGTCGCGCTGCGCGGATGCAGCACCGCGAGCCCGAGCGCGAGGTCGAGCGCCGACAAGGCGCGCACCAGCGGCGGCCCGGCCTCGGCCGGCAATCCGCCCTGCACCGCGAGCGCGCGCAGGTCCGCCACCGGCGCTGCAAAGCCGGCAATCGCCGAGCCGAGCCAGACGAAGGCGAGCGCGAGGATCGCGACCGGATAGAGGAGATACAGGCTGGCGTGCGCGCGGTCCTGCGCCTCGGCGGGGCGCGCCGCGAGCGCGGCCTCGAGCGAGCGCGGCGCGACGCCGAGAAGCGCGTGCATGCGCTCGGCCGCACCGGGTGCGCCGACGTTGCCGCGCGCGAGCATGCGCTGCATGGTGCGCCCGAGCGGCCCGCGGCCGAGCGCCTCGCCGACGCCGCAGGCGATGCCGACCAGCGCCTGCGGCACGCGCAGCACGCGCGCCGGGCCGGCGCCTAGCCAGCGGCGCCACGCGAGCAGGTATTCGAGGAGCGTGAGTTCTGCTGGGCCGACGATTTCGATCACCTGCCCGCGCGCCTCGGGGCGCTCGAGCGCGCCGACGACGCAGGCGGCGAGGTCGTCGCGGTCCACCGGCTGCAGCCTCTGCGTGCCCTCGCCCGGCACCGCGAGCACCCAAGGCACGCAGGCCATCGCGCGCAAGAGCGACGTTCCGCCGTAGCTGCCGGCGGCGCTGTAGACCACCGAGGGCCGCAGCACGACCGCGTCGAGGCCGGCGGCGAGCAGGGCCTCGTCGCCGCGATGCTTGGAGGCGATGAACTCGCCGTCGCGCGCGTCGCCGATCGCGGACACCTGCACCACGCGGCGCACGCCCGCCGCGCGGCAGGCCTCGAAGAGCGCGCGCGGCGCATGGTGATGCACGGCTTCGAAGGTGGCGCCGCCGGCCTCGCGCAGGATGCCGGCGCAGTTGACCACGGCGTCGATGCCTTGCAGGCGCGGGGCCCAGTCAGCGGGGTCGACGTCGCGGGAGAGGTCGCAAGCAATGGCCTGCGAATCACCTTCGCGTGGATGGCGCACGCCCTTCACGACCTGCCAACCGGCTTGAACAAGTGCTGCGGCAATCCCGGCGCCAATGAACCCGTTGGCGCCCAGGAGCAGAACCCGCCCTCGTCCTTCAGCGGACGCGATAAACCTCGTCGGCGAAACTGCCGCGCGAAACTTCCAGCTGCGCGCGCTTCTTGTCGAGCATCGAGGTCAGCAGGGCGCGGTCGCGGCCGTTCTCCCAGAGGACCTTGGTGATCTCGCGGTCCTCCTTGCCCTTCTTGGAGATGATGTCCTTGGTCTCGGACCTGGGTGCGCCCCAGTCGCCGCGCAGGCCGCCAACCATCTTGGGCGTGTCCTTGCTGTCGAAGCGCACGTCGAAGGCGACGATGCTGCCGGCCTTCAGGTAGTAGGTGATGCGCGACTCGATGCCCTGCACCACGACCTTGGAATCGTCGCAGCGGCGGTCGGCGGCGTCGGTCTTCCACTCGAGCGGCTTGCAGTGCGCAGCCGGGTAGCGCTTCTTGACGTCGGACTCCGCGCCGCCGAGGCCGACGCCGTTCACGGGGTAGGCCATCTGCGCGTGCGCGGGCAGCGCGAACGCGGCGGCAAGGACGATCCAGGCGAGGAGTTTCATCGACGGTGCCGGAAGCAGGTGCTGACGTGGTCGTCGGCCATGCCGACAGCCTGCATGAAAGCATACATGATGGTCGTCCCGACGAAGCGGAACCCCCGCTTCTTCAGGTCCTTGGACAACGCATCCGACACTTCGGTTCGCGCGGGGATGTCGGCCATGGTCTTCCTCAACGCGCGAACCGGCTTTCCGCCGACGAAACCCCACACGTAGGTCGAGAAACTCCCGAACTCGCGCTGCACCTCGAGGAAGGCCTGCGCGTTGGTCACCGAGGACTCGATCTTCAGGCGGTTCCGGACGATGCCGGCGTCGTTCATGAGCGCGCGCTTCTTCGCCGCGCCGTAGCGCGCCACTTTCGCGGGATCGAAGCCGTCGTAGGCGCGGCGGTAGTTCTCGCGCTTGGCGAGGATGGTGTCCCAGGACAGGCCCGCCTGCGCGCCTTCCAGCAGCAGGAACTCGAACAGCACGCGGTCGTCCTTCACCGGACGGCCCCACTCCTTGTCGTGGTACTCGATCGCGAGCGGATTGCGCGCCCAGCCGCAGCGCGATTTCTCCTTGGCCATCAGACCAGCCCGATCTTCTGTTCCTGCAGCACCGACAGCAGGCGCCCGCCGAGCATCGAGATGCGGTCGGCCATGATCGACAGGAAAGCCTCGGTGAAGCGCGCCCGGCAGGGTTCCGACAACGCGTCGATGTCCGCGACGCGCAAGGACAGCGTCCAGCTCGGCTCGACCGCGGTCACCGTGGCGCTGCGCCGGCTGTAGCCGCGGCGCGCGTAGGCCATCTCGCCGACGCATTCGCCCGGGCTCACCGCGTTGAGCAGCTTGCCGCGCTGCGTGACCTTCAGGAGGCCCGTGGCGACGACGAACACGTGGTCGTCCTCGGTGCCCTCCTCGATCAGCGTGGTGCCGGGCGCGTACTTGGTGCAGCGACCGATGCGCACCACCTCCCACAACTCGCTGTCGTCGAAGCGGCGGAAGAAGCCCAGGCGCCGCATGGCGTTGTATTCCTCGACGTCCGAGAGCCGGTCGGCCTCGTCCTCGCGGTCATGGGCGACGTGCGGCTCGAGCGCCTGCGCGAACTCCTCCCAGCTGGCGTAGCGGCTGTCGCGCGTCTTGCCCAGCGCGCGGCGCACGATGGCGTCGAACTCGGGCGGCAGGCCCTGTCGCAGCTCGGAGGGCGGCGGCGGCTCGGCCTGCAGGATCGCCTCCATCAGCTCGAACGCGGTGCCGCCGCTGAACGGCTTGTAGCCGGTGAGCATGTGGTAGATCACCGCGCCGAGCGAGAACATGTCGGAGCGGAAGTCGATCTCCTCGCCGCGGATCTGCTCGGGCGACATGTACGCCGGCGATCCCACGCCCGACACCTGCGTCACCTCGGCCTTCGACACCTGCGCCGCGCCGAAGTCGGCCACCTTGATGTCGTAGTCGTCGGTGATCATGATGTTCGCCGGCTTGATGTCGCGATGCACGACGCCCACCGAGTTGGCGTACTCGAGCGCGCGGCAGCACTTGTAGGCGATCTGCGCGACGCGCGCCGGCGGCAGCAGCTCGCTCGGCTCGCACAGCGGCGCGAGCGACGTGCCCTTGAGCACTTCCATCACGAGGTAGCGCAGTTCCTGCCCGTCGACCACGTCGACGCCGGCGTCGAGGATGCTGACGATGTGCGGGTGGCGCAGCTTCCCCGCGAGCGAGGATTCGTTCTGGAAGAAGCGCGTCTGGCGGCGCGCCTCCTCGGGGTCGGCCGCCGGCGAATCGAGCACCTTGACCGCCACGTCGGTCATCGAGAACGGGTCGGTGGCGAGGTACACCGAGCCGGTGGCGCCGCGGCCGAGCAGCTTCCTGACCTGGTACTTGCCGATGCGATCCAGCATGGGGCCGCCATGCTACCGCGGCGCCCCGCGGCCGGGGGACCGCGGAAACAAACCTTTACCCTGCTAGGCGATTTTCACGTCGCGCGCGAAGCCGCCGTGCAGGTCGAGCACGCGCTCGCGCCACTGGCGCAGCGGATCGTCGGACGATGGGAGCACTTCGGTCGGGCTCATGACGCGCGCCCACTGCAACACCGAGAACAGCACGTAGTCCGCGTAGGCCGGCGCCGGGCCGCAGATCCACGGCTGGCGCTTCAGCGTGGAGCGCATCGAATCGACCGCCTTCGAGAAGCGCTCCCGCGCCTGCGGCGCCGCGGTGCCGGCCTCCTCGATCGTCTTGCCGAGGTACTTCTCCATGTTGCCGCGGAAGTGCTCGCGGTCCGCGGGGTCGATGCGCTCGAAGATGTCGGCGACGATCGCCGGCAGCATCGCTGGCACGACGACGCGGTCGACCCAGGTGTTGAAGGTGAACGCGAGGCCCTGCCCGATCGCGCCGCCGAACAGCGGGAAGCCGCCCGGGTATTGCGCCTCGAGGTGCTGCGCGATGGCCCACGAGTCGCGCACGATGGCCGCGCCGTCGCGGATCACCGGCACGGTCTTGCCGCCGGAGAACTCGATCGCCTTCTTGTCGCTCATCAGCACGGTCTGCGTGTCGAAGGGCAGGCCCTTGTGCTTGAGCGCCATGCGCGTGCGCCACGAGAAGAGGCTGTAGCGGCGGTCGTCGCGGCCGCGCAGTTCGAACAGCGTGATCATCGATCCCTCGTTTCCGGTTCAGGCGGCGCGCTTGGCCGGCGCGTCCTTGGCTTCGTGCGTCGGCGGCTTCAGCGCCTCGCGCGCGGCCTTCCATTCCTCGCGGTCGCGCTGCGCCAGGCGATACGCCTGGTCGCGCCCCGAGAGGTAGGCCGGGTGCCAGTGCTGGCCTGCGTGTTGATACCACGCGGAGGCCTGCAGCGTGAAGTAGGGATTCGAGAGATGTGGCCGCGCGAGCGCGACGAGGTCGGCGCGACCCGACACGACGATGGTGTTCACCTGGTCGGCTGTCGTGATGTTCCCGACAGCCATGGTGGCGATACCCACCTCGTTCCTCACCTTGTCGGCAAACGGCACCTGGTACATGCGGCCGTACACCGGCTTCTGCTCCGGCACCACCTGCCCGGTGGAGACGTCGACCAGGTCGGCGCCCGCGGCCTTGAAGGCGCGCGCGATGGCGAGGAGGTCCGCCTCCGACAGCCCGCCCGGCGCCCAGTCGGTGGCCGAGATGCGCACCGACATGGGCTTCTCCTGCGGCCACGCGTCGCGGCAGGCCTTGAAAACCTCGAGCGGAAAGCGCAGGCGCTTGTCGACCGAGCCGCCGTACTCGTCGCTGCGACGATTGGTGAGCGGCGACAGGAAGCTCGACAAGAGATACCCATGCGCGCAGTGGATCTCGAGCATGTCGAAGCCCGCCTGGTGCGCAAGCTTCGTCGCGTTCACGAATTCGTCGCGCACGCGATCCATGTCGTCGCGCGTCATCTCGCGCGGCATCGGCGAGTAGTCGGCGTAGGGCAGCGCCGAGGGCGCGATCACCTCCCAGTTGCCGGCGGGCAGCGGGTGGTCCATCTGCTCCCAGCCGAGCTGCGTCGAGCCCTTGCGCCCGCCGTGCCCGATCTGCAGGCAGAGCCTGGCCTTCGACTGCGCATGGCAGAAGTCGACGATGCGCTTCCACGCCTGCATCTGCGCCTCGTTCCAGATCCCGGTGCAGCCCGGCGTGATGCGCGCCTCGGGCGAGGTGCAGGTCATCTCGGTGTAGACGAGCCCGGCGCCGCCGACCGCACGGCTGCCGTAGTGCACGAGGTGCCAGTCGCCCGGCAGGCCGTCCGTGGCCATGTACTGGTCCATCGGCGACACCACGACGCGGTTCTCGAGCGTCATGCCGCGCAACTTGAAGGGCGTGAACATCGGCGGCGGCGGGTTGTCGACGTCGACGTCGTAGCCGAGCGCGCGCTGCTTCTGCGCGAACCACTTCGTGACGCCCTCGAGGAACGCGGGATCGCGCAGGCCGACGTTGTCGTAGGTGATCTGCTTGGAGCGCGACATGACGCCGAAGGCGAACTGCTTCGGGTCCATGCCCCAGTAGCGCTTCATGTTCTCGAACCAGGACAGCGACACTTCGGCGGCGTGCTGCGTCTTCTCGACATCCTCGCGACGGCGGGAGTCGTAGTGCGCCAACGCGCCCTTCACTGTCCCTGTCGCGCGGAAGCCCTCGAACAACGCAATCGCGTCTTCCATCGCCAGCTTGGTGCCCGAGCCGATCGAGTAGTGGGCCGTCGCCTTCGCGTCGCCCACCAGCACCACGTTGCCCATCACCCAGGTCTCGTTGCGGATGGTCGGGAAGTTGCGCCACAGGGAGCGGTTCTTGATCAGCGGGAAGCCCGCGAGCTCCTCGGCGTAGACACCTTCCAGCGTGCGGCACATGTTGTCCTCGTCCATGCCGCCGAAGCCGAACTTCTCCCAGGTGTCGGCGTTCAGTTCGAAGATCCACGTCGACGAGCCCTGCTCGTACTGGTAGGCGTGCGCCAGCACGATGCCGTGCGGCGTCTCGCGGAAGAAGTACTTGAAGGCGTCCAGCGGGCGCTTCGAGCCCAGCCAGACGAACTTGTTCGGCCGCAGGTCCACGCTCGGGCGGAAGTGCGCCTTGTGCGCCTCGCGCACGCCGGAGTTGATGCCGTCGGCGGCGACGATCAGGTCGGCGTCCGGGAAGGACTCGATGCCCTTCACCTCGCGCTGGAACTCGAGCTTCACGCCGAGTTCGCGGCAGCGCTCGTGCAGGAGCTTCAACAGCGTGACGCGCGAGCAGCCGCAAAAGCCGTTGCCGCCGCAGCGCAGCGTCTCGCCCTTGTAGATCACGTCGACGTCGCCCCAGTACGCGAACGCGCGCCGGATCGCCTCGTAGGAAGGCGCGTCGTAGTCGCGAAACGTCCCCAGCGTCTCGTCCGAGAACACCACGCCGAAGCCGAAGGTGTCGTCCGGGCGGTTGCGCTCGTAGACCGTGATGTCCCAGTCCGGCCAGGCCTTCTTGGCGAGGATCGCGAAATACAACCCTCCCGGGCCGCCGCCGATGACGATGGTCTTCATGGTCACGCCTCCGGGATCACGGCAGTGGCTTCGATCTCCAGGCGCGCCGCGTCCTCGACCAGCGCGCCGACCTGCACCACGGCCATCGTCGGGAAGTGCTTGCCGATCAGCTCGCGGTAGGCGGCGCCGACTTCCTTGATCGCGCCGAGGTACTCCTGCTTGTCGACCACGTACCACGTGAGGCGCACTAGGTGCTCGGGCTTGCCGCCGGCTTCGGCCAGCACGTCGAGGATGTTCTTCAAGGCCTGCCGGAACTGGCCGCCGAAGTCCTTCGACTCCCAGCGGCAGTCGCCCGTCCAGCCGACCTGCCCGGCGATGTAGACGGTGGTGCCGCCCTTCACCGCGATGCCGTTCGAGAAGCCCTTCGGGCGCGCCCACGTGGGCGGTTGCAATACCTTCATCATGACGGGCTCCTGAGCCTGAATCGTTGCAATTTGCCGGTTTCGGTGCGGGGCAGCGCGTCGACGAACTCGACGGCGCGCGGGTACTTGTAGGGGGCGACGGTGCGCTTCACGTAGTCCTGCAACTCGGCCACCATCGCGGCGTTCTTCGAGTGGCCGGGTTTCAGCACCACGAAGGCCTTGACGATCATGCCGCGCTCCTCGTCCGGCACGCCGACCACGCCGCATTCGGCGACCGCGGGGTGCGAGAGCAGGCAACCCTCCACTTCGGGGCCGGCGATGTTGTAGCCGGCCGAGATGATCATGTCGTCGGTGCGCGCCTGGTAGAAGAAGTAGCCGTCGGCGTCGCGGCTGTAGGCGTCTCCCGTGACGTTCCAGCCGTTCGACACGTAGTTCTTCTGGCGCTCGTCCGCGAGGTAGCGGCAGCCGGTCGGCCCCTTCACCGCGAGGCGTCCGACGACGCCGGGCGGGCAGGGCTTGCCTTGGTCGTCGAGCACCGTGGCCTGGTAGCCCGGGATCGCGTATCCGGTGGCGCCGCGGCGCGCGTTGTCTGCCCGATGCGAGATGAAGATATGGATCATCTCGGTGGCGCCGATGCCGTCGATCAGCTCGATGCCGGTGGCCTGCTTGAACAGTTGCCGCGTCGCGTCAGGCAGCGCCTCGCCCGCGGACACGCAGCGCGTGAGGCTCGAAATATCGTGATCCTTCGCCATGCCGGCGAGCGCGCGGAACATCGTCGGCGCGGTAAAGAGCACGGTGGCGCGGAACTTTCGCACCGCCTCCCAGATGCCCTCGGGGGTGAAGCGCTCGACCAGCGCGGTGGACGCGCCGAAGCGCAGCGGGAACGCGAGCAGGCCGCCGAGCCCGAAGGTGAAGGCGAGCGGCGGCGTGCCGGTGAAGACGTCGTCCGGCGTCACCTTGAGGCACGAGCGCGGGAAGCAGTCGCACATCGCGAGGATGTCGCGATGGAAGTGCACCGTGCCCTTGGGCTTGCCGGTGGTGCCGGAGGTGAACGCGATCAGCGCCGGGTCCTCGGCCGCGGTGTCGAGCGTGTCGAAGGTCTCGGGCAGTGCGCGGCAGCGCGCATCCACCGAATCGGGCGCGTCGTCGTACCAATAGCGGATCTCGCGCAGCGTCGGGCACGCGGGCAGCGCCGCGACGAGGTCGTCCTTCAGGCGCCGGTCGCAGAGCGCGTGCGTGACCTCGGCCTTCTGCACGATGTCGGTGAGTTCCTTGGCGCGCAAGAGCGGCATGGTCGCGACGCAGACCCCGCCCGCCTTCATCACCGCCAGCCAAGCCGCGGCCATCATCGGGTTGTTCGGGCCGCGCAGCAGCACGCGGTTCCCGGGAACGAGGCCCATCTCCTTCACGAGCAGGTTGGCGATGCGGTTGGCCTGCGCCTGCAACTGCAGGTAGGTGCACTCGCCGTCGTGCGCGCGGATGGCGACGCGGTGGCCGCGCCCTTCCGCGACGTGGCGGTCGAGCAACTCGGCGGCGCAGTTCAGCCGCTGCGGATACTGCAGCTCGGGCAGGTCGAAGCGCAGCTCCGGCCACTGTGCCTTCGGCGGCAGGCGGTCGATGGTGAACCGGTCCACGTGGGCCGAACGCGCCGTCATTTGAGCAACTCCCGTGCGATGATCAGCTTCTGCACCTCGGTCGCGCCCTCGTAGATGCGCAGCGCGCGCACTTCGCGGTAGAGCGACTCGACCATCGTGCCGCGCTTCACGCCGAGGCCACCGAGCACCTGCACCGCCGAGTCCACCACCGATTGCGCCGTCTCGGTGGCCAGCATCTTGGCCATCGCCGCCTCGCGCGTGATGCGCACGCCCTTGGTGTCGCGCGTCCAGCCGGCGCGCGCGACGAGCAGCGCCGCCGCCTCGATGCCCGCGGCCATGTCGGCGAGCTTCGCCTGCGTGAGCTGCAGGTCGGCGAGCGCGCCGCCGAAGATGCGGCGCTCCTTCGCGTGCGCGAGCGCCTCGTTGAGCGCGCGGCGCGCGAAGCCGAGCGCGGCGCCAGCCACGGTGGTGCGGAAGACGTCGAGGTTGCGCATCGCGAGCTTGAAGCCCTCGCCCGGCTCGCCGATCAGGCAGGAGCCCGGCACGCGGCAGCCGGCGAAGCGCAGCGTCGCCATCGGGTGCGGCGCGACGATGTCGATGCGCTCGGAGGCGTCGAGCCCGTGCGTGCCGGCCGGCACGGCGAACGCGCTGATGCCGCGCGATCCCTGCGTACCCGGCTCGCGCGCGAACACCACGTAGAGGTCGGCGATACCGCCGTTGGAGATCCAGGTCTTGGCGCCGTCGAGCACCCAGTCATCGCCGTCGCGGCGCGCGGTGGTGCTCATCGCGCCGACGTCGGACCCGGCCTGCGGCTCGGACAGCGCGAACGCCGCGATCGCCTCGCCCGCGGCGACGCGCGGCAGCCAGCGGCGCTGCAGCGTCTCGCTGCCGGCGAGCGCGATCGGCCCGCTGCCCAGGCCCTGCATCACGAACGCGAAGTCGGCGAGCCCTGCGTGATACGCGAGGATCTCGCGCACCAGCGCGATCGAGCGCACGTCGAACCGGTCGTTGCCCGGAACGGAATGCTTCAAGATGCCCGCGGCGCCGAGTTCGCGCACGAAGCGGCGGCACACCGAATCGGCGTCGCCCTCGTGGGCGTGCGCGGTGTTCGCCGCGGCCCACGCGTCGATCTCTCGCGCGAGTGCGGCGTGCCTGGGCTCGTAGAACGGCCAGTCGAAGGATTCAAAGCGCGCTTCGAATCGGTTCATGCGTCCTCCCCGGCGGCGTCCACCACGCCCACGGCGTGCATCTTCACCTTGGCGAGCAGCGCGAAGAGGTCGGCGTGCTCGCGCCGGGTGAGGCCCGAGAGCAGCTCGACGATCCACGCCTCGTGTTCCTGCGCCATGTCGGCGAAGGCGCGCTCGCCGGCCTTCGTCAGGCGCACGCGGTAGGCGCGGCGGTCCTTCTCGTCCGCGAGGCGCTCGACGAGGCCCTCGCGCTCGAGCTGGTCGACGATGCCGGTGACGTTGCCGCCGGTCACCATCATGCGGCGCGACAGCGCGTTCATGCGCAGGCCTTCCGGGTGGCGCTCGAG
>CAZTXP010000038.1:0-13787 GCA_964617355.1 uncultured Enterobacteriaceae bacterium
GCCGCCGCCGCTTCCGATTCCGCGGCCATGCAGTACCTCGCGGCCTACGCGGGCTGCACGATGGGCGAGTACTTCCGCGACCGCGGCCAGGACGCGCTCCTCATCTACGACGACCTCACCAGGCAGGCCTGGGCGTATCGCCAGATCTCGCTGCTGCTGCGCCGCCCGCCGGGCCGCGAAGCGTATCGCGGCGACGTCTTCTACCTGCACTCGCGCCTGCTCGAGCGCGCCGCGCGCGTGAACCCGGAGTACGTCGAGAAGTTCACCAACGGCGCCGTGAAGGGCAAGACCGGTTCGCTGACCGCGCTGCCCGTCATCGAGACGCAGGCCGGCGACGTGACCGCGTTCGTGCCGACCAACGTGATCTCGATCACCGACGGCCAGATCTTCCTCGAGACCGATCTCTTCAACGCCGGCATCCGGCCCGCGATCAACGCGGGCATCTCGGTGTCGCGCGTCGGCGGCGCGGCGCAGACGAAGATCATGAAGCGCAAGGACACCGGCGGCGGCGTCCGTCTGGCGCTCGCGCAGTACCGCGAGCTCGCCGCCTTCGCGCAGTTCGCCTCCGACCTCGACGAAGCCACCCGCAAGCAGCTCGAGCGAGGGCGCCTGGTCACCGAGCTGATGAAGCAGGCCCAGTACCACCCGATGCAGGTCTGGGAGATGGCGCTCACGCTCTTCTCCGTGAACAACGGCTACTTCGACGACATCGAGGTCAAGAAGGCGCTCGCGGCCGAGCGCTCGATGCGCGAGTACATCAAGGACAAGTTCGCCGACCTGATCAAGCGCGTTTCCGACAAGAACGACCTCTCCGAGGACGACGAGAAGGCGCTCAAGTCGGCGGTCGAGGACTGGAAGAAGAACGGCTCGTACTAACCGGACCGGATCCCCGAGATGCCCGGCACCAAAGAGATACGGGTGAAGATCCGGAGTGTGCAGAACACCCGGAAGATCACCAAGGCGATGGAGATGGTCGCCGCGTCGAAGATGCGCAAGGCGCAGGAGCGCATGCGCATGGCGCGGCCGTACGCCGAGAAGATCCGCAATGTCGCGGCCAACATCAGCCACGCCAACCCGGAGTATCGGCACCCGTTCCTCGTCACCCGCGACACGGTGAAGCGCGTCGGCATCATCGTCATCACCACCGACAAGGGACTCTGCGGCGCGCTGAACACGAACCTGCTGCGCCTGGTGCTGAACAAGTACAAGGAATGGCAGGCGGCCGGCGAGGAAATCGACGTCTGCTGCATCGGCAACAAGGGCTTCACGTTCATGCAGCGCCTCGGCGCGAACATCGTGTCGCACGCCGTGCAGATCGGCGACCGCCCGCAGATGGAGAAGCTGATAGGCACCATCAAGGTGATGCTCGACGGCTACACCAACGACCGCTTCGACCGGCTGATGGTGGCGTCCACCCGGTTCATCAATACGATGAAGCAGGAGCCGGTGATCGAGCAGCTCCTGCCGCTCTCGGGCGAGCGCATGGGCTCGCCGGAATCGGTGTGGGACTACATCTACGAGCCCGAGGCGAAGTCGGTGCTCGACCAGGTGATGACGCGCTACATCGAGGCGCTGATCTTCCAGGCGGTCGCCGAGAACGTGGCCTCCGAGCAGTCCGCGCGCATGGTTGCCATGAAGGCCGCCTCCGACAACGCGCGCAACCTGATCGACGAATTGACGCTGGTCTACAACAAGAACCGCCAGGCCGGCATCACCAAGGAACTCTCCGAAATCGTGGGCGGCGCGGCCGCCGTTTGAGGAATCTCACCATGGCACAAGCACAAGGCACCATCGTTCAGGTCATCGGCGCGGTCACCGACATCGAGTTCCCGCGCGATGCGCTGCCGAAGGTCTACGACGCGCTGATCCTCGACAACAGCAGCGACTCGGGCCTCGCCGAGAAGGGCCTCACCTTCGAGGTCGAGCAGCAGCTCGGTGATGGCATCGTGCGTTGCATCGCGCTGGGTTCCTCCGACGGCCTTCGTCGCGGCATGAAGGTCAGCAACACTGGCGCGCCGATCTCGGTGCCGGTCGGCCAGGGTACGCTCGGCCGCATCATGGACGTCCTTGGCCGCCCGATCGACGAGGTCGGCCCGATCAAGTCCGACAAGAAGCGCTCGATCCACCAGGTGGCGCCGAAATTCGACGAACTGTCCCCCTCGGTCGACCTGCTCGAGACCGGCATCAAGGTGATCGACCTGATCTGCCCGTTCGCCAAGGGTGGCAAGGTCGGCCTCTTCGGCGGCGCCGGCGTGGGCAAGACCGTGAACATGCTGGAGCTGATCAACAACATCGCCACCCAGCACTCCGGCCTGTCGGTGTTCGCCGGCGTCGGTGAGCGCACGCGCGAGGGCAACGACTTCTACCACGAGATGATGGAAGCGGGCGTCGTCAAGATCGACAACCTGCCCGAGTCCAAGGTGGCGATGGTGTTCGGCCAGATGAACGAGCCGCCGGGCAACCGCCTGCGCGTGGCGCTCACCGGCCTGACGATGGCGGAGAGCTTCCGCGACGAGGGCCGCGACATCCTGTTCTTCGTCGACAACATCTACCGCTTCACGCTCGCCGGCACGGAAGTGTCCGCGCTGCTCGGCCGCATGCCTTCCGCGGTGGGCTACCAGCCGACCCTCGCCGAGGAGATGGGCCGCCTGCAGGAGCGCATCACCTCCACCAAGGTCGGCTCGATCACGTCGATCCAGGCCGTGTACGTGCCCGCGGATGACCTGACCGACCCGTCGCCCGCCACCACGTTCGGCCACCTCGACGCCACGGTCGTGCTGTCCCGAGACATCGCCGCGCTGGGCATCTACCCGGCGGTGGACCCGCTCGACTCGACCTCGCGCCAGGTCGACCCGAACACCATCGGCGAGGATCACTACAACACGACGCGCGCCGTGCAGGCCACGCTGCAGCGCTACAAGGAACTGCGCGACATCATCGCGATCCTGGGCATGGACGAACTCGCGCCCGAGGACAAGCTCGCGGTGTCGCGCGCGCGCAAGATCCAGCGCTTCCTGTCGCAGCCCTTCACCGTGGCGCAGAACTTCACCGGCACGCCGGGCAAGTACGTGTCCCTGAAGGACACCATCAAGGGCTTCAAGATGATCGTCAACGGCGAGTGCGACGCGCTCCCCGAGCAGGCTTTCTACATGGTCGGCCCGATCGAGGAAGCCTTCGAGAAGGCGAAGAAACTCCAGTAACTCCACCGGAGCCCAGCCATGTCCGCCGCCACAATCCACGTCGACGTCGTCAGCGCCGAGGAGTCCATCTTCGCCGGCGAGGCGGAATTCGTCGTCCTGCCGGGCGAGTCGGGCGAGCTCGGCATCTACCCGCGCCACACGCCGCTCATCACGCGCATCAAGCCCGGCACGGTCGAGATCACGCCGTCAGGTGGCGGCGACAAGCAGTTGATCTTCGTTGCGGGCGGCATTCTCGAGGTGCAGCCCAAGGGCGTTACCGTCCTCGCCGACACCGCCATTCGCGGCCACGACCTGGACGAGGCCAAGGCGAATGAGGCGATCCAGCGTGCCGAGGACGCCCGCCGCAATGCGAAGGGCAAGGAAGAGCTCGCAGTGGTCGAGGGTGAGCTCGCGATGCTCGCTGCGCAACTCGCCGCAATCCGCAAGCTGCGCAAGCGCTGATCGGCGCGCGGCTCTTTCGAGCCGCTCAGCCCAGCCGCTCAGCCCAGCCGCTCAGTCCAGCCGCTCAGTCCAGCCGAATTCCCAGCTTGCGGACGATGGCGCCCCATCGGTCCGACATGTCGCCGACGATGCGCGCCAGCTCCTCTGGCGAAGACGCGGCGACCTCCGTTCCGCCTTCCACGTAGAGCTTCGTAACCTCCGGTTGCCGCAGCACGGCGGCCAGTTCGGCATTGACTCGCCCGACCACCTCGCGCGGCATTCCGGCGGGCCCGAAGAACACCATGCCCGCGCCGATGTCGACGCCGGGCACGCCAGCCTCCGTCACGGTCGGAAGGTCGGGCAGCACGGCAAGTCGCGTGGCATCCGCATAGGCCAGCATTCGCACCTTGCCGGCCTTGGCGTTCGCGATCGCGGTAATCGGCCCGTCAAACATCAGGTGGATGTGCCCTCCCAGCAGCGCAGCCATGGCCTCCGCCGACCCCTTGAACGGCACATGGACGATGTCGATCCCCGAGTTCTGCTTCAGCAGCTCGCCATTCAGGTGGCCGGTGGACCCCGGGGAGAAGGACCCGAAGTTCAGCTTTCCCGGATTCGCCTTCGCATACGCGATCAGTTCCCTGACCGAGGTGAAAGGCGCATTCGCCTGCGCCACGAGAACCGTCGATGAACGACCCGCGAACATCACCGGGGTGAGGTGCTTCGCTGGATCGTAGGGAAGCTTGGCGAAGAGATGCGGATTGAGAGCGACCGTCGCCGTGATCGTGTAGAGGATCGTGTGGCCGTCAGGTGGTGAACGCATGACGTCCTGTACGCCGATGATCGTCGCGCCACCGGGCTTGTTGTCGACCACGACCGGGACGCCGAGCGACGACGATAGCCTTGGAGCCATCGCGCGCGCCTGTATGTCGGTCTGGCCGCCCGGTGGAAAGGGCACCACGATGCGCAGCGGCTTGCCAGGAACCGGGAATCCCTGCGCGGCCGGACCACCCGCGACCAGCGCGAGCAACAGCAGCACTGCGAATCTCGCCATCGTCTCCTCCTCACGATCCGATATCGTAGACCTGCCGCCCCGACGCCCCGGGGCCGGCCCACCGGGAGACGCCATGGTATTCAGGGAACTCGACGATTACATCCGCTGGCTCGAAACAGATGGCCAGCTGCACCGGGTGCGCGAGCCGGTCGAAACCCGGTTCGGCATCGCTCGCCACGAGGAACTGCACGACGGCAAGCGCGCCGTGCTGTTCGAGAACGTCGTCGGCCACCAAATGCCCGTGGTCGCGAACATCTTCAACAGTCGCCGCAATATCGCCACCGCTCTGGGCGTGGAACCCGGTGTCGCGATGCATCGACGCCTGATGGACGCCGCGCGCAACCCGATTCCGACGCGGCTGCAGTCCGAGGCGCCCTCGCGCGCCGTGAAATTCATCGGCGCCCAGGTCGACCTGCGCACCCAGCTCCCGAACCCGATGCATTTCGCCGACGACGCCGGCCACTACATCTCCAGCGGCGTCATCGTGGCCCGCGATCGCGAGACCGGGAAGCGCAATCTCTCGTTCGCGCGCATGCTCGTGAAGGACTCGCGCACGATCGTCGTCATGATCAATTTCTACCGCCACCTCGCCGAGCTCTATCGCCGCGCCGAGCGGCGAGGCGAGGGCCTCGAGGTCGCGATCGTGATCGGCGTGGACCCGCTCACGTGGCTCGAAGGCGCCATGCCGGACCGCCTCGTCCCCCTCAGTGTCGACGAGCTCGAGGTGGCCGGCGCGCTGCGGGGCGAAGCGCTTCCCGTCGTGCGCTGCGAGACCGTCGACCTCGAAGTCCCCGCCAGCGCGCAAATCGTGATCGAAGGCGTGATGCCCCCCGGCTTGCGCGAACTGGAGGGTCCCTATGGCGACTACTCGCGCGTCTACGATGGTCCGCCGCGGCAGAATCCGGTGATCCAGGTGCGCGCAATCACGCACCGCGAGTCCCCGATCTACCTCGACTGCCTTCCCGGGTCGTACGACAATTGGCTGCTGGGCGGCGTCTGCCGGGAAGCCGACTTGCTGCAACACCTGCAGGCGACGATGCCCAACGTCAAGGCCGTGTGCCTGCCAGAGGGCGCCTGCTGCCGCTTCCACGCGGTGGTGCAGATCCGCAAGGAACACGAGTACGACGGCATGCACGCCATCGTCGGCACGCTCGGCCCGACCGAGGCTTCCCGCGACGTGAAGTGGGTAGTCGTGGTCGACGAGGACGTCGACCCGTTCGACCCCATGCGGGTTCAATGGGCCATCGCGACACGCACGCAGTGGGATCGCGACCTGGTCATGATCCCCCGCATGGCCATGGCTCTTGATCCTTCCGCGCTCGCGCGCACGCCGCCTGCGTTGCGCAAGAACGGCGACGTCCTCTCCACGAAGGCAGGGCTTGACGCGACCATACCGCTCGACCCGCCGGAACTGGTCGCCTCCTATCGGCGCGCCGCTCCGCCGCCGCGAAACTGAGGACATCCAACCCGAAAGGGGGCGCTCGCGCGTTTCAGCAGCACTAACCGTCACGAAAGCTCGCCATGTCCGTCCTTGCTCGCCTTCTCGTTTCCACGGCATTCCTCGCAAGCCTCGCCGGCGTGCAACCGGCGTCCGGTGCCCGCACGCTCCCGGCCCTGCAGGACGACCGCGAACTCGAGACGCTGGTCGGCAAGTGGGGCGAAGCAATGCGACGCCGGCTGGACGAACAGCGCCGCCAGCGCGAAGCCATGGCGGCCAAAGGCGTGCCCCAACCCGTGCCCAGTCCCATGGCGGCCGCACCGGCCTCCGCTGCAGCCGCGACCGAGTCGGTCACCAACGTGCAGCACGCTGGCGTCGACGAGGGCGGAATCGTCAAGGTCCACGGCGACCATCTCGTGGTGCTGCGCCGCGGACGCCTCTTCACCGCGAGCCTCGCCGGAAACTCGCTCGTCCCCGTCGACATGGTCGATGCATACGCGCCCGAGGTCGATCCGCGAGGTGCCTGGTACGACGAGATGCTGCTATGGCGCGATACGGTGGTCGTGATCGGGTACAGCTATGCGCGTGGCGGCACCGAAGTCGGACTCTTCGACATCTCGCCGGCCGGCAAGCTGAGCTACCGCGCGACTTACCACCTGCGCTCGAACGACTACTACTCGTCGCGCAACTACGCGAGCCGGCTGATCGGCAGCAAGCTGGTCTTCTACACGCCGCTGCGCCTCAATCCGCTCGCGCCCGACTGGAAGTCCACGCTGCCGGGCATGCGACGCTGGACTGGTACCGCGACACCTGCCGATTTCCGTCGTATCGCGCCCGCCACGCGCATCCATCGCACGGACGAGGAACTGGATGTCTTTGCCGGCATCGCCTTGCACACCGTCTCGATCTGCGACCTTGCCAAGCCCGAGCTCGACTGCGAGAGCACCGCCGTGCTCGGCCGCCCGGGCCGGGTGTTCTACGTGTCGCCCGCAGCGGTCTACGTGTGGACGACCGCCTGGCGCAACCAGCCCGCCGAAGGCCCCGCTTCCGCGGTGTTCCGCATCCCGCTGGATGGCAGCGCGCCGAGCGCGCTGAAGGCCAGCGGCAGTCCGGTCGACCAGCTCTCCTTCCTCGAAGGGAGCGACGGCATGCTAAATGTGCTGGTGCGCGCGCAGGGCATGGGCGACGGCATGTGGGCCGGCGAGGTCCGCGGCGGCGACCTCGCGCTCCTGCGCGTGCCGGTCGACCGCTTCTCCGACGGCCGCGAAAGCGCTCCGCCAGATGCCTACCGCGGGTTGCCGTCCGCGCGTGCCGGCGCCCTGCAGAACCGGTACGTGGGCGACGTGCTGTTGTATGGCGCGGGCGCTGGCTGGCGCGGCGCGGGAGGGCCTTCGAACGGCGCAGTACATGCTGTCCGAGTGACCGACGCGGGCAAGGCATACACGGTCGAACTGCCGCACCGCGTGGATCGCATCGAGGCCATGGGCGCCCACGCCGTAATCGTCGGCGGCAGTGGACCCGACCTGTACTTCACCAGCCTCCGGCTCACCGGCGTCCCGGTCGACGCGGGACGCTACCTGCGTCGCAACGCGGCGCAGGGCGAGACCCGCAGCCACGGCTTCTTCTACAAGCCCGACGACGCGTTCGACGGCCTCGTCGGACTGCCGATCCTCTCCGGCGGGCAATCGGCCGCCGGCCAGCTGGCGAAGCCGGCGGCGGCCGTGCTGTTCCTGCGCAATCGTTCCCTCGGGCTGTCCGAACTCGGCGCTCTCGAATCGCGGGCTTCTGCGCCGCAGGACGACGCCTGCCGTGCCTCGTGCGTGGACTGGTACGGCAACTCCCGGCCGCTCTTCCTGCGCAACCGTGTCTTCGCGCTGATGGGCTACGAGCTGGTCGAGGGCCGGCTCGCCAGCGACGGCCTCTCGGAGAAGCGCCGGGTCGACCTGCTGCGCGACCGCGCCGCGATCGCTCGCTGACTACGGCCCGAGCGGCAGTTCCGCGGCCACGGGCGAGCCGCCGTCCCCCGATTGCAGGTCGTGCACGCCGGCGCCCAGCAGCCGCACGGGAATCCGGCCGGCCGCGGTGCGCGCGAGCAGCGCCACCGCGCGCGACGCGATCGAGTCCGCGTCGTCGGTAAAGAACTCCGCCGTGTGGCTGCGCGTCACGGTCGTGAAGTCGTCGTAGCGCACCTTGATCGTCACGCAGCGCGCGCGCAGCCCCTTGCGCCCCAGCGATTGCGCGGCCTTGCGCGCGAGGCGATCCACTTCCGCGCGCATCTCGCGCTCGTCGCGCAGGTCGATCTCGTACGTCGTTTCGGTGCTGATGGACTTCCAAGGGCGATTCGGCTGCACGGGTCGCGGGTCGTCGCCACGTGAAAGGCGGCGCAGCCAGTCCGCCTGGCTTCCCACGACCGAATGCAGGCGCTGCGGATCCGCCGCGCGCACGTCCACGAGTCGCTCGATGCCGATCGCGCGCAACTTTCGCGCCGTGACCGGCCCGACGCCCCACAGTGCGTCGACGGGCAGTTCCTCGAGGAAGGCCTCCACCCGCTCGGGCGAAACCACGGTCAGCCCGTCCGGTTTCTTCCAGCCGGAGGCGATCTTGGCGAGGAACTTGTTCGGCGCCACGCCGGCAGAGGCCGTGAGCGACGTTTCCTCGCGAATGCGCTGCTTCAGGCGCTTCGCCACGACCGTGGCGTAGGGCTCCCCCCAGCGGTTCTCGGTGACGTCGAGATACGCTTCGTCCAGCGACAGCGGCTCGACGAGCGGCGTGCAGTCCCTCAGGATGGCCATCACCTGCTGCGACACGGCGCGGTATTTCTGGAAGTCGGGCCGAACGATCCTCAGATCCGGGCAGAGGCGCACGGCGCGCGCCATCGGCATCGCCGAGCGCACGCCGAAGCGGCGCGCCTCGTAGCTCGACGCGGCGACAACGCCCCTCGATTGCGGCGAGCCGCCCACGGCCACCGGCAGGCCGCGCAAGGCGGGGTCGTCGCGCTGTTCCACCGATGCGTAGAAGGCATCCATGTCGAGGTGGATGATGCGGCGTTCCGCGACCATCCCCGATTCTAGGAGGGCGCAAGGTATGCTGCGGGCTTTGCCCCTAGCGACATGCTGAAACACCTCATCTCGTCCCCTCGAACGTGGATCTTCCTCCTGCTTGCGGGCGCTGTCGCGCTCGTCGCCTGGCGGAACGCGCGCGGACCACAGGTCCATGTCGACACCGTGACGCGCGCCGATGTGACCCAGACCGTGGTTTCCACCGGCCGGCTGATCACGCCCGCCCGCGTCGAGCTTGGCAGCGTGATTACCGGCACGGTGCGGGAGCTGCTGGTGCGCGAAGGCGAAGCGGTGAAGCGCGGGCAAGCCCTAGCGCGGCTCGAGGACGAGGAACTGCGTGCGGCGCTTGCGCAGGCACGGGCGAGCGCGCGGGAAGCCGACGCGAGGCTGGCCCAGATAGGCACGCTCGCCGGGCCCGTGGCCGAGAACGCCCTTGCGCGCGCCGAGCAGAACCTGCGCCTCGCGCGCGAGGAGTACGAACGCATCGAGCGCCTGCACCGGCAGGGCTTCTTCAGTACCTCTAAGCTAGACGAGGCTAACCGCAACCTGAAGGTCGCCGAGGCCGATCTCGCGAGCGCGCTCGCGCAGGCCTCGGCCAATCGTCCCAAGGGCAGCGAATACGCGCTCGCGCGGGCGCGCCGCGAGCAGGCGCAGTCGGCCGCCGCCCTGGCCAAGGCACGGTTCGACTACGCCGAGATTCGCGCCAGCGCCGACGGCACGCTGCTGCGCAAGTTCATCGAGCCTGGCGACGCGGTGCAGCCCGGCAAGAAGCTGTTCGAGCTCACCGTGGCCGGCGAGACGCAGGTGACGCTCCTGGTCGACGAGAAGAACATCGGGCTGGTGTCGATAGGCCAGCGCGCGCGTCGCTGCCGACGCGTATCCGGATCGCCCAGTGGACGGGGAGGTGTTCTATATCGCGGCCGGCATCGACGCCGCCCGCGGTACCGTGGAGGTGAAGTTGCGCATCGCGAAGCCCGAGCCGTTCCTGAAGCCCGACATGACGGTGTCCGCCGAACTCCTCGCCGGGCAGAAGAAGGGCGCGCTCGCCCTGCCGGCCGGGTCGGTGCGCGACGCCGGGGGTACCGCGCCCTGGGTGCTCGTGGTCCGGGAGGGCCGCGCGGCACGCGTGCCGGTGAAGCTCGGCCTGCGCGGCGAGGGCGTGGTCGAGATCGCGAGCGGCCTTGCAGAAGGTGACCTGGTCATACCCCCGCGAGCCCCGGTGCAGGCCGGCGACCGCCTGCGCGCCGATCCGGCGCCGCCGCCAGAGCGCCCCAAGGCCGGCGCGCTCGACATCGTTCGCTGAGGCCGGCGTGCCCTTCGAATGGGTCGTCGCCATCCGCTTCCTGCGCGAAGGGCGCATGCAGACCGTGCTGATCCTCGCCGGCGTGATGATCGGTGTCGCCGTAATCATCGCCATCACCGCGCTGATCACCGGTCTGCAGGGCAGCCTCATCAGCCGGACGCTCGGCACGCAGGCGCACATCGTGCTGCGCCCGCCAGACGACCTTGCCACGCCGGTGCTGCCGCGCGACGGAGCGGCCATCGCTGCGCGCGTCGAGAAGCGCGCGCAGCGCCTGCGCTCGATCGACCAGTGGCAGCGCATCCACGCCGAGGTCGACGCCATGTCCGGCGTCGTGGCGAGTTCGCTGATGGTCACCGGCGCCGCGTTCGCCGCGCGCGGCACTGCCTCGAGGGCGGTGGCCCTGATCGGCGTGGACCCCGAGCGCTACGCCCGTATCGTCAAGTTGCCGGAGAACATCGTCGCGGGCGAGTACCGCATCACGCCCGGAAACGCGCTGATCGGCGTCGACCTCGCGAGCGACCTCGGTGTCTCCATCGGCGACAAGCTGCGCGTCGCCACTGCGGTGAATCGCGACGACACGCTGACCGTCGCGGGGCTCTTCGACATGGGCAACCGAGACCTCAACCGGCGCTGGGTGTTCACGACACTCTCGGCGGCACGCAACCTGCTCGACCTGCCCGGCGGCGTCTCGAACATCGACCTCGTCGTCGTCGACATCTTCCAGGCCGAGCGTATCGCGCGCGAGATCGCGTCGCGCACCGGGCTGAAGGCCGAGAGCTGGATGGAGACCAATGCCCAGCTCCTTGCCGCGTTCGAGAACCAGACCATGACGACGCGCGCGATCCGCACCTTCGTGACGCTCATCGTCGCGCTCGGCATCGCCAGCGTGCTGGTGGTGTCGGTGGTGCAGAAGCAGAAGGAGATCGGCATCCTGCGCGCGATGGGCACGCCGCGGGGCAAGATCCTGTTGATCTTCCTGATCCAGGGCGGGCTCGTCGGATTCCTCGGCGCATTGCTCGGCGCCGGGCTGGGCGCGGTGCTGATACAGATGCTGTCGCGCCTTGTCACCGACGCCCAGGGCAACGCCATCTTCACGCCGGACAATGACCCGCTGACCTATGTCGTCGCCGTGGTGCTGGCGGCCGTGGTCGGACTGCTCGCCGCGGCGCTGCCGGCGCGCCGCGCTGCGCGCATGGACCCGGTTTCCGCCATCCGCTATGGCTGACGGCGCGCCGATCCTCGAGCTCGCGGGCATCCGCAAGCACTATGGCGACGACGAGGCCGTGCGCACGCAGGTCCTGCACGGCATCGACCTCGTGCTGCAGGCGGGCGAGTTCGCCGCGCTGATCGGTCCTTCCGGATCGGGCAAGAGCACGCTGCTCAACATCATCGGCCTGCTCGAGCGCCCGAGCGAGGGACGGCTCGCCGTCTGCGGCGAGGACACGGGGTCGCTGGACGACACGGGGCTGACGCGGCTGCGCGGCCGCTCGATCGGCTTCGTGTTCCAGTTCCACCACCTGCTGCCCGCGTTCACCGCGATCGAGAACGTGATGATGCCGATGATGGTCGAGCGCAACCGGGAGGATGCCGGGATGCGCGAGCGCGCCTCGATGCTGCTGTCGCGCGTCGGCCTGTCCGGCCACGAGGGCAAGCGCCCGTCGCAACTCTCGGGCGGCCAGCAGCAGCGCGTCGCGATCGCGCGCGCGCTGTCGATGCAACCCCCGCTCGTGCTCGCGGACGAGCCCACCGGCAACCTCGATACGCACTCGGCCGATGGCATCTTCGAACTGCTGCGCGAAGTGAATCGCGCAAGCGGCACGGCGTTCCTCGTGGTGACCCACGATCCACGCCTCGCGGCGCGGTGCGATCACGCGATCGAGCTGGTGGACGGCAGGATCGTCGGCGCGCGGCGCTGACGCAGGGATTGCCAAAGCAGCAGGGCGACGCCGGGGATCGGTCCATCCTCCTTTCTGTCGCCGGCGCGCCTGCTGCCGTGGTCGGGTCGGCCGGGGGCCGCGTAGGGATACCCGGCGGGGAGCGCGCACTCCACGCCAAGCAGGTCCAGTTCATCCTCGGTCATGCCACCCCCGCGAGCAGCATCGCCGTGGCACCGAGCACCACGCTGGCCGCGAGCCCGACGCAGAGGGCAAGGAAGACCTGGGCCGCGAGATCCGCGGCGATGAGGCGGGAAAGGGATCGATCGTTCATGGATGCCATTCCAGCCCGCGCGGCGGGACGCGACGGGCAGCGCTTGTGGCAGTCCGGCCATCAATTCTGGCGAACCGATGGCACGTGCCTCCGGCCGTGGCGCGAGCCGGTATAGTCCGCCGCATGCCCCGCCGCGTTGCCATCGTCGAAGACGACCCCGCCATTCGCGCCAACTACGCCGAGGCGCTGAAGCGCCACGGCTACGAGGTCGCGGCCTTCGCCAACCGCAAGGACGCCACCGATGCCTTCAAGGCGCGCCTGCCCGACCTCGCGATCATCGACATCGGGCTCGGCGACGAGGCCGAGGGCGGCTTCGCGCTGTGCCGCGACCTTCGCGCGATGTCGGCACGCCTGCCGATCGTGTTCCTCACCGCGCGCGACTCCGACTTCGACGTCGTCTCCGGCCTGCGTCTCGGCGCCGACGACTACCTGACCAAGGGCGTGAGCCTGCCGCACCTGATGGCGCGCATCGCGGCGCTGTTCCGGCGGGTGGAGGCGCTCTCGGAAGACCAGCCGGTGGAGGAGCGCGTCGTCCGCGGACCGCTCGAACTCGACCTCAAGCGCTTCGAGGTGCGGTGGAACGGGCAACCGATCGACCTCACGCTGACCGAGTTCTGGATCGTGCACACGCTTGCTCGTCACCCCGGCCACGTGAAGAACCGCGAGCAGCTCATGCGCGACGCCGAACTCGTCGTCGACGACGCCACCATCACCTCGCACGTGAAGCGCCTGCGCGCCAAGTTCGTTGCCAGCGATCCGGCGTTCGCCGCGATCGAGACGGCCTACGGCCTCGGCTACCGCTGGAAGGCGTAGCTCCCACAGGCGCCATGCCAGCGCCCCGCCTGACGCTGCGCGCGAAGCTCGTCCTCGTCGCGCTCGTGCTGCTCGTGCTGCCGGCCGTGGGCTACCTCTACGTGCGCGAGATGGAGCGCTTCCTGCTCGCCGCGCAGGAGGAGGCGCTCGCCGCGACCGCGCGCGCCGTGGCGACCGCGCTGCACGACCGCCCGCTGCTGCTGGCCTATCGCCCCGTCGACGAATCCGCGCTGCGCCGCGAGGCCGAGGAGGAGTTGCGGCGGCTAGCCGGCGGCGATCCGGCGCCCGGGCCGGC